>DASVDH010000047.1:0-108155 GCA_036381195.1 Longimicrobiales bacterium | reverse complement strand
CATGCCGGAAGCCACCCTCCGTCTCACCGAGCTGACCGCCGCGGCCATTGCGAACGACGTCCGCGCGGGCCGCGTCTCCCCGGCGGACATCGTGCGCGCGCACCTCGAGCGCATCGCGGAGCTGGACGCGCGCGTGGGCGCGTTCGTGCGCGTGCGCGCGGACGCGGCGGTCGCCGAGGCGGAGGCGCTGGCGCGACGGGCGGACCTGGGCGCGCTGCCGCTGGCGGGCGTGCCGGTCGCGGTGAAGGACAACGTGCCGGTCGCGGGCGAGCCGCTCGGGCTGGGGGCTCACAACGCCCCGCGGGAGCCGGCGCCGGCGGACCACCC
This sequence comes from Longimicrobiales bacterium, assembly GCA_036381195.1. Lineage (GTDB taxonomy): Bacteria > Gemmatimonadota > Gemmatimonadetes > Longimicrobiales > RSA9 > RSA9. The sequence continues at coordinate 107,828 of DASVDH010000047.1, read as the reverse complement.
GGTCGTCGCGCGGCTGCGGGCGGCGGGCGCCGTCGTCGTGGGCATCACGCGCATGCCGGAGCTCGGCGTCTGGGGCACGAGCGACGGCGCGACGGGGATCGCGCGCAGCCCGTGGGCGCCGGAGCGGAGCGCGGGCGGCTCGTCCGGCGGCAGTGCCGCGGCGGTGGCGGCCGGGATGGTTCCGGTCGCGCACGGCAACGATGGGCTGGGCTCGATCCGCATCCCCGCGGCCGCGTGCGGACTCTTCGGCCTCAAGCCGGGGCCGGGCGTGGTGCCGTGCGGGCTTGGCCCCACGGACTGGTGCGGCCTGGTCGAGAACGGCGTGCTGGCGACGACGGTCGAGGACGCGGCGCTGGTCCTCTCCGTGATGGCGGCGCGTCCGGAGCTCGCGGCGGTGGCGGAGCCGGAGCGGCCGCTGCGCATCGGCGTGTCGGTGCGCTCGCCGCTCGCGCCGCTGATCGGCGTGGACCGCGAGTACGCCGCAGCGGCGCTCGAGACGGCGCGGCTGCTCGAGCGCGCGGGCCACGCGGTCCGGGAAGCGGACCCTCCGACGCCGGCGCGGCTCGGGCTGCCGCTGTTCGCCGGCTGGTTCGCGATCGTCGCGATGGAGTTCGATGCGGCGGCATCGCAGGCGCGCATCGCGCTCGACGCGCTGGAGCCCCGCACGCGCGCGCACATCCGTGCGGGCCGCGTCGCCCGCCGGCTGGGCCTGTTCAGCCTCGAGCACCGCGACGCGTACGGCGCGCTCATGGCGGACTCCTTCCGCGATCTGGACCTGCTCGTCACGCCGACGCTGGCCGCGCCGCCGCCGCGCGCCGTGCGCTGGAGCGAGCGCGGCTGGCTCGCGAACGTCGCCGTCAACACGCGCTTCGCGCCGTTCACCGGGCCGTGGAACTACGCGCGCTGGCCGGCGGCCGCGGTGCCGGCGGGCCGCCACTCGAGCGGCGTGCCGCTGTCCGTGCAGCTCGTCGTGCGGCCGGGCGGCGAGCCGCTATTGCTGAGCGTGGCGCGGCAGCTCGAGGCGCTGCGGCCCTGGCCGCGCCACGCGCCGGCAGCGTGATCCGGCGCCTGCGCGTGGACCGCGGGTGGCCCGGATGCGACGCGGTTCCTCCTGGGCCCCGGGCGAGTCGCGCCGACCGCCTGGGCGCGGGGCACCGCGCAACCCTCCGCCTTCCGAAGCGCATCTGACCGGCAGTACGGGCAGGTCCGCGAGCGCTGGCCCGGCCGGGCGCCGGGAAACCTCACCCCCTGCTGCGCGTACAACCCGTTCGAACGTCTCCTCGAGCAGGGCAGGACGGCCATGCGTGAACTCTCCCCACCGTCCCTCCCGTGGCGGTCCCTTCTCCGGCGCGTGTTGCGCTCGCGCACGCTGTGGCTCCTCCTCATCCTCTGCGTCGCGCTGGCGGCGCTCTCATGGGAGCGCTGCGGCATCGCGGGCTGCCCGGACGTGACGCGGCTCGCCGCGTACCAGCCCGGCAACGCGTCCGTGCTGCTGGACCGCGAAGGCCGGCGCTTCGCGGACCTGAGCCCGGCGCGGCACCCGCTCGTGCGGCTCGAGGACCTGCCAGAGCACGTGCCGGCGGCGTTCCTCGCGGTCGAGGACAAGCGGTTCTACGAGCACGAGGGCGTGGACTGGTGGCGCGTGCCGGCGGCGGCGCTCGCCAACCTGCTGGCCGGCGAGGTTCGGGAGGGCTTCAGCACGATCACGATGCAGCTCGCGCGCAACGTGTTCGCGGAGCGGCTGCCTGCCCGCGAGCGCACGCTCTGGCGCAAGCTGCTCGAAATGCGGGTCGCGCGCGAGATCGAGGAGCGGTTCACCAAGGACGAGATCCTGGAGCTCTACCTCAACCACATCTACTTCGGCAACGGCGCGTACGGGATCGAGTCCGCGGCGCGGCAGTACTTCGGCAGGTCCGCGAAGTCGCTCTCGCTCGAGCAGGCCGCGCTGCTCGCCGCGCTGCCGCGCGCGCCGTCGTACTACGACCCGCGGCGTCGGCCCGAGGAGGCGCGCGCGCGGCGCGACCTGGTGCTCTCGCTGATGGTGGAGCAGGGCCGCATCGATGCGGAGGAGGCCGAGAAGGCGCGGGGCCGGCCGCTGCGCCTCGCGGCGGCGCGGGAGACGAAGGGCGTGCGCCTCGTCGCCCCCTACTACGTGCAGGTCGTGCGCGAGCTGCTCGAAGAGGAGCTCGGCGCAGAGCTCTACCGGCGGCCGCTGCGCATCACGACGGCGATCGACCTCGAGGCGCAGCGCGCGGCGGAGGAGGAGCTCGAGCGGCAGATCCGGCGCGTCGAGAACGGCGCGTTCGGCCGGTTCACCGGCCCGCGGCTGGCGCGGCACGACGCGTCATCGCCGGAGACGGAGTACCTCCAGGGCGCGGCGGTCGTGCTGGACGCGCGCACGGGCGACGTGCTCGCGCTGGTGGGCGGGCGCAACTACGCGCACTCGTCGTACAACCGCGCGGTGCTGGGGCGGCGGCAGACGGGCAGCGCGTTCAAGCCGTTCGTCTACGCCGCGGCGCTCGGGCACGGCTATCGCCCTTCCGACTGGCTCGAGGACACGCCCTACCGCCTCGCCGCGGACGGCAAGGTCTGGGAGCCGCAGAACTACGACGGCCGCTTCACCGGCTACGTCACGCTGCACGATGCGCTGGTCTACTCGCGCAACGTTCCGTCGGTCCGGCTGGCGGAGGCGGTCGGCCCGGGCGAGATCGTGGAGCTGGCGCGGCGCGCCGGGTTCCGCGGCGAGTTGCGGCGCACGCCGATGCTCGCGCTGGGCATCGCGGAGGCGACGCCGCTCGAGCTGACCGCGGCGTACACCGCGTTCGCCGCCGACGGCCGTGCTGCGGCGCCGCGCTTCATCCTGCGTGTCGAGGACGCGGACGGCCGCGTGCTGTGGGAGCCGGAGGCCGAGACGCGGGAGGTGATGGAGCGCGACGTCGCACGGCAGATGACGGAGCTGCTCGCGGACGTCGTCGAGGAAGGGACCGGCCGCGCCGTGCGGGGCGCGGGCTACCGCGGCCCGGCTGCCGGCAAGACCGGCACGACCGACGACTGGACCGATGCCTGGTTCGTGGGCTACACGACGCGGCGCGTCGCGGGGATCTGGATCGGCTTCGACCAGCCGCGGCCGATCGCCGCGCGTGCGACGGGCGGCACGGCGCCGGCCGCGGCATGGGGCGCGATGATGCGCCGGATCGCGGGGGACGAGGACTGGTGGCCGTGGTGGCGGCCGCGGTGGCGCGAGTGGGAGCTGCCGCGCATCGCGGGCGGCACGATCGAGGTGCCGCGCGGCTGGCTCGACGCGCTGCCCGACATGCTGCTGCGCGAGCTGGGGCCGGAGGTCGAGCGCGAGCTGCGCGCCGTTGCACCGGACGGCCGGGACCTGGAGCGGCTCGGACGCACGGTCGAGCGGACGCTGCAGCGCGCGCTGCGGGACCTCGAGCGGGAGCTGCAGCGCGAGCAGGAGCGGCTGCAGCGCGAGCAGGAGCGACTGCGCCGTGAGCAGCAGCGGTGGGAGCGGGAGCAGGAGCGGTGGCGCGAGCAGTTGCGGTGGGAGGAGGAGCGCTTCCGCGGGCGCGACCATCGGCACGGCGATGATGATCGCTGGGACCGCGTCCCCGCGCGCTGGCGCGCCGCGGATGCCGACGTGTGACGACGGGGTTCCTCAGCCGCACGGTCCAGCGCGCCGGCGGCGTCTCGCGCTACGTCGTCTACATCCCGTGGTGGTACGACCCGGCGCGGCCGCTGCCGGCGATCGTCTTCCTGCATGGCCGGGGCGAGGAGGGCGACGACGGGTGGAAGCCGGTCGCGGTGGGGCTGGGGCCGGCGATCCTGGCGGACGCGCGGCGCTGGGACTTCATCGTGATCTTCCCGCAGAAGCCGGCCGGGCGCGCGGGGTGGGGCGCGCACCGCGAGCTGGTCCTCGCCACGCTCGCGGACACGCGCCGCGAGTTCGCGGTGGACGCGTCGCGCATCTATCTCACCGGCCTCTCGATGGGCGGCACGGGCACCTGGGCGATCGGCGCGCGCGAGCGTGACGTCTTCGCGGCGCTCGTGCCGATCTGCGGCGGCGGCAGCGTGGCCGATGCCCGGCGGCTCGCGCGCATGCCGGTCTGGTGCTTCCACGGCGCGAAGGACGATGCGGTGCCGGCGGACGCCTCGCGGCGCATGGTCGAGGCGATGCGCGCGGCCGGCGGCGATCCCCGGCTGACGATCTACGAGGGCGTGGGGCACGGCGCGTGGGAGCGCGCCTACGCGGATCCGGAGCTGCCGGCGTGGCTGGCGAGGCACGCGAGGTCGTGAGCGGCTCAGGCCTGCCTTCGCCGGCGGACCGGCGAGAGCAGGAGCGGCCGTGGCTCCGGCACGCGCCCCGCGCGCCCGGCGAGCCCGTTCGGCAGCGCCGCGGCGCCGACAACGCGTCGGAGGAAGGCGCGGCGAACGCCGCAATCCGCACTTAAGAAGTTCCCCCGCCCTCGCCCTCGCCCTCGCCCCGGCCCTAGCGCACCCGCATGAGCCCTTCCTGCGCGACGGACGCGACCAGCACGCCGTCCCGCGTGAAGAAGCTGCCGCGCACGAAGCCGCGCGCGCCGGCGGCGGCGGGGCTGTCCATCACGTAGAGCAGCCACTCGTCGGCGCGGAACGGGCGGTGGAACCAGATCGCGTGGTCGAGCGACGCGACCTGGAGGTTCGGCGTGCGGATCGAGAGCCCGTGCGGCTGGAGCGCGGTGCCGAGCAGGCCGTAGTCGGACGCGTAGGCGAGCACGGCCTGGTGCAGGAGCAGCTCGTCCGGGATCTGGCCGATCGCGCGCAGCCAGATCCGGCGCAGCGGGGGATGCTTGCCGCTACCGACCGGCTCGCGCGGCGTCTCCGGTCGGAAGTCGATCGGCCGGTCCTGGGTGAGCACGGGGCGGATGTGCTCCGGGATCTGGTGCGCGGTCTCGCGGATCATGTCCAGCTCCGGCCGGAGCGACTCGGGCGGCGCCGCCTGGGGCGGCTCGATCTGGTGCTCGGGCCCCGGCTCCCTCACCTGGAACGAGGCGGACATGTTGAAGATCGCGCGGCCGTGCTGGATCGCCGTGACACGGCGCGTGGTGAAGCTCTTGCCATCCCGCAAGCGGTCCACGAAGTAGACGATCGGGACGCTCAGGTCGCCGGGCAGGATGAAGTAGCCGTGGACGGAGTGCGCGTCGCGGTCCTCCTCGATGGTGCGGCGCGCGGCGACGAGCGCCTGCGCGAGCACCTGTCCGCCGAACACGCGGCCGCTGCCGATGTCGCGGTTGCGGCCGCGGTAGATGTTGTATTCGATCTGCTCGAGGTCGAAGAGCTTGAGCAGGTCCTGTACGGTGTAGCTCACGGGTGAAACGGTTCTCCGTGTCGGTGCCGTCGGGTGTGACTGTTGAATGACCCGAACGTCATGGTCTCGGAGAACCTAATAAAGCGTTGGGATCCCGAGGCGCAAGACGAGAGAATCCTGGCTGGCGATGACCACTCAGACGGCGGCGACGCGTATGTCGAGATCCAACGTTGTACGAAATCCGTGGCATCACGTATGTGCTGAGGCGCCAGGACGGCGCGTGGGTCGTGGACCGCATTGCCGATCGGTGGGTCATCTAGGCTGAGTCGCGACGATCGCCCGGCGCTGCGTGCGGACTCGGCCGCGCCGGCGGCGGTCGAGCTCCGTCATAGGAGCCGGCCGGCCTCCTTGCCGCGCCGCGCGGCGCCGCAGTAACGTCCGGCCGCCGCGTCCGCCCGAGGCGCGGCGGATCCCGAATGCACGACAAGTCCGGGGAGGCGATGTTGCTCCAGACCCGCAGCCGATCTGCCCGCATCCTGCTGCCGCTCCTCGTGATCGCCGCGTGCACGCGCGCGCCGGCGCCGCCGCCGGCGGGCGCGCCGGGCGCCGGGGTGGCGGACGGACCGGCGGCGCCCACCGGTGCCGCTGAGGAATCCCGGCCGCCGCGCAGGGCGATCGTCGTCAGCTTCGACGCGTTGAACGAGGCGCGCGTGCGGGAGTCGCTGCCGCCCGACGTGGTGCCGAACTTCCTCGCGCTGTTCGAGGGCGGCGCGTGCGCGGCGCACGCGGTGTCGGCGTTCCCGAGCGTGACGGCGCCGAGCCACGCGGTGCTGTGGACGGGCGCGTACGGCGACGTGACGGGCGTGACGGCGAACCGTCAGCCGCGGCTGCCGCGGGACCGGCACACGCTGGTCGACGGCGTCTCCGGCTTCAGCGCGGAGGTGCTCGGCGCGGAGCCGCTGTGGATCACGGCGGCGCGCGCGGGCCGCACGGTGATGGGGCACCAGGTGACGCAGGCGCCGCAGCCGCCGGGCTACCCGCCGGCGTCCAGCCGTGACGAGGCGGAGATGAGCGTGCGGCGCGAGGCCGCGGCGCAAGTGCTCCAGCGGCCGAACCTCTCCGTGGTGAACGGGCACAACCGGGAGATCGCGCGGCACGCGGTGCTGACCGAGCGCACGCACCCGCTGCGGCCGGCGGCCGGGTGGGCGGGGCTCGAGAAGGCGAGCGCCGGGCGCGTGCCGCCGCTCGAGACCGCGTGGGTGGTGGGCGAGGACTCGGTGTTCGCACTGTTCTACGGCGACAGCGTGTACACGCACGTGCGGGTCGCGCTCTCGCGTGACGTCACGGCGGGCGTGGTCGCCGCGGCGGCGCCCGCGGACACGTCGGATCCGCGCGGCCGCGCTCTGGCGCGCCACTTTTCCGATCCGCTCGAGCTCGAGGTCGACGGCGGGCGCACGTACCTCGCCGTGCGGCTGTTCGAGCTCGCGCCGGACGGCTCGCACTACCTGCTGTACCACCCGGGGCTGAACGTGATCGAGGCGAACCGGCCGGAGGTCGCGGCGGCGTACGACGCGGCGGTGCGCGGCTGGGTCGCGGGAGGCGCGGACGCGCTGTTCGCGGCGGGCGCGTTCGGCGCGCCCGCGTGGAAGGGCGGCGACGGCACGGCCGAGGCGCGGCTGCTCGAGACGTACGAGTACCTGACGCGGCAATACATGCGCGGCAGCGAGTGGGCGTGGAACGAGCTGGGCGTGGACCTGCTGCTCGACTACTTCCCGCTCGCGGACGGGGTGGACCACCGCTTCTACGGCTACGTCGCACGCGAGTGGCCGGGCTACGACGACGCCGTCGCGCGGAAGGTGCAGGAGCTGCGGCGGCGCGCGTGGGCGCTGGTGGACCTGCGGCTCGAGCACCTGCGCCGGCTGGCGGCGGGCGCGCCGGGCGCGGCGCTGTTCGTCGTGGGCGACCACGGCATGCGCGCGACGTGGCGGGTCTTCCGGCCGAACGCCGCGCTGAGGGCTGCGGGGCTGCTCGTGCTGGACGAAAGCGGGCGGGCGGACCTCACGCGCACGCGCGCGCTCTCGCCCAACGGCTACTGGGTCAGCATCAACCGCACCGCATGGCGCGGCGGCATCGTGCCGCCGGAAGACGAGGCGCGCGTGCTGGCCGCTGCCGAGGCGGCCCTGCTCGCGGTGCGCGACCCGGCGGGGCAGCCGGTCGTGACGCGCGTGTACCGGCCGGGCGAGCATCCGGAGCTGGGCATCGGCGGGCCGGCGGGCGGCGACCTGTACTACGCGACGGCGCCGGGCGTGCGCTGGTCGCCCGACCCGAGCGGGCCGGCGATTGCGGAGGCGCGCATCGATGCCGGCCACGGCTTCCCGCCCGAGGAGCCGGACATGTGGACGGCGTTCTGCGCGGAGGGCGCCGGGTTCGGGCCGCGGCGCATCGGCCCGGTGCGGACGACCGTCGTCGCGCCCACCATCGCGGAGTGGCTGGGCATCCCGGCGCCGCCTGACGCGGTGGGGCGGAGCGTGCTGAGCGAGCTGCTGGGGCGGTGAGCCCGGCAGCGGCGCCTACCGCAGCCGCGCCGGCTCCGCAACGCCGAGGTAGATCCCGTTGAACAGGAACTTGAACGTGCCGTGCGGCTGCGCGCGGAACGTGATCTCCGGCCCGAACAGGAACAGCTTGCCATCGCCCACCTCGGCTTCGACGACCGCTGCGTCGCCCTCGAGGTGGTGCTGCCCCCACGCCCAGCCGCTGCGCAGCGGCTCGGCCGTGTCGAACCACGCGACGCGGCGGACGCCGCGGCGCTCCGCGTCCTCGGTCAGCCGGAACGTCGGGCTGTTGTCGAACGTGACGTCCACGGCGTCAGGCATGCCGTGCGCGATCGGCGCCGTGTTGTCCACGCGCACGCGCAGCACCGAGCCGGGCACGTAGAACTCCTCGCGGGCCAGCCGGCGCTCGGTGCCGTCCTCGCGCGTCTCGGTGAGCCCGTCCGCGACCGGCAGGCCGAGGTGGTAGGCGAGGTTCGTCGAGCTGCCGATGGTCAGGACCGTGCCGCCGTCCTCGAGGAACTCGCGGAGCTGCGGGATCGTCTGTTCGGCCGTGATCGTGCCGATGCGGTCGCGGTACTCCTCGGGCACGTTGCGCGGCTCCTGCTGCCGAAACGCGCGGCCGACCGGCTCATCCCCGGACGCGGCGGTGCGGCGCACGGCGGGGATCGCGCCATCCACGAAGATGAGGACGTCGTACGTCTCGCGGAGGTCGCCGCGGTCCAGCTCGGGCGCGAAGACGAGCTGGAACGGGAACTCGAACTGCTCGAGCAGCCAGCGCACCCAGCCGGAGGGCATGGAGCCGCCGTAGCGGTCCCAGAGCCCGATGCGCACGGGCCGGAGCCGCAGCGCCTCGGCGCGCGGGCGCGAGCCGACGGCCTCGAAGCTCAGCCCCTTCTCCGCCGCCAGCTCGCGCAGGAGCGGCAGTGCGCGCTCGCTGGAACGGATGAAGAACGTGCCGGCGGGATGCTCGGTGCCGCCGGCGCGCACCGGCTGGATCAGCCAGTACACCTCCTCGCCCGCGGCAAGCAGGCGGTTGACGGCGATGAACGCGTCGTTCACGCGGTGCGAGAGCAGCCAGCCGCCGTTGCGCCCCGCCGCTGTGACGCGGCCGGGCGGCGGTGAGACGACGTCGTCGAGCTTCTCGAACGGGCCATCGAAGCCGTCCAGGATGCGGTCGAACTCCACGCCCATCTGGTAGGCGAGCGTCCAGCCCGCGTTGTCGTACGGCGGGATCGGGGGCCCGCCCTCGTACTGGAAGTCATCGGGGTGGTCCTGCGGCTCGAACATGTCGAGGATGTGCGGCCGGAACGCCTGGGCCGTCTTCACGACGTACGAGCCCGCGGGGTAGCGCTTTCCGTTTACGGTGAACGCCGCGGTGGCGCGGTGCACGGTGATGCCGCTCTTGATGAGCGCGTTCACGAATTTGGTCGCGGTCAAGAAATCCGGCTGGTCCGCGGGCAGGATGTAGCCGCGCGGGTCGCGCAGCGCCGGATCGTGGAGCATGGCCCAGTAGCGGTCGGAGGACGACGTCGTGTCGCCGGCGGCCACGCGTTCCGTCGCCTGCCCGGCGGCGCCGGCCCTGGCGCGGCCGGCGCGATCCTCCGCCATCGCCTTGCGCACGGCCTCGATCTGGCGCGGCCGGATCGTCCAGTGGTCGCGGCTGCCGCGCTCGATCGAGTTCCGCCCCATCCGGTACATGTTGTAGAGGAAGGTCTCGCGGTAGCGCGAGGCCACATCCAGCACCGCGCGGTTCGCGGTCATCGAGTATTCGATGGACTGGCGGAAGTGCCAGGTCTGGGGTGGCACGGGGAAGGGGAGGTCGCCGCTGGGGAGCTGGCGGTCGGGCACGAAGGGGATCTCGATCGGCGTCGGGTTGCCGATCGTCTCCGTGAGCAGCCCGATCATGTTGTGGAAGTAGGCGGTGGTGCGGAGCCCGCCGTTCCACCAGGTCGAGTAGTTGGCGCCGCGGCGCATCGTCGCGCCCGGCTTGCCCTCCGCGATGAAGCGGCTGTGCATCGCCGCGCCCACCAGGTCGATGCCCGCCACGATCAGCGGGTCGTAGTTGTAGTTGAACGGATCGCGGAACGGCGGCGCGAAGAGGACGGTGCCGCGCGGGCCGGTCTGGTGGTGGTTGTAGACGATCTGCGGGTACCACTCGCGGTACTGCACGCGGCTCATGTTCTCGGTCTCGGGCTGCGAGACGAGGTAGAAGTCGCGGTTGTTGTCGTGCCCGATGTACTTCTGGTAAAGGCGCGGGATGCCGCGGGTCGAGCGGCGTGTCGGCTCGGGCTCGCGCATGTACCAGTTGGCGACGAGGTCATGGCCGTCGGGGTTCGCGTGGACGGCGAGGATGATGACGTCGTCGAGGATGCGGAGCGTCTCCGGGTCGTTCCTGCTGACCATCTGCCAGACCAGCTCCATGAGCTGCTGGGCGCCGAGCACCTCGGTGGCATGCAGCCCGCCGTCGATCCAGACGACGACCTTGCCCTCACGCGCAAGCGCGCGCGCCTCCTCATCGGTCAGCCCCTCGGCGAGCGCGAGGCGGCGGGAGATCTCCTTGTAGCGCTCGAGGTTCCGGTGGTTCTCGGGCGATGTGATGATGGCCATGAGCTGGGGCCGGCCCTCCGCGGTGTAGCCGATGGTGTCGAGAACCATGCGGTCGGACTGGACGGCCAGCTTCTGCCAGTAGGCCATGAGCTGCTGGTAGTTCGGGAGCTGGTAGTCCGCGCCGATCTCGTGGCCGAATTCCTCTTGTGGGGTGGTCAGGCGCCTTTGCGCCTGGACGGGAGCCGGCTGGGCCGCCAGCATCGCGCCCAGCAGCAGGGCCAGGGCGAGGGCGGGGGCGGGGGCTCCGGCGCCGGGCGCGGTGCGGCGGCGCGGCGCGTGGGCCGCGAGGCGGCCGGGATCCGTGATCGGGGACGCGGCGCTGGGATGGGTGGACATGTGGAGCGTCTCCGTTGCCTGGGCCGCGGCGGCCGCGGGGTGAGAGCCCGCGCGGCCGGCAGTGCGCGGCGGGTCCGGAAGCGGGACTGTCGGGAAGAGCGAATAATAGGGCGCAGGCCGCCGGGCGCAAACGTTCGGGGCGCCCGGGGAACCCCGGGCGGGGCCGCGCAGTCGGGGCCGTGATCCTGGCTGCCTCGCGCGGGAGGCCATAGGTTCCCGCTTGCGGCAAGCAGGAGGACGGCCCGCGCGGGCCGCTCCACGGGATCCGCCGCCGTCGCGATCCGGCGGCGGCGAGCGCTCGGGGACCGGGACTCCAACCACCTTCCAACCGGTGACAGCCATGAAGCGTCACGCTCTGCTCCTCGTGGCGGCGGCCGTGCTGGCCGCGGCCCCCCTCGAAGCCCAGTCCACGCGGCTCCTGCGCGAGCCCACCGTGAGCACGCGCCACATCGCGTTTGCGTACGCGAACGACATCTGGATCGTGGGGCGCGAGGGCGGTACTGCCCGCCGGCTCACCAGCTTCCCGGGGCAGGAGACGGATCCGCAGCTCTCGCCCGACGGCCGCTGGGTTGCGTTCTCCGGCCAGTACGGCGGCAACACGGACGTGTACGTGGTGCCGGTCGAGGGTGGCGAGCCACGGCGGCTGACGTGGCACCCGGGAGCGGACGTCGTCCAGGGTTGGACGCCGGACGGACAGCGCGTGGTCTTCTCGTCCGGCCGGGAGAACGCGCCGCGCGGTGAGAAGTTCTTCACGGTGGGGCTGGCTGCGGACTTCCCGCAGGCGCTGCCGATGCCGCGCGCGCACCGCGGCGAGCACTCGCCGGACGGCGCCCGGTTCGCCTACCAGATGGTCTCGCCCTGGGAGGACGAGTTCCGCAACTATCGGGGCGGGCAGAACCGGCCGGTGTGGATCCTGGACCTCGACGACTACACGCTCGAGACGCCGCCGTGGGAGGGCAGCAACGACGTGGACCCCGTTTGGCTCGGCGATGAGGTCTACTTCCTGTCCGACCGCGACTGGGCGATGAACGTGTGGGCGTACGACACGCGCACGAAGCAGCTCCGGCAGGTCACCACGTTCCGGGACTACGACGTCAAGAACCTGGACGCGGGCGGCGGCGTGCTGGTGTTCGAGCAGGCGGGCATGATCCACCTGTACGACCCCGCGGAAGGGCGGTCCCGGCCCGTGGACATCCGCGTCGCCGGCGACTTCCCCTGGGCGATGCCGCATTGGGAATCGGTCGGCCACCGGCTGACCAACGCGCGGCTCTCGCCCACGGGCAAGCGCGCGGTGTTCGAGGCGCGCGGCGAGATCTTCACCGTGCCCGCGGAGGAAGGGGACTGGCGCAACCTGACGAACAGCCCGGGCGTGGCGGACCGGCAGCCGACGTGGTCGCCGGACGGGCAGAAGATCGCGTGGTTCAGCGACGAGGGCGGCGAGTACCGGCTCGTCATCGCGGATCAGGAGGGCATCGGCGAGCGGCGCGTCATCGAGCTGGAGAGCAAGACCTTCTACTTCACGCCCGCCTGGTCGCCGGACTCGAAGAAGATCGTGTTCACGGACACCGACCTGAACCTGTGGTACGTGGACGTGGAAACGGGTCGGAACGTGAAGGTGGACACGGACAACTGGCTGTTCCCGCAGCGCACCGTGGACCCGGTGTGGTCGCCGGACTCGCGCTACATCGCGTACGCGAAGCGCCTGGCGAACAAGCTGCACGCGGTGTTCGTGTACTCGCTCGAGGACGGGAAGAGCTACCAGGTGACGGACGGGATGGCCGACGCGCTCTCGCCGGCCTGGGACGCGAGCGGCAAGTACCTCTACTTCCTGGCCAGCACGGACGTCGCGCTGAACACCGGCTGGCTTGACATGAGCTCGTACGACCGGCCGACGACGCGCGGGGTCTATCTGGCGGTGCTCTCCGCTTCCGAGCCCTCGCCGCTCCTGCCCGAAACCGGTGATGAAACGGTCGCGGCGGCCCGAGGGGGCACCGCGGGCCAGGGCCAGGGCAAGGGCGGGGGAGCGGCGGGGAAGGGGCGCGGCGCAACCCCCTCGCCCTCGCCCTTGCCCTCGCTCCGGCCCTTGCAGATCGACTTCGCCGGCATCGGCGACCGGATCGTCGCGCTGAACGTGCCGCGCCGCAATTACACGTCGCTGGTCGCGGGCGCGGAGGGCACGATCTTCTACGGCGAGGCGGTGCCGAACCAGCAAGGCGTGACGGTGCATAGGTACACACTCGAGGAACGCAAGGCCCAGCCGTTCCTCGTGGGTGTGCAGTTCTACACGTTCTCGGCGGACGGCAAGAAGCTGCTGTACCGGGCGGGTGGCGGCGGACCTGGCGGGCCGGGCGGGCGCGGTGCGGCGACCTGGGGCATCGTGGACGCGACGGCGCGCACGGCGCCGAAGGTGGGCGACGGGCGGCTGAACACGTCGCCGCTGAGGATGCGCGTGGACCCGCGGGCCGAGTGGCGGCAGATGTTCGTGGAGGGCTGGCGCTTCCAGCGGGACTTCCTCTACGTGCCCAACACCCACGGCGCGGACTGGCAACAGGTGCGCGCGATGTACGAGCCGTGGGTCGAGCACGTGCGGCACCGCTCCGACCTGACTTACCTGCTGGACGTGATGGGCGCCGAGCTCTCGGTGGGCCACTCGTTCGTGCGCGGCGGCGACCTCCCGGACATCGATGAGGTCTCCGTCGGCCTGCTGGGCGCCGACCTCGAGATCCACGAAGGGCGCTACCGCATCAAGCGGATCTACAGGGGCGATCCCTGGAACCCGGAGATGCGCGCGCCGCTCGCGGCGCCCGGGCTGCGCGTGGCGGAGGGCGACTACATCCTGGAGGTCAACGGCGTCGAGCTGCGCGCGCCCGAGAACCCGTACCGGCTCTTCGAGAACACGGCCAACCGCCAGACGTTCCTGCGGGTGAACCGCCGGCCGACGCGCGAGGGCTCGTGGGTGATCACGGTGGTGCCCGTGGCGAGCGAGTCCGGGCTCCGCACGCACGCGTGGGTCGAGGAGAACCGCCGCAAGGTGGACGAGCTGAGCGGCGGGCGGCTCGCGTACGTGTGGCTGCCGAACACCGCGCGGGGCGGTTACACGGCGTTCAACCGCGAGTACTTCGCGCAGCAGGACAAGCAGGGCGCGGTGATCGACGAGCGCTTCAACACCGGCGGCTCCGCGGCGGACTACATCGTGGACATCATGTCACGGCGGCTGCACGGCTACTTCAACAACGCCGTCGCGGACCGCCGGCCGTTCACCTCGCCCGGCGCGGGCATCTGGGGGCCGAAGGTGATGGTCATCAACGAGATGGCGGGCTCCGGCGGCGATCTGCTGCCCTACATGTTCCGCTTCCTCGGCATCGGGCCGCTGGTCGGCACGCGCACCTGGGGCGGGCTCGTCGGCACGTGGGACACGCCGCCGCTCATCGACGGCGGCGTCATGATCGCGCCGCGCGGCGGCTTCTTCAACCTGGACGGCGAGTGGGACGTCGAGAACGAGGGCGTCGCGCCGGACATCGAGGTCGAGATGACGCCGGCCGAGGTGATCGCCGGCCACGATCCCCAGCTCGAGGCTGCGGTGAAGGAGGCGCTGCGGCTGCTGGAGGCGAATCCCGTGCGCCTGCGCGAGGAGCCGCCGCCGCCCAACAAGTGGCGCCGGCCCGGCGTGGCGAGCGGCGAACGGTGAGTCGAGCGGCGAGGGCGCGGGGCCGGCGTCGGGCTTGCTATGCCGCCCGTGCCCTCGCGTCCGCTGGCGCTGGCTCCCAGCCGTCGGCGACCAGGCGATCGCGGACCGCCGCGGCCGCCTCGCGCTGAACCAGCAGGGTCACGACATCGCCGGGCTGGATGCGGATGTCATCGCCTGCCGGCATGGCCGTGCCGCGCCGCACGATCACGAGCGGCAGCAGACCGGCGAGAGCGACGCCGTCCCGTCCCTTCTGGGGCGCGCCCCCATCGGCTTCGCCGGCGTAGCGCCAGTGCTGGGTCGTCACGGCCTGCTGTCGCACGCGGTGGATCCACTGCTGCACGTCGATCGGGCCGCCGAACAGGACGCTGGCACCGGCCTCGTGGACGTGCGACGGCTGGATGCCGGCCTTGGCGCGGTGGACGGTGACGTATGTGCGGCGCACGCGGAACAGCTCCTTCGCGTGCCGGGCCAGCAGCAGGTTGAGGCCCTCGTTCGTCGTCACGGTGACGAAGCCGCGGCGCCCCTCGATGTCGGCGCGGATCAGCGGCCCTTCCTCGTTGGCGCTGCCGAGGATGACCGGCAGCCCTTCCTCCTCCGCCGCCCGGACCTCCGTGGCGTTGTTGTCAATGAGCACGATCTCCTCGCCGGCAGCGCCGAGCGCGTGGGCGAGCGCGCGGCCCAGTGGGTTGGCGCCCACGACGATGTAGCCCGTGTCGGTCCGGCGCCGGATGCCGAGGGCCCCGGCGATCGGACCGCCGGAGAGACCCTGCACGATCACGGTCGTCGCGATGACGAAGAACACGAGCGCGCGCAGCTCGCCGCCCAGCGGGATGCCGCGGTCGAGCAGGGCCTGCGCGAACAGGGAGGCGACCGCCGCGGCGACGATGCCGCGAGGGCCGAGCCACGCGATGAAGGCGCGTTCGCGCCAGGTCAGCGCGGAGCCGTGCGTGCAGAGCGCGACGCCGACGGGGCGGATCACGAACATCACGAGCAGCACCGTGGCGACGCCGGCCCAACCCAGGCCGGTGACCTCCGCGAGGCGCACGTCGGCAGCGAGCAAGACGAAGAGCAGCCCCACTAGCAGGACGGTGAGCTGCTCCTTGAACTCGCGGAGCTCGCGCTCGAGGTGCGTGCGCATGTTGCCGACGACGAGGCCCGCGACGGTCGCGGCGAGGATCCCGCTCTCCGGCACCGCGGCGTTGCCGAACGTGTAGAGGACGAGCACGAGCGAGAGCGCGAAGATGTTCTCGAGCCCTGCCGGCACGATCCGCTCGTGGCGGAGCAGCAGGCCCATTCCGATGCCGCCGAGCACGCCGAGCGACGTGCCGGTGAAGAGCCGGGCGGGGATCCCGAGCAGGCCGAACGCGGCGGCCTGTGCCGTCGTCGCCAGCACCACCTCGAGCGCGACGACGGCTACGATCGCGCCGATCGGGTCGATCAGGACGGCCTCGGCCTCGAGGATCGTCGCGATGTTGGGCGTGACACGGATGCGGCGCAGCAACGGGAGGGTCACGGTCGGCCCGGTCACGGTGATCAGCGAGCCGAACAGCACCGCGGTGCGCCAGTCCCACCCGAGGACGTAGCGCGCGGCGAGCATCCCGCCGGCGAGCGACACGAATGCGCCGAGCGTGATCAGCCGGCGGATGGTCTGGGCTTCGCGGCGGACGCGCTCGAGCTTCAGGTTGAGCCCGCCCTCGAACAGCACGATCGCGACGGAGAATCCGACGAGCAGCTCGAGGCCGGCACCCAGCGTGTCGGGGTGGACGAGGCCGAGCGCCTCGGGGCCCAGCACGGCGCCGGTCAGCAGGAGCAGGACGATGCCCGGGATGCGCAGGTGCCGGGCGAGCGATTGCGCGATGACGCCAGCGATCAGCGCGATGGCGAACGTCAGGGCGGGGTTCGCGGTCATCGCGCCGCACGCTCCCCAAGAGGGCTACCGGCGCCGTTCTGGAAGGCGTCGGGGACCTGCCGCGATCCTCGCCTCACCGCCGCGGCACGACCCGCCACAGCTCGCCCTCGTCCTCGTCCGTCACCACGTACAGCATGCCGTCCGGCCCCTGGCGCACGTCCCGCACCCGCTGGTCGCGCTCCCCGAGCAGGTGCTCCTCGCCCGTCACACGCTCGTCCTCGATCACGAGCCGCACCAGCGCCTCGGCAACCAGCCCGCCGACGAAGAGGCTGCCGCGCCACGCAGGAAACGCATCCCCCGTGTACCACTGCGCGCCGGACGGCGCGATCACGGGGTCCCAGTAATAGACCGGCTGCTCGTAGCCGGGGCGCTGCGTCTCCGCCGTCTCGATCGGCCGCCCCGTGTACTCCTCGCCGTAGGAGACGAGCGGCCAGCCGTAGTTCCTGCCGCGCTGGATCAGGTTCAGCTCGTCGCCACCCTGGGGCCCGTGCTCCACGATCCAGAGCCGGCCCTGCGGATCGAAGGCCATGGCCTGCACGTTCCGGTGGCCGAGCGACCAGATCTCCGCCCGCGCATTCCCCTGACCGGCGAACGGGTTGTCCTGCGGCACGGATCCGTCCGGCGCGATGCGCAGGACCTTGCCGAGATGGTTGTCGAGCCGTTGCGCGTGCATGCGCCTGCGCGTGTCGAACCGGTCGCCGGTCGTGATGTACAGCATGCCGTCCGGGCCGAAGGCGAGGCGGGAGCCGAAGTGGTTGCGGCCTGCGTAGGTCGGCTCGGCGCGGAGGATGACCCGCACGTCGTCGACCCTGCTGCGATCGGGGGAGAGCACGCCGCGCGCGACGGCGGTCCCGTTGCCGCCCTCCCGCGGCTCGGCGTAGCTCCAGAAGATGGTGCGGTCGGCCTCGAAGCTCGGGCTGAGCGCGACATCGAGGAGGCCGCCCTGCCCGCGCGCGTCCACCCGCGGCAACCCCTCGATCGGCTCGCCGACCTGACCGGCCGCCGTGATGATGCGCATGCGGCCCGGCCGCTCGGTCACGAGCAGGTCGCCGTCCGGCAGCGGCTCCACCGCCCAGGGGTGCTCGAGCCCGCGTGCCAGCACGACGACGTCGTACTCCACATCCGAATCCACTGCGCACGCGCGGGTCTGGCCGGGAAACGCGGGCCGCTGGCCCCGCGCGTTCGGCGGGCGAGTCTCGACGCGGGGGCAGTCGGGTGGAACGGGGTGCGCTGCCGGCATCGGCGCTCGGGCCGCCTCCGGCGCGCCATCCCGTTCAGCGGCGCCATTGCAGGCCAGCAGGAGGAGCGGGACGAGAGTCGCACGACGTGTGCGCATGGTGGATCTCCGGTTCGTTGGGGCCGCCGGGACGGTGCTGCGCGGCAAGAGATGGTCCAGTCCGTGGCCTCCGTCCGTGGCGCGCCCGGCGACGAGATCGCTCGCCATCGTCGCGATCCTGGGGCTGAGGGCGCACCCCCTCCCGGCAGGACGAGGCCGCTCCAAACGCCTCCCCCGCGAGCCGCGGCTGGTGCGGAGATTGCAACCCGCCGCCGTCACACAGCCGCGTCTTGCCCAGGAGCCGACCATGCCTGCGCTGCGTTCGCTCTTCAGCCCCGGACGGATCGGCCGTGCGAGAACGAAGAACCGCGTGGTCATGCCGCCGATGGTGCGCAACTACGCGGACGAGCACGGCCGCGTGACGCCGCGGTACCGGGCCCACATCGAGCGGCTCGCCCGCGGTGGCGTGGGCACGATGATCCTGGAGGCCAGCTTCGTTCGCCCGGACGGCCGCGGCTTCCACCACCAGCTCGGGCTGCACAACGACTTCGTCATTGGCGGGCTCGCCGGCCTGGTCGAGGTCGCGCACGCGCACGGCGCGGCCATCGGGCCGCAGCTCTATCACGCAGGGCGGCAGACACAGTCGCGCATCACGGGGGAGCGTCCGGTCGCGCCGTCGGCGATTCCCGATCCGCTCATGAAGGAGGCGCCGCGCGCGCTGGAGGTGGAGGAGATCCACGACATCATCCGCGCGTTCGCCGACTCCGCGCGCCGCGCCGAGGCGGCGGGCTGCGACTTCCTCGAGATCCACGGCGCGCACGGCTACCTCATCACCCAGTTCCTCTCGCCGTTCACGAACCAGCGCGAGGACCAGTACGGCGGGTCGCTCGACAACAGGATGCGCTTCCTGGTCGAGGTCGTCCAGGCGGCGCAGGCTGCCGTGTCCCGGGACTTCCCGGTCATCGTCCGGCTGTCCTGCGACGAGCTGGTGCCGGGCGGCCTCACGCCGGACGACACGGTCGTGATCGCGCGGCGCCTGGAGGACCTGGGCGTGGCGGCGCTCCACATCTCGGTGGGGAGCTACGCATCGTACACGCGCGGCTACATGATGCCGCCGATGGCGCGCGAGGACGGCGTGCTGCTCCCGTTCGCCGAGCGCGTCAAGGCGGCCGTCGGCGTGCCGGTCATCGCCGTGGGCAAGATCCGCGACCCCCGGCTGGCGGACGAGATCGTCGCCACGGGCCGTGCGGACTTCGTCGCCATCGGCCGCACGCTGGTCGCCGACCCGGACTGGCCGAACAAGGCGCGGGAAGGGCGGTTCGAGGAGATCATCCCGTGCATCGCGTGCAACCAGGGGTGCGTCTCCCGCCTCTTCGAGCACAAGGACGTGTGGTGCACGGTCAACCCGGAGACGAGCCGCGAGGAGGTGTTCGAGCGGCCGCCGGCGCGCGCGCTGAAGATCGCCATCGCCGGCGGCGGGCCGGGCGGGATGACCGCAGCGCGGATCGCGGCACAGCGCGGCCACGGCGTCGTGCTCTTCGAGGAGGACGACGCGCTCGGCGGCCAGCTCTTCGCCGCGGAGGCCGCGCCGTACCGGCCCGGCTGGCGAGAGCTGCGCGAGTCCCTGACGCGCGAGCTGCGCCGGCTCGACGTCGACATCCGCACCGGCACGCGCGCGACGGCGGACGCGGTGCGCGAGGTCGCGCCGGACGCCGCGATCGTCGCCATCGGCTCCTCGCCGTTCCGCCCGCGCATCCACACCGCCCCCGGCGCGGACACCGCGTTCGCGGTGGAGCTGCTGCTCGGCGAGAAGGAGGCGAAGAGCCCCGTCGTCATCGCGGGCGGCGGCTGCTCCGGCGCCCAGACGGCCGAGTTCCTCGCAGAGCGCGGGTGCGAGGTCACGATCGTCGAGATGACCGATGCGGTGGCGACCGACGCGCCCATCGACGACCGCGCGCTGCTGCTCCAGCGGCTGGAGACGCTCGGCGTCCGGATCCTGACGGAGACCAAGATCATGCGTGTCGACCGGGGCGAGGTGACGGTGGAGAGCCCGTACGGCGTCGAGACCATCCCGGCCGCGACCGTCGTCTACTGCCTCGGCGCCCGGCCCAACGACGGCCTCGCCGATGCGCTGAAGGCGGCCGTGCCGGACGTGCGCGTGATCGGCGACGCGGTCGAGGCGCGCAGGGTCACAGAGGCCATCGCGGAGGGCGCGCTCGCCGTGCTCGCCATCGAGCAGGGCGCCGCGCGCATCGGCTTCGACCACGACCTGCGGATGGCGGCGGACTGAGCGCGGCCGGCCGGCACTCGCACGTGCCGACCGGCCGGGCGCTCCGTCAACCGCGGCCGTTCGCCGGCGGCACGTTCTGATTCAGCCGGAACACGTTCGCGGGATCGTAGCGCGCTTTGATGGCCGCCAGCCGGTCCCAGGTCGCGCCCGGGTACGCCTCGCGGACCCGCGCCTCATCGGCCTCACCCATGAAGCCGACGTACGCGCCCGGCTCGCCCTGGCGCAGCTCCGCGGCGGCCTGCGCGGCCCACGCCTCGTGCGCCGCCGTCTCGCCGGCATCTTCGTACAGAGCCGCGACGATCGCCATCATGCGCCGGTCGCGATGCGCGAACGCGGTCGCGTCGCGCGAGACGCGGGCAACCGCGCCGCCCAGCGGACGGATCTGCACCACGCGCATGCGCGCGCTGGACCGCTCGAGCGCTGCGACGGCCGCGTCCGCCGTGGCGCGGTCGAACGTGTCCAGGAAGAACGGATGCAGGGCCGCGCGCGCCGGGTTCGGCGGCTCCGGCCCCGCGTAGATCTGCGGGTACCGCATCGGCCGGACCGCATCGATGATCGGCGAGGCGAGCGCGCGGAGCCGGGCGAGGAACCGTTCACCCTCGGCGATGGGGCCGGCGTGGACCAGCATGACCGTCGCGACCAGCTTGCCGTGGTGCTCGGCCGGGACGAACGGCATCGGCGGCGCGAACATCACGCCGGCCAGGCCCGACACCTCGTCCGGTGCTTCGGTGAGCACGCCGACCAGCTCGACCAGCCGGGCCGGCGTCATCGGCAGCATCATCACCCCGCCGACGACGTCGCCGACCTCGTGCAGCCGGTACCGAAAGCGCGTGACGACGCCGAAGTTGCCGCCGCCGCCGCGGATGGCCCAGAACAGATCCGGGTGCGATTCCGCATCCGCCACGACCACCTCGCCGTCCGCCGTCACGACCTCCGCCGCGAGCAGGTTGTCCACCGTGAGGCCGTACTTGCGGTGCAGGAACCCGAGGCCGCCACCCAGCGTGATCCCGCCAATGCCGACCGACGCCGTGTCGCCGAACCCCGTCGCGAGCCCGTACGCGGCCGCCGCCGCAGTGTACTCGCCCGCCGTCAAACCCGCCCCCGCCCACGCGGTCCTGCCCGCCGGGTCGATCTCCAACCGGTCCAGCGTCGAGAGGTCGAGCACGATCCCACCATCGACCACGCTGTGGCCGGCGATGCTGTGGCCGCCGCTGCGCACCGCGAGCGGCAGACCCGTCTCGCGTGCCGCCGCGATGACACGTGCGACATCGCTCGCGCCGACCGGCCTCGCGATGGCGGCCGGCCGGCGGTCGTAGCCGGTGTAGTACAGGCTGCGCGCGGCATCGTACTCCGCGTCGCCGGGCGCGATCACCCGGCCGGCGATGCCGGCGCGAAGCCGCTGCACGGCGTCGGTGCTCCCATGCAATGTTGCGTTGTGCAATGTAGGCTCCTCTGTTCGGAACGCGTCAGGCCATGCGGCCCGACGGCCGTGTTCGATCTGATCGGGTGGCGGAAGTCTAACACTTGAAGTGAACTTGAAGTCAAGGCCGCAGCGCCGTAGCGTGTGGGCATTGAGACGCAACGGGATCGGCGCGCCGAGCCGCCGGCGCGCAAGGCACGCTGGCGATCGGCGAGCTCTCGGCCCGCAGGGGCGTGGCGGCGTCCGCACTGCGATCCTACGAGCGGCTCGGCCTGATCCAGGCGGAGCGGAAGGCGTCGGGGCATCGGCGCGACCCGCGGGCGACGCTGCGGCGGGTTGGTTGCCTCTCGCTGGACCGGTGCCGGCTCGCGAACTGGGCGGACCGGGCGGGGGTGCGCGGTCCGCGCGCACGGTACTGGATGGGCGACCGCCGCGAGGCGTGAAGGCGCGTGGGCCGTGGTGTGCATCCCGGGCGGACTGCTTCACGAGACGGAACCCGAAAGGACGGAGGTCACATGCCCACGATCGTGGCCGAGGAATACGCGGAGCTCGCCGCTCCGCCGGAGGTCGTATACGGAATCATCGCGGACTACCGCGAGGGGCACCCCTCGATCCTGCCGCCTCGCTGGTTCACGCACCTGCACGTGGAGCAGGGCGGCACGGGTGCGGGCACGGTGATCCGGCTCGGTCTGAAGATGAGTGGCAAGGCGCGGGAGATGCGTGCGGAGATCAGCGAGCCGGAGCCCGGGCGCGTGCTGGTCGAACGCGAGCTCGGCGGGCGTGGCATCGTGACGACGTTCACGGTGGATCCGGCCGGGACCGGCCGGACGCGCGTGACGATTCGAACGACGTATCGGGTGCCGGGCATCGCCGGCTTCATCGAGCGACTGCTCGCGCCGGCGCTGCTGAAGCGGGTTTACCGCGAGGAACTGGCCATGCTGGAGACGAAGGCCGGCGCGGTGCGTACGGGCTGAGCGGCCCGCTCCGCGGGCGAGCTCCCGCCACCAGGCCGCGTGCCGGCCGGGCGCTGCCCCGTGGCGCCCCTCCGCGCTTCATCGAGGCAACCGCGTACGCGACCGGAGCGGCGGGGCACGGTCGTGGAGCCAGCAGCGCGGGTGCTCGAGGGCAGAGCGCCGTCCGTGGCGTGGGAAATGCGCGCGGGCCGCGGGGGCAGGCGCCTCGAGGACGCCCGGCGCGGCGCGCGATCCCTTCTCGCAGCGTGGTCGCGGAGCCGGGATCGGCAGGAGCGATATGACGGCGGTCCTTTCCACGCTGCTGGATCTCTCCGTCATCGTATTCGCCGTGGCCAGCATGCTCTCCGTGGGCCTCGGCCAGACGGTGCGCCAGATCCTCAGCCCGCTGCGCAATGTGGGCGCCGTGATCCGCGCCGTCATTGCCAACTTCGTTCTGGTCCCATTGCTGGCGCTGCTCGTGCTGCGGGTCATCCCGGTCGAGCAGCCGCTCGCCATCGGGCTGTTCCTGGTCGCGGCCGCGGCGGGCACGCCGTTCCTGATCAAGCTCGTGGAGGCCGCCGGGAGCGACGTCCCGCTCAGCGGCTCGCTGCTCGTGCTGCTGCTGCCGCTCACCATCATCTACATGCCGATCGTCGTGCCGCTCGCGCTGCCCGAGGCGCAGGTGGGCCCGGACGCGATCGCCAGGCCGCTCGTGTTCACCCTGCTGGTGCCGCTGGCCATCGGCCTGCTGGTGCGGCGACAGTACGGGCGCTGGGCGCACGGCGCCCTGCCGTTCTTCCAGAAGACCTCGACCATCGCGCTCGTCGTGCTGATCCTGTCGACGATCCTGGTGAACCTGGAGGGCATCCTGGAGATCTTCGGCACGGGCGCGATCCTGGCCGCGGCAATCATCATTGGCGGCGCGTTCGGCATCGGGTTCCTGCTCGGCGCTCCTGGCCGGGCGGCGCGGGAGGTGCTGGCGCTGGGCACGGGCCAGCGCAACATCGCGGCGGCAATGGTCGTGGCGTCGGAGGCCGTCGAGATTCCCGGTACGATGTCCATGGTCGTGGTGGCGTCGCTGATCGGGCTGCTGATCCTGTTCGTCCTGGCAGCGCTACTGCGGAGGCGCGGCCGCAAGCGGGAGGCGCCCGGGCGACAGGACGAGGAGCGCCGGAAGGCGGCGTAGGAGAGCCGATTCCGACGCTCGCCATCGCGGGTCTGGCGCTGCTCGTCCGCCTTGCCGCGGCTCATGCCCGGGATCCCCCAAAACCCGATCCCACCCCCACCGACCACCCCAGAGCAGTTTGGACCTGATCGGCTGGTGAGGCGCGCTGCGCCCGCGCAGGCCGGGCACGACGGATGCGGCGGGTACGGGGCGCGGCGTGCCTTGCGCGGCCGGCCTGACCCGCGGCGGAGGGATTCACGGTGGGGAGAGGAAGTCGGAACGGCGGTAGCCGCCGCCCCAACCTCCTGGTCCTGTGTATGGACCAGTGGGACACGCACATGGAGTTGCCGGAGGGCGTGGAGCTGCCTGCGCTCGAGCGGCTCGAGTCGCGGGGCGCATGCTGACCGACTGGCTCGACGCGCTGCTCGGCCTCGATCGCGAGATCGAGGAGGTGAACGCGCTTCAGATGGCCGTGCGCGCCGTCACCATCTACGCATTCACGCTCGTCATCGTGCGGGTCGGCAGCAAGCGGTTCCTCGGCCGGGCGACTGCGTTCGACGTCATCATGGGCTTCATCATCGGCTCGGTCATGAGCCGCGCGATCAACGGCTCGGCCCCGTACTTCCCGACGCTGGTGGCCGGGGCCGTGCTGATCGGAATGCACTGGCTGCTCGCGGTGATCGCCTACCATACGCGCTGGTTCGGGCCCGTGGTGAAGGGCAACCCCGTGCTGCTGGTCGAGGACGGACAGGTCAACGAGCGCGCCATGCGCGCGTCCCACATCTCCCGGCGCGACATCGAGGAGGCGCTGCGGCTGAGGGGCGTGGAAGCGGACCTCTCGCGCATCCGCCGCGCGTATCTCGAGCGCGACGGCAGGATCAGCGTGATCGTGGAGTAGGTGGGGCGCGGCCTACCGCCGGAACGCGGCGCCCAGCGGCTCGAGCCACGCGCACCTCAGACGTCTCAGACGGAGACCTTCTCGCCTTCCGCCTTGGGCGCGCGCGCCAGGCCCGTGACCTCCGGGATCTCCTCCTCGTCCAGCGTCTCGCGCTCGCGCAGGCGCTGCGCGAGCGCGTCGAGGGCGCCGCGGCGCTCCAGGCCGGCGGCCGCACGGCCCGACCTTGCCGCGCCGTACCCACCCCGCACACTGTTCGCGGGAATTGTGGGGCCAGAATCCAGCACCGGGACTGCAGACTTTGGTGCACATTCTGCCGGTCAATGCCCGGCCGTCCCGAGAACGCCAGCGGCCTCGCGCCGAGCCGGCGGGAGCCGTGGGCCGCACACGCTACGCCTGGCCGGAGCCTGCCGGAAGGCGGGGGCGGTGCGCGTCGTGGGTCGTATGGTCGGGGCGTCTTCCTCGAGGGGCGGTCGGCCGGGTCGGCTGCCGGCGCTGCCCGGGTCGGGCGGGTCGATGCGCGGGCCCGGTGGAGGCCGAAAACGGCGCAGAGATCGTCAGGATCCACCGTCCCGGGCACGGCAGCCCACAATTCCCGCGAACAGTGTGCTAAGGGTACGTCGAGACGGATACGGTGGCCGACCGCGTGACGGCCGGGACCCGCGCCCGACCTCGCTGCCGGGTGCGTGCCGCGGGATCACCTGCTCGACCTGTCACGGGTGCCTCCGGCGAACAATGTCAGAGGGGGCACGGAGGCCTCCCGCGAACATGTCGGAGGGGCGCGACAGGGCAGGCCGCGCGCTCGGAATCCGACCTCGCCCTCGCCCCCGCCCGGGGCGAGGGCGAGGGGTGTGGGGCGCCCCCGCCCCGGCCCGGCGGAGCGGGGGCGGGGGCGAGGGCCGAGGCTTACCTCTGCTGCTGCGTGGCGCCGTGGTCGTGGCCGGGCCCACGCTGGCCCCGGGGCCCGCGCTCGCGCCGGCGCTCGGCCTGCTCGGCGCGCAGCTTCTCGAGCGTCTGCTTCTGCTCGGGCGTGAGGAGCGCCATGACCTGCTCGTGCGCGGCACGCCGGTTCTCGCGCATCTGCTCGAGGAGCGGACGGACCTGCTCGCGCTGCTCCGGGGTGAGCCGCGGCATCCGGCGGCCGCGGCGTGCGCGTTCGCGCTGCCGGGCGGGGGGCTCTGGCCCGTCGACGATGGAGCGGACCTGCTCCATGAGCGGCCGGTTCTTTTCCGCCAGCTCCGCGCGGATCTGCTCGACCTGCGCCTTCTGCTCGGCGGTGAGCTCGAACTGCTCCGGCAGGTACAGCATGCCACGGCCGAAGCGTCCATCCGGGCGGGCCGGCCGGTCCTGCCCGGCGGGCGGGGTCTGCGCGGCCGCTTCGGCGGGCCCGAGAACGCCCGCCCACTGGCCGCCGGCGAATACGGTGGCCGCCACCAGCAGCGCCGCGGCCATGGATTTGATTCGTGTCATGATTGCCTCCTTGTGCTCCGCTTCGCGTGTGCGGCGCGGGTCCACGATCGTTGCGGCCGCCCGGCACACCGGTTTTGCGGCACACGCGTGCGGCATCCGGCATACTAGTCGGAGAGCCGCGGCTTCACGGTACTTACGCGATTCGTGCGCGGTGGGTCCGTGCGGATTCGGCAGTGCGCCCTGCCGAAGCCGCAGGGGCCGGGGCTTCCACTCCGCGCGCCGGGCCCGATTCGTGCCTGAGCGGCCCGGCGACGC
Source organism: Longimicrobiales bacterium (assembly GCA_036381195.1). Classification (GTDB taxonomy): domain Bacteria; phylum Gemmatimonadota; class Gemmatimonadetes; order Longimicrobiales; family RSA9; genus RSA9. The sequence goes on along the minus strand of DASVDH010000047.1, from coordinate 81,719 downwards.
GGATTCCCCCTATCGACGAGCGCGACGATCGGTGCGCTCGCGCTCGCGAGACGAGAAAATCGGAGCGGCCATGGATCAGCGTCCTTTCGGTGCGAGCGGGCTCACCGTCCCGGCGATCGGCATGGGCACGTGGATAACGTTCGACGTGCGCGGTGGGCGCGCGGAGCGTGCGCGGCGCCAAGTCGTCGACGCCGCGCTCCGAACCGGCATGAACCTGTTCGATACGTCGCCGATGTACGGCGAGGCGGAGCGTGTGCTGGCGGGCGCGCTCGAGGGTCGTCGAGAGCGTGCGCTCGTCGCGGACAAGGTCTGGACCCCGTCGCTCGCCGAGGGGCGCGAGCAGATCCGCCGCGCGCTCGAGTGGTACGGCATGGTGGACATCTACCAGATCCACAATCTGGTCGCGTGGCGCGAGCACCTGCCGGTTCTCGAGGAGCTGCGCGAGCGCGGCCTCACGCGCGTGCTCGGCGCGACACACTATCAGCACGCTGCACTGCGGGAGCTCATGGATGTGATGCGCACGGGCCGCATCCAGATGGTGCAGATCCCGTACAACGCCGCGGACCACGTGGTCGAGCGTGAGGTCCTGCCGCTCGCGCAGGAGCTCGGGCTCGGCGTGCTGGTCATGCGGCCGCTAGGGAGCGGCGAGCTGGTGCGCCGGGCGCCGGCAGCACGCGAGCTGGAGCCGCTGGAGCGCTACGGCGTCCGCACCTGGGCGCAGGCGCTGCTCAAGTGGGTCGTCAGCGACCCGCGCGTGCACTGCGCGATCCCGGCGACGAGCAGCGCGCGGCACGCGGAGGAGAACGCCGCCGCGGGCGAGCCGCCGTGGTTCGATGACGACGCGCGCGCGTACGTGACGGAGCTGGCCACGAGAACCGGGAGGCACTGATGCGACGACGCACCGCAGCACACCTCGCCCTCGCCCTCCTCGCCGCGTGCACCATCGAGCCGCACGAGCGCGACGACGGCGGCGCTCCGCCGTCGTCGTCCCCGGCCGCCGCGGCGCAGCCGAGCGAGACCGGCGACACGGCGGGCGCGGCCGCCGCGCGCCCGGAGACGCGCATGGACACCCTCTTGCTCGAAGGGACGGCCGAGCCGGTCGAGCTCGGGCTCGTCCGTGCGCCGGCCGGCTTCCCCATGCCGTTCAGCACGTACACCACGGGCGACTTCGTCGTGGAGGCCGCAGAGTCGGAGGCCGACGGCGACCCCGCCGCGCGCTTCGTCGCGGCGTTCGGCGGCGTCCGCAACGACGACGCGCTCCTCGAGGTCGCGGCGTACCCGCCGGGCGTGACCGAGGCGGAGGCGATCGCGCGCGCCGAGCGTGCCGTGGGTGCTGGCGCGGACGTCGTCGCCCCGGGGGAAACGAGCCTGCGGTGGGCGACCCGGGAGTGGCGGCTATCCCGGCGCGCGCCCGGCGGTGGGTGGATTCTCGGATTCGCCGGCCTCGGCCGGCACGGCGGCCGGTGGTTCCACGTGCTCGCCCGTTACCCCGGCGAGTACGCGGACGGCTTCGGCCCGCGCGCCGCGATGATCCTCGATCACTGGCGCTGGGCCGATGGCGCGCCGCTCGACGCCCCGCGCGCGCCGTGAGGCGCCGGCGCTTCGAGCCAGGCGGACGACTGACCCCCGCGGCGCGCGGGCCGCACCTCCACCACCACCGGCCGGTGATCGGACGCCGTCGTCGCGTGCACGCGCGCGCCCGTGCAGCGGAGGCCGCGCAGGAAGAGGTAGTCGATGCGGCGGTCGGGCGCGTGCGCCGGGAAGCTGTGCCCGGCGCCCTCGCCGCATGCGGCCCAGGCGTCGGCGAGCGCGAGTGACGTCGCGGCGATCTCATCGCTCTCGGGGCGCGCATTGAAGTCGCCGCCGACCACCAGCGCCTCTCCGGGCGGGACCAGGCGCCGCACGTGCGCGAGCAGCGCGACGAGCTGCTGCTTGCGATTCGTCCCGGGACCTTCGGCGGTCAGGTGCGTGTTCACGACGTGGACGCGCCCGGCCGGCGTCGCCACGACGACGTGGAGCGCGACGAGCGGGTCGTACGATCCGTTCGAGCGCTTCAGCGGCGGCTCGGTGGGGAGGGGAAGCACGCGCGCGAGCTCGATCGGCCAGCGCGAGAGCGCGGCGATGCCGTATTCGCCGCCCTGGTAGTCCAGACTCTTCCCGAACGCGCCACGCATGCCCGTCAGGCGCTCGAGCTCGCCGATCTGATCCACGCCGGCCGAGCGCCGCGTCCGCCGGTCCACCTCCTGGAGCAGCACGATGTCCGCGCCGAGCGTGTCGAGCACGGCGGCCACGCGATCCAGGTTCGGCCGCTGCTCCGCGTCCTTGCCTGCATGGATGTTGTACGTGACGACCGTGATGGTGGAGTCTGCCTGCGCCTCGACCGGCGCGGCGTGCGCCAGCGCCAGCAGGAAGGCGATGGCCGGTGCGGCGGCGCGGCACCTGGTTGCGACAGAATGCATCGTGGACGATGACTCGCTGAGGGGGTTCACGTTCGCTGGGCGGAAACCTAGCCCGATGCGGCCCGCCGCGCGAGCGTGCGCCCGGACATGAGGCCGCATCCGCCCGCCCCCCGTTGCGCGCGCACGCCCCTCCGGCCATCTGTATAGGGGAGGCCGTGCCCGGCGGCCGGCCTCTCTCACCGTACAGCTCGCTCTCCCCGGGCCGGCAGCAGCGCGCATCCGTTGGCCGCGCGGCGCTGCCAGGAGCACGACCACGGGCACGCGGGGAGCAGCATGAGCGAGATCGACTGGAAGACCGAGCTGCGAAAGCTCGAGCGGGAGTTCGACGGCCTGCCACCGGAGCCCACGCCGGAGGAGCTCCGCGCCGAGCGCGAGGCGCTGCTCGAAGCCCAGCGCCAGCGGGAGCGACAGATCACCGAGCTGGGCGTGTGGGCCCGCATCGCGCTGGTCGCCGCGCTCGCCGCGGGACTCCTGTTCTGGCCGTACGGGCACGCGTGCGGCGTCGGCCTGTTCGCCTACATGGCTGCCGCCGCCATGATCACGGCCGGCGGGCTGTGGGCCGCGGTGTGGACGTGGCGCGCGCGGATGGGGGTGCCGCATGGCATCGCCCTCGTGCTGGTCGCGTGGGGGCTCGTGCTCCTTGCCGGGCAGCTCCTCCCCCGGACGGGGTACGCGCGGACGGATCCGGCCAACCCGCCAGGGTGGTGGTGCTCGCGGTAGCCGCGGGCCAGATGGGCGCGGTCCCCGCGGCCGGCCACCCGGGGCCGCCGCTCGGGCGGCTCGCGCCCGCGGCACTTCCCGCGCCCGGGCGCCAGCACATGCGAGGTCAGGGCGGCGGCCGCTCCGGGCGGCGGCTCCGCCGCTGAATCGCTGGCCGGGCGCCGCGGCCTCCCCCTTCGCGGCGTCTGCCTTCGCGCCCCCGCCTTCGCGGCTTTTCCCTCGCAGCTTCCGCGTTGCGGCCGCCCTTCACGGCCTCCGGCTTCGCGCCGTCCCCTTCGCGCCGTCCCCTTCGCCACGCTCCCCTTGCGTTTCGATGGGACACGCTGTAGGCTGATCCCCATCGAAACGCAAGGGGAGACCGCCGGCCATGACCCAACCCACGCAGGACATCCTCAGGGGCACGCTCGACCTGCTGGTCCTCAAGGCGCTGAGCTGGGGGCCGGCTCACGGCTACGGCATCGCGCGCTGGATCGAGGCGGCGACGAACGATGCGCTCGCCGTGGGGGAGGGGACGCTGTACCCGGCGCTGCACCGGCTGGAGGAGCGCGGCTGGGTCCGCTCGAGCTGGGGCATGTCGGAGAACAACCGGCGGGCGAAGTACTACGCGCTGACGTCGGCGGGCCGCGCGCGCCTGCGGGTCGAGGCGGAGAACTGGCGGCGGTACGCGGCGGCGGTGTTCGCGGCGCTGGACGCGCCGGCGCTGCGGTAGGAGGCGGCGATGGCGCGCTGGGGGCGATTCCGGCGGCTGTTCGGCCCGGACCCGCACGCGGACGTGGAGGAAGAGCTGTCGTTCCACCTGGAGATGCGGACCCGGGAGCTGGTGGAGCGGGGCGAGACGCCGGAGCGGGCGCGCGAGCTCGCGCTGAGGCGCTTCGGAGACTACGAGGGCTCGTGGGCGGAGTGCGTGGAGATCGACGAACGGAGGCGGCGACGCATGGTCAGGGCGGAGCAGTTGACGGAGCTGCGTCAGGATGTCCGCTACGCGCTGCGCGTGCTGCGCCGCAGCCCGGGCTTCACGGCCGTGGCCGTGGCGACGCTGGCGCTGGGGATCGGCGCGAACAGCGCGATCTTCAGCGTGGTGAGCGGCGTGCTGCTGAAGTCGCTGCCGTTCCGGGACGCGGAGCGGCTGTACGAGGTCCGGATGCTGTATCCTGACGGCACGGAGTACACCGGGCTGTCCGCGCCGGACTTCATGAGCCTGCGCGAGGAGAGCCGGACGTTCGAGCGGGTCGAGGCGTACGCGGGGGGCGTGCTCACGCTGCTCGGCGCGGGCGAGCCGAAGGAGGTGCGGGGCTCGAGCGTGAGCGACGGGTTCTTCGACCTCCTCGGGCTGCGCTTCGCGCTCGGGCGCGGGTTCCTCCCGGGCGAAAACGTGCCCGGCCAGGGAAAGGTGACCGTGCTGGACTACGGGTTCTGGCAGCGCGAGTTCGGCGGCGACCCAGGCGTGATCGGCCGCACCTTGTCGGTCGGCGGCGAGGCGTACACGGTGGTGGGCGTGCTGGAGCGCGGGGCGCGGCCGCCGCTGCCCGCGGACATGTACGCGCCGCTCGAGTACGGCGAGACGTTCAGTGCGACGACGTCGGTCGGCCGGCGCCGCGAGTACCTCGGGGTCCTGGGGCGCGTCCGGCCCGGCGTGAGCGCCGAGCTGCTCGGCGCCGACTTGAAGCGCATCGGCGCAGAGCTCCAGGTCCGGTTCCCGGATACCAACGGCAAGCTGACGTTCACCGCCGCGTCGCTGCGCGAGACCATCATCGGCGATGTGCGCACGCCGCTGCTCGTGCTGCTGGGCGCCGTCGGCGTGGTGCTGCTGGTCGCGTGCGCGAACGTGGCGAACCTGCTGCTGGCCCGCGCGTCGGCGCGCGAGGACGAGCTGGCCGTGCGGGCCGGGCTGGGCGCGGGCCGCGGCCGGCTGGTGCGGCAGCTCCTGACGGAGTCCGCCGTCCTCGGCCTGGCCGGCGGCGCTGCCGGGCTGCTGCTGGCGTACTGGGGCACGCGCGCACTCGTCGCAGCGCAGCCTGCGGACATCCCTCGGCTCGATGAGGTCGGCGTGGACGCCACGGTAGTGCTGTTCACGCTGGGGCTCGCGCTGCTCACGGGCCTGGCGTTCGGCTTGGTGCCTGCGTTCCAGGCGACGGGGGCGCGGCTGATGGCCGCGCTGCGCGAGGGCGGCCGCGGAACCAGCCGCAGCGGCGGGCGCGTCCGCTCCGGGCTCGTCGTTGCCGAGATGGCGCTTGCCGTCATGCTGCTGACGGGCGCGGGGCTGCTGATCCGCAGCTTCATCGAACTGACGCGGGTGGAGACGGGGTTCGAGCCGGAGCGCGCCGCGTCCTTCCGCATCACGTTGCAGGGAGATGCCTACGCCACCGGCGAGCAGATCCGGGGCCGCGTCGACGCGCTGCTCGAGCGCATCGGCGCGCTGCCCGGCGTCAGCGCCGTGGCCGCATCGACCACGCTGCCGCTCACCGGCATCGGCTCGATCTTCAACTTCGCCGTGGAGGGCGCGCCGCCGCCGCCGCCGAACGTGAACGCGGAGATCGCGATCGCCAGCGTGACGCCGGGCTATTTTCGGACGATCGGCGCGCCGCTGGTGCGCGGGCGCGACTTCACGGCCGCGGACGGGCCCGATGCGGCGCCCGTCGCGCTGATCAACGAGGCTGCGGCGAAGCGGTGGTTCCCGGGCGAGGATCCGATCGGCCGGCGCGTGCAGGTCGGGAACTCGGTCCGCGAGATCGTCGGCATCGTGGGGGACGTGCTCCAGAGGGCGCCGGGGCAGCCGGCGGCTCCGCAACTCTTCATGCCGTACGCCCAATTCACGACGTCGCGCGTCCGCATCGTCGTGCGCACGGCCGGCGACCCGCTTGCGGTCGCGCCGGCGATCCGCGCCGAGGTGCGCGCGCTCGATCCGGACCTGCCACTCACCGACTTCACGCCGCTCGAGGAGCTCGTTTCCGCGTCCGTCGCGCGGCCGCGCTTCTACACCACGCTGCTCACGCTCTTCGCCAGCGTCGCGCTCGCGCTGGCCGCCACCGGCATCTTCGGCGTGATGAGCTACGCCGTCGCGCAGCGCACGCGCGAGATCAGCATCCGGATCGCGCTGGGCGCCCGCGCGGGCGACGTGCTCCGCATGATCGTGGGCCGCGCCCTGGCGCTGGCAGCGGCCGGCGTCGCCCTCGGCATCGCCGGCGCGCTCGCGCTCGGGCGGGTGCTGCGCAGCCAGCTCTTCGGCGTGACGCTTCTGGACCCGGTGACGCTGGGTGCCGTGGTGCTGGTGCTCGGCGCGAGCGCCGCCGCGGCCAGCTACCTGCCGGCCCGCCGCGCCGCCGGGCTCGAGCCGGCCTCGGCGCTGCGCGAGGGCTGAGGCGGCCGCGCGCCCGGAATCGCCGCCCAGGCGGCTCGTGCCCGGGGCTCTTCCCGCGCCCGGGCGATCGGCAGCGTGAACGTGAACGTGGACCCCTTCGCGGGCTCACTCTCGACCCAGATCCTGCCGCCGTGCGCGGTGATGATCCCACGCGCGATCGGGAGCCCCAGGCCCGTGCCCCGCCCGGCCGCCTTCCTCGCCTGCCAGTAGGGGTCGGAGACGCGCGGCAGGTCCTCCGGCGCGATCCCCGACCCCGTGTCCGAAATGCCGATGCGCACGTCCGCCGCCGTGGCCTCTGCGCGGAGCGTGATGCGGCCGCCCTCGGCGCCTCGCGGACGGGGCCGCTCCTCTCCCGAACGTTCATCCCCCTTGCCGGCGGCGAGCGCCGCGCCCGCGCACCCGGGGCGAGGCACGTCCCGTATGGCGCCCTCATCCGAGCCGGGGGCGGGGGCGCCCCACCCTCTGCTGCCGCCATGCCAGCGCAGCCCTCCTGCCAGGCCCCGCGCGAGGCACGCCCCGCCCCGCCCGGCGCCGCGCCGCGACCTCCGCGCCTCCTCAGCGCACCTGGCCCGGCAGCGACAGGTCGCCCGACGCGACGTCGAACACGTCCGTCACGCACAGCAGCGGGTCGTGCACGCTCGCATTCACACGCAGCGCCGCCGTCACGCCGTCGTACTGGAACGTCTCCGGGAAGCCGACCGACCGCAGCGGCACCGCCACCCGGATCTCCTCACCCGTCAGCTCCGGCGGGTACCCCGGGCTGTCGATGAAGATCGGGATCTCCGGCCACGTCGGCGGCAGGCGCGGCTTCGTCCCCTCCGGGATGTCCCGCACCTTCAGGGCACCCGGCCCGCATTGCTCGTCCGGCACCAGCACCACCCAGTGGCTGTGCCACAGCCGTCCGTCGTTCGTCTTGTCTCCATCGCCATCCTCGTCGTAGAGCGGCGTGTCGTCGAAGTCCGGATGCGCCGTCGCCGCCAGCGCCAGCGTCCCCGTGCCACCCTCGAAGCCCACTACCGAGGGGTCCACGTTCACCGGCCAGACGTAGCTGAACACGCGGCTCCCCGCCATCTTGCCCACCGGCGTCGGCACCGATGCCCCCGCGCGGCCCGACACCCGCTCCACGAACACCAGGTTCTCACCCTCTCGCCGCACCTCGGTGAGCACCAGGTCGAACGCGGCATCCGCCGCGTTGCCCTGCGCCGATTCGATGCCGCCGTCCTGCGCGCCCGATTCCGGCACGCTCGCGGGCTGCGTGCCCGCCGCGTGAATGGCCTCTCCATCCGGCTCCGCGCCATCGCACGCCAGCGCGATCGCCGCCGCCATCGCCGCCACGAGCGCCGCCGACGCCGCGCGCGCCCGGCTCACCACATGCACTTGCCTGCCCATCGTCGCCCCTCCTCGAGGTTCATGGCTCGTGCCCCGGCGCCCGGCCCCGTGCCGGGCTTGCCCGGGTGGTGCACCGAAGCTATCGTGCCGGCGTGATTCGTTCCAATACTGATTTCCGATCCTTTTGATAAGAACAGATTATGGACATCCGACAGCTCCGGTACTTCCTCGCCGTGGCCGAGCACCGCCACTTCACGCGCGCGGCGCAGGCGAGCTTTGTCTCGCAGCCGGCGCTCTCGCAGCGGATCCGCGCGCTGGAGCGGGAGCTGGGCGCGCCGCTGTTCGACCGGCTGGCGGGCGGCGTGGAGCTGACGACGGCGGGGCAGGTGCTGCGCGGCTACGCCGAGCGGATCCTGCGGGAGCTGGAGAACGCGAAGGTGGCGGTGGAGGAAGTGGCGGGAACGGTGCGCGGGGAGCTGTCCGTCTCGACGGTGCACACGGCGAACCTCGCCCTGGTCGTCGACGTGCTGGCGCGGTTCCGGGAGCAGCATCCGGCGGTCGCGGTGCGGATCCACGAGGAGCGGTCGGCGGCGGTAGTGGAGTCGGTGCTGAGCGGCAGGGTGAACCTGGGGATCACGTACCTGCCGGTGGCGCACGAGGCGTTACAGGCGACGCCGCTATACGAAGAGGAGCTGGTGCTGGTGGTGCCGGAGGGGCACGCGCTGGCGGGCCGCACGGTGCACCTCGCGGAGCTGGCGGGCCTGCCGCTGATCGTGCCGCCGGACGGGTTCTGCCTGCGGACGGGGATCGACCTGGCGCTGAGCGGGGTTGGCGGGCCGGCGCGGATCGTGGCGGAGATGTCCGCGACGGAGAGCATCTGCGAGGCGGTGCGCGCGTCGCTGGGCGTGACGCTGCTGCCGCGCTCGTACATGGAGCGGCGCGGCGTGGCGGGGCTCGCGATGGCGCGGATCGCGCCGCCCGTGCCGGTGCGCACGGTGGCGGCGATCCGGCGCAGCGACCGTCATGCCTGCCTCGCCACGCGCGCGTTCCTCGCGGCGTTGACGGGGAGGGCGAAGGCGGCTGCGTGAAACGGGGCGGAGCGGGAGGGTAAGCGCGGTGGGAGGACGCCTGGTTCGGCGCAGTTGGCGGGTGGCCGCTCAGGCGGGGCGTAGGAAGGCGCGGCGGGAACGTGGCAGGATCGGCGCGGCGAGAGCGCAGCGGAGCGCACGGTGCGAGGGCAGCCGGTTCCCCGCCAGGTTCACACCGAGCGAACCGCGAGTGCGGCCGCGATCCGCGCGACGACCGCCTCGGCTCCATCCCTGAGTTGTCGCCATGTCACGCGGATCACCGTGTGGCCGTGTGCCGCGAGCTGCGCGTCGCGCTCGCGGTCCCGCTCGAAGGCGCGCTTGCTCGAATGGTAGGCGTAGCCGTCGACCTCCACGACCACCTTCTCTCGCCGCCACAGGAAATCGACCTGGAGACGGCCGACGCGCGCGTTCTTCTTCGGAAGCGGCAACGCGGCGGCTTGCACCAGCGTAAATAGCCTCCGCTCCGCCTCCGACCGGCTCAGGCCGTGGCTCCGTTCCAACTCGAGCAGCCGGCGCAACGCGCCCGCGCCTCGCCCGGTGCCGGCGCGCTCGAGCACCTCCGCGAGGTCGCGGTCGGTTACGAGCCGGAGCGCCCGGGCATCGGCGAGGGTGAGCTCGAGGTCGTGGAGCGGCAGCAGCGAGGCGAGGTCGAGCAGCGTGCGTGCCGGTGAAGTGGCCGGGATGCCGTCTACGTGGCGCACATCGGGTGGGGCCAGCGCGCGCACGCGGTGGACCACGATGCCCGGCCTGTGCCTCGCGTCGCGGCCCGCGACAGTGACATGGATCGGCCCGGTCCGTTCCAGGAAGGCGGGAAGACGCCAGAGCCGCGCGGAGGTTTGATGGCTCACGACGCTCCCGGCGCCGCACGCGAGGACGGCGGCCAGCTCGGCTGCTCCATCGGGCGACACCGGGTGGCCCGCGAGGTAGACGCCGCGGTGGAGCCGGTGCAGGCGGCCGGCGCGGAGCCGCCGCTTGATCGCTTGTTGATCGAAACCGGCGGCGCGTAGCTGGCTCGCGGTCACGACGCCGCGCTGGCGGCCGGCCAGCTCGGCGATGATCCGCTCGCGCTGGGCTGCCGTTGTGCCCATTTCGTCACACCCGTGTGGTGTCTGTGCGTCTGTGTGACGAAAGGGTCGCATAGCGACCCCGTTCGTCGATTTCGAGGCGACCGGGCCCACGAGTGTGACGTTCTGGCGCGCTCGCAGGCCGCGGGCCCTGGCGCGCTCGCGGGCCGCGGGCCCTGGCGTCCTTGCGGGCCCCGGGCCGGCCGGCCGGTGGCGCCGTCGCGCTGGTGGGGCGCGCCGGGCTGGTGGCGCCGCCAAGCAGCCCCCACCGCGTGCCCGAGCCCGCGGCCCGAGCCACGCCACCGCACCCGTTGCGGCAAGAAGAGCTCGCCGGCGAGTCGCGGCCATGGCGCGATGAGCCGGCCTTGCCCGAGGAGCCGGCCCTTGACACCCGCCACCCGCCGTCGCAACTCGGCATCGTGGAGCGATCATCAAGGCCTGGTCCGGGACATGTTGGACGCGAGGCACGTGGATCGGAGGCGATGACTGCGAGACCGAGCGGCCGGGAGCGGCCCCCGCCGTGGCGCGCGGCGGGAGTCGCCGTTCGGGCATGGCGCGGCGTCGGGCGGGCGGCCGCCGATGTCGCGGCGTCGGTCGAGGTGCCGGGTCTCCATGCGAGCCGCTCGCAGGGGTCCCACGGCCGTCGCGCCCGGAGGGGGCCGGGCGCTGGGTGGCGCGCGGCGGCCGCCGTTGCGGCCGCACCGGCCGCGTATCGGCGCGTCGCGATCGCCGTCGCCGCCCTCGCCGCCGCACTGGCTGCGCTGGCCGCGCTGGCGGCGCCCGCGTCTGCGCAACCGCTCCCGGACCTGGACGACGTGATCCAGCACCTGGACGACCTGTACCGCGCCAGCTCGTCGCACGCGATCATGACGATGACCGTGGTCCGCGCGCGCGGCACGCGCGAGCTGACGCTGGAGAGCTGGACGAAGGGGAAGGACCTGGCGCTGGTGGTGATCCGTGCGCCGGCGCGCGAGGCCGGGACGGCGACGCTGCGCACGGAGGAGGGGTTGTGGAGCTACGGCGCGCGCGCGGACCGGCTGATCCGCATCCCGACGGGCCTGCTGTCCGAGAGCTGGATGGGCAGCCATCTCACCAACGACGACCTGATGCGCGAGACGAGCTACGAGGAGGATTACGAGAGCTCGCTCTCGTGGGCCGAGCGGGACGGCACGCGTTACCTCCAGGTCACCATGACGCCGAGGCCGGACGCGCCGGTGGTGTACACGCGGCTGGCGTTCCTGCTCACGCCGGACGACTGGACGCCGGTGCGGTCCGAGTTCTACGACGGCGACCGGCTGGTGCGCACGATGTCGTTCGAGGAGGTGCGGCGTGTTGCCGGCCGGCCACTGCCGATGCGGATGGTGGTCCAGCCGGCGGACGCGCCGGCGGAGCGGACCGTGATCGAGTACCGCGAGCTGGAGCTGGACGTGCGCGTCGACGCCGACCTGTTCAGCCGCCGCGGCCTGCGCCGCGTGGCTGGCGGCTGAGCGCGTGTGGCGATGCTGATCGAGCTGAAGCTCGGGCTCCGCAACCTGCGCCGGAACCGATGGCGCAGCGGCCTGACGCTGGCGGCGGTCGCCGTGGCGGTCGCGCTCCTCATCTGGATGCTCGCGATGCTGGAGGGCTGGATCGAGGAGACGGTGCGCGGCTCTACGGCGATCGAGACGGGCCAGGTGCAGATCCACACGGCTGCGTACGTCGAGAGCCCGCGCGTCTACGAGAGTTTCCCGCTGGACGCCGACCTGCTCGCCCGTGTCCGCGCCGTCGCCGGGGTGGACGCCGTCTCGGCGCGCGTCCGCGCGTACGGCCTGGTCGGCAACGAGCAGCGCTCGCAGGTGGCGCGCATCGTCGGCGTGGACCCGGAGGCGGAGGCGGCGGCGACGCCGATCGAGCGCGCCGTCGTCGCGGGCCGCTGGCTCTCGGCTGAGCCCGCGCCGGACGGCGCGCCGCGCGAGGTCGTGCTGGGCGAGGGGATGGCGCAGCAGCTCCGCGTCGCGGTGGGAGACGAGCTGGCCGTGTTCCTCGAGGCGGCGGACGGGTCCCTGGGCAACGAGCTGCTCGAGGTGGTCGGCATCGTACGTACGGCCAACACGCAGGTCGACCGCCTCACCGCCTACCTGCACATCCGGGATGCGCAGTTCGTCACCGCGCTGGAGGGCAGGGCGCACGAGCTGATGCTGCGGGCGGAGGAGATGCACGCGGCGCGTGAGCTCGCGGCGGCTGTCGCCGGGGCGATCGGCGCCTTCGCGGGCGACCCGGAGGGCGCGGGCCTCGATCCGACCACGCTCGTCGTGCGGTCGTGGCAGGAGGTCACGCCCACGTTGCATCAGATGATCCTGATGTTCCGGAACTCGTACGCGCTCGTCTACCTGCTCATCTACCTGGTCGCCGCGATCGGCATCGTGAACACGGCGAGGATGAGCGCGCTGGAGCGGCGGCGCGAGTTCGGCGTGATGCTCGCGATCGGCATGCGCCCGCGGCGGATGCTCCGCACCATCCTCGTCGAGACCGCCGTGCTGGGCCTCATTGGCGCGCTGATCGGCGTGGCGATCGGCCTCCCGCTGAGCTGGTACCACGCCACGGTGGGCTTCGATATGGGCATGTTCACGGACGCGGGCACGTTCTCGTTCATGGGCGTCGCGTTCTCGGAGCGGATGCACTTCGTCATCACCGCGGGCAACGTGATCCAGCCCGTCGTCGTCATGCTGCTGGTCGCGCTGCTCAGCGGGCTGTGGCCTGCGATCCGCGCGGCGAGGATCGAGCCGGCGCCGACGATCGCGGGGAGGGCCTGATGCTCTGGCGCATGGCGTGGCGCAACCTGTGGCGGCATCGCGCGCGGACGCTGACCATGCTGTCCGCCGTCGCGCTCAGCTACGCGCTGATGCTGGTGGCGTTCGGCATCAACGACGACGGCCACGCCCGCATGCTCCGCGAGGCCGCGACCGCCGCCGGCGGCGATGTCCTGGTCCACGGCCAGGACTACTGGGCGACGCGCGCGAGCGACATTGTAGTGCGCGATGCGGACGCGGTCGCGGCCACGGTCGCACGCGTGGAGGGCGTGCGCGCCGCGGTGCCGCGCGTGATCGTGAACGGGCTGGCGGGCACGGCGGCGGACAACCGGCCGGTGCTCCTCCAGGGCGTGCGGCCCGAGCTGGAGACCGAGTTGCGCGACATCGCGGAAGACCTGACCGCGGGCACGTTCCTGACCGGGAGCGAGAGGTCGCCGCTCGTGCTGGGCTCGCGGCTGGTCGCCCGGCTCGAGGCGGAGCTGGGCGCGCGCATCGTGCTCACGGGCACGACGCCGGACGGCGAGGTGACGCGCGCGCTGTTCCACCTGACGGGGATCCTGGAGACCGGCACGCGGGAGCTGGACGAGGTGGCCGCCTACACGACGCTCGAGGCGGCACAGCGCGCGTTCGGCATGGCGGGCGCGGTGACGCAGATCGGCATCGTCGCGGAGCCGGGCGTCGAGGCGGAGGATCTGGCCGCGCGCGTGCGCGCCGCGCTGGCAGCGGCGGGCGCGGGCCGGGGGCTGGAGGTCCTGAGCTGGCGCGAGGCGGTGCCGGAGATGGTCGCGCTGATCGAGATCGACGACGCCCTCGGCTACATCTTCCTTGCCGTGATCTACGCGATCGTGCTGTTCTCGATCACGAACACGTTCCTCATGGCCGTGAAGGAGCGGGTGCGCGAGCTGGGCCTGCTGGGCGCGCTCGGCATGCCGGGCCGGCGGATCGGCCGGCTGCTGCTCCACGAGACGGTGCTGCTGACCGCGCTCGCGATGGCCGTCGGCCTCGCCATCGGCTACACCGGCCACCGCATCATCGCGAACGTCGGCATCGATGTGGCCTCGATGGGTATCGAGGAGATGGAGATGTCCGGGGTCGATCTGGGCGAGATGGTGATGTACAGCACGATCGTGCCGGCGCGGTGGATCATCGGCTCGGTCGTCATCGCGGTGGCGACGGTGGCGAGTGCGGTGTACCCCGCGTGGCGCGCCGCGCGATTGGAGCCGGCCGAGGCAATGCGCTTCTACGAGTAGGGCGGGGGCGAATGAGCGAGACGAGGACGGGCCCGGCGTTCGAGGGCGCGGCGACGACCACCGCGGGGCGGCCGCTGATCCGCGTGCGCGGCGTGACGCGGGTGTACGACCAGGAGGGCGTGCCCGTGCCCGCGTTGCGGGGCGTGGACCTGGACGTCGTGGAAGGCGAGTTCACGTCGCTGGCCGGCCCGTCCGGCTGCGGCAAGACGACGCTGCTCAACATCATCGGCGCGCTGGACCGGCCCACGGCCGGAACCGTCGAGGTGGCGGGGCATGACCTCTCGCGGCTGAGCAAGGGCGAGGCGGCCGCGTTCCGGCTGGAGAACGTCGGCTTCATCTTCCAGGCCTACAACCTGGTGCCCGTGCTGACCGCGTACGAGAACGCGGAGTTCACCCTGCTGCTGCGCGGCGTGCCGGCGGCGGAGCGGCGGCGCATCGTGGTCCCATTGCTCGAGCGGCTCGGGCTCGCCGACCTGATGGACCGCCGGCCGCACCAGCTGAGCGGCGGCCAGCAGCAGCGCGTGGCGATCGCGCGCGCGCTGGCCACGGGGCCGCGCATCATCCTCGCCGACGAGCCGACGGCGAACCTGGACAGCGCGTCCTCCGAAACGCTGCTCGAGCACATGCTCGAGCTGAACCGGGACCTCGGCACCACGTTCCTGTTCTCGAGTCACGACGACGACGTGCTCGGCCGCGTGCGGCGGATCGTGTACATGCGCGACGGCCGCGTGGACCACGAGGAGCACGCGGTCGCCGTGACGTGATGGCCGCAGTGGCTGGGGCACGGGGGCGCGACGAGGGTTGCCGCGCGCGTGTGTGCGCGTGGGTCGTCGTCGTTCTCTCCTTCCTCGCGTGGCCTGGCGACGCGGAGGCCCAGGTGCCGCACGCGCATGCCGCAGCGCCCGGCGGGCACGGCGCACGCGCATCGCAGGGGGCGTGGCCGTCGCTCGACATCTCGGGCTACGTGCGGTCGCTCACCGGGATCCACGACGCCGGCTTCGATGCGCCAGGCGCTGACCGCCGCACCGGCTTCCACGGCCAGGTCGCGCGCCTGAGGTGGCGCGTCGGCTTCGGCGATGGCGTCACCCTCGACGTGCACAACCGGCTCCAGGCGCGCCTGTCGTCCACCGCCGGAGGGTTCGGCGAGGTGGCGGGCATCGGGGTGAGCGTGGTGCCGGGCCGCCCCGTCGACCTGTCCACGCACCTGCTCGACGAGGATCGCGTCGAGCTGTGGCACGACATTGACCGCCTCGCGCTGACGTTCCGCGCAGGCCGGGCGGACATCACGGCCGGCCGGCAGGCCATCACCTGGGGGCTCGCGTACCTGTTCGCCGTGGCCGACCTGTGGGCGCAGTTCAGCCCGTTCGAGCTGGACACGGAGGAGAAGCCGGGGATCGATGCGGTGCGCGTGCTCGCGTACCCGGCCGCGGGGCTGGAGCTGGATGGCGTCGTCGCCGCGCGCGCCCGCGCGGAGGACTGGTCTGCCGGCCTGCGCGCCACGCTCGAGCTGCCGAGCGCGGACGTGTACGCCGCGGCCGGCAAGTTCTGGAACCAGGCGATGCTACTCGGCGGCGTCGCGTACGTGCTGGACGTCTCGACGCTGCGCGCCGAGGCCGTGCTGCCCTGGGACCTCGACGAGGGCGAGCTCGACCGCCCGCGCGTCACGCTCGGCGTTGACCGGCTCTCGCAGCGGCTCCGGCTCACCGCCGAGTACCACTACAACGGCACCGGCGTGACGGAGCCGGCCGCGTACCTCGCGCAGCTCGGCAGCCCGCACATCGCCCGCGGCGAGACGTACCTGCTCGCGCGCCACTACCTCGGCGGCGCCGCCTCGTGGGTCGCCGACCGGGACGAGCGGCTCTCGCTCTCGCTCAGCGCGCTCCTGAACCTGCACGACGGCAGCGCGGCGCTGACGCCGATCGCGTCCTGGAGCTTCGGCCAGAACGCGAGCGTCTCGGCCGGCGCGGTCCAGTCCGTCGGCGCGCGGCCGACGCTCGTGCCGCTAGCGCTCGAGTCCGAGTTCGGGGCCTACGGCACGCTGTGGTTCGCGCGGGTGTCCGTTTACTTCTGATGAGACCGGCGCGGGGGCGGGCCCCATGATGTCAGGGCGCGGATCGGCGTGCGGCGCGCGCCGGAGTCGGGCATGCGGATCAGTGCCGCACGTCGACCACCAGGCGCGGCGGCGATGGCAGCTCCAGCACGCGGAAGGGGTTGGGGCTGGACACGCCCAGGACCCACGTGACCTGCCCCTCGAAGTCGCAGGTCAGTCTGGCCTCGCGGATGGCGGGGAGGCCCGGTGAGAAGGCGCGCTCCGTGATGGTGGGCCTGCCCTGCTCGTCGTGCGCCTGCGCGGGCTCCATGCGGATCTGGAGCCAGCCGTCGCCCGCGAGCTGCACCACCTCGCCCGAGCCGCACTGGCGCACGGGGCGGCCGATGTACTCGACGTGGTAGCCCGGCAGCGCGCTCCCGGGGAACTCGAAGACGATGCGGTCGTGGCCGTCCTGCATCCCGGTCCGCACGCGTGTGAGCGTGGCGATGCCCGTGCCGGCGGAGGCCCGGTGGACGACGCCGCTGGTCCAATCCACGCCGGGTGCGCCGGGCGCCGGCTGCCCGTCCGGCGTGTCCGTGCCGGGCGAGCCGCACGCGGCGAGGAGGAGGGCCGCGGCGAGGGCGGTGAGGCGGCAGGGGGCGTGATCGCTCGGGCGCACGGGCTCGGCTCCGCGTTGGGGACGCGGCCGCATCGTGTGCCGCGCCATCGGCGCGCGGCCGTGGCGGGAAAGATCGTGCCGCGATGGGGAGCACGCCAGCCAGGCGCGGCGCACGCGGCGCGGGTGGCGGGAGCAGGGCGGCAGGGACGGCGGGGCTGTGGCGACCGCCGCCGTTCGTCGCGCGGTCGAGCGGTTCGCCGCCTATGGCCAGGCCGCGCGTCGCCTGCTAATTTCGCGCCCGCCGTAGCAACCCCGAATGCCTGATGAGGGAGGACCCCGTGCGTTCCATCCTCGGGCTGTTCGCGAAATCGCCATTCGGTCCGCTGGCCGAGCACGCGCACCGCGTGCACGAGACCGTGGTCCTGATCCGTCCGCTGGTGGAAGCGTTCATCGAGGGGGACTGGAGCCGGACGCAGGAGCTCTACGAGCGCATCTCCCGCCTCGAGCACGATGCGGACGTGATCAAGAACGACATCCGGGATCATCTGCCGAAGTCGCTCTTCCTGCCGGTGGACCGCGGCGATGTGCTGCTGTTTCTCCGGGAACAGGACCGCGTCGCGGACTCGGCCGAGGACCTGGGCGTGCTGTTGACGATGCGGCATACGCCGACGCCGCCGCAAATGAGGCGCGCGATCCTGGACTTCGTGGACAGCGTCGTGCGCACCATCGAGGCATGGTACGAGGCCGCGACCGCGCTGCCGATGCTGCAGGAGGCGTCGTTCACCGGCCCTGAAGTGGACAAGATGATGGAGCGGATCAAACGCGTTTCGAATCTCGAGTGGGAGGCGGACCAGCGCCAGGCGACGGCGTCCAAGGCGCTGTTCGAGCATGAGCAGGAGATCGGTGCCGTCTCCGTGATGCTATGGATGAACATTTTCCGGGTGCTGGGACTGGTCGCGAACCACGCTGAAAACGCGGCGGACCTGCTGCGCCTCATGATCGCCCGCCGATGACGGTCGCGCTCGTCATCCTCGCCATCGCGCTGGTGGCGGGTTTCTACATGGCGTGGACGATCGGCGCGAACGATGTGGCAAACGCGATGGGCACGTCGGTCGGCTCGGGCGCCCTCACGCTGACCGGCGCGCTCTTGCTGGCCGCCGTCTTCGAGTTCGGCGGCGCGGTCCTGGTGGGCAGCAGCGTGACGGAGACGATCAGCAGCGGGATCATCGAGGTCGCGAAGTTCGACCCCGCGGGGCCGTTGGGCGGGAATGGCCCGCTGCTCTTGGCGCTGGGCATGATCTGTGCCCTGCTGGCCTCCGCCGTCTGGCTGCACATCGCGACGCACATCGGCATGCCGGTCTCGACGACGCACTCGATTGTGGGCGCGGTGATGGGGATCGGGGTGACTCGCTTCGGCATCCACGGTGTGGACTGGGGCACGATGGGCCGGATCGTGGCGAGCTGGTTGATCTCGCCGGCGCTCGGCGGGCTGCTGGCGTACCTCAGCTTCCTCGGCATCCGCCGGCTCATCTTGCGCCGTCCGGACCCGGTCGCGGCTGCGCGGCGTTACGCTCCTTACCTCGCCGGCATCGTCGTCGCGGTGATGACGCTGTCGTTCATCTACAAGGTCCTCGGCCGCCGCGCTGGTGCGCCGCCCGTGTTCGTCGGCGTGGCCATCGCCGCCGCGCTGGGGGCGGTGGTGGGCGTGCTGGCGACCGCGCTCGTGCGGGCGACGCGGCCCGCGCGCGAGGCGGGCCCGTACGCGTACGTCGAGCGGATTTTCGCCCTGCTGCAGATCGCGACCGCCTGTTACGTCGCCTTCGCGCACGGCGCGAACGACGTGGCCAATGCGATCGGGCCGGTCGCGGCCGTCGCCTCCCTCTACAACGCGGGTTTCACGGAGGTGGCGGCGCGCGTGGAGGTGCCGTTCTGGACGCTCGTGCTGGGGGGCGGCGGCATCGTGGTCGGCCTGGCCACGCTCGGCCACAAGGTCATCGGGACGATCGGCCGCCAGATCACGGAGATCACGCCGACGCGCGGCTTCAGTGCGGAGTTCGGCGCCGCCACGACGGTGCTCATCGCCAGCTCGCTGGGGCTGCCGATCTCCACGACGCACACGCTGGTCGGCGGGGTCATCGGCGTGGGGCTCGGCCACGGCATCGCAGCGCTCAACATGGCCACGGTGCGCCGCATCGTGAGCTCCTGGGTGGCGACGGTCCCGTTCGCCGCGGCCGTGGCGGCGGCGCTGTTCGCGGCGGCGCAGGCGCTCGTGCTGTAGCGTCCGCCGGCGCTCAGCGCGCCGCCTTCGCTCCGGCCAGGAACAGCGCCGCCAGCCGCTCCGCGAACTCTGGAGTCATGGGCGCGGAGCCGAGGTTCGCGAGCGCCGCCACGACCACGCGCTGGTCGGGGTAGAGCACCAGCACGGCTCGCCCGCCCACCGAGCCGCCCGTGTGGCCGACCCACCGCCGGCCGGCCGAGTCGGTGCCGGTCCTCCAGCCGATCCCGTAGTTCGTCAGCTCGCCCGAGCGGGTCCGCTGCGAGGTGAAGAGGAGCGTGACGGTTTCCGGCGCGAGGAAGCCCCCGGCGATGTGCGCCCAACCGAAACGGACCAGGTCCTCCGTATTCGAGATGAAGCCGCCGCCCGCCCACTTGTAGCTGTTGTCCACGTACGGCGCGTTGAGGATGCGCCCCGTCTCGCGGTCGCGCTCGTAGAACGACGCGCGGTACGCAATGATGCTGTCCGTGTGCTCGGCCACGATGGAGCGCAGCCCGAGCGGCTCGAAGATCTCCCGCCGCATGTAGGTCAGGAAATCCTCGCCAGTGGCGCCCTCGATCACCGCGCTGATCAGGTTCCAGCCGTAGCTCGAGTAGGAGTAGTCCGTCCCCGGCTCGAAGAGCAGCGAGTCGTCGGCGAAGATCTCCAGGCCCTCGAGCACCGTCTCGTAGTGCTCGCGGCTCAGGAACTCGTTTCCGCGATAGTGCCGGATCCCCGCCAGGTGCCCGGCCAGTTGGCGTGTCGTGATCGGCCAGCGCTTCTCGGGAAAGGAGGGGACGTAGCGCTGGACGGGCGCGTCGAGGTCGAGCCGGCCCTGCTCGACGAGCTTGCCGATCGCAGCGGCCGTCACCGGCTTGGAGACGCTGCCGATGCGCATCCGCGTGAGCGGCGTCACGGGGACGCGGTGCTCGAGATCCGCGAAGCCGAACCCCTCCGACCACGCGATGGCGCCGTCCACCAGCACGGCCACGGACATGCCGGGGATCGCGTGCTCCGCCATGACTTCAGCGACGGTGGCACGGCCGCGAGCGATCGCATCGGCCCAGCGCGACGGCGCCGGCGCCTCGGCCAGCGACTGGGCGGCGAGGGGCTGGGCGGCGGGCTGGACGGCCAGCGCGAAGGCGGCGAGCAGCAGGCCCGCGAGCGGGAACGCCGGGCGGCGCCCGGCCGCGGGCTGCGTCGAGGCGTGGCATCGCATGTCTCGGGTCCTCCGGTTTTGGGGCGACAGCGATAGATAGCCGCCGCTGGCCGCGGGCTCAACCCCGCGGGCGCGTCCGGACACCCCGGGCGATGCCGACTCTCGCCCCGACGGGTTTTCGCCGGGCCGCCCGGCCTTGCGGCGCCCGCGTGCGGGCCGGACACCCCTGCCCGGCGGGCGCGCTCTGCATTCCGCCACACTCCTCGCAGATTGCAAGTGCGGCCGGCCGGTCGGCGGGGGGCGGCAGGCCCCGCAACACCTGGCGCCATCGAACCGTGCGCGCGTCAGCGCGCGCGAGGCCCGACGCTTGCGAGGAAGGGGGTCCGTATCCACCCCGGTATTCCCGTTCCCCGGCCAGCGAGTCCCGATCCCGGGCTCGCCGGATGGCGATCCGTCCGCCTTCCGGCGGCGAGCGCATGGAGGAGCGCCAGCCATGGCAACGCTGCTCAAGAACCTGCTCGGCAACAACTCGGAGCTCACGGAGGAGATGCAGCGCGTCCTGCACGGGCTGCAGAAGGAGCGCGAGCACTGCGAGGCGCTGGTCGAGACGGCGCGGGCCTCGCTGGAGCGCGCGCAGCAGCTCGGCGAGTCGGTCGCGCGCGCGAACAGCGAGATGGAAACGCTCGCCGGCCGCCTCGGCGCTCTCGAGCAGCGCCTCGCAGGCCTCGAGCGGCTGTCCACGCTGTTCCAGAACCTGGACGAGCAGGCCGCGCGACTGGAGCAGAGCCAGCGCAAGACCGAGACGCGCATCACGCACGCGGCGGAGGACGCCGAACGCATCCGGTCTCTGTTCGAAGAGCTGAACCGGAAGGTCGATGCGGCCGAGGAGCTGAAGGAGCAGATCGGCACCTTCCTCGAGCTCGAGACCCCGTTCCGGGAGCTCCGGGACGAGGCGGAGGACCTGCGCAGACGCGTGGACGGCACGGGCGAGCTGCTCGCACGTCTCCAGGATCACCTGGAGCGGGTGATGGATACGCACCAGGCCGCGACCTCGCGGACCGATGCGTTCGAGCGCAGACACGAGGAGCTCGCGCGCGCCCTCCAGGACAAGGAGCGCCGCGTCGCCGCGATCGAGCAGTCGCTGCGCGGGCTGGACGGCGTGCAGCGGACCATGGAGGAGGTCAGACAGCGGATCGACACGCTCAAGGCATTGGGCGACTACGTCGCGCAGAAGGCCTCTGCGCTCGAGGTGCAGCGCGAGGCCATCGATCGCGCTGTCGCCCGCGCGGACCGTCTCGACCAGGCGATCCGGCAGATCGATGAGGGCGTGAAGCGGCAGCAGCAGGCCGCGCAGGCGCTCGAGCAGCTCCAGCAGCAGGTGGCCGGCCTCCAGGCGCTGCACGACCTCGTCGCACAGCGCGCCGGCGAGGTCGACCGGCTCCAGCAGGAGAGCGACGACCAGGTGCGCTCGATCCGCGCGGAGCTCGCGGCCGCTCGCGAGGAGGTGCGCAAGGCCGTCGAGCGCTACGAGTTCGACAGCCGCGGCCTCGAGGTCGTCAGCCAGCGCATCGCCGACCTGCGCAGCTCGCTCTCGGATTTCGAGACCCGCTTCTCCGGGCTGTCCGAATCGAAGCAGGCGGTCGAGACGCTCCAGGCGAAGGTGCAGGCGCTCTCCTCACAGATCGACTCCTTCGCCGGCACGATCGGCCGTCTGGACACGGAGGCCGCGAAGGTCCAGGCGCTGCGGCGCGACCTGGATGCGCTCGCCCGGACGGCGGGCGAGACGTCCGACCGCATGGCGCGCATCGAGGAAGCGCGGCCCGCGGTCGAAGCGGCGCTGAAGGAGATCGAGCAACTCGGCAGCACGCACGCCCTGGTCAAGGACGCGCTCGAGCAGGCGCGCATCGCGGCGGGCGACGTCGCCCGCTTCCGCGAGGAGCAGGCGGAGACGACGGCCTGGCTCGCGCGTGTCGAGGAGATGGTCGCCGGACTGCGCGAGCGGGTAGACGAGCTGCGCCGGATGGCGCCGACCATCGAGTTCGTGCAGAAGCAGGCGAAGCGCGTGAACGAGTCGATGGCCATCATCGAGTCGCGGCGCGAGTTCGTCGAGGACATGCAGCGCCGCATGGCGGAGCTCGGTGCGCTCGGCGGCGCGCTGGACGAGCGCGGCCGCGATCTCCAGTCGCGGATCGAGGCCGCGGAGCAGCGGTTCGTCGGGCTCGCGGCGAGCGCGGAGCAGGCGGAGCGGCTGGGCAAGTCGGTCGCCACGCTGTCTTCGGCGATCATGGATGCCGGCCGCGAGATGGCGGCCCTCCAGAACACGGTCGCCGCGCTGGAGGCGCGCTGCGAGTCGCTCGAGGGCCTGGCGGAGCGGACGCGCGCGCTGCGGCAGGAGCTCGAGCAACGGCAGCACGCGCTCGAGGAAGCCGCCAAGGACCTCGAGCGGGCATCCGAGCTGCGGCGCGAGGCGGCGGCGGCCGCGCAGGAGCTGGACGAGCGCGCCAAGCGTCTCGGCGCGGCCGTCTCGGCCGCCGACCGGCAGTTGAGCCGCGTGGACGAGGCATCCGCGCAGCTCGAGGACCGTGCCGCGCGGTTCCAGTTCGTGGAGAAGCGGCTCGGCCAGTTCGAGGAGCGGCTGGCGAAGTGGGAGCTGGTCGAGCAGGAGCTCGCACGCTCGCTCGAGCAGCTCTCGGCGCGGCAGGGCACGGTCGAAGCATTGAAGGCGGACCTCGACCGGATGTTCGCGCTGGCCGAGAAGACGACCGCGGACGTGCGCGCGATCGCCGCGGCCCAGCGCGAGATCGAGCAGAGCCGGGCGTTGATCGACGACGTGTTGGCGCAGTTGCGCGAGGTCCGCGATGCCCAGGGCGCGGTCGAGGAACGGCGGCGGCAGATCGCGCAGGCGGAGCAGCGGCTGGCCCGCGCCGAAGCGCTACTCGCGGACGTGCGCTCCAGTCTCGCCGTGCTGCAGAGTCAGAAGGTCATCGTGGACCAGGCCGTCGAGAAGGCCGGCTCGCTCCAGTTCCTCCTGAAGCAGGCGGAGGTCATGATCGAGGGCTTGCGCCAGGAGCGGGACATCACGACTCGCATCCGCGCCGCGATCGCCGCCGAGCAGGAGGGCGAGGACGAAGAGGCGGACGGCGGTCCCCGGGTCGCGCAGGCCGGCTGACGGCCGCTTGCGGGCGCTCTCCCGACGGCCGTGTGCGCGCAGCCGCGCGTGCACGGCCGTTCTCCTTCGCCCGCCCGCGCGCCGGCCTCCACCCGGCCCGGCATCCGCCCGGATCGAGGGAGGCGGGCCGGCGCGCCGACGCCCCGCACCACCCGGGCCCCACCCCGCGGCGGCCGGCCGCTCTCCCGCCCGCACTGTAGGGCAAGATCCGGTCCGCCGCCCCCGGCCCTTTCCCCGGCCCCTTCCCCCGTCCCCCGCCCCGGGCCGGGGCGGAGGCGAGGGCGAGGGGTGCCGGGCGACCTGCGCTGGCCGGGAGCGGGAATGTTTCGCGGCGGCCGGAACGTTGGCAGCGGGGACGTTGATGGCAGCGGGGAGGTTCGCGGCAGCGGCGCTGCTCGCGGCAGCGGGGCCGGGCCGCCGCGCGCCGCACCGCGACCAGCTCGTTGACGGCGGCGGAGACGTTGATGGCAGCGGGAACGTTCATGGCAGCAGGAACATTCACGCCAGCGGGAAGGTCGGCGGCGGCGGCGGTGATATTCGCGAGAACGTCGACCGCAGCGCGAACATTGACGGCAGCGGGAACGGGAGTGGGAGCGGGAGCGTTCAGGGGAAGGGGAGCCTTCACAGGAACGGGAACGTTCACGCGAGCGGCGCCGGCGAGGTCCATCTCCATGCCGAGCCCCTCCGGGTAATGCGGCGCCTCGAGCTCGATTCGCGCCAGGCCGCACGACTCGCGCCATTCTCCCGCCCTCGCCCTCGCCCCGGCCCGGGGCGGGGAACAGGGGAGGAGGAAACGGCCGCCCCGCTCCGTGGTATCAGCGTGCGAGCCGCGCGGCGACCGACCAGCGCGCCGCGGCAGCGCACCATGGAGGCGGACGAATGGCGGACACGCTCACGATCATTGATAACCGGACCGGGAAGCGGTACGAGGTACCGATCCAGTACGGCACCTATCCCACCTACGGCGCCAACATCCGCGGCATGGACCTGCGGCAGATCAAGGCGTCCGACGACGACTTCGGGCTGCTGAGCTACGACCCCGCGTTCATGAACACCGCGTCGTGCAAGAGCGCGATCACGTTCATCGACGGCGAACGGGGGATCCTGCGCTACCGCGGCTATCCGATCGAGCAGCTCGCGGAACGCAGCACCTATCTCGAGTCCGCGTACCTGGTGTTGAACGGCGAGCTCCCCACGGAAGCCGAGCTGCGCGCGTGGGAGCGCGAGGTGACGCATCACACGCTCATCCACGAGAGCATCAAGAAGTTCATGGACGGCTTCCACTACGATGCGCACCCGATGGGCATCCTGGTGAGCACCGTGGCCGCGCTCTCGACGTTCTATCCCGAGGCGCGCAACGTCCAGGACCCCGTGACCCGGCGCCACCAGATCGTGCGGCTGATCGCGAAGATGCCGACCATCGCCGCCTTCGCGTACCGGCACCGCATGGGCCTGCCCTACGCCTACCCGGACAACGAGCTCAGCTTCACGGGCAACTTCCTCAGCATGATGTATCGCATGACGGAGTCCCGCTACCGGCCGGACCCCGTCCTCGAGCGAGCGCTCGACGTGCTGTTCATCCTGCACCTGGATCACGAGCAGAACTGCAGCGCGAACGCGATGCGCAGCGTGGGCAGCGCGCTCTCCGATCCGTACGTCTGTGTCGCCGCGGCCGCGGCCGCGCTCTACGGCCCACTGCACGGCGGCGCCAACGAACAGGTGCTGCGCATGCTGCGCGAGATCGGTACGAAGGACCGCGTGCCGGAGTACGTGGCGCGCGCCAAGAAGGGCGAGTTCCGCCTCATGGGGTTCGGCCACCGCGTCTACAAGAACTACGACCCCCGCGCGCGCATCCTCAAGGACATGGCCACGCAGGTCCTCGAGGTCACGGGCCGGAGCCCGCTGCTCGACGTGGCCATGGAGCTCGAGCGGATCGCCCTCGAAGACGAGTACTTCGTCTCGCGCAAGCTCTACCCGAACGTGGACTTCTATTCGGGCATCATCTACCAGGCGATGGGCTTCCCGGTCGAGATGTTCCCCGTGCTGTTCGCGATCCCGCGCACGGCCGGGTGGCTGGCCCAGTGGCAGGAGATGCTCACGGACCCGGAGCAGAAGATCGCACGGCCGCGCCAGATCTACACGGGCGCGGACGAGCGGGACTACCTGCCCATGGGGGAACGCGCGTAGCCGCCACCCCGCCACGCGGCGCCGTACCGGGGCGGGAGGCCCCTGTCCCCGCCTCCACCGGCGCGGCTGGCGAGGCTAGATTCGGGTCACTGCCGTTCCGGAGAGGGAACGCGCCCGGGATCTCGTTCACAGGTCGGCCGGCGCGGGTGCGCCGGTCGCCGTTCGCCCCCCGGAGGGCCTGTATGTCGTTTCGGCTCTCGGTGTTGCGGCCCGCACTCGGCCTCGCGATCGCGGCCGGCCTCGCCGCGTGCGACGATCCCGCCGAGCCCCGCACGCCAGGGCTCATCGAGCCGCTCACACCAAGCCCGATCCCGGCCAGCGCCAGTTCCAGCGTGCCGCTCGCGGTGCGGGTCACCGACCGGAGCGGCGCGCCGCTCGCCGGCGTCCGCGTGGACTGGTCCGTGCTCTCGGGCGGCGGCACGATCTCGGGCGGGGCGAGCGGCCAGGACGGCCGCGCCGAGGCCGTCTGGGTACTCGGCCCGCTGGCCGGCGAGCAGCGCGCGCAGGCGGTGGTGGAGGGGGCGGGGAGCGTGCTCTTTACCGCGGACGCGCAGCCGGTGGAGGCGCCGGTCATCGCCGCGATCGAGCCGGCCGTGCTGCGGCCCGGAACCATCGCCACCATCACGGGCAGTGGGTTCAGCCCGACGCCGGCCGGGAACGCCGTCACGGTGAACGGCGCGCCGGCCACGGTGACCGACGCATCGCCCACCCGGCTCACGATCACGGTCCCCTCGCGCAGCCTGTTGCCGTGCGAGCCGACGCGGCCGGTGCCCGTCGAGGTGACGGTGGCCGGCGCGGCCGGCACGCTGGATCATCCCCTCGACGTCGCCATCCCGCGCTCGCTCGGCCCCGGCGAATCCATCCTCATCCTGGACGGGGACGAGATCCGCTGCAACGAGCTGGCGAGCGGCGGCGGGCGTTACGTGATCGGTGTGATCAACACGAGCACGGCCCCCGCAGCCCAGAGCGCGTTCCGGCTGCGCGGCGCGAGCGTGGCGACGACGGCGCAGCCGCCGGCCATGGCGGGCCTCGACGCGGCTGTGGCAGCGCAGGCGACCGCCGCGCCGCGGGCGACCGCCGCGCGGCGGGCCGCGTCCCCGGCCCGCCCGCAGCCCCTCGCCGGCGCACCGTCGGATGCAACGGTCCGCGAGCTGCGGCGGCGCGCGCAGGCCCACGAGGGGGTGCTGAGGCTGAACCTCGCCCTGCTGCGCCGCCTCGGCCCGCGCACGGGTGCGCCGCAGGCCGCGCGCGCCCTGGCGAGCGCACGGGTCGCGGCGGCCGCCGCCGCCGCGCCGCCGCCCGCCGTGGGCGACACGATCCGGTTCCGCGTGCCGGACCTCGATGCCAAGAACCAGTGCGACAGCTTCGTGGAAGCCGTGGGCCGCGTCGTCTACTCGGGGACCCGCGCCGTCGTGCTCGAAGATCGCAACGCCCCGCTGGCCGGGAGGATGGACTCGCTCTACGTGAAGCTGGGCGAGGAGTACGACGGCGTGATGCACGCCCTCATCACGCAGAACTTCGGGGACCCGCTGAAGCTGGACGGGGCGACCGATGACAACGGGCGCGTGTACATGCTGTTCACCGAGGTGGTGAACGACTTCGACGGCAACGTGTTCGCGTTCGTCTTCTCGGGCGACCTGTTCCCGCGCCAGCAGTGCAGCCAGAGCAACGTGGCGGAGATCTTCTACGGATCGGTGCCGACGCGGCTCGGCGGCGGAGGATCTTCCTGGCTCGACGTCAGCTCGACCGCCTCCTGGTACCGCTTCACGCGGGGCGTGCTGATCCACGAGGTGAAGCACGTCGCCTCTTTCGCGGAGCGGATCTCGCGAGGCGGCCGGCCGGAGGACGTGTGGCTGGAGGAGAGCACGGCCCGGATCGCCGAAGAGCTGCTCATGCGCCCCCTCTTCGGCCTCGCCTGGAAGGGCAACGCCCGGTTCGAGCAGGGCATGCGTTGCGCGATCGAGGTGGAGGATCCCGGGTGCGAGGGCAAGCCGTACGGCATGTTGCCCGCGTTCGTGGACCTGGGGAACTACATGGAGGAGAACGAGAGGCGCACGCCGCTCGGCTCCGTGGGGACGGGGGACGCCTCTTTCTACGGCAGCGGCTGGGCGCTGGTGCGGTGGGCGGTGGACCACTACGCGGCGGACGAGGCGGCGTTCCTGCGGGCGTTGACGCAGGAGCCGAACCTTGCGGGAGTCGCGAACCTCTCGGCCCGGACGGACCGGCCGTTCGCGGAGCTGCTGGCCGACTTCACGCTGGCGCTGGCCCTGGACGACCGGCCTGGCTTCACGCCGCAGCGGCCGCAACTCCGGATGCCGAGCTGGCACTTGCCGGACGTGTTCGCGGGGCTGAACGAGTCGCGACCGCTGGAGTTCCCTCGCCCGTACCCGCTGGCTCCGCGCGCCATCGCGTTCGGCGACTTCGCGGTGGACGTGCCGGCGCTACGCGCAGGCACGGCCTCGATCTTCGAGCTCTCCGGAACGCAGGCCGCTCCGCAGCTCGTGGAGCTCACCACGCAGGGCGGCGGGCCGCCCCCCGCCACGCTCCGACTCCACATCGCGAGGGTCGAGTGAGGCGCGTGCAGGGGTTGCGCGACGACATGCCGCCGAACGCGCTGCCGGCTCCGCATCGTGAGGGTCCAGTGGGGCGCACGGAGGGGGTGGTGGCGCTCGCCGCCGCCGCGGCGAAGCGGAAGGCGCGCGGGCGCGAGCGGCCGCGGGGCGGCCGACCGGCCAGGGAACGGGTCGGGCGGGGATTGGCCGCCGCCGCGCTGGCGGCGATGGCCGCCTTCGCGTGCAACGGCGGCAGGCCGGCGGGGGAGCCGCGGGGCGCGTCCCGCGCTGCCACGGCGGCGGACACGCTGCGCGGGATCGTCGCGGTCGTGGGCGCGGAGCCGCTCGGGCGCGTGGTGCTCCGGCCCGCCGGCGGCGGCGCGGAGGTCGAGCTGGTCGGCCCGCAACGAGAGGCGCTCGCGCGGGTCGCCGGGGCGGAAGTGGTTGCCGTGGGGCGGCCCACCTCCGGCACGACGCCGGGCCCCGCCCTGGAGGCCGTGTCCTTCACCGTGACGGCCGTGGACGGCCAGCCCGCGGTGGACGGGCGGCTCGAGCGCGAAGCCGGCCGGCTCGTGCTCGTGACGGCAGACGGCCGGCGCATCCCGCTGGTCCGGCCGCCGGCCGCGCTCGAGGCGTGGGTCGGCGCGCGTGTGTGGGTCGCGGGCCCGCTGGACCGCGAGCCCCAGGCCTTCGGGATGATCGAGCCGCGGGCGTGAGGGCGTCAGCGCTGCCACGCCGCGCGAGCGCGTAGGCAGTCCATGGTGGAGGCGCAGGCGCGAGGGCTCCGCAGAGCGTCGGGGCCAGCCGGGCGAGCGCACCCCGCCTGGCCGCAGCGCGCGACGCGCGGCCGCCGCTTGCGGCGGGCGGGGCCGCGTGCGACAATCTTCCCCCCGATAGGACGACACGTTCCCAACACCGTCGGATCCCCATGATGACGGCACACAGGGCGCTGCGTCAGGGGCAGCGCACCCCGATCCCGGACCTGCTCGACACGAGGACGCGTGCGGAACCCGGCCTCGCGGTCGGCCCGTCGAGCCAGAGGGGGGCGGTGCAATGAGCGGCGCGGACCGGATCCGTGGCCGCGCGGTGCTGGTGACCGGCGCCAGCGCGGGCATCGGCGAGGCGTGCGCGCGGCGGTTCGCCGCCGCGGGCGCCGACCTGGTGCTGTGGGCGAGGCGCGTGGACCGGCTGGAGGCGCTCGCCGCCGACCTCGAGACGCGGCACGGCGCGTCCGTGCGCATTGCCGCCGTGGACGTACGGGACCGCGCCGCCGTGTTCCGCGAGGCGGAGGCACTCGTCTCCAACGGCTGGGTGCCGGACGTGCTCGTGAACAACGCCGGCCTCGCAGTGGGCCTGAGCCCGCTGCACGAGGGCGACCCGGACGACTGGGAGCGCATGATCGACACCAACATCAAGGGTCTGCTGTACGTCACGCGCGCGTTCCTGCCCCATATGGTGGAGCGTGGCCGCGGCCACGTGGTCAACCTCGGCAGCATCGCCGGCCACCAGGTCTACCCGAAGGGCAACGTGTACACGGCGACCAAGCACGCGGTGCGCGCGCTGAACCAGGCGCTCGCGCTGGACCTGGTCGGGACGCCGATCCGCGTCTCGAGCATCGATCCGGGCATGGTCGAGACGGAGTTCTCGCTGGTCCGCTTCAAGGGCGACCGCGAGCGCGCGCGCAGCGTCTATCAGGGTTTCCAGCCCCTCACGGCGGACGACATCGCGGACGCAGTGCTCTACGTGGTCAACGCCCCGCCGCACGTCAACGTGTTCGAGATGGTGATCCTCCCGACCGCGCAGCGGAGCGCGACCGTGTTGCACAGGATGTAGCGGGATGGCGCGCGCCCGCCGCTTCCCCCTCCACACCCGGATCCCGATGCGGCAGCCGAGACACGCGTTGGACGAATCCCGCCTGGAGCCGCGGCACGCGGCGGCGAGCGGGCCGGCAGCGCGCGCCCGTGGCGGCGCAGCCGCCGGGGCGGAGGGGCCGCGATGAGCCGGCCCGCGCGCCGCGCGCTGGTGCTCCTCCTCTGTGGCCTGGCGCCGGCGCAGCCGGGGGCGGTGCGTGCGCCGCGTGTCGGCGCAGGATCGCCGGCGTGCGCGGACGCGCGGGCGGTACCCGGCGAGCCCGCAGCCGACCTCCACTGCATCACGCTGCTGCCGACGGACGCCGCGCCCGCGGCGACCGGGACGGCGGAGTTGCGGTGGGTGCCCACGCCGTTCGGCACGGCCGTGACGCGGGATGGCGAGCACGTGCACCGCGTGCGCGTGACCGCGCGCGGGCTGCCGGAGCCGTCAGCGCTCGGGCCCTACACGACGTACATCGCCTGGGCGACGACGCCCGTCCTCGATCCCGTGGTCAAGCTGGGCGTCGTCGATGACGAGGCTGGGGCCGAGGGCCTCGTCGCGTTCAACAAGTTCCTGGTGCTGGTCACGGCCGAGGCGTCGCCGGATGTCGAGCAGCGCGCCGGCCGCCTCGTGCTGCGCGGCCAGTCGGCGAGCATGCTCATGCAGCCGCACGACCTGCCGTTCCTCCTCGCGGCCGCGGCGGCGGGCGGGGACAGCGCCGCCGCCGCGCACGGGCACGGCGGGCACGCACACGGGGAGGCAAAGGCGGCCGGCGCGCCCGGGGAGGCGTGGATCGCGCCACCCATGCACCCGAAGGTCTCGATGCCGGAGGCGCTGATGCGGTTCCGGCCTGCCGTCGCGCCCTTCCTCCCTTCCGCCGACCCCGCCACCCTCGCCGATGCGATCCCGCGCCGGCTCGTGCGCCTCCGTGACGGGGACACGCTGCGGCTCGAAGCGGGGCTCGTGCGGCGCCGCATCCGCGGCCGCACGCTGGTCATGTATGGCTTCAACGGCCAGTACCCGGGGCCGCTGATCCACGTGGATCAGGGGACGAGCATCGTCGTCGAGTTCACCAACCGGCTGGACATGCCGACCGCCGTGCACTGGCATGGCATCCGGTTGGACAACCGCTACGACGGCGTGCCTCACGTCACGCAGGACCCGGTGCCGCCCGGCGGCAGCTTCACGTACGTGGTGCGTTTCCCGGATGCGGGCATCTACTGGTACCATCCGCACCACCGCGAGGACGTGCAGCAGGACCTCGGGCTCTACGGCAACCTGCTCGTGCGTTCGCCGCGGCCGGACTACTACGGCCCCGCGAACCGCGAGGAAGTCCTCATGCTGGACGACCTGCTGCTCGCGGACGACGGGCTCGTCCCGTATGGCCGCGAGCACGCCACGCACGCGCTCATGGGCCGCTTCGGCAACGTGCTGCTCGTCAACGGCGAGCCGCGCTACGAGCTGAGCGTGAAGCGGGGCGAGGTCGTGCGGTTCTTCCTGACCAACGTGGCGAACACGCGCACGTTCAACGTCTCGTTCACCGGCGCACGCATGAAGGTCGTCGCCTCGGACGTGAGCCGCTTCGAGCACGAGGAGTGGGTCGAGAGCGTCGTCATCGCGCCCGCGGAGCGCTACGTTGTGGACGTGCGCTTCGAGACGCCGGGCACATCCGCGCTCGAGAACCGGATCCAGTCGATCAACCACCTGTTCGGCTACTTCTTCCCCGAGGTGGACACGCTTGGCATCGTGCGCGTGGCCGAAGAGCCCGCGGTGCCGGACCACGGCGCCGCGTTCTCCCGGCTGCGCGCGTACCGGGAGGTGAGCGCTGAGATCGAGCCGTACCGCCGCTACTTCGACGCGCCGGTGGAGAAGGACCTCGTGCTCACGGTCGAGCTGGGCGAGCTGCCGTTCCCCATGGGCCCGCTCGTGCGCATGGACTCGCTCTACTTCAACCCGGTCGAGTGGAGCGGCACCATGCCCGAGATGAACTGGATCGCGACGACGCGCGAGGTGAAGTGGGTGCTGCGCGATCCGGCGACGGGCCGCGAGAACATGGACATCGCCTGGCGCTTCCGCGTGGGCGACGTCGTGAAGCTGCGGCTCACCAACAACCGCTACGCCGCCCACGCGATGCAGCACCCGATCCACATCCACGGGCAGCGCTTCCTGATCCTCTCCGTGAACGGCGTGCCGAACGAGAACCTGGTCTGGAAGGACACCGTGCTGCTGCCCGTGGGCGCGACCGCTGAACTGCTGCTCGAGCTGACCAACCCCGGCCGGTGGATGCTGCACTGCCACGTCGCGGAACACCTCGAGGCCGGGATGATGACGGTGTTCGAGGTGGTGCCGGACGACGCGGGCCGGTGACGCCGGCCTGGGCCGCCGCCGCTCGGGGCACCACCCGGGCGGCTCGAAGGGTCGGCCGGGCCCGCCCGCGCGCGTGAGCGAGCGTCCCACGCCCCCACCACCGACATCGCCCCCGGCCAGTTCTCGGCTCGTTGCAGGATCGATCTCGCGCGGACGATCGCCCCCCGCGCCTACCTCGCGGCCGGCCTGCCCGCGAGCGAACGCGGGGGACGGCGGTCCGGCAGGGCCGCCGCGGCCACCGCCCCGTGCTCCGGCCCCGCCCCCGCAGCATGCTGCGCAGCGGGGTGCGCGGCCGGATCGGGGAAGGGGCGGCCGACCAGGCCAGCGACGACCATCGCGCGCAGCGCCCGCCACATCAGGGCGAAGTCGTAGCGGAGCCGCGCACGTCGCGGATAGGAACACTCGAACCTGCGCTTCGCCGGGAGCAGCCATTCCGCGTACGCGTGCTCGGGGTCCCTGGCCGCGAGCAGCGCGGCCTCGCGCGTGAAGAGGTAGATCGTGCCGGGGCTGATCAGACCCGGCCGGACGCGCAGCGCCCGGCGCTGTGCGAGCGTGTAATGGCGCCGCACGGTCTCCGGGTCCTCGGGCCGCGGCCCCACCACGGACATGTCCCCGCGGATCACGTTGAGGAGCTGCGGCAGCTCGTCCAGCTGGCTGGCGCGCACGAGCGCGCCGAGCCGGAACACGCGCGGGTCGCCGGGCGCGGAGCCGTTCCTGCCGGGCGGGCCGGTCACGTGTGTGGTCCTCAGCTTGAGCAGCTCGAAGACGCGGCCTCGCTGGCCCACGCGCGGCAGCCGGATGAACACAGGCCCGGGGCTGGCCGCGCGGATCGCGAGTGCCGTCAGCGCGAGCAGCGGCGCGAAGAGCAGCAGGGCGAGCGAGGCGAAGGCGAGGTCGAAGGCACGCTTCGCTTTCCCGCCGCGGGGACGCGGGCGGGGTGGCGGCAGCAGCGGGACCATCGGCGTGGGGCGGACTGCGGGCGGGGGCGTCGGCGAGTGGCGCGGCGCGGGTGGCGTCTGCGCCGGCGGCGGTTTCCGCGCCGCGGGCGAGCTCCGCGCCACCGGCGGAGTCTGCGCCGCGGCCGCGGCCTGCGGTGCAGGCGAGGTCTGCGGAGCGGCGGTGGTCCGCGCGGTCCGGCGGCGGGCGGCGGAGGAGCGCCGGGCGTTACGCCGGCGCGCCATCGGCGAACATCATGGGCATGGTGCCGACCTTCCGAGGCCCCGGCCAGGGTTGGCTCGAAACGGGCGTGGCCTGCGGCCACTCGCGTGCCGGTGCGGCCGCACCTCACGTGCGACGGATCTCGGGCTCTCTGTGCAAATGGCTCTCCACCACGTGCCCGATCGGCGCGGTCGCGTGGCTCTGGCGGGGGACAGAGCCCAGGTCGACCCGGTCCTGGCGGCGTAGCGCCGCCGTGCCGCTGTGCGCCTTGACACGGCGCCGGTCTCCGCGAGATTGCCCCCGCACCGCGGCGGCCGTCGGGCCGCCGCACGGGACGCCCAGCGGGGCGCACCGCTGCCACGGCTGTTCCGGTGCCGCCCCCGCCCAGCCCGTTTCCGGCACACAGGAGTGCGCGATGAGAGCCATGCTGAGCGCCACAGTCACCCTCGTCCTCGCCGCAGCCCAGGCCGCTGCGGCGCAAGCGCGACCGCAGCTCTCGGAGGAGGTGAGACGCTACGTCGTCGTGGACGCGCCCGTCGTCGCCCTCACACACGTGCGCGTCGTGGATGGCACGGGCGCGCCGCCCGCTGAGGACCAGACCATCATCATCGAGAACGGCCGGATCACCGCGGTCGGGCCAGCCGCGCAGGTCAAGCCGCCGGCCGGCGCGCACACGATGGACCTGAGCGGCCACACGGTGATCCCGGGCCTCGTCGGCATGCACAACCACACGTTCTACACGACGACGGCCCGCAGCGTCCAGCTCTCCTACAGCGCGCCCCGCCTGTACCTCGCCAGCGGCGTCACGACGATCCGCACGACCGGCGCCGCATCGCCGTACGCCGAGCTGAACCTCAAGCGCGCGATCGAGCAGGGCAGGGTGCCGGGGCCGCGCATGTTCGTGACCGGGCCGTACCTGAACGGGCCCAGCGGCAGCTCCCACATGATGCAGGTCAACGCGCCGGAGGACGCGCGCCGCGTCGTCGCCTACTGGGCCGAGGAGGGCGCGAGCTGGTTCAAGGCGTACGCGCAGATCAGCCGCGAGGAGCTGAAGGCGGCGATCGAGGAGGCGCACCGGCGCGGCCTCAAGGTCACCGGCCACCTGTGCTCGGTCTCCTTCCGCGAGGCAGTCGCGCTCGGCATCGACAACCTCGAGCACGGCTTCTTCACCAACAGCGACTGGGACCCCGAGAAGGAGCCGGATGTCTGCCCGGCCGGCATGCGCGGCCGCCTGGCGGACGTCGAGGTGTCCAGCCCCGAGGTGCAGCAGACCATCCGCGAGATGGTCGAGAACGGCGTGGCCATGACGTCCACGCTCGCCGTCTACGAGCTCACCGTCCCGAACCGTCCGCCGCTCGAGCAGCGCGTGCTCGATGCGATGTCCCCCGAGACGCGCGAGGAGTACCTGCGCACGCGCGAGCAGTTCTCGCGCAACGCCGCCACGTCCGTCATGCCCGAGGTGTTCCGCAGGGCACAGCAGTTCGAGCTCGCGTTCGCCCGGGCGGGCGGCCTGCTCGCCGCGGGTGTGGACCCCACCGGCATCGGCGGCGCGCTGCCCGGCTTCGGCGATCAGCGCAACTACGAGCTCCTGATCGAGGCCGGCTTCACGCCCGTCGAGGCGATCAAGGTCATGAGTCTCAACGGCGCGAAGGTGCTCGGCATCGACGACGAGCTGGGCTCGATCACGCAAGGCAAGAAGGCGGACCTCGTCGTCATCCGCGGCAACCCCGTCGCCACCCCGGCCGAGATCCGCAACGTGACCGTGGTCTTCAAGGACGGGATCGGCTACGACTCCGCGAAGCTGATTGAGGCCGTGAAGGGCCTGGTCGGCGTGCGGTGATGCAAGAGGCGGCCGGCCCGGTTGCCCTGCCGGAGCCGGCCGCCTACACCCACATCGCGCGGTGGGCCGCGGCGGTCATCCAGGCGCGCCGGGATCGCGGCCATCGTGATCGGCGCCGCCGTCGCCACCTTCGCGTTCGTGCGCGAGCTCGCCGCGAAGGCCGCGCTCGACGACGCATACCGCCGCTACCGCGTCGGCCTCGGACGCTCCATCCTGCTCGGCCTCGAGTTCCTCGTCGCCGCGGACATCATCCGCACCGTCGCCATCGAGCCGAGCTTCCGCAGCGTCGGTGTCCTCGCGATCATCGTGCTGATCCGGACGTTCCTCAGCTTCGCGCTCTCGGCCGAGATCGAGGGCCGGTTGCCGTGGAGGCGGAGCGGCCGGCCGCGCTGATGTTCAGGGGTTCCCGCGCCAGCGCACGATGCGGAACGTCGCGAGCACGCTGTCGCCAGCGAGTACGTCCAGCAGGACGTGCTCGCTCAGCGCGGTGCAGGCGCTGACGTAGCTCGAGACCCGCACGCGGTGGCCGGAGTCCGCTTCCCGGAAGGCCACGATCTGCGTGGCGCCGTCCACGTCGCGCGGCTCGAGCGTGCAC
Organism: Longimicrobiales bacterium; assembly: GCA_036381195.1. Classification (GTDB taxonomy): domain Bacteria; phylum Gemmatimonadota; class Gemmatimonadetes; order Longimicrobiales; family RSA9; genus RSA9. The sequence goes on along the minus strand of DASVDH010000047.1, from coordinate 45,882 downwards.
TCGTCGCGGGCCGCGCGTCGCTCGCGCAGCGCCGCCTCCTCTTCTGCCGTCAGCGGCCGCGGCAGCCCGGCGACCGAGCGGTCCAGCTCGGCGATCCGCACCTCGGGCCGCACCGCGAGGACGCGAAACGACCGGGGTGGCGGCTCGTCCGCCTGGTACAGCAGCAGGCCGTGCTCCGACCCGCAGGTGAAGGCCTCGACCGTGGCGAAGTACTCCTCTACACGCCAGGGAATTCCCGCATGCGCCGCGGCGCTGCGCGCGGCGTACGTGGCGCCTTCCCGCGGCTCGTAGTCGCCGCCTGCGCAGGGCGAGTCCGGCGATAACATGCCCTCGGCCCGGGGCGGGTCCGCGTGATCCGAGCGCCCGACCCAGCGGGCCTCGAGCCACCGGCCCAGCCACTCCGGCGGAAGGTCGACGTCGGCATCCAGCGGGGTGAACAGGAGCCGCTCCGCGTCCGGCACGCCGGCCGGATCGCCCGCTCCCTCGAACGCCTCCAGGTACAGCGTGCCAGACGGGTACACCTGCCCCAGGTAGATCGACGCAGCGAGCCGCTCGGGCCCCGCGCCCGGCGGCGAGGCCGCCTCGTCGCCCCCGGCCCGCTTCGCCACCAGCGTCACGCCGTCGCCCTCGGGCGGCTGGGTGCCGTTTGCCCAGCCCGCGGCCAGGGCCACGAGCAGGGGCCACACGCTCCGGTTCGTGAACGACATGCGTCCCTTCCCCGATTGGAGTTGGATCGATCCGTCGCGCCGATGACGGCCGGCGCGGCGCTCTGCCGCACGGGTTCCCCGCGCCGTCGCTCCGGCCGGGCGACACGGTCCGATCGCTCGGCACGATGGGACACGGCCGCCGCCCCGGTCAATTGGTCGCGCCGTACTGCAGCGTGACCGTCGTCTACGAGAATCCGCCGCGCGCTTGGTCCGCGTCCGCTCCGGGACCGCTCAGGCGTTTTCACGGCTGGAGTGCTGGTCCTCGGGTGTGGAACCGGGATGCCGATGCGAAACGGAAAGGTCCGCCTCTCACGACTGATCTCCGCGGCCCTCGCCCTGGGCGCGGCGGCGACCCCCCTCGCCGCGCAGAGCGCCGCCCGCCGTTCCGCCGGTGCGGAAACGCAGCCGCCGCCGTGGACGGCCTTCCTCGCCGGGTCCGTCGCGCTCGCGGCCATCCCCGAGCCGTTCGCATCCAGTTGCCTGGACGACGACCAGGGCGGCGCCGGCGTGCAGCCGTCCATCGGCGTGCGCTCGGCCGGAGGCTGGGACTTCCGGGCCCGCTACACGGGGATCCGCGAGACTTTCGCGGAGACGTGCGCCCTCGTACCGGAGGGCGAGCCGGACGGGGTCCATCGCCGCCGCACCTACGAAGACGAGCTGTGGGGCGATGGGATCCGCACGCTCGATGTTCAGGCGGGGTTCACTCCACCCCCACTCCCTTTCCTTCGCATCGCCGCCGGCGTTGGCGTTGAAACGGACCGCGGAGTCCCGTTCCTCCTCGGCGGTGCCGGGCTGCGTCTCGGATCGCGTGTGCAGTTCGTCGCAGGCGCCGACGTGCTGCTGTTCCGCACCCCGTTCATCATGATCGAGGAGGAATGGCAGGACTCCCGGATCATCCGCAGCTCGCGGGTGGGCGAAGGCGAGGTGTGGCGGCGGGGTTGGGTGTTCCACCTCGGCGCCGAGCTGCCGATCCGGTTGCGGTAGGGCGGCCCGCCTTCCGCACGACTGCCGGCGCGGCCTCCCGCGCCACACCTCGCCCCCTCGCACTGGCCGCGGCCCCTGCCTCGGCCGTATCATGACGGCCATGTCCGCCGTCCGCGCCGCCGTGATCCCCGCGCCAGGCCTCCCCGCCGAGGTGCGCGAGTTCCCGGAGCCCGAGCTCGAGCCGGACTCCGCGCTGCTCGATGTCGAGCTCAGCGAGGTCTGCGGCACCGACGTGCACCTGCGCGCGGGGCGCCTTGCCGGCGTGCCGTACCCGCTGATCCCCGGCCACGTCACGGCCGGCCGGCTCGCCAAGATCCGCGGCACGCTGCGCGACGTGCACGGCCGCGCGCTGCGCGAGGGCGACCGCGTCACGTTCCTGGACGTGCACCGCACCTGCAACGCGTGCTGGTACTGCCTGGTCGCGAAGGCGAGCACGCGCTGCCCCAACCGCAAAGTGTACGGCATCACCTACGGCGCCGCCGACGGCCTCGCCGGCGGCTGGGCTGAGAAGCTGTACCTCAAGCCCGGCACGCGCGTGATCCCGCTGGACGGCGTGCACGCGCGCGCGTTCATGGCCGGCGGCTGCGCGCTGCCCACCGCGATCCACGGCGTCGAGCGCGCGGGCATCATGCTGGGCGACACCGTGCTCGTCCTGGGGACCGGGCCAGTCGGGCTCTCCGCGGTCGCGCTCGCGCGCATGAGCGGCGCGCTCCGGGTCCTCGCGATCGGTGCGCCCGCGCTGCGCGTCGAGGCCGCGCGCGCGATGGGCGCCGACGACGTGCTGGACCTCGAACGCGCTTCGCCCGAGGAGCGGCGCGTCTGGGTGCTCGAGCGCACGGAGGGCCGCGGCGCGGACGTCACGATCGAGGCGGCCGGAACGCCCGAGGCCGCCGTCCAGGCCATGCGCTTCACGCGCGACGCCGGCCGCGTCGTGATCGTCGGCCAGTACACGGACCACGGCGACGTGCCGTTCAACCCGCACGCGGACCTCAACCGCAAGCATCTGGACGTGCGCGGCTCGTGGGGCTCCGACTACTCGCATTTCCACCGCGCGGTGCGCATCATGGCCGACCCGGAGCGGTCGCGGCCGTGGACCCGGCTGGCGCTCGAGAGCTACGGCCTCGCCGCCGCGAACCAGGCCCTGGACGACGTCGCCCAGGGCAAGATCATCAAGGCGCTGATCGATCCACGCGCCGGGGCAGCAAAGGGAGCGGACGCATGACGGCCGCGAGGTGCCGGAGATCGTCGAGGACGGGTACGACGACCTCTACATCGTGACGCTCGTGCCGGACGCCGCGGCTCCTGTGCGCGTGTTACGGCGAACCTACGCGCACACCCACGCCAGGGATGAGAGGGAACTGACCCGAATGAGGAATCACGTGATGCCACGGAACACGCTGCTCCGCTACGCCTGCACGCGGCCGCTCGCGGCCACGCTGCTGCTCGCCATCGCCTTCGCCGCGGGCTGTCGCCCCGCCGTGGAGACGCCCACGCCCACCCCGGCAGCGGCGGACGTCCCCGCCAAGCTGGTCCGCACCCGGGGCGGCGTGGTCGTCTCCGCGACGGAGATCGCGAGCCGCATCGGCCGCGACGTGCTCGCCGCCGGCGGGAACGCGGTGGATGCGGCCATCGCGACCGGCTTCGCGCTCGCCGTCACGTACCCCGCTGCGGGCAACATCGGCGGCGGCGGCTTCATGGTCATTCGCTTCCCGGACGGCCGCGCGACCACCTTCAACTTCCGCGAGAAGGCGCCGCTGCGCGCGCACCCCAGGATGTTCCTGGACGCGAAGGGCAAGTACTCCTCGCGCATCCACCACGACAGCCACCTGGCCGTGGGCGTGCCCGGCACGGTCGCGGGCTTCGCGCTCGCGCACGCGCGCTACGGCTCGAAGCCGTGGCGCGAGCTCGTGGAGCCCGCCGTCCGGCTCGCGCGGGATGGCTTCCCGGTCACGCCCGCGCTCGCCCGCTCGCTCGCGCGCGTGCTGCCCGCGATGCGGCGCTATCCGGCCAGCGTCGCGGCGTTCTCGAAGAACGGCGTGCCCTACGAGCCCGGCGAGATCCTCCGCCAGCCCGACCTGGCGCGCACGCTCGAGCGCATCATGCTCCACGGCCACGATGGCTTCTACCGCGGCGAGACGGCGCGCCTGATCGCGGCGGAGATGCGCCGCGGAGGCGGCTGGATCACCGAGGAAGACCTCGCCCGCTATCAGGCGAAGGAGCAGCCGCCCGTCCGCGGCACGTATCGCGGCTACGAGATCATCAGCATGGCCCCGCCGTCCAGCGGCGGCATCGCGCTCGTCGAGATGCTCAACATCCTCGAGGGGTACGACCTCCGCGGCATGGGGCACAACTCCGCCAGGTACATCCACCATCTGACGGAGGCGATGCGGCGCGCGTACCGCGATCGCGCGCGCTACGTCGCGGACACCGACTTCGCGGACGTGCCCAGCGAGCGCCTCACGAGCAAGGCGTACGCCGCCGAGCTGCGCGCCACGATCGACCCGGAGCACGCCACGCCCTCGTCGCCCGAGGACGTCAAGCTCGTGGCGGAGAGCATGGAGACCACGCATTACTCGGTCGTGGACGCGAACGGGATGGCCGTCGCCGTCACCTACACGCTGGAGGCGGGCTACGGCAGCAAGATCGTCGTGCCGGGGGCGGGCTTCCTGCTCAACAACGAGATGGGTGACTTCAACGCGGCGCCCGGCCTCACCACCACCAGCGGCCTGATCGGCACCGAGCCCAACCTGGCGCGGCCCGAGCAGCGCATGCTCTCCAGCATGACGCCCACGATCCTCGCCAGGGATGGCCGCCTGGTCGCCGTGATCGGCAGCCCGGGCGGGCGCACGATCATCAACACCGTGCTCCAGCTCACGCTGAACCTCGTGGACTTCGGCATGAGCATCGATGATGCGGTGTCGGCGCCACGCCTGCACCACCAGTGGCTGCCGGACGTGATCCGCATCGAGCGGGGCGGCGCCGGCGAGGAGACCGTCCGTCAGCTCCAGGCGATGGGCCACACGGTCGAGGTGCGCGGCCGGCAGGGCAACGCACACTCGATCCTGGTGGATGCCGCTGGCATCCGCAGCGCCTTCCCCGATCCGCGCGACCCGGACGCGGGCGCGGCGGCCACGAGCCGCTGATGGCGGGGCACGGCGCAGCGTCGGGAGCGGGGCAGGGGGCCGCGGGTGAGGGCCTCGAAGCGCCCCGCCGCATCCGTTCATCGGCCCGTCCCGCCCGAGGTCGCGCGCACCGGCTTCATGGCGCGCGGCCTCGGCGCGCTCGCGGTCGAGCCGGCCATCTGCGGGGTCGTCTGGCGGCGGGCGAGGAGGTCCGGTGAACGTGTCCGTCGAGGTGCCGTGAGCGGCGCGTCCCGCTGCGCCTCGCTCCTCATCTGCCCCGTCTGCACGGAGCCGCTCTCCCGCGAGGGCCGCGCGCTGCGCTGCCCCCGCCATCACAGCTACGACATCGCGCGCGAGGGCCACGTGGACCTGCTCCCCGCGGGCCACGGCCGCACCGCGCTCACGGGCGACACTGCGGACATGCTGCGCGCGCGGCGGCGCTTCCTCGAGCGCGGGCACTTCGCGCCGCTCGCGCGGGCGCTCGAGGCCTGCCGCGCCGCGCTCCGGCAGGAGCAGGGCGCTGCCGGCGCAGCGGGGCACGCGCGCGGGCGGGTCATCGTCGAGGTCGGATGCGGCGACGGGCACTTCATTGGCGGGCTGGCGGCCCCGGCGGCCGGGCCTGGCGGCGCGCGGCGCGCCGCCGACCCGCACGTGGAACGCGAGGAGCGGGACTGCTTCTTCGGGCTGGACATCTCCAGGGACGCGCTGCGCCTGGCCGCGCGCCGCCACACGGCCGTGTTCTTCTTCCGCAACGACGTCCACCACCGCATCTGCCTGCGCGACGGCTGCGTGGATCTGCTGCTGGACATCTTCGCGCCGCGCAACCCGCAGGAGTTCCGCCGCGTGCTCCGGCCTTCGGGGATGCTCGTCGTCGTGATCCCCGGCGAGGCGCACCTCGGCGAGCTGCGCGCCGCGCTGCCGCTCATCGGCATGGAGCCCGAGAAGCTGGACCGAACGATCGCGCGGCTCGCAGGCGCCTTCGAGCTGGAAGCGAAGGACGCGCTCGAGTGGCGTGTCGAGCTGGAGGGGGAGGACCTCGTCGACCTCGTGCGCATGACGCCGAGCGCCCGGCACCTGGGCGAGGAGGCGTACGCGCGGGCGGCGGGGCTCGGCCCGCTCGAGGTGACGTTCGCCGTGGATCTACTGCGCCTCCGGCCGGCACCGCCGGCAGCGGGAAGCGCGGGCGCGTGATGCCGCCGCGCCGGCCTGCTGCGCCGAAGGCGCGTGATGCTTCCCTCGCCGGCCTGCGGTGCCGAGGGCGTCCGCCTGCGGTGCCGAGGGCGCGCCGGCCGCCGCCTCGCCCTCCCGGGGCCATGCCGTGCAGGGCGCGGCCGGGCCGCCGCTCACCCCGCCAGGCGCACCAGCCGGTTCTCCTTCCTCCCCTTGCGCAGCAGCAGGACGGCGCCGTCGATCGTGTCGGCCACGGTGACGCGGCGGTCCGCGTCTGCGATCCGCTCGCCGTTCAGGTATGCGCCGCCACCCGCGATGAGGCGGCGCGCATCGCCCCTGGAAGAGGCGATCCCGCTCTCGACCAGCAGCTCGATGATCGGCATGCCCGCATCGGCGAAGCGTTCCCGCGGCACCTCGGTGGAGGGGACGTCGGCGAAGACCTCGAGCAACTCCTCGGCGGGCAGGTCCTGCGGCGGGCGGCTGCCGAACAGCACGGCGGTGGCGCGCTCCGCGCGGGCGAGGCCATCCTCGCCGTGCACGAAGCGCGTGACCTCGGCGGCGAGCCGCCGCTGCGCCGTGCGGGCGGCCGGGTTCGCCTCCTGCGCAGCCATCACCTCGCCGATCTCCTCGAGCGGCAGGAACGTGAACGCCTTGAGCCAGCGCTCCACGTCCCGGTCGTCCGTGTTCAGCCAGAACTGGTAGAAGCGGAACGGCGACGTGCGCTCGGGGTCCAGCCACACGGTGCCCGCCTCCGTCTTGCCGAACTTCGCCCCGCTCGCCGTAGTGACCAGCGGCTGGACGATGCCGTACGCTGCGCCGCCGCGCACCCGCCGGATCAGCTCGATCCCCGCGGTGATGTTCCCCCACTGGTCGCTGCCGCCCATCTGCAGCGTGCAGCCGTAGCGGGAGAAGAGCTCCAGGAAGTCGTATGCCTGGAGCAGCATGTAGCTGAATTCGGTGAACGAGATCCCCTCCGCCTGCTCCAGCCGGCGGGCCACGGACTCCTTGGCCAGCATGTAATTGACCGTGAAGTGCTTCCCCGTGTCCCGCAGGAATGCGATCAGACCCAGCGAGCCCAACCACTCGTGATTGTCGATCAGCCGCGCGCCGATCTCGCCGGAGAAATCCAGGAACCGCGCGAGCTGGGCGCGGATGCCTTCCACGTTCTGCTCGACCTGCTCGCGCGTCAGCAGTTGCCGCTCGGCTGTCTTCCCGCTCGGGTCGCCGATCATGCCCGTGCCGCCGCCCACCAGCGCGATCGGCCGGTGCCCCGCGCGCTGGAGCCGGACGAGCGCCAGGATCTGGAGCAGCGAGCCGACGTGCAGACTATCCGATGTCGGGTCGAAGCCGATGTAGCCGGTGACCCGTTCCGCGCCCGCGAACAGCTCGCGCGCGCCTTCAGTCGCGCCGTGGACGAGGCCACGCGCCTCGAGGTCCTCGAAAAACGTCGTCGTCTTCATCGGGCGTTTCGGGGAACGTAACAGGGTGCCGCTCCAAATTACGCCCGAACCGCCGCGCGCGGAACCGGCCAGCCGATCGGGTCGGGCACACCCGCCCGGCCGCGCGCCGCACGCCGCAGGGCGGGGTGGTCGAGTACGCCACGCGCGGCACGCGCGCGGGGGTTCTGGCACTGCGCGCCGCGCGCCCCTATCTTGACGCGCGGTCCCGGGGCGAGGCCGGGACCCGCGCGCCTCCTTCGCCCAACCTCCTGCCGGCCGGCGTGCGAACCACACGATCCGAGGACGGGTCGCCTGCCATGACCATGTTGCGCGATGGTTTCCAGCTCGAGGAGCCGCCGGTCTTCGTGCCGTGGAACATCACCGAGCCGGGCCTGCGCGAGTTGCTGGAGCCGCACGGCCTGCGCAGGGTCACGTTCGGTTACTTCACGCTCTCCTGTACATCGTTGGGTGGCCTGGCACACCAGATCGGCTTCCATTTCATCCCCCGGGACTCCGATCACCTCACCGAGCTGGAGTTCTTCCGCGACCCGCCGCTCGAGCTGAGCCGGTCATACGAGGAGTTCCAGCAGCACCTGGAGCGGACGTTCGGCCCTCCGACGCGCAGCACGCCCGGCCGGTCCGGCTTCCCGGAGCACCGCTGGGGGCTGCCCGGCGCGACCATCGTGCACTACGTGCTCGATCGGTTCGGGCCCGAGGAGTACGTCCGCATCATCCGGCGCGAGGAAGTGCCGGCCTGAGGTGGTGGTGCCCTCATCAGGCTGCCCGCGTCTCATCCCGTCGCGCCAGCGGGAGCGTGAACGAGAAGGTGCTGCCCACGCCCGGCCGGCTCTCCACCCAGAGCCGGCCGCCGTGCTGCTCGACGATGCCGCGCGCGATGCCCAGCCCGAGCCCCACGCCCAGCCGCGCGGTGCGGCGCACCTGCCAGAAGGGCTGGAAGATGCGCTCGAGGTCCTCCGGCGCGATGCCCGGGCCGGTGTCCCGCACCGAGAACCGGATGCCTTCGGGCACCGCTCCCGCGCTGACCCACACGCGGCCGCCCGGGGGTGTGAACTTCACCGCGTTCGCCAGCAGGTTCGAGAGCACCTGGTGAATGCGTGACTCGTCCGCGCGCACCGGCGGCAGATCGTCCGGCGCGTGGACCTCCATGCGGATCCCCTTCTCCTGCGCCGCAGCCCGGAACGCCTCGGCCGCGCGGCGCACGAGCTTCGCCGGCGGCTCGCTCGACGGCTCGATCTTCAGCGCCTTGCCCGCCTGGATGCGGGAGACGTCCAGCAGGTCCTGGATCAGCCGGTCCATCTGGCGGGTAGCGCGCAGCACTGCTTCCAGGTGCTGCTCCTGCTGCTCCCTCGGCGGCCACAGGTCCAGCACCAGCTCCACCGTCGCGTGGATCGTGTGCAGTGGGTTGCGCAGGTCGTGGGACACGATCGCCAGCACGTCATCCCGGGCGCGCAACGCCTGCTGCGCCTCCCGGTAGAGCAGGGCATTGTGCACGGCCATCGAGGCGCGGTGTACCAGCTCCTGGGCCAGATCGAACTCCTCCTGGCCGTAGCGCCGGCCGGACTCTGCATACGCGAACGCGAACGCGCCCAGCACGCGGCCGCCCACCCGCAGCGGCAGCACCATCCCGGACCGGACGTCCAGCTCCGCAACCAGCTCTCGCAGCCGCCGATCGGGGATCGCCCGGACCAGCGTCGCCTCGTCCACGTCGGGCGTGAACTGTGGCTTGCCCGTCCGGATCGCCTCGGCGATCGGCTGCAATGCATCGATGCTCCGCGGGAACTCGCGCAGCAGTCGCTCCAACAAGGGTCGCCGCGTCGGGTCCGCCAGGGCGGTCTCGAGCACGCGCGTCTGCCGCTCCCCTGGCTCCACGAGGTGCACCGTGCTCCAGTCCGCGAGCCGGGGCACCGACAGCCGCACGGCAGCGCGCAGCGTGGACTCGTAGTCGAGCGAGGACATGAAGACCCGCCCCGTCTCGCTCAGCAGGCGCAGCCCCTGCTCCAACCTCCGTTGCCGCGTGACGTCGTGGAACGTCGTGACCGCGGCGACGATGCGGCCCTCCTCGTCGCGCACCGGTGCGGCGCTGGCCCGGATGGTCGCACGGCTGCCATCGCCTCGCAGGATGTCGATCTCCTCGGCCTCGACCTCCTCTCCATCCACAAGCGCTCGCACCAGGGGCATCTGCTGCGTCGTGTAACGCTGCCCGTCCGGGTGAAACATCTTCAGCGGCCGGTACTGCTCGATATGGCGCGCGCCGCTCAACCGCGCGCGCCAGATCCGGTCGACCTGCCGGTTGCCGATCAGGATCCGGCCGGAGGGCGCCTCGACGACGATCACGCCCGCCGGCATCTGCTGGACCACTGCCTCCAGCAGGCGCTGCTTCCATTCCACCGCCGCCAGCAACCGCGCGTGCTCCCGCTCCGCGCGCTTCCGTTCCGAGATGTCCCGGAACAGCATCGTGGCGCCGCCATCCTGCGCCGGGTACGCGATCCCCTCGAACCACCGGCCGCCCACGGGCGCGGTGCTCTCGAAGGCCACCCTCGAGCGCTCCGTCAGCGCCCGTTCCAGCGCTTGCCCGGCCGACTCCCCCACCGCCTCTGACACCGCCTGCCGGGCGGGCTGCCCGAGCGGCGACTCACGTGGCGTGCCGCACAGCTCTTCCGCCCGCCGGTTCACGTAGGTGAAGCGCCCCTCGCGGTCGACCGCCACGAACGCGTCGGTGATGCTCTCGAGCAGGGTCTCCATCTCCGCGCGCGCCGCGCGCTCCTGGTCCAGCATCGCTCTGCGGCGCGCGTCGAGCGCTTGCGCCAACCGCCGGCTCCGCTCGCCGAACCATACCGCCACCAGCGCCGCGACCAGGGCGACCAGCGCTCCCGCGCCGACCAGCCAGCGCCGGTGCGCCTCGATCTCCCGGTTCTCCGCCATCAGCCCCATTGCGCGGGAGTCGAGTGTCGCTTCGAGTCGTGCCGCAGCTTCGGCGACCTCGCGGATAACGTCCTGCTGAGCGACGAGCCATGAGCGGAGCTCGGCGGGCGACGCCCGCGCGCGGGCCAGCGCGCGCTGTCCGGCCACCCACCGCTCGCGCGCCGCCATGAACCGCTCGAGCGCCCCCGGTATGCCCCCGCCCAGCCGCGCGGCAAGGCCGCGGAGCTCTCGCTCCAGCGCGGCCATCTCGGCTTCGGATTCGGCGAAGGCCGCGGCGAAGCCGGGCTCGGGACGCGCGGCGTACGCGGTGCTCGCGGCGATCCCGAGCGCCAGCGCACGCTGGACCCGCAGCAAGCGGTCCCGCGACGGCCGGATCAGCTCCTGGATCACCGCCTGCCGCGCCTCGATGCGCCGCCCTTGCCACAGGAACACCAGCCCCAGCAGCGCGAGGTACAGACTCACGAACGCGGCCGGCAGCCAGCTCGTCCAGCGGGGAATCCTCGGCGCGCTCGATCGCGGCGGTGTTGCCCGCGCAGCGCCCCCGCGCTCTCGCATCGACTCCGTCCTGCTTTGCCGGGTTGGGCGCCCGGGGGCGCGGCGGCTCCTCCGCGCCGCGGCCAACCTCTTTCTCCCGCGGGCGCCCGGCACCGCAGACGGCGGGGGCAAGAACGACGCCAGGCCCCATGCGTCGTGCCCGGCTACGCCGCCTTCTCACCCGCTGGCCCGGCCGTGGCCGGACACGCTCACCGCGGCGAGGCTTGCCTCCGCGTCGCGGCCCGCTCATGTTGGGCGAGTGCGTCAGCTTCCCCGCCCCTTGGAGAGCTCCTCGATGATCGCCCGCGTCCGGACGCCGCTGCTGACGGCCCTCCTCCTCGGCGCCTCCGTGGCCGACGCCGCGAGCCAGCCGTCGAACACGCCGCTGCCCCTGGACCCCGCTGTCAGGGTCGGCACGCTGTCCAACGGCCTCCGTTACTACATTCGCGTGAACGAGAAGCCGCGCCGCCGCGCAGAGTTGCGCCTCGCCGTGAACGTCGGGTCGGTGCTCGAGGCCGACGACCAGCAAGGCCTCGCCCACTTCGTCGAACACATGGCGTTCAACGGCACCCGCAACTTCGCCAAGCACCAGCTCGTCGATTACCTCGAGTCCATCGGCATGCGGTTCGGCCCGGACCTCAACGCCTACACCTCGTTCGACGAAACCGTCTACTCCCTCCAGGTCCCGACCGACAGCGCCGCCCCGCTCGAGATGGGCTTCCGCATCCTCGCGGACTGGGCGCACGAGCAGGTGTTCGACTCCCTCGAGGTCGAGAAGGAGCGCGGTGTCGTGATCGAAGAGTGGCGGCTCGGCCAGGGCGCCGCCGCGCGCATGCGTGACAAGCAGTTCCCCGTGCTGTTCCGCGGCTCGCGCTACGCCCACCGCCTGCCGATCGGCAAGCCGGAGATCCTGCGGAGCTTCTCGCACGAGGCCCTCCGCCGCTTCTACCGCGATTGGTACCGCCCGGACCTCATGGCCGTCGTCGCCGTCGGCGACTTCGACCCCATGCACGTGGAAGCGCTGATCCGTCGCTTCTTCGCGCCCATCCCTCCCGCGCACTCGCCGCGGCCCCGGCCCGTCTACGAGGTGCCGGACCATGCCGAGCCGCTCGTCGCGGTCGCCACCGACCCCGAGGCCACCAGCTCGGCCGTCGCGGTCTATTACAAGCAGCCCGTACGCGAGCACGCGGACCTCGCCGCATACCGCCGGGATCTCGTCGAGCGTCTCTACAACGCGATGTTCAACCAGCGCCTCTTCGAGCTGACGCAGCAAGCCGATCCACCCTTCATCTTCGCCTCCTCCGGCCAGGGCCGGTTCATCCGATCCAAGGAGGTCTACCTCCTCAACGCGGGCGTGCAGGACGGCGGCATCCTCCGTGGCCTCGAGGCGCTCCTCACCGAGGCCGAGCGCGTCGCGCGCTTCGGCTTCACCGCTTCCGAGCTCGAGCGCGAGAAGCGCGAGCTGCTGCGCGCGCTCGAGCGGGCGTACACCGAACGCGCCAAGACCGACTCGGACGTCTACGCTGCACGCTACGTCCGCCACTTCCTGATGGGCGAGCCGACTCCAGGCATCGAGTTCGAGTTCCGCCAGGCGCAGCGCCTGGTCCCCTCCATCCGGCTCGAAGAGGTCAACGCCCTCGCGCGCACCTGGATCGCCGGACACAGCCGCGTCGTACTCGCCAACGCACCGCAGAAGCCCGGCGTCCCCATCCCCACGGAGCAAGAACTGCTCGCCGTGTTCGACGCGGTCCGCGAGAAGGAGATCGCGCCGTACCAGGACGTCGTCGCCAGCGCGCCGCTCGTTCCCGACGTGCCCGAGCCCGCCGCGATCATCCGCGAGGCGACGATCCCGGAGATCGGCGTGACCGAGTGGGAGCTCGCCAACGGCGTGCGCGTCGTCCTCAAACCCACGGACTTCAAGGCGGACGAAGTCATCTTCCGCGCCTTCAGCCCCGGCGGCACCTCGCTCGCCAGTGATGAAGATTTCATCTCCGCGGCGTTGGCGCCCCAGGCCGTGCCGGTCGGCGGGCTGGGCGCGTTCAGCCTGGTCGAGCTCCAGAAGGTTCTCGCCGGCAGGGCGGTCCACGTCAGCCCGGGAGTCAGCTCGCTCGAGGAGGGGCTCGCGGGGGGCGCCTCGCCCAAGGACCTCGAGACGCTGTTCCAGCTCATCTACCTCACCTTCACCGCGCCCCGCGTGGACACGACCGCGTTCACCGCGCTCAAGAGCCGGTTCAAGGCCGCCCTCGCGAACCGGAGCAGCAGTCCGCTGGCCGCGTTCGAGGACACCCTCCAGGTCACCCTCTCGCAGGGTCATTTCCGCGCTCGGCCGCTCAGCGCGGATCTCCTGGCGGAGCTGGACCTCGGCCGCGCCCTGGCCTTCTACCGCGACCGCTTCGCCGATGCCGGTGATTTCACCTTCATCTTCGTGGGCAGCTTCGACCTCCGGCAGATCCGTCCGCTCGTGCAGACGTACCTGGGCGGCTTGCCCGCCACGGGCCGCGAGGAGACCTGGCGCGACGTGGGCATGGATCCGCCGACGGGCGTGATCCGCAAGACCGTCCGCAAGGGCATCGAGCCGCGCTCGCAGACACAGATCGTCTTCACCGGCCCCTTCGAGTACGGGCCTGCCAGCCTGCACGCGCTCGGATCGCTCGCCGATCTCCTCGAGATCAGGCTGCGCGAGGTCCTGCGCGAGGACCTCGCCGGCACCTACGACGTCAGCGTCTCCGCGTCCGCCGCGCGCGTGCCGGACCCGCGCTACTCGTTCCACATCGGGTTCGGCTCGGCGCCCGAGCGTGTGGCGGAACTGACGGAGGTGGTCTTCTCGGTGATCGATTCGCTGAAGACCGCCGGGCCCGCCGCGCCCGACGTGCAGAAGGTGCGCGAGATGCAGCGCCGCGAGCGCGAAACGAACCTGCGGCAGAACGGCTACTGGCTCGAGGCGCTCACCACCCACTACCGCGAGGGCCGCGATCCACGCGGCATCCTCGACGCCGAGCGCCTCATCGACGCGCTGGACGCCGCCGCGATCCGGCAGGCCGCACGCCGCTACCTGCGCACGGACAATTACGTGCAGGTCACGCTCTTCCCGGAGAAGGCGAAGCCGTAGGCCTCCGGACCCCGCTCCCCGCGGCTGGCCCCGGCATGGGCGCTGCGGCGGCCGGCCGCCCTCGGCCAGGGCGAGGCCGCCTGGCTGCTCCGCGTGGCACGGCAGGTGCGCTCCGGCTGTCGGACCATGCCTGCGCTGAGCCCTACCGCCGCCCTCCTCCTCGGCGCCGTCCTTGCCGCCATCGCGGTGGCCGCCCTCGGCCACGCGCTCCGTCTGGACCGCCGCCTGCGCCGCGCGGAGCGCGAGCGGCTCCGCCTTCTCCACATCGCGCGGCAGAGCCACATCGCCGCGAAACGCCACCTCCGCGAGGAGGAGGCGCTCCGCGGCATCGCGCGGACGTTCCGCACCGCGTTCGACATCGGGGCCGTTCTGAACGCCATCGCGGAGAGCACCATCGAGGTCGCCCGCGCGGATGCGGCCTACGTCGAACGCCGGCGCGGCGCCGAGGAGGTCGAGGTCGCCGCAGCCGCGGGCCGCGGTGCGCCGCCGCTCCGCACGCGCCTGCCCTACCCGGGCTCGCTCACCGAAGGAGCGATCCGGGACCGCAGGCCCGAGATCCTCGGGGACGTCGCCGTCATGAACCGGCGCGTCTCGCGCCTCCTGCGCCGCTCCTGCGGCCAGTGCCGCGCGCTGGTCACGCCCCTGTTCTCCGAGGACGAGCCCGTCGGCGCGCTGGTCCTGCTCCGCCGCGGGGAGCGCGCGGCCTTCGCCCCTCGCGACGTCGCGCGCATCGATTTCCTGGCCGGCCTCGCGTCCTTCGTGCTGCGGCGCGGCTTGCTGCACGAGGAGATCGAGGAGCGGCGCCGCCAGGCAGAGGCGAACCAGGAGCGTTATCGCTCGCTCTTCGAGCTGAACCCGGACGCCGCCTTCTCCTTCGACGTCCACGGCGTTTGCACCAGCGCCAACCCGGCCACGGAGCGACTCCTCGGCTACCCCGCCCGGCAGCTCGTCGGCCGCCGCGTCACGCCCGTGGTGCCGCGCGGCCATCGGCCGCGCGTGTGGGAGGCCTTCTATCGCGCGCTGCGTGGCGAGCCGCAGCGCATCGAGCTGGAGATCCGGCCGCGCGAGGGCGAGCGCCGGCACGTCCTGGCGCGGCTCGTGCCCATGATCGAGGCCGGCCGCACCGTCGGCGTCTTCGGCATTGCCGAGGACATCACGGATCAGCGCCGGACGGAGCGCCAGCTCGATGCCGCACGCGCCGAGGCCGAGCGCCGCGCTCACGAGGAGGCCGCCCTCCGCCGCGCCGCCGAGGCCATGGCCACCGCCTTCACGGATGACGAGGTCCTGCGCGCCGTCGCCGAGGGCGCGCTCGTCGCCACGGGCGCCGACGGCGCGTTCGTCGAGCTCGTCGTCGCGGGCGGCCGTGAGCTGGAGGTCGCCGCGACGGCCGGCGAGCGGACGCCCGAGCCGGGGACCCGCATGCCGCTCGCGGGCTCCGTGGCGGAGGAGATCCTCCGGCAGGGCCGTCCGCTCGCCGTGCCGCGCGTCCGCGACATCCGGCGCAGCGTCGCCCCGGGCCTTGCCGAGCGCTGCGCCGACTGCGGGCTCCTCGGCGTGCCGCATGTGGACACGACGGCTCCCGCGGGCGTTCTCCTGCTGATCCGTGCGCCCGGCCGGCCCGGCTTCACGCCCGAGCAATCGGCCCGGGCCACCACGTTCAGCCGAATCGCCTCTCTCGCCTTCCGCAAGATCCGCCTGCTCCAGGACCTGCGGAGGCGGAGCGAGGAGCTCGAGAGCGTCCTCGAGAGCCGCTCCCGCCTCGTGCGCGGCTTCAGTCACGACGTCAAGAATCCCATCGGCGCGGCCGACGGCTACGCAGCGCTGCTCGAGGACGGCCTCCTCGGCCCGCTCCAGCCGCGACAGGCGGACAGCGTGCGCCGCATCCGCCGGGCGCTCCGGGCCGCGATCTCCCTGATCGACGATCTCGTCGACATCGCACGCACCGAGGCCGGCGAAATCGAGATCGAGCGCATGCCCACGGATGTGCTCGCCATCGCGCGCGACACGGCCGAGGAGTACCGCGCGCAGGCGGAGGCCGCCGGTCTCGACCTCGCGGTGGAGGGCCCGCCCGAAGTCCGCCCGGTCCTCGCCGATGCCGGCCGCGTGCACCAGATCCTCGGCAACCTGCTCTCCAACGCCGTGAAGTACACGCCGCGCGGCGGCCGCGTCAGCGTCCGCGTCTCGGCCCGCTCTGCCGGCCCGGACGGCGCCCCGGGCGACTGGCTCGCCGTGGAGGTTGCCGACACCGGACCCGGGATCCCCGAGGAAAGGCAGGAACAGATCTTCCGCGAGTTCGTGCGCTTCGGGCCCGGCGCCACCCGCGGCGCGGGCCTCGGCCTCGCCATCAGCCGCCTGCTCGCCCGCCGCATGGGCGGCGACATCACGCTCGACAGCGCGCCCGGCCGCGGCTCCACCTTCACGCTCTGGCTGCCTGCGCCCGCCGCCGCCGGCGAGCCCGGCGGGCGCGCTGCGGCCGCCGCCGGCGCCGCGCTCCAGGACGGAACCGCTGCGCAGCGCGCGCCGCGGCGCGGCCCCCAGCCCGGCGGGGCCGAATCGCCGGCGCCGGACGGGAGCGCACGCGGAAAGCCCGCCGACCCGCCCGCCCCGCGCTCCTCGCGCCCCGACCGGCCGGCCGCGCCCGAGGTCTGAGGGCTGCTCGTCCGGACGAGATGCTTGCTCCGTTCCCGCTGCGGGCCGTACAATGGCGCACTCCACGACCCGCAGGAGGATCTCGCGATGCACTCTCTTCTGCCACGTGCGCGGCCACGCTCCCCACGCCGCCACAATGCCATCGCCGCGCTCCTCGCCGTCACAGCCGTGCCCTTCGCGGCGGCCGCCGCGGACGCCCAACCGCAGCCCACGAGGCCGGAGACGCCGCCCCATTTCGCCATCACCAACGCCCGCATCGTGCCCGTCTCCGGGCCCGCCATCGCGAAGGGGACCGTCGTCGTCCGGAACGGCCTCATCCGCGCCGTGGGCGCGGACGTGCAGGCCCCGGCCGATGCCTGGATCATCGATGGCACCGGCCTGACCGTCTATCCCGGCCTGATGGATGCCTTCACCACGCTCGGCCACCCCGAGCGCTCCGATGGGCGGGAAAGCGCCAGCGACGAGGAGTACGCCTGGGGGCCCGAGGACCGGAAGGGCACCTTCACCTACCTCACGGCCGCGGACGGGCTGGATCCCACCGACAGCCGCGTCGCCGAGTGGCGCAACGCCGGCTTCACCACGGCGCTCGCAACGCGTGCGCGGGGCATCTTCCCGGGCCAGGCCGCCGTGATCGTCCTCGCCGGAGAGCGCGGGCGCGAGATGGTCGTCAGCCCCTCCGTCGCGCAGCGCGTCAACCTCAGCGGCCAGGGGTTCCCCGGCTACCCCGGCTCGCTGCTCGGCATCTTCGCCTACATCAAGCAGCTCTACTTCGACGCGCAGCACTACCACCGCGTCTGGACCGCCTACGAGGCCAACCCGCGCGGCCAGCCGCGCCCCGAGTACGACCCCACGCTCGAGCCGCTCCGCAGGCCCGCGCCCGTGCTGTTCCCGGCCGAGGGCCGCAAGGAGATCCTCCGCGCCATCCAGACCGGGCGCGAGATCGGCGTCCCCATCATCGTCTACGGCGCGCAGCGCGCGTACGAGGCCACCGACGTCCTCAGCGAGAACCGCATCCCCGTGCTCGTGGACCTCGACTGGCCGCGCCCGCCGCGCAACCCCGACCCCGAGCTCACGCCCACGCTCGCCACGCTGCGTGCCTGGGAGCATGCGCCGACCACGCCAGCCAAGCTCGAGGCCGCCGGCGTCCGGTTCGCGTTCTACACCGGCGGGCTCAGCGACCCCGACGACGCCCGCAGCCGCATCAAGCGCGCGATCGACGCCGGCCTCTCGCGTGAGGCCGCGCTCCGCGCGCTGACCATCGCGCCGGCGCAGATCTTCGGCGTCGCCGACCGGCTCGGCAGCATCGAGCCCGGCAAGATCGCCAACCTCGTCATCACCGACGGCGACCTCTTCGAGCCCCGCACGAAGATCCGCACCGTCGTCGTGGACGGCCGCGTGTTCGACATCTTCCAGCCCTCACCCGCCGTCGCGACCCGCGCCAGCCAGCCCGCGGACAGCGCGGCCGGCGGGCCGGGAGGGCAAGGCGAGCGCGCCGACAGCGCCTCCGCGCCGTCGGGCCCGCCCGTCCCCATGGCCGAGGACCGCGGGCCCTACCGCCAGGACCCGGTCACGCTGATCCGCAACGCGACCATCCTGACCGCATCCCACGGCAGGATCGAGCACGGCGACATCCTGATCCGCAATGGCAAGATCGCCGCGGTCGGCGAGGCGCTCGACGCGCCGCGCAACGCCGTCGTCGTGGATGCCACGGGCATGTACGTGACCCCCGGCATCATCGATGCCCACTCCCACCTCGCCGCGGACGCGATCAACGAGGGCACCGTCAACGTCAGCGCGATGGTCGGCATGAAGGACGTGCTCGACCCCGAGGACATCGGCATCTACCGCGCACTCGCCGGCGGCGTCACCAGCGCGAACATCCTGCACGGCAGCGCCAATCCCATCGGCGGCAGGAATGCCGTCGTCAAATTGCGGTGGGGCGCGGACGCCCAGGAGCTGATCTTCGAGGGCGCGCCCGAAGGCATCAAGTTCGCCCTCGGCGAGAACACCAAGCGGGATCGCGACCCGGACCGCTACCCGTCCACCCGCATGGGCGTCCAGGATGTGATCCGCCAGGCCTTCCTCGAGGCGAAGGAGTACATGCGCGCGTGGGATGAGTACGAGCAGCGCCGCCGCCGCGACAAGAACGCCATCCCGCCGCGCCGCGACCTGAAGCTCGAAACCCTCGCCGAGATCCTGCACGGCGAGCGCCTCGTCCACGCACACTCGTACCGCGCCGACGAGATCCTCATGCTCATCCGCCTCGCCGAGGAGATGGGCTTCAAGATCGCGACCTTCCAGCACGTGCTCGAGGGATACAAGGTCGCGGACGAGATCGCCGCGCACGGCGCCGGCGCCTCCACCTTCTCCGACTGGTGGGCCTACAAGGTCGAGGCCTACGACGCGATCCCCTACAATGCGGCGCTCATGACCGAGCGCGGCGTCGTCGTCTCCATCAACTCGGATTCGGACGAGGAGATCCGCCACCTCAACCAGGAGGCCGCCAAGACCATGAAGTGGGGCGGCCTCAGCGAGGAGCAGGCGCTCCGCCTCGTCACGCTCAACCCCGCGATCCAGCTCGGTATCGCCGACCGCACCGGCTCGATCGACGTCGGCAAGGATGCCGACCTCGTCGTCTGGAAGGGGCACCCGCTCAGCACCCAGGGCGTCCCGCAGAAGACCTACGTGGACGGCAAGCTCTACTTCGACATCGAGCTCGACCGGCAGCGGCAGGACGCGATCGAGCGCGAGATCCGCGCGCTCATGGACAAGCACCTGCCGCGGCGCCGCGAGGCCGCGCCGGTCGTCACGGACGAGGCGGCTTCCCCCGCCACGACGCAGGAGGGAGTGCGATGATCGCGCTGCGTACGTTCTTCACCGCCGCGGCGCTCCTGGGCGCCGCGGCCGTCGCCTCCGCACAGGAGTCGCTCGTCATCCGCGGCGGCACGGTCCACCCGATCTCCGGCCCGGAGTTCGTCGGCAACGTCGTCATCGAGGACGGCCTCGTCGCCGCGGTCGGCGCGGACGTCGACGCGCCCGCTGGCGCCCGCGTCATCGACGCCACGGGGCTGCACGTCTACCCCGGCCTCTTCGATGCCGGGACGCGGCTCGGACTCACCGAGATCGACGCCGTCGACGTCACCAACGACTTCGACGAGCTGGGCGACTTCACGCCGCACCTCCAGGCCCGCACCGCGGTGCACCCGGCCAGCGAGCACATTCCCGTTGCCCGCGCCAACGGCATCACGCACACGCTCGCGCTGCCCGGCGGCGGCGGCGGCTGGCGGCGCGGCGCCTCTGCCGGTTTCCCCGGCCAGGGTTCCGTCTTCAACCTCGCCGGCTGGACCATCGAGGAGATGGAGATCACGCCGAGCGCCGTCATGGTGATGGACTGGCCCTCGCTGCGCACCGGCGGCGGCCGCCGCTTCGGCCCCCCCGCCCGCGAGCGCAGCTTCCGCGAGGTCAAGGAGGAGCACGACCGCGCTGTGCACCGCCTGCGCGAGTGGCTCGAGCAGGCCCGCGGCTACGACCGCGCGGTCGCCGGCGGCGCCCGCATCCCGCGCGACCTGCGCCTCGAGGCGCTCGCCCGTGCCGCCAAGGGCGAGTTGCCCGTGCTCGTGCGCGTGGATCAGGCGCGCGACATCCGCGAGGTCGTCGCGTTCGCCGAGGAGGAGGGCCTCAAGCTCATCATCGGCGGCGGCGGCGAGGGCTACAAGGTCGCGGAGCTGCTGGCCGAGAAGGGCATTCCCGTCATCCTCGGCCCCACGCAGGCCTTGCCGCGCAGCCCGGACGCGCCCTACGACGAGGCGTACGCCAACCCCGGCCTGCTCCACGCCGCCGGCGTCAAGATCGCGTTCGCCACGTTCAACTCCGCGGACTCCCGCACGCTGCCGTACGAGGCCGCGATGGCCACCGGGTACGGGCTGCCGCGCGACGTCGCGCTGCGCGCCATCACGCTGAACCCGGCCGAGATCCTGGGACTCGGCGATCGCCTGGGCTCCATCGAGCCGGGCAAGATCGCCAACCTGATCGTCACCGATGGCGATCCGCTCGAGATCACCACGCAGGTCAAGCACCTGATCATCGGGGGGCGGGAGACCAGCACGGACAACAAGCACCAGCAGCTCTACGAGAAGTACAGGGCCCGGCCCAGGACGGCGACCAAGGCCCGATCCTGACGGCCTGGCTGCACTCCCGCCCCGGCCGCACGCGAGCCGGGGCGGGCGCGCCGTCGCCCGATGCCGCCGAAGCCGCCGTCCCCCACCCCTTGACATCGTCCACCTGTTAGATGATCATAAAACTATGTACGTGCCACCCGCTGCTCCCGGTCAGCTCGCGCCCGGTCAGTTCGAGCGCATCGCGAAGGCCCTCGCCGACCCGCGGCGCTTCGCGCTGCTCCAGGCCATCGCGAGCCGCAAGCAGTGCCCCTACCAGGAGCTCTGCACCCGGTTCCCCGTCACCAAGGCCACCATCTCGCATCACCTGAAGGAGCTGGTCCAGGCCGGGCTCGTCGAGTCGGAGCGCGACGGGCAGCACGTCCATTGCAGGGTCGTCCCCGGCGTGATCGAGGCCTATGCCGCCGAGCTCACCCGCCGGATCGGAGGCGCGCCGTGAGCCGGGCGGGCTCGCCTGCGGCCCGGGCGGCCGTGGTTTCATCGCGTGCGGAGGGTGTGGTCGGGTCGGGCGATGGCGGGGGGCGCGGGTTTTTTTGCGCCTGCTGTATGATGATTATCCAACTATCTTATATGGGATCCGACCCTCCCCGCAACTCCACGCGACCCACCCACCCGACAGCGCCACGGCGCACACGGCGCACGACCGCGCCCGCGCGATGTCGATCCGCGCCGCCCCGTTCGTAGGATCGGCAGGCCCCGAACGGGCCGGCAGAACCAGGACCCAAACCTTTCACAGCCGACAACCAACGGAGATCGTCCGATGAATCCCTTTCCCGAACGCCATCGCGCGGCCCGCAGGTCCGCGCTGCTGCTCCTGACCCTCTTCGCACTCGGCGGCGGCGTCGCCGCCTGGAAGCTCACCGCCGCGGAGCGCGCGGCGGACGCAGGGATGCGGGCCGAGCCCGTGGAAGTCGTCACCGCTGCGGTCGCGACCCGGCGGGAACATCGCAGCACGACGACGTCGATCGGGACGGTCCTGGCGCTGCGCTCGGTCACGCTCAGGAACGAGCTGCCGGGCACGGTGCGGCGCGTCCACCTGCCCTCGGGGCGGGTGGTCGACGCCGGGACCGTGCTGGTCGAGCTGGATGTCTCCGCCGAGCAGGCGGAGCTGAAGGCGCTCGAGGCGCGCGCGACACTGGCGCAGCACACGCTGCAACGGCTGGAACGGCTGGCGGAGCACCGCGCCATCTCCGCCATCGACCTGGACAACGCGCGCGCCGAGCGCGATGTCGCGCTGGCCGAGATCGAGCGCGTGCGCGCGATCATCGCGCGCAAGACCATCCGCGCGCCGTTCCGCGCGCGGGTCGGCATCGCGAACACGCACCCCGGCCAGTTCCTGGCAGCCGGCACGCTGCTCACCACGCTCCAGAGCGTGGACGACGCGGCGCACGTGGACTTCGCGGTCCCTCAGGATGTCGCCGCCGCCCTGCGCACGGGTGAGCGGGTGGACGTGCTCGCCGGCGACGGCGACGGCGACGTGATCGCGGCTCGCATCGTCGCGATCGATTCGCGCGTCGACCCCACGACCCGCAACGCGACCGTGCGCGCGCGGCTCGAACAGAGCCCGGCTGGCCTGGCGCCCGGTGCGTCCGTGCGCGTGCGTGTGCCCGCCGGTCCGCCGCAAACCATGGTGTTCGTCCCCGTCAGCGCGCTGCGCAAGGGTCCGGCCGGCGACCACGTGTTCGTGCTCGAGGCGGATGCGGCCGGCCAGACTCGCGCCCACGTCCGCCAGGTCGAGGCCGGACCGACCGTGGGGGATGAGGTCGGGATCCTCGCGGGTCTGGAAGCCGGCGAGCGGGTCGCCGCCTCGGGCTCGTTCAAGCTGCGCGAGGGCACGCGGGTCAGCATCGCGGCCGCGGCCCCCACGTCCGCGCGAGGGGAGGAGTGATCCCCATGCGCGCATTCACGGACACCTTCATCCGGCACCCGGTGCTGGCCGCGGTCGTCAACCTGGTGATCGTCCTGATCGGGTGGCGCGCCCTGTCCAGTCTGCCGGTGCAGCAGTATCCGCAGATCGAGAGCTCGTCGATCGTCATCACGACGGTCTACTACGGCGCGAGCGCGGAGACGGTGCGCGGCTTCATCACGACGCCGATCGAGCGCGCCGTGTCGGCGATCAGCGGCGTCGACTACATCGAGTCCACGAGCCGTGCCGGGCTCAGCACCGTCACCGTCCGCCTGAAGCTCGACCACAACAGCACCGCGGCGCTGGCCGAGGTCACGGCACGCCTCCAGCAGGTCCGCTCCGAGCTGCCGCCGGACGCCGAGCCGCCGGCCGTCGAGGTGCAGCGCGCCGACCGGCCGTACGCCACGTTCTACGTGAGCTTCAGCTCGGCCGAGCGCTCCATCCCGGCCGTGACCGACTGGCTGATCCGGAACGTGCAGCCGCAGCTCGCCACCGTGGAGGGCGTGCGGCGCGTCTCCGTCGAGGGCGGCCGGCAGCTCGCCATGCGCGTCTGGATAGATCCGGACCGCCTCGCCGCGCACAACCTCACGCCCGGCGACGTCCACGCCGCGCTCCAGCGCAACAACTACCTGGCCGCCGTCGGCCGGACCGAGGGCAACCTCATCCAGCTCGACCTGCTCGCCAACACGGACCTGCGCAGCGAGCAGGAGTTCGCGGACCTCGTCGTCGCGGAGCGGAATGGCGCGCTGGTGCGGCTTAGCGACGTCGCCCGCGTCGAGCTGGGCGCCGAGGAAGCCCGGTTCATCGCGAAGTACAACGGCCGGGAGGCCGTCTATCTCGGCGTCTGGCCGCAGATCGGCGTGAACGAGATCGAGGTCGCCCACCGGCTCTACGCCGAGATGGAGCGCCTGCGGCCCACGCTGCCGCCCGACATCGACATGGAGATGGCGTACGACGGCACCATCTTCATGCAGGACGCATTGCACGAGATCTCGAAGACGCTGGTCGAGACGATGCTGATCGTCGCGCTCGTCGTCTTCGTGTTTCTCGGCTCCGTTCGCACGGCCATCGTGCCGCTGATCGCGATGCCGGTATCGCTCGTGGGCGCCGCCATCGTCATGACGGCGCTCGGCTTCAGCCTCAACCTGCTGACGATCCTGGCGATCGTGCTCTCGGTCGGCCTGGTCGTCGACGACGCGATCGTCGTGGTCGAGAACGTCGAGCGGCATGTGCGGGCGGGGAGATCGCGCGTGGACGCCGCGATCGCGAGCGCACGCGAACTGGTCGGACCCATCATCGCCATGACCATCACGCTCGCGACCGTCTACACGCCCATCGGATTCCAGGGAGGCCTCACCGGCTCGCTGTTCCTGGAGTTCGCCATCACGCTCGCGGCGGCCGTGGTCGTGTCCGGCTTCGTCGCACTCACCCTCTCGCCCGTCATGAGCTCCCGCCTCCTGCACCCGCACGGCAAGGAGGCGCGCTTGAGCGCGCTGGTCAACCGTGCGTTCGGCGTCGTGCGGCGGCGCTATGCGGCGCTGCTGGACGGCGCGCTCGAGATGCGCGGAGCCATCGTCCTCGCCGCACTGCTGATCACGGCCGCGGCGTGGCCGCTGTACACGCTCTCGCGCAAGGAGCTCGCCCCGGTCGAGGACCAGAGCCACATCTCCCTCTTCATGGAAGCGGCGCCGGATGCATCGCTTCAGGCCGTGAACCGCGCCTCGCTTCAGGTCGCCGATGCGGTCGGCGCCTTCCCCGAAGCCAGGTTCACGTGGTCGCTCGTCGCACCCTGGGGAGGGTTCGGCGGCTTGGCCGCGAAGGACTGGCACGAGCGCGAGCGCTCGACCGAGGAGATGTACGGCGCGGTGTTCGGCGCGGTCTCGCAGGTGCCGGGGCTGCGCGTGTTCCCCCGGCTCGACCCGCCGCTCCCCACGCCCGGCCAGTACGACGTCGAGCTCGTGCTCCAGAGCGACGCGCCGCCCGAGCAGTTGCTCGAGACGGTCGGCGCAGTGCTCGGTGCAGGCTGGCAGAGCGGCAAGTTCCTGTACGTGGACACGGACCTCAAGCTCGACCTGCCCGAGGCGCGGGTGGTCCTCGACCGCGAGCGGATCGCGGACCTCGGGCTCGACCTCGCAACCGTCGGCCGCGAGCTCGGCACGCTGCTCGGCGGCGGCTACGTCAACCGCTTCAACTACTACGACCGGAGCTACAAGGTAATCCCGCAGATCGGCGAGGAGCGGCGGGCCACGGTGGCCCCGCTGCTCGACCTGAAGATCCGGACGCCCGCCGGCGACCTCGTCCCTGTCTCGGCGTTCGCGCGCATCGAGACCGACGCGGCGCCGCGCACGCTGAACCGGTTCCAGCAGCGCAACGCCGTCCGCGTCGTCGGCGGCGTCATGCCGGGCGTCACCAAGGACGAGGGCCTGCGCGTGCTGGAGCAGGCCGCGGCGGCGGCCGGGGGGCCGGGCGTGGTGCTGGACTACGCCGGCGAGTCCCGGCAGATCCGCCTCGAAGGCGCGGCGCTCACCGCCA
Organism: Longimicrobiales bacterium; assembly: GCA_036381195.1. Lineage (GTDB taxonomy): Bacteria > Gemmatimonadota > Gemmatimonadetes > Longimicrobiales > RSA9 > RSA9. The sequence goes on along the minus strand of DASVDH010000047.1, from coordinate 20,612 downwards.
CCCTCGGCTTCGCGCTGATCCTGATCTACCTCGTGCTCGCGGCGCAGTTCAGGAGCTTTCGCGATCCGCTGATCGTGCTGCTGGGCTCGGTCCCGCTCGCGATCTCGGGCGCGCTGATCTTCAGCTTCCTCGATTTCACCACCATCAACATCTACTCGCAGGTCGGCCTGATCACGCTGGTCGGGCTGATCGCGAAGAACGGTATCCTCATCGTGGAATTCGCCAACACACTCCAGGCGCGCGGCCTCGCCAAGCTGGACGCGCTGCGCGAGGCGGCGCTCACCCGCCTCCGGCCGGTGCTCATGACCACGGCCGCCACCGTCTTCGGCCACATGCCGCTGGTGTTCGTCTCGGGGCCGGGCTCCGAGGCGCGCAACAGCATCGGCATCGTGCTCGTCGCCGGCATGATCATTGGCACCCTGTTCACCATGTTCATCGTCCCGGTGTTCTACTCGCTCATTGCGGCGGACCACCAGGCCGTGGCGGCGCGCGCGGCGGCGCAGGAGGAGGCGGGCGCGATCGCGCTCGAGCCGGCCCATGCGTAGGCCGGCGCTGCTCGCCCTCGCGCTCACGCTGGCGCTCCCCGCCGCCGGGCGGGGCCAGGAGCCGGGCGCGCCGCCATCGCCCCTCGCGTTCTGGCGCGCCGTCGGCGACCCGACGCTCGTGCGCCTGATCGCTCGCGCGCTCGAGGCCAACCGCGACTTGCGGGCCGTCGACGCGCGCATGCGAGGGGCGCGTGCGGCGCGGACCGAGGCCGCGCTCGACCTCGCGCCCACCATCACCGCCCGCGCCGGCTACAGCCGGCAGCGCCTGGCCGCCGCGTCGTTCCCCGGCGCCGGCGCGCTGCCCGACCAGGATGTCTGGGATGCGGGCGTCCAACTGGGCTGGGAGCTGGACCTCTTCGGCCGGCTGCGCGGCTCGTTCCAGGGGCGGAGCGCGCTGCTCGAGTCGGCGGAGGAAGACCGGCGCGGTGCTCGCATCCTCATCGCAGCCGAGGTGGTGCGCGCCTACTTCGACCTGCGCGGCGCGCAGGACCGACTCGCTGTGGCCCGCCGCAACGCGGAGAACCAGCGCAGCACGCTCCGGCTCACGCAGGACCGGCTCGAGCTCGGCCGCGGCAGCGCGCTGGACACCGAGCGCGCGCAGGCGCAGCTCAGCTCCACGCTGGCGACGATCCCGGCGCTCGAGGCGGAGATCGCTGCGGCGCACCACCGCATCGCGGTGTTGCTCGGCGAGACGCCGGGGCAGGCGCTCCCGGGGCTGGCCGAGCGCGTCGGTCCGCCCGTGCTTCCCGAGCTCCGCGTGCCCGATCCCGTCGCCGTCGCCCGCCGGCGCCCCGACGTTCGCGGCGCGAAGCACCGCCTCGAGGCCGGCGCCGCGTTCCTCGGCGCCGCGAAGGCGGACTACCTGCCGCGGATCTCGATCGGCGCCGTCGCCGGCTACACCGCCAGCGCATTCGACGCGCTGGGCGATCACGGCACACCACGCTACGCCATCGGCCCCGTGATCTCGTGGCCGCTCTTCGACCTCGCCCGCGTCAGGACGCGCGTGGACGCGGCGCGCGCGAACGAGGCGGAAGCCGCGGCACGCTACGACCAGGCCTTCCTGACCGCGCTCGAGGAGGTGCAGACAGCGCTCACCGCCTACGCGCGGGCCCGCGAGCGGCTGCGCCATCTCGAAGAAGCGGCCGCCGCGAGCGAGCGCGCCACGGCCCTCGCCCGGCTCCGCTTCGAAGAGGGCGCCTCCGATTTCCTCGAGGTCCTGGATGCGGAGCGCCGGCTGCTCGAGGCCCAGGCACGCCTCGCGGCCGGGCGCGCGGACGCGTCCAACGCGCTGGTGTCCGTCTACCGCGCAATCGGCGGCGATGCGGGTGTGTCGGTCCGGGAACCCCGGGATCGTCGCGATGAGGATTGACCGCCGCGTTCACTGCGGCGTGGGACTCCGGGCCAGTACTCGATGTCGGAGGCCCGGCGGCGCGTGGCCGAACCACGCGAGAGAGAGAACGGCTCGTCCGTTCCAGCAACAGATAGAAGGGGAGGAAGCCATGTTGTCGATGAGAAGCACACTCGCAGTCCTGGCTTCGGTACTCGTGCTCGCCAGCCCCGCGGCGGCACAGGACCGCGCGGTCACCCTGTTTGCCCGGGCCGGCGGCTACAACGCGCTGACCGACCTGAACGACGCCGGCGACGCGGACCTCAAGGCGGTCGGCTACACCGTCGGCGGCGGCGCCGCAGTCCGGCTGCACCGCTACGTGAGCGTGCGCGGCGACCTGTCCTTCGGCAGGAACGAGCTCCAGGTCGATGGCGCGGAGACCGGCGACGAGCTGAGCCGCCTCGCCTATACGGCCGCAGTGCAGGTCCAGTACCCGACCGCGTCCGGCTTCGAGCCGTACGCCTTCGCCGGCGCGGGCGGAATCACGCTCCATGAGGTCGGGACCGACGAGAACGAGACGAAGCCGGCCGGCACCTTCGGCATCGGCTTCGCCTACAGCATCCCCCGCACGCCACTCGCGCTGTTCATCGAGGGGCAGGGCTGGGTCTACAAGCTGGACGGGCTGGACGGCGCGCTCGCGGATTACGACAAGGTACAGGTCGAGAGCGGCTGGAGCGGCGGCATCAGCTACCGGCTGCCGTTCTGAGCAGCCAGGCACACCCTAACGGCGGCTCCCGGCCCCGGGCGCAGCACCGGCCCAGGGCCGGGGCCCCCCCACCCGCCGTTCCCTCGCCCTCCTCCGGGTGGGAGGGCAGGGGGCGGAAGGGCCAGAGTCACCCCACTCGCCCGCCCACCTCCTCGCCGTACGCCCGCAACGCCGGGCTCACCTCCACGGGGTACCGCGGCTCCGCCGGCTCCAGCGCCTGGATCCGGTCCGGCAGCTTCGCGATCTCCTTTCGCGCCCGCGCGCGCGCACGAGCGAGGTCGAGGAACGACTCGTCGACCACGCGGCCGCCCGCCACCGCCGGGTGCAGCAGCGGCCGGCCGTCCAGCGCCTCGTCGCGGCGCGCCAGCACGTCCTTCACCGCGCGCCCGCCCTCCTCGATGCGGAACACCTGCTTGCGCCCCGGCAGCAGTTGCTTCCCCGGCGAGAGCTTGAGCCGCCCGCGGCCCGCGTACTCCGTGAGCTTGTACGCCACATCCATCGCCGGCGCGTCCGACGCCACGGCCATCGCCGTCCCCACGCCGAACCCCGTGATCGGCGCCCCGCGCGCCACGATCTCCGCCACCCGGTCCTCGTCCAGCCCGCCGCTCGCGAAGATCTCGACCCGCTCGAGCCCCGCCGCGTCCAGGATCTCTCGCGCGCGGAACGCCAGCTCCGCCAGGTCGCCCGAGTCCAGCCGGATCGCGCGCACCTTGAAGTCGTCGCCCAGCTCGCGCGCCAGCTCGACCACGTGCCGCACGCCCTCCAGCGTGTCGTACGTGTCCACCAGCAGGATCGTCTCCGGGTACACCCGCGCGAACGCGCGGAACGCGTCCAGCTCGTGATCGAACGACTGCACGTAGCTGTGCGCCATCGTCCCCGAGATCGGCATCCCGTAGACCTTGCCCGCCAGCACGTTGCTCGTCGCATCCACGCCCGCCACCCAGAACGCGCGCGCGCCCTTGAGCCCCGCGTCCGCGCCCTGCGCCCGCCGCAATCCGAAGTCCACCACCGTGCGACCGCCGGCGGCCCGCACCACCCGCGCCGCCTTGGACGCGAGCAGCGTCTGTACCTGCACCTGGTTCATCAGGATGGTCTCGACGATCTGCGCCTCGATCAGCGGCGCTTCGACCTCCATGATCGGCTCGTTGCCGAACACCGGCGTGCCGTCCGGCACCGCGTGCACGTTCCCCGTGAAGCGCAGCCCGCCCAGCCAGTCCAGGAACTCGCGCGCGAAGCGGCCGGTCCCCTCCAGGTACTCGAGCGAATCCTGCGAGAAGCGGAAGGTCTCCAGCAGCGCGAGCGCATCGGCGACGCCGCACGCGAGCAGGTAGTTGCGCACGCGCGGCAGGGTCCGCACGAACAGGCTGAACACGGCGGGCTCGTTCATCCCATCCCGCCAGTACGCCTGCGCCATCGTCAGCTCGTACAGGTCCGTGAGCAGAGCGACGTTCTCCTCGCCCACCCACGGGACGGACCGTCGGTTCATCACCACGCCCTCGTGAGAAAGGGGCTGCCATTCCGGCCGAAAGATAGCGGCGGATCCGTGGCCCGGCACGCCCGGGCCGCCGCCCGCCTGCGCCCGGGGGCTTTGACAGGTCCGGCCCGCGGGCGCTATACTGTATACCGCCCTCCAAAGAAACCGCACGCGGGAGGTGAACCTTGGCGAGGACCAGGAACGCACGCGGCCACGTCCGGCTGACGGAGCCCCTCGTCCGGGTGGATGGCGAGTTGCGCCCGGCCTCGTGGGACGAGGCGCTGGACCGGGCGGCGCACGGCTTCTCGCGCATCCGCGCGGAGCGCGGCAGCAATGCGCTGGGGATCTTCAGTTGCTCGAAGTCGACCAACGAGCTCAACTACCTGGCCGGCAAGCTCGCGCGCGTCGCGTTCGGCTCGCACAACGTCGATAGCTGCAACCGGACCTGACACGCGCCCAGCGTCGTCGGTCTGGCGACGGTGTTCGGTGCGGGCGGTGGCACCGTCTCGTACCGAGAGATGGAAGATGCCGACGTGATTTTCCTCTGGGGCGCCAACCCCCGGGAGAATCACCCGATCATCTACCATCACATCCTCAAGGCGGTGAACCGCGGGGCGAAGCTGTACGCCATGGATCCGCGGCGTACGCCCTCCGCGCAGTGGGCGGACGTGTGGCTCGGCCTGAACGTGGGCACGGACATCGCGCTCGCGCACGCCATGGGCCGCGTCATCATCCACGAGGGCCTCGTGAACGAGCGCTTCGTGGCCAACGCCACGACCGGCTACGAGGCCTACCGTGAGAGCGTCGAGGAGTGGACGCTCGAGCGCGCCGAGCGCGTTACCGGCGTGCCCGCCGCGGCGATCCGCGAGGCCGCCATCGCGTATGCGACCGCGCCACGCGCGATCCTCTGCTGGACGCTCGGCATCACCGAGCACCACAACGCGGTCGACAACGTCTTCGCCCTCATCAACCTCGCCCTGCTCACCGGCCACGTCGGCCGCTACGGCTCGGGCCTCGCCCCGCTGCGCGGCCAGAACAACGTCCAGGGCGGCGGCGACATGGGCGCGCTGCCCAACCGCCTGGTCGGCTTCCAGGACCCACTCGACCCCGCCGTCAAGGCCCGCTTCGAGGCCGCCTGGAACGTCAAGCTGCCGGATCACCTGGGCTGGAACGTCACGCAGATGTTCCACGCCATGGAGCGGGGTGAGCTGGTCGGGCTCTACGTGATCGGCGAGAACCCCGTGCACTCCGAGGCGGACCAGAACCGCACGGAGCGCCTGCTCAAAGGCCTCGAGCTCCTCGTCGTGCAGGACATCTTCCTCACGCGGACCGCCGAGCTGGCCGATGTCGTGCTCCCCGCCGCAGCGACGTGGTGCGAGGGGGAAGGCACCTTTACCAACAGCGAGCGCCGCGTGCAACGCGTCCGCGCCGCGCTCGCCCCACCGGGCAACGCGCGCGACGATCTCTGGATCGTCACCGAGATCGCGCGGCGCATGGGCCTCGATTGGCCCGATGCGGACGCCGAGACCGTGTGGAATGAAGTGCGTGCCATGGCGCCGCACATGTACGGCGGCATGACCTACCGCCGCCTCGAGGAGCTGGGCGGCATCCAGTGGCCCTGCCCGGACGAGTCGCACCCGGGCTCGCTGTTCCTCCACGCCCGGCTGCACGAGGAGCCGCGCGACGGGCCGCCGGCGCCGTTCAACGTCGTGGAGTACGAGCCGCCGGTCGAGCTGCCGGACGACGAGTACCCGTTCCAGCTCACGACCGGCCGCCGCCTCGACTCCTACAACACCGGCGTCCAGACGGCCGGCTACGAATCTCCGCTGCGCCGGCCCGAGGGAGTCGACATCTCGCCCGAGGACGCCGCACGGCTCGGCGTCGTGGAGGGCAGTCTGGTGCGCGTGTCATCCCGCCGCGGCAGCGTGGTCGCGCCCGTGCACGTGGACCCGAACCTGAGGCCCGGGCTCGTCTTCATGACGCCGCACGATCAGGACCGCCTGCGCACCAACTCGCTCACCATCGACGCCACGGACTCCAGGTCCGGCACGGCCGAGTTCAAGGCCTGCGCCGTGCGCATCGAACCCTGTGAAAGCGCCGCCCCCGCCGGCGGCCTGGTTGCCGCTCATGGATCTCAGGTTCAGTGATGCGCAGCCCACCGCCGCCGAGCGCGCGGCGGTCGATGCGGTGCTGGGGCCGCCCCAGTCGGGTTGGGACGGCGGCGAACGCGTCGGCGAGCGCGACGGGCACATCGCCCTCGCCGGCCAGGCCGCGCGCGCGCGCCGCCCGCTGTTGCTCCCCGCGCTGCACGCGCTCCAGTCCAGCACCGGCTGGATCTCCGAGGGCGGCCTCATGTACGTCTGCCGCCGGCTCTCCGTGCCGCCCGCGGAGGCGTGGGGCGTCGCCACGTTCTACGGGCTGTTCTCCACCGCGCCGCGGCCCGGCCGCGTGCTGCACGTCTGCGACGACATCGCCTGCCGCACACGCGGCGCCCTCGACGTCATCGCCGCCCTCGAGCGCGAGTGCGGGCCGGCACACCACGCCCCGACGCAGGACGCCGTCGTCCCGGCCGACGCCGGCTGGCTCACGAGCCCGTGTCTCGGCCTCTGCGACCAGGCGCCCGCCGCGCTGCTCACGGTCGCCGGCACCCGCCCGCTCGAGCGGCTCGTCGGCGGCATGACGCCCGCCGATGCCGTCGCCGCCGTCAGCGCGGGCACGCTGCCGGACCGGCCCCGGCCCCGCCTGCCGCAGCACGGCGACCGGACGCTCCGCCTGCTGCGCCGCGTCGGGACGGTGGATCCCACCGACATCGACGACTACCGCCGGTCCGGCGGCTTCGCCGCGCTGGAGCGCGCCATCGAGATGGGACCCGACGCCGTCATCCGCGAGGTGGTGGACTCCCGCCTGCTCGGCCGCGGCGGCGCGGCGTTCCCCACCGGCCGGAAATGGGAAGCCGTCGCGCGCCAGCCGGCGCGCCCGCGCTACGTCATCTGCAACGCGGACGAATCCGAGCCCGGCACGTTCAAGGACCGCGTACTCCTCGAGGGCGACCCGTTCGCGATCGTCGAGGCCATGACGATCGCGGCGTTCGCCGTCGGCGCCGAGCACGGCTACATCTACATCCGCGGCGAGTACCCGCTCGCGTTCGAGCGCGTCGCCCATGCGGTCGAGCGCGCCCGCGAACACGGCTGGCTCGGCGACGACGTCGCCGGCGCTGGCTTCCGCTTCGATATCGAGCTCCGCAGGGGCGCCGGCGCCTACATCTGCGGTGAAGAGACCGCTCTCTTCAACTCGATCGAGGGGTACCGCGGCGAGCCGCGCAACAAGCCGCCGTTCCCGGTCGAGTCGGGCCTCTTCCGCAAGCCCACCCTCGTCAACAACGTCGAGACGCTCGCGAACATCCCGCACATCATCCTCGAGGGCGGCGCGGCGTTCGCCTCGGTCGGCACGCCGGAGTCGACCGGCACGCGGCTGTTCTGCGTCTGCGGCGCCGTGCAGCGGCCGGGCGTGTACGAGGTGCCGCTCGGCACCACGCTCGGCTCGCTCATCGACCTGGCCGGCGGGCCATCCGGGCGTTCCGTCCAGGCCGTGCTGCTCGGCGGCGCTGCCGGTTCGTTCGTCCGCGGCGACGAGCGCGACATCCCGCTCTCGTTCGAGGGCGCGCGTGCGGCCGGCATCACGCTCGGCTCGGGCGTCGTCATGGTGTTCGACGAGAGTGCGGACCTGCGGGACACGCTGCTCCGCATCGCGCGCTTCTTCCGCGACGAGTCCTGCGGCCAGTGCGTGCCCTGCCGCGTCGGCACGGTACGCCAGGAGGAGGCGCTGCACCGGCTCGTCCGCAACGGCAAACGGAACGCCGATGCGGAGCTGGAGCTGCTCGCGGACATCGGCGCCGCCATGAAGGACGCGTCCATCTGCGGGCTCGGACAAACGGCGTACAGCGCCATCGAATCGGCCGTGCGCCGGCTGGGCATCTTCCGGGAGGCGGACGGATGAGCGACACAGCGACCGCGACAGCCATCAAATTGACCATCGACGGCGAGCCCGTATCCGTTCCCGAGGGCTCGACCATCCTCGACGCCTGCCGCCGCCTCGGGCGGGACATCCCCACCCTGTGCTGGTTCGAGACGCTGCACCCCGTGAACGTGTGCCGCGCCTGCGTGGTCGAGCTCGAGGGCTCTCGCGCTCTCGTGCCTGCCTGCTCTCGTCCCGCCGCGCCAGGCATGCAGGTGCGTACGGACTCGCCGCGCGTGCGGCACAGCCGCAAGATGGTGCTCGAGTTCCTGGCCTCCTCCGTCGACCTGTCCACGACGCCCGACATCGACCGCTGGCTCGCAGAGTACGGTTGCGATCCCGGCCGCTACGGTCCCCCCGCGCCCCCGGCCGCGGACGGCGAGCGGGACCACCGCCCCGCGGGGCACCACGAGCCGCCGGACCCCGGGCACGCCGCGACCGTGCACCAGCCGGTCAAGATCGACAACGACCTCTACGTGCGCGACTACAGCAAGTGCATCCTCTGCTACAGGTGCGTCGAGGCGTGCGGCACGGATCACCAGAACACGTTCGCCATCGCCGTGGCGGGCCGCGGCTTCGATGCGCGCATCTCGACCGAGATGGCCGTGCCGTTGCCCGACTCCGCCTGCGTCTATTGCGGCAACTGCATCGCCGTCTGCCCCACGGGCGCCCTCATGTTCCGCACCGAGTACGAGCTCCGCATGGCGGGCGAATGGGACGAGTCGCGCCAGCAGGTCACCCGCACCATCTGCCCCTACTGCGGCGTGGGCTGTACGCTCGACCTGCACGTGCAGGACGGCCAGATCGTGCGCGTCACCTCGCCGTTCGACCACTCCATCACTCGCGGCAACCTCTGCATCAAGGGCCGATTCGGCTGGCGCTTCGTCGAGAATCGCCCGGAGCCGCCCCGTGCCCGCACCTGAGCACGTCGGCCTGCCTCCTGCGCTGCGGGCGGACCACCCGCTGCGCGGCCTCGGCTACAGCCAGCCCGTGCGCCGCCGCACGTTCCTCCGGCTCGATGGCACGCGCGCCGAGCCCGGCGAGGCGCCGGTCGCGGAGGAGGTGCCCGTCGCGCTCGTCTACAACATGCGCCCCTACGCCGTGATGATGGCGACGCCCGCCGACCTCGAGGACTTCGCGGTCGGCTTCTCCATCACCGAGGCCATCGTCGCCGCGGCGGCGGACATCGACCGCCTCGCCGTGAGCCGTCACGCGCAGGGCATCGAGGTGCAGGTCGCGATCCCGGACGCGGCCGCGGCCCGTCTCGAGGAGCGCGGCCGCGCCCTCATCGGCCGCGCCGGCTGCGGGCTCTGCGGCGTGGAGACCATCCAAGAAGCGATGCGCGAGCCCGACCCGCTCCCACCCGGCCCGCCCATCTCCGCGGATGCGCTCTGGCGCGCCGAGCGCGAGCTGGTCCCGCGCCAGGTCTGGAACGCCCAAACGGGCTCGCTGCACGCCGCCGGCTGGTTCGATCCGGACGGCGCGCCCGGCGTCGTGCGCGAGGACGTCGGCCGCCACAACGCGCTCGACAAGGTCATCGGCGCCCTGGCCCGCGGGGGCCGTGACCCCGCCGCCGGCTTCGTGGTCGTCACCAGCCGCGCCAGCTACGAGCTGGTGCAGAAGGCCGCGACCGCCGGCGTGCGCCTGCTCGCCGCCGTCTCGCGACCCACCGGCCTCGCCATCCGCCTCGCCGAGGCCTCCGGCCTCACGCTCGTCGCGCTCCTGCGCGCCGGCACCGCCAACGTCTACACGCACCCCGAGCGCCTGGGCTGGACCTGAGCGCGTGACGGCGTGAGCCGCGTGTCGCGACGGTGGGCCCGGTTCGGGGACCGGGCCGGAGGTCCCACGCGACGGCCTCCCCCACGAGGCGCGGTCGAGGCGACGGCGGGGCAGGGGAGCCCTGCGGACTCCGCCGGCACCCGCTATCTTCCCGCTCATGCGATCCGCTTCCTCCGAGCCCGGGGCGCCCCGAGCGCGCGCAACCGCGTCACGCGCCTCGCTCGCCGCGATCTTCGTCTACCCGGTCAAGTCCGCCGCCGGCATCGCGCTTGACGCCGCCGAGCTGGACGCGTTCGGGCCGCGCCACGACCGCCGCTGGCTCGTCGTCGACCCCGCGGGCCGCTTCATGACGCAACGCCGACACCCGCGCCTCGCACTGATCCGCCCCACACTCGGCGCTGACACGCTGACGATCGACGCGCCCGGCATGCCGACGCTCGCGCTGCCGCTCGAGCCGCCCGCCGCCGCGGCCGAGCGCGTGCGCATCTGGAACGACGACGTCGCCGCACGATCCGCCGGCGACGACGCCGCCCGCTGGCTGAGCACGTTCCTCGGGACGCCCTGCCGGCTCGTGTACATGCCGGACTCGACCGTGCGCCAGGTCAGCCTGCGCTACGGCAAGCCCGGCGACCGCATCGCCTTCCAGGACGCGTACCCGCTGCTGCTGCTCTCCGAGGAGTCGCTCGACGCGCTCAACGCCCGCCTCGCCGAGCCGCTGCCCATGAACCGCTTCCGGCCCAACCTCGTGATCCGCGGCGCGGGCGGGCCGCACGCCGAGGACACGTGGCGCCGCATCCGCGTCGGCGCCATCGAGCTGGACGTGGTGAAGCCCTGCGCCCGCTGCGCCATCACGACCGTGGACCAGGCCACTGGCTGCCGCGACGGCAAGGAGCCGCTCCGCACGCTCGCCACCTACCGCCGCGGCCCGAGCGGCGGCGTCCTGTTCGGCATGAACGCGATCCACCGGGCGCGCGGCACGCTGCGCGTGGGGGACGCGGTGGAGGTGCTGGGAGAGGGTGAGTGAGGGGAAGGCGGGCGGCCCTTACACGCCGTTCGCAGCGTGTCATCCCGTACGCGTACGCCTACGCGTGCCCGTGCCCGGCCGTTCTGTGACCGTTATGTGACCTTGATCCGAGCCCACGCGTTTTTGCGTCGGGAACGGAAGCGGGAACGTTGAAGGGCACGGGGAACGGACCCGGGACACCCTCGCCCTCGCCCCCGCCCTCGCCCTGGCCCAACCATGAGGACCCTCATGCCCGACGACCCCGCAAACGCAACGATCCACCTCGACGTCCTCGTCGTCGGCGCCGGGCCCACCGGCCTGACGCTCGCCGCGCAGCTCCAGCGCTGCGGCGCCCGCTTCCGCGTCGTCGACCGCCTGCGCGAGCGTGTCCACGAGTCCCGCGCCCTCGCCGTGCAGGCCCGTTCCCTCGAGATCCTCGACGCGCTCGGCCTCGCGGACGACCTCGTCGCACGCGGCAACACCGCCGTCCGCGTCGTCATCCACCTGGGCCGGGCGAAGACCGCGGCGCTCACCCTGGAGGACATCGGCGCTCCCGACACCCGCTTCCCCTTCATCCTCTTCGTCTCGCAGGCCGAGACCGAGGCCGTGCTGGGCGCGCATCTCGAGAACGCCCGCGTCCGGATCGAGCGCGGCGTCGAGCTCGCGGCGTTCGAGATGGATGATCGCGGCGTCACGTGCACGCTGCGCCACGACGACGGCCGCGTCGAGCACGTGCGCGCACGCTACCTCGCCGGCTGCGACGGTGCGCACAGCATCGTGCGCAAGGGCGCGGGCATCCCCTTCCACGGCCGCGCCTACCCGCAGGACTTCGTGCTCGGCGACGTCGACGCCGATGGCGCGCTCGTGCCCGGCGCGGTCAACGCGTTCCCCGGCCACGGCGATGGCACCGCGCTCTTCTTCCCGCTCCGCCGGCCGCGGCCGTGGCGCGTCATCGGCTTCGTGCCGCGCGGCCGGCCCGCGGCCCGCAACGGCGGGGCAGCGGCCGGCGAGTCCGTGCCGGGCCAGGCCACGGCCGGCCAGGCCGCCGCGCCCGGCCTGGCCAGCGCCGGCGAGTCCGGGGCGCAGGCCGAGTCCGCGGAGGACAACCCCACCGGCGAGCCGACCGCGAGCGAGCTCTCGCTCGCCGGGCTCCAGGCCGTCGCGGACGCCGCGACCGGCGGCCGTGTCCGCCTGCGCGACCCCGCATGGCTCACGCGCTTCCGCCTGCATCATCGCCAGGCCGCGGCGTACCGTGCCGGCCGTGCCTTCCTGGCCGGTGACGCCGCGCACATCCACAGCCCGGTCGGCGGGCAGGGCATGAACACCGGCATCCAGGACGCGTGGAACCTGGGCTGGAAGCTCGCGTTCGTCGCGCGCGGCCTCGCGGCGCCCGAGCTGCTGGACACCTACCACGCCGAGCGCTGGCCCGTCGGCCGCATCCTGCTGCGCTCCACGGACCGGGTGTTCGCCGTCTTCCTCGCCATGACCCGCAGCCGTGCCGCCGCGCGCGTGCGCAACGCGCTCCTCCCGCCGCTGCTCCGCTGGCTCACGCGCTCCCGGCGGCTCCGCGCCCGCGCCTTCCGGCTCGTCTCGCAGCTCGCGATCCGCTACCGCGCGAGCCCGCTGTCCGTCCAGGCCGGCACGCCGCCCCGCGGCGCGCCCCGCGCCGGCGACCGCCTGCCGGACGCCGCGCTGGCGCGCGACGATGGCACCGCCACCACGCTGCACCGGGAGACCGCAGCGCCGCGCTTCCACCTGCTGCTCGTCGGCCCGCCGGCCGCCTGGGACCCCGCGCGGGTGGCGGAGCTGCGCGCGCGCTGCGCCGGGCTCCTCGCCATCCGCCATCTGACCGGGGAGCCCGCGCCCGGGGCGCTCGCCGACCGCGAAGGCGCGGCCCACGAGCGGCTGGGCGTGCGCGGCGTCGCCCAGCTCCTGGTCCGCCCCGACGGCCACATCGGCTTCCGCGCCGACGATGCGGACCTCGACCGCGTCACCCGCTACCTCGAGCGCTGGCTCACGCCGGCGGAGTGAGCGGGTCCGCGAGATCGCCCGCGCGGAAGCGCGCGACCGGCGGCCACGCCCCGCCGCGCACGGCCCCGCCCTCGCGCGCCCGGAAGCGCGCAACCCGCGTCCCCGCCTTGCCGCGAACGCCCCCGCCCTCGCCCGGGCGGAAGGGCCCGGGGGTGAGGGAGCCCTCGCCCTGGCCCGGGAGAGAGAGGCACCGCCCGCCGCCTGCCGGGTACCACGGGCCATGCCCAGCGAGAATCCGGCGGGGCCGGAGAAGAAGAAGCTCCGCCTTTCCACCGTCTGGCGGGAGTCGCGCGAGCTGCTCGCCGCGCACCGCGGCCCGCTCGCCATCGGCTTCGTCCTGATGCTCATCAACCGGCTGACCGGGCTCGTGCTGCCGGCCAGCTCGAAGTTCGTGGTGGACGACGTGCTCGGGCAGGGCCGCGCCGAGCTGCTCGTGCCGCTCGCCATCATCGCCGCCGCCGCCACGCTGATCCAGGCCGCGACCGGCTTCGCGCTCTCACAGGTCGTCAGCGTCGCCGGCCAGCGCGCCATCGCGGACATGCGCCGGCGGGTGCAGGCGCACGTGCTCCGCCTGCCCGTCCGCTACTACGACTCGACCAAGACCGGCGTCCTCATCTCCCGCGTCATGACCGACGCCGAGGGCATCCGCAACCTCGTCGGCACCGGCATCGTCCAGCTCGTGGGCGGGCTGCTCACCGCCAGCGTCGCGCTCGCCGTGCTGTTCTACCTCAACTGGCAGCTCACGCTGCTCACGCTCGCCGTGCTGCTTGCCTTCGGCGGCATCCTCGTGTTCGCCTTCAACCGGCTCCGCCCCATCTTCCGCCAGCGCGGCGAGATCACTGCCGAGGTCACCGGCCGGCTCGCCGAGGCGCTCGGCGGCAACCGCGTCGTCAAGGTCTACACGGCCGAGCGCCGCGAGGAGCGCGTCTTCACCAAGGGTGTCCACCGACTCTTCCGCAACATCGCCAGCACCATCACCGGCACCTCCGCGGTCAGCGCGGTCGCCACGCTCGTCGTCGGCGCCATCGCCGTCCTCATCATGCTGGTCGGCGGCCACGCCATCCTCGCCGGCACCATGACGCTGGGCGAGCTGGTCTCGTACCTCCTCTTCGTCGGCGTCATGGCCGCCCCGGTCATCCAGATCGCCGGCATCGGCACCCAGATCAGCGAGGCGTTCGCCGGCCTCGACCGCATCCGCGAGATCCGCAGCATGAAGACCGAGGCGGATGACGACGCGGCCCGCGAGCCGCTCGGCGAGATCCGCGGCGACGTCGCCTTCGAGAACGTCACCTTCGAGTACACGCCCGGCGTGCCGGTGCTCAGGGACGTCTCGTTCCACGCGCCCGCCGGCACCACGACCGCGCTCGTCGGGCCCAGCGGGGCGGGGAAGAGCACGCTGATCAACCTGGTCATGGCCTTCGACCGGCCCCTCTCCGGCCGCGTCCTCGTGGACGGCCGCGATCTCGCCACCGTGCGGCTCAAGGACTACCGCCGCCAGCTCGGCGTCGTGCTCCAGGACAACTTCCTCTTCGACGGCACCATCCGCGAGAACATCGCATTCGCCCGCCCCGGCGCGACCGACGAGGAGATCCGCGCCGCCGCCCGTATCGCACACTGCGACGAGTTCATCGAGCGCTTCGAGCACGGCTACGACACGATCGTCGGCGAGCGCGGCGTCAAGCTCTCCGGCGGCCAGCGCCAGCGCGTCGCCATCGCCCGCGCCATCGTCGCCGACCCGCGCATCCTCATCCTCGACGAGGCCACCTCCAGCCTCGACTCGGAGAGCGAGGCCCTCATCCGCGACGGGCTGCGCTCGCTCCGCCGCGGGCGCACCACGTTCGTCATCGCGCACCGCCTCTCCACCATCCAGAGCGCCGACCAGATCCTGGTCATGGACCAGGGCCGCATCGTCGAGCGCGGCACCCACGAGGAGCTGCTGCGCAACGGCGGGCTGTACCGCCGCCTCTACGAGAAGCAGGCCGGCTTCGAGCTGGACCGCTTCATCAACCCGGGCGAGGACTTGACGCCGGAGCCGCAGGACGTGCGGGAGGGGCTCGAGGGCGTGATCAGCAGGACGGCGAGGAGGTTGTAGGGGGGCTTGCCGCCCAGTGCGGCCCTTAACCGCTCCGATCCAGAGCAGATCTATTAAACAGCAGGGTGGGGGGATGGGCGCCACAGTCCGGTTGATCAACATCTTTGTGGACCACAGCAATATCTGGGGTGGAGCTCGCCTGGCGAGCCGCATCATGACCCCTGACCAGCCGGATCATGCGGCGATGACCCAGTATGCCATCAAGGGCCGGCTAGAGGATAGCCCCCGCTAGGCACTGCGGCACACCTTGATGCTGAGATGGCGTCCCTCCGCTAGCGATGGCGCTGTGGTTGGCGGGCATGTCTTACGGCTCGGCGAATCGGTATCGCACCTTAAACTGAGTATTGAGTCGAGTCGGATAGGGGATGTACCCATCGCGCTGGAGACGTCCTAGGACAATTCCGGGATGAATGCCAATCTCCGCCGCGAAGCGCCGGATAGCAGGGCCTGTAAACCGGGCCCGAGACAGAAATGACTGGTAATCGCCGGGCGGAATGAGCAGGTCTCGGGCGAACGCATCGGCCTCCTCCTCCGCCTGCTGCAGTGCCTCATCAGCACCAGTCGCCGTTGTACTAGCGGCGGCAGTTGGCTCCTCCACAAAGACGGAGCGTTTGCCGTGCAGCAGAATGTGTCCTGCCTCATGGAAGAAGGTAAACCAGAGCTGGTCGTTCGTCTTGTACCGTAGCGAGAGCTGGATCAACGCCTTCTCTGGTGTGAGCCAGCGAGTGGCGCCGCTAATCCGCAATTTGGGTAGCTCAGGAACGAAACAGACGGCCACGCCGGTTGCTGCGCATGTCTCAACAAGGTCATGGACGAAACCGGTCCCTGGGTCCAAAGTGAGCGAACGAATGTGCGCGAGTGCGTCGCGGAACGCCTTCGCGTCGTAAGGACCTGTCTTAATACCACGCGCATCCAGCTCCCCCTTTCGAAGCCAAGCGGTTACTGTGGCGAAGTCGCTCTCGAAGGTTCGTGCCCGCCGATATGATGCGGCTCGCCGCAGATCCGACCACACTTCCTGCCAAGCCTCGGGCGAGACCACACCGTAGAACGACAAGACGGCCTCCAGTTGCTTCACCGGCTCCTTGAAGGATGGAATCCACTTCTGGCGTATCAACGCCTTCACTGGGAGCGTCTTCGCCCAGTCCAGCATCGCCTGCATGCGTTCCCGTTCTGCTGCCCGGGCGAGGGCTGCTCGATATTGCTGCTCTAAGGTGTTCCAAAAAGCCGCGTCGATGCCAAGGACCTTCTCAAATTGGAGAGCCGTTTCCGGAGTGATGGCCGCCTTACCCTTGATGATCTCATTGATCGTCTTCCTGGGTCGCCCGGTGCGTGCCGATAGCTCAGCCTGCGTAATCCCGAGGGCGGCAATCGTCTCGAGCACGGTTTCGCCGGGCGGGACAGCCAGGTCAGGCTGGAACGCCTTTGCGTGGTCAGGGTTCATCGATCCTCTCGATGGCGATGATCTCAATTGCCGTGATCTCTTCCTCCCCGTTGGGGGGGTAGACGGGGTTCGTTGGGCTGGTGGCAAAACAGATGAGGAAGAGAGGAGCACAGACCAGAGTATACTGGCCGTCAGGATGGTTCAGCAGCGCGCAGAACGGGAATCGTCGCACGACGGCGACAGAGCCCGCCGCGGCCAACTGAGCGAGACGTCGGCAAAGGACGGGGGCAACCGTGGGTCCCCAAGCCCTCACGATGGCGTCCTTGCTGGCACACCGCTTCCTGAGAAGCGCATCCCGAAAGCTAAGGTCCATGAAGCCGCCCGTCAAGGATCGGGTTAACCCTTAGGGTCAACATAAGGCCCTTGCGTCCTGGGGTACAAGGGCGTACATTGAATTAACCCCTGGGGTGAACAGCCAGTGGCGCCAGGGGGCGCCATGCTCCCCGGGCAAGCGAACAGGAGCTGCAGGTATGAACACGGCAGCAGGTCCCAATCCCGAGTTCCGGATCGTGGTCAACGGGCGTGAGAAGGTGGTAACCCAGCGTGAGCTCTCCTTTATGGAGGTCGTGCGCCTGGCCTTCGATCCGCCGCCGACCGGGCCGTACATCGTGTTCACGGTCACGTACCGCCGGGGCACCGGCAACAAGCCGGAGGGGACACTCGTTGAAGGCGAAAGCGTCAAGCTAAAGGACGGGATGATCTTCAATGTCACCGCCACTGATAAATCGTAGCGCGGACCTGAGGCGCCTGCGTGACGAGGGCTATGACGTCGACGTTGTCGGCGGGTACCTTGTAGTGCGACAGGTTCCGTACGTGAACGGGTCCCGAAAGGTCAAGTTCGGGATATTGGTTTCGGAGTTGACGCTGGCCGGAGAGGTGACGGCGAGGCCTAGCACGCACGTCATACACTTTGCCGGCGAGTACCCATGCCACCAGGACGGCTCTCCGATCGAGCAGATCCGGCACCGAACCGGCCAGATGCGGCTTGATGAGAACTTGGTCGTTGACCACTCCTTCTCGAGTAAACCGCCGAGCGGTGGGTATTCTGATTACTACGAGAAGGTCACAACCTATGTGGCCATCCTGTCCTCACCCGCGCACGCCCTTGACCCGTCTGTCACACCGTGTGTGTTCCCCGTGATCGAGGCTGCGGCCGAGGAGTCAGTATTCCATTACACCGACACGGCATCGAGCCGAGCCCGGATCAACACGGTGACCAAGAAGCTCGAGGGCGGTAGCGTGGGGATCATCGGATTGGGGGGGACAGGGGCCTATGTCCTCGACTTAATCGCCAAGACCCCCGTCGCGGAGATCCACCTATTCGATGGGGACAGGTTTCTACAACATAACGCGTTCCGGTCACCGGGCGCTCCTTCGCTGGAAGACCTGCGGCAAGAGCCGAAGAAGGTTGCGTACTACGCGGAGCGGTACGGCCGGATGCGGCGCAACATCATAGCTCATGATTGCTATATTACGGCCGACAACGCAGCGCTGCTCGAAGGTCTGGATTTCGCCTTCGTATGCGTCGACGACGCGGCGGCCAAGGGTCTGATCATCGAGAGCCTGGAGGCGTACGGCGTCAGCTTCATTGATGTGGGCATGGGGATCCAGCAGGTAGACGGTTCGTTGCGGGGGCTCTTGCGGGTTACGACGAGCACGCCGGAGAAGCGCGATCACGTTGGCTACCGCGTTTCGCGTGCGACGAGCGTGGACGATGCGTACACGACGAACATCCAAATTGCCGAGCTTAATGCTTTGAATGCGGCGCTCGCAGTGATCCGCTGGAAGAAGCTCCGTGGCTTCTACGCTGATCTTGAGCACGAGTACAACAGTACGTACACACTCGACGGTAACGTGCTCACCAACGATGACCGGCTATGACACGGCGGCGAAGTCTTAGGCACGAATTCGTCGAGTTCGTTCCGGCCGACCTCGAGACGGGCGTCCTGTATGTTTCGATGACCTATGCCACAGCGGTGCACCGTTGCTGTTGCGGGTGTGGACGAGAGGTCGTGACGCCGCTGACGCCAACCGACTGGGTCTTGGTTTTTGACGGAGAGACCGTCTCGCTCAGCCCATCGATTGGCAACTGGAGCTTCCCCTGTCGCTCTCACTACTGGATCGAGCGCAACCGTGTGATATGGGCCCGGAGTTGGTCCACGTCAGAGGTCAAAGCGGCGCGCAGCCGAGATCAGCAGGTGAAGGCGCAGTACTATCGGAAACGTGCGAGGGCCTGGTCCGATGACGAGGTGTCCGCGCCGTCGCGGTCGCCGGTCGCGCTCTGGCAACGACTCCGGACTTTCGTCAGGGGACGGCGCCGCTGAGGGTGTGGAGGTGGGAAGGGAGTCCGGCCGACGGAGGCGAATCAAGCGGGGTTTGGATCGGAGGTCCTTTCGCGTACGGCGCGTGCCTCCTTGCAACGGAGGCGCAATTTCGTGAACACAGCAACAGCCTAGCCAGATAGCTTTCAGCGCTCTCGCTGAACGCTGCGGCCTCTATATGGAACTCGCCGAGTGCCGACTCCGACTCGTCGGCGCCGCGGGAACAATTGACGGCTACGAGGGTAGGGCCAGAAGCAGTCGGTGGCCGTGGTGTAGTGGCAGCACAGCTGTTTGGCCGGCAGGCCGGTCCCTTCTCGGCGAGGGATCCGGCGGCCAGCCGAAGACTCAGCAGGGGCGGGTTCGAATCCCGTCGGTCACCTTGCGCTTCGAGCGGAAACCCCCCTTGCACGCATGAATCACAGCGAAATCGTCAGCTTCATCTGGGGCGTCGCGGACCTCATCCGCGACACGTTCAAGCGCGGCAAGTACCAGGATGTGATCCTGCCCCTGACCGTCCTGCGCCGCCTCGACTGCGTGCTAGCGGCGACCAAGGAGAAAGTCCTCGCCAGGCAGGCCGAGCTCAGTGCGCGCGGGCTCCAGGACCTCGACGCCCAGCTCCGCAAGGCCTCCGGCTTCGCCTTCTACAACACATCGCGCTACGATTTCGAGAAGCTGCTGGCCGACGCGCCGAACCTCGCCGTCAACCTGCGCAACTACATCGCGGGCTTCAGCTCCAACATGCGGGAGGTGATCGAGCGCTTCGACTTCGACAACACCATCAGCAAGCTGGACGAGGCCGGCCTCCTGTTCCAGGTCCTCGAGCGCTTCAAGAACGTGGATCTGCACCCCGACAAGGTAGACAACCCCACCATGGGGATGATCTTCGAGGAGCTGATCCGGAGGTTCAACGAGGCCCTGAACGAGAACCCGGGCGAGCACTTCACTCCGCGCGACGTCGTCCACCTCATGGTGGACCTCATGCTCGCCGGGGACGAGGCCGAGATCCGGCGCCGAGGGATCATCCGCACCGTGTACGACCCGTGCTGCGGGTCCGGCGGAATGCTGATGATCACCAAGGAGCACATCACGACCGGCGTGCGCCGCAACGGCGAGATCATCCGCCCGGCGATCAATCCGGAGGCCGACGTGCACCTGTTCGGCCAGGAGGTCAACCCGGAGACCTGGGCGGTCTCCAAGTCGGACCTCTTCATGAAGGATCCGACCGGGCGGGACGCCGACAACATCGCCTTCGGCAGCGTGCTGTCCAACGACCGCCACGCGGGGCGCCACTTCGATTACCTGATCGCTAACCCGCCGTATGGCAAGGACTGGAACCGCGACGCGGACGCCGTCCGTGCCGAGCACGAGCGAGGCGCGGCCGGCCGCTTCGCGCCCGGCCTGCCCCGCATCAGCGACGGGCAGCTCCTATTCCTCCTGCACATGCTCGCGCACGCGAAGCACCCGCAGGAGGGCGGCTCCCGGATTGCCATCATCATGAACGGCTCGCCCCTGTTCACCGGCGATGCGGGCAGCGGCGAGAGCGAGATCCGGCGCTACATCCTCGAGAACGACCTGCTCGAAGCGCTGATCGCGCTCCCGGAGCAGCTCTTCTACAATACCGGGATCGCCACGTACATCTGGCTCCTGACGAACCGAAAGGAGCCCCGCCGGAGGGGCCTGGTGCAACTCATCGATGCCTCCTCCTTCTGGGTCCCGATGCGACGCAGCCTCGGCGACAAGCGCCGCGAGATCCCTCCCGAGCGCGCGCGGGAGATTCTCGACATCCTGGCCGCGTTCCGGGATGGCGAGACCCGTGTCG
>DASVDH010000046.1:0-14008 GCA_036381195.1 Longimicrobiales bacterium | reverse complement strand
AGGAGATCATGGCGCTCTTCGGTGAGCTGCACCGCCAGGGGCAGACGATCGTGCTGGTGACGCACGAGCACGACATCGCCGCCTACGCCCACCGCACCGTCACGCTCCGCGACGGCAGGATCGAGAGCGACGTGAGACGCGGTGAGACGACCGGGCGCGGGGACGTCATCGCGGACCAGTGGCGGATCCATCACGGAGGTGCGCGTTGAGGGCAGTGTTGCGCAAGGGGCTGGCTGCGACGGTCGCTCTCCTCGCCGGCGTCGCCGTGCTGGCGTGCGGCGCATCGGAGGCGACGGAGAGCGACGCCGGGCTGGAGCTCGCGGCAGTCGAGCGCCGCGATCTGGAGGTGCTGGCGGAGGCGGCGGGGCTGATCGAGCCCGTGCGGCTGGTGGAGGTGAAGTCGAAGGCCTCGGGGGAGGTGCTCCGGATCCACGTGGAGACGGGGCAGGAGGTCGAGCGGGGCACGCTGCTGGTCGAGATCGATCCGCGCGACGTG
The DNA here is from genome assembly GCA_036381195.1 of Longimicrobiales bacterium. Classification (GTDB taxonomy): domain Bacteria; phylum Gemmatimonadota; class Gemmatimonadetes; order Longimicrobiales; family RSA9; genus RSA9. The sequence continues at coordinate 13,512 of DASVDH010000046.1, read as the reverse complement.
CGCAATGCGTTCGCGCAGGCGGAGGCGGACCTCGCGGTGGCGAAGGCGCGGCTCGCCACGGCCGAGGCACAGCGGCAGCGGATCGAGGAGTTGCGCAAGGCCAACGTCGTGACCGAGCAGGAGTTCGAGACGGCCGCGCTGGAAGAAGCCAACGCGCGCGCGCAGTTCGTCAAGGCGCGCACGAACCTGGAGCTGGCCCGCGAGCGGCTCGGCGACGTGACCGTGCGCGCGCCGATCGACGGCACGATCATCCAGCGCAGCGTGGAGATCGGAACGATCATCGCTTCGGCGAGCCAGAACATCTCGGGGGGCACGCCGCTGATGCTGATGGCAGACCTCTCGCAGATGCAGGTCCGCACGCTCGTGGACGAGACGGACATCGGTCGAATCCGGCCGGGGCAGGTGGCGCGCGTGCTGGTGGAGGCCTACCCGGGTCGCCCCTTCATCGGGCGGGTCTTGAAGATCGAGCCGCAAGCGGTGGTGGACCAGAACGTGACGATGTTCCCGGTGCTCGTCCTCCTCGACAACGACCAGCGCCTGCTCAAGCCGGGGATGAACGCGGAAGTGCAGATCGAGATCGCGCGCCGCGACGACGTGCTGACGGTGCCGAACGCCGCGGTCGTGGGCGTGCGCGACATGGTCACGGCAGGGGTGATGCTCGGGCTGGATGAGCAGACACTTCACGCCGCACTGCGCGGCGGCGCTGGTGCGCCGGGCGGGGAAGAGGCGCGCACCGACGGCGCGGCGCAGGCGGCGGACGGGGATGGGCAGGGGACCTCCGCCGCGGGCGACCAGGCAGGCGAGGAGCCACCGCGCACGGCCGCGGACTGCGCCGCGCTGCGCGAGCGCATCCGGGCCGGCGGATTGGCGTCCTTGACGGATGCGGAGCGCGCGCGCCTGCGGGAGTGCCGGCGGGCGCCGGGCGCGGACGGAGCACCGGGGACGTTCCGGGGTGCCGGCCGGGGCACGTCCGGCGAGATGGTATCCCGTCCGCGGCCGGCCTTCGTCTTCGTGATGACGCCCGATGGCCCGCAGCCGCGTCGCGTGGTGATCGGGCTGAACGACTGGGATCACACGGAGGTCGTGAGGGGCGTCGAGCCGGGCGAGCAGGTGGTGCTGCTCTCGGTGGCGCGGCTGCAGCAGCAACAGCAGGAGTTCGCGAACCGCGTACGCGAGCGCGCCGGCGGCGTGTTCCCCGGACAGCGAGGAAGGCGTTAGACATGCTGGTCGGGGAAATCCTCCGCGTGGCACTCGGCGCGATCCGCGCCAACAAGATGCGGGCGTTCCTCACCACCCTCGGCATCATCATCGGGATCGCAGCGGTGATCACGATGGTGGCGCTGGGCGAGGGCGCGCAGCGTGCGGTGGAGGAGCGTCTGTCGCAGCTCGGCTCGAACGTGTTGACCGTGCGGCCTGGTCAGCAGTTCTGGGGCGGCGTGGACCGCGGGGAGAACCGCCTGACCGCGCGGGACGCGGAGGCGCTCATGCGCGCGCCACGCGCGATCCAGGCGGTCAGCCCGGAGATGGAGCGCCGGCTCCAGGTCGAATATGGCGCGGCGAACTCCAACACGGAGATCACCGGCGTATGGGCGAGCTACCCGCTCATCCAGAACCAGAGGGTGGTGGCTGGCCGGTATTTCACGGATGGCGAAGAGCGCGGGCGGCGCCGCGTCGCGGTACTGGGATGGCGGGTGGGAGAGCGGCTCGGGCTGGCCAGCACGCTCTCCTTGCTCGGCGAGACGATCCACATCCGTGGCATCCCGTTCGATGTGATCGGCGTGCTGGCGGAGAAGGGCGAGCAGGGCTGGTTCGACCCGGACGAGACGATCTACATCCCGCTCGCCACGGCCCAGTTCCGCGTGTTCGGGACCGAGCGGGTGCGGTCCATCCTGGTCAAGGTGCGGAGCGAGGAACTGATGGACGAGGCGATCGCCGAAATCGACCGGGTGCTGCGGCGCGAGCACCGGCTCCGCCCCGGCCAGACCAGCGACTTCACCATCCGCAACCAGACCACACTCCTCACCACGGTCCAGGAAACCACCCGCACGTTCACGTTCCTGCTGGCGGGCATTGCCCTCGTCTCGCTGGTGGTGGGCGGGATCGGGATCATGAACATCATGCTGGTGTCGGTGACCGAGCGCACGCGCGAGATCGGGATCCGCAAGGCGCTGGGCGCACGGCGGCGTGACATCATGCTGCAGTTCCTGATTGAGGCGCTCGTGCTCTGCCTGGCGGGAGGGCTGTTCGGCCTCGGGCTCGGAATCGGCGGCGCCTACGCACTCCAGCGGCTCGCGCAGTGGAACACCGCCGTGGCACCCGAATCGCTCGTGCTGGCGGTCGGGTTCGCGGCTGGGGTCGGCCTCTTCTTCGGGCTGTGGCCCGCGCGGCGCGCGGCGCGCCTGGATCCGATCATCGCGCTCCGGTACGAGTAGGCACGGAGAGTCTGATGCCCCCGGACCCGCCGGCACGGGTCTACGTGCCGCGGTCCGGGGGTCGCTCGCCGCGACGCAGCCGCTTCGCCCGCTTCGGGCTGATCCCCGGAAACGCAGGGCTGGCCGCCCCCGGCGTCTGGATGCCCGGGCTACGGCCCGCCGTGCCGGTGGTGCCGCCAACGGAGCCGGGCAGCGTCCCGCTCTCCCGGCGCGGCTCCCCGGTCGAGCCCTCGGCGGCGGTCTCGAACTCGACGAGCTCCCGCATCGAGCCTCGGTCGCGCTCGCGCGCGGCGGCTCGCTCTTGCGCCCGCGCGGCGGACCGCGCATGGTCTGTGCGCCGTTGCCTTGCGGCCATGTGGTCCCTCCCGGCCTGCGTCGGATCCCGAAGTGGGCAAGGCGCGTGCCCGCAAGGGTTGCCTGCGGGGCGGAATCGCGCCATATTTGTTAGGTTGCGGAACGCCCGGGCCGCGGTGGCCGCGGCCGCGGCCCCGTTCCGCCGGGTCCACGGCGCGACCGCATGCGGTACGCGCCGCAATCCATATCGAAAGGTGGTGAGCGAGTGGCGCAGGTGATTCTCGAGGACGGCGACAGCCTCGATCGTGCGCTGCGGCGCTTCAAGCGTCAGGTTCAGCGCGCGGGCATCTTCAGCGATCTCCGCCGCAAGAAGTACTACGAGAAGCCGAGCGAAGAGCGGAAGCGGAAGTCGAATGCTGCGCGGCGGCGTGCGCGACGGCAGCAGATCCGCCGAGGCTGAAGGGCTCCTGGCGCGCGGAGCGATGCGCCCGACCGGCATGGAAGCCGGTCGGGCGCTTTCGTCTGCGGGGTCGGTTTGCCGCCGCCGCGTGCGCCGCGTATCTTAACGGGAGACAGGACCGTAGCCCGGAAGCAGAGGGATGAGCGAGCCGACGAGCCGTCCCCGCGATGTCGAACCGCAGGCGTACCTGGCGCAGCGCCGTGCGCGGTTGGAGCGCTTGCTCCAGAGGCCGCTCACCGTGCCTGCCGCGCGCCAACTCCCACCCGAACGGCGACGTTTCCTCCGGGAAGAGGCGGAGGAGCTGTACTGGAACGAGCTGGCGTGGGAGAAGCTCACGGGGGATGACCCGCGTGCGCGGGATGGGATGGCCGAGTTCGCGTTCCCGGGATTCCTCGCGTTCATTGATGGGCTGCTGGTGAACCCCGGCGGTGCGGGCGGTTCTGCGGCGCCGCGTCCGGAGGTGGTGGAGGATGTGCTCGTGTTCCTGGCCGAGCGGTGCGTCGCGGCACCGGAGCCCGATGAGGACGATGAGGAGAGCGAGGCGGCTCGCCATCTGACGGAGCGGCTTCTCGATCTCGTGCTGTACCGGCTCTACCGGCTTCCCGTGGACGACGTGGAGCGGCTGGAGCTCGCCCGCCTGCGCGGAGACGAATGAGCACCGGGGCAGGGGAAGCCGCCGCACCGGGCGCGCAGGCGCATCGCCACGGGACGCCGCATCCGTCGCTGGTGCGGCGGCCGCAGCTCATCGCGCATCGTGGCGGCGCTGGACTGTATCCGGAGAACACGCTCCTTGCCTTTCGCCGGGCGGTGGAGGAGTGGGCGGCGGACGCGATCGAGCTGGACGTGCACGCGACGGCAGACGGGCACTGCGTCGTGATCCACGATCCGACCGTGGAGCGGACCACGGACGGCACGGGGCGCGTCGCGGAGATGACGCTCGAGGCGCTACGCCGGCTGGACGCGGGGTACCGGTTCACGCCCGATGGCGGCCGCACCTTCCCGTTCCGCGGACAGGGCCTGCAGATCCCGACCATCGAGGAGGTGCTCGCGGGGCTGCCGGAGGTGACGCTGATCGCGGAGGTCAAGGCGCGCGCGGCCCAGGCGCCGCTGTTCGAGGCGGTGCGGCGCGCAGGGGCGGAGCAGCGCGTGATCGCGGCGGGGATGCGTGATGCGGACCGGGACCTGTTCGACCGCTACGGCGGCCCGATCAGCGCGTCCGTCGAACAGCTCCGGCGCTTCATCATCCTGCACCGGCTGCGCCTGTGGCGTCTGTGGCGGCCGCCGGTGGACGTGGTCCAGATGCCGGAGCACTGGGGTGACCGCCGCGTGCTGACGCCGGGCCTCATCGGCGCGCTGCACGCGTGGGGGTTGCCGGTGCAGGTGTGGACGGTCGACGATGTGAGCGACATGGAGCGGCTGCTGGAGTCGGGGGTGGACGGAATCATCACGGACCGGCCCGACCGCCTCGCCGCCGTGCTGGTCGAGCGGGCCGGCCGTCCGCCGGCGCCGGCGCTGCTCCAGGGGGGTGGCTCCGGGACCGGGTGAGGGATCCGGCCGGCCGCCGTCGGCCGGTTGCGGCGGTGGAATGGAGGTTGCACTCGCGTGCGCGATCCTGATTCGCGCTGGCGCCGAGGCTGCATCGAGCGATGCGGCCTCGGCGCTTTTTCGATCCGGCGGGGGCCCGGCGAACCGCGTCTGCCAGAATGGAGGGTGGATCCATGCAATTCGACCGAGAGGAGAGGTACGGGCGGCAGGAAGGGTGGAGCGGCCCGGAAGAACCGCTTGAGGGCGGGTACGGCGGTGAAGGTGCTGCGGCGGAGCGGCGCGCCGTCCGGCACGGGTACGCCATGGGGTACGCTGGCGGGGCGCTACGGAGTCGCGGCTCCTACCAGGCCGGGCAGGTGCGATCCGGGTTGAATCCCCGCGACGAGTTCGAGTTCGAATGGGGCGATGGGTACGTGGGCGGCCGCGGGTACGGCGGAACGAATTACGACTACGAGCACGGCTACCGGCTGGGGACGCGCCGGGTGTCGGGCGGCCGTGAGCGGGGCGCGCAGGCCGAGCGCGCGCGTGGGGTGGAAGGGCAGCAGCGCGGGTACGGGGAGCCGTACGGGCCCGCGCGGTACGGGTATGGCCCCTATCACGAGCGGCTGCGTCGCCGTCGCCGCTCGGACGAGGAGATCCGGGAGGATGTCGAGGAGACGCTGTTCTACGATACGTGGGTGGACGCGGACCGCATCGAGGTATCCGTGGAGGAAGGGGTGGTGACGCTGCGCGGCACGCTGCCGAGCTACGACGAAGTGCGCTACGCGGTGGACGACGCGTGGGACGTGGATGGCGTGCGCGGGGTCCGGAGCGAGCTGCAGGTCGGAGCGCCGCCACGGGAGCATCAGGAGCGCGAGAGCGGCGCGCCGGCCGGACCGGCGGCACGCGAGGCGTCGCGAGCGGCGCGGCCGTCTGCCGCGGCGCGGGTCGCGAGCGGCGGCCCGGGCACGGAGGGCGCGGGCAGCGAGGCGGCAGGCGCAGGCGGTGCATCCCGCTCCCGGGCACGGGCCCCGCGGGCGGGCCGCACGGCGCGCTCGGGCTCACGAGCGGAGGGAGCGTGATGTACGGGCGCGAGTTCGAGCCGCCACGCATGCGGCGGCTCAGAAGGGGGGCGCCGCGGATGGGGAGGCCGCCACGGCGGCCCGCCCGCGGCTACCCCGTGCGCGGGTTCCACACCTACGACCTGGACTACGGACGCCAGGCCGGAGGCCCCGACACGGATTACAGCGGCCGGGCCGGTTGGCCGACCGGCGTGCGCGAAGAGCCCTCGATGCCGCCCGAGCGCGGCGCGTGGTACGGCGGAGCGTGGTACGGAGGAGGGCGGCCGCGCCGCGCCCGGTGGTTCCCAGCGCGCGGAGAGGGCTACTGGGCCGCAGCCGAGCGGTTCCGTTACATTCGAGATCGCCGGAGGCGCGGCCGCGATCGGTGGCCCTGAGAGCGCTCGTGGCGCGGCGCGCTCCGGCCGACGGCGGGGCGATGCAGGGCGGCCGCACGGCGGCCGCGGCCCCCGGCCGGCTGGCTGAACGGATCGGAGCGTGCGATGGAGCGACGCGGCCGCGGGACGGGAGCAGCGGGCGAGGGTGAGGCGCCGGGCGCGGCGTCCGGAGTCGAACCCGGGCGTCTCCGGGGGCGCTTCCGCTCGCACATCGCACGCAGCGGGCTGATCGAGCCGGGCGACGTCGTGCTGGTCGCCGTCTCCGGCGGCCTGGACTCCGTCGTCCTTCTCCACCTCCTGCGTTTCGCCCTGGCGGGGCCGGCGCCGCGGCTTGCGGCCGCGCACTTCGACCACGCCATGCGCCCCGGCAGCGAGGCGGATGCGGACTGGGTCGCGGGCCTTTGCGCCGCGTGGGGGCTGCCGCTGGAGCGGGGGCGCGCGGATCCCGCCCCGCGGTCCGAGGCCGAGGCCCGGGCGGCGCGCTACCGGTTCCTGCACGAGGCGGCGGAGCGCGTGGGGGCGAACCGGATCGCCACCGCGCACCACGCCGACGACCAGGCCGAAACCGTGCTGTTCCGTATCATCCGGGGCACGGGCCTGCGGGGCCTCGCCGGGATCCCGGAACGGCGCGGCCCGATCGTCCGCCCGCTCCTGCCGTTCCGTCGCGTGGAGCTGGCGGCGTACGCGCGCGCGACGGGCCTGCGCTTCCGCGAGGACCCGACCAACCTGGTCCTGGGTTACGCGCGCAACCGGCTGCGGCACGACGTGCTGCCGCGGCTCGAGCGCATCGCGCCGGGGGCGAGCATGGCGCTGGTCCGCCTGGCGGAGGAGGCGCGGGCCGCCGAGGCGGCCTGGGACTCGCTCCTGGAGCGGATCGAAGGTGAAGTGGCATCGATCGATGCCAGCGGTGTAGAACTTGCGAGGAGCGAGCTGCTGTCGTATCATCCGCACGTCCGCGCGCGGCTGCTTCGCCGCCTGTTGCGCCGCTTCGGAAGCCATCCCGATCGCGCGGGAACCCGGGCGGCGCTTGAGTTTATCAGAGATGGCGCGAGCGGCGGTCACATCGACGTGACCGGCGGCGTGCGCTTGGAGCGGGAGTTCGACCGTATTCGGGTGCGGCCGGGCCCGCGGCGCGCGGAAACGGCCGCCGTGGACCGGCCGCTCATCATTGCACACCCGGAGCACGGGGAAGGCGTGGCGACTATCGGCGGACGCCGGCTCGCCGTTGAATGGGTCCTGGGGCGCGAGGCCGCGGCTCCGGCGGCTGTGGCATTCGACCTTTCGGCCCTGCGCTTTCCCCTCGAGCTCCGCCGCTGGCGCCCCGGCGATCGCATCCGTCTGCCCTACGGAACCAAGAAGCTCAAGAAGCTTTTCGGCGAACGGCGGATCGGCCGGAGCGCGCGCGCGGCGACACCGGTGCTCGCGGATGCGGCCGGCGAGGTCCTGTGGGTGGCGGGCATCGCACGCGCGGCAGGGACGGAGCCGGCGCCGGGGGCGAGCGCTTTGTATCTCAGGGTGCGTGATGTCGGATCCGGGTGACGGGCGTTCGGCCGGCGGTGGGAGCGCGGCGGCAGCAGCGGAGCCCAATCCGCGGACGGGGGGGCAGGCGCTGCGCCGCGTGGTGTTCAGCGAGTCGCAGATCGCGGGTCGCGTGGCGGAGATGGGGCGGGAGATCGCGGCGGCGTACGCGGCCGATGCCGACCTGCTGGTGCTTGGTCTGCTGAAGGGGTCGTTCATCTTCCTCGCCGACCTGGTACGCCAGATCCCGCGTCCCCTGCACGTCGATTTCCTGGTGGCATCGAGCTACGGGGCGCGCACCGTGTCGAGCGGCGAAGTGCGGCTGCTCTATGATCCCGAAGCCGCACTCGACGGGCGGCACGTCATTCTGGTCGAGGACATCATCGACAGCGGGACGACGCTCAACCACCTCGTGCCGCTGCTGAGGGAGCGGGGACCGGCGAGCCTGGAGCTGTGCGCGCTCCTGCACAAGCGGATTGCGCAGGACCTGGTCCTGGAGCCCCGCTGGGTCGGGTTCGATGCCCCGCCCGAGTTCCTGGTGGGCTACGGGTTGGACCACGGGGAAGATTTCAGGCACCTGCCTTACATTGCGAGCCTGTAAGGCCGAAGGAGTCAGTGAAGGAATACGGAATGCCCGAACGTGACGGCAGTCGAGGGAACCGCGGAGCCGGCTGGAGCCGTTTTTCCAGGACGGCGTCCTTCTGGCTGCTCGTGATCCTGATCCCGGTTCTCATCATCCAGGTCCTGAGCCCGCGCAAGCAGGAGTCCGTCGAGCTGAACTACTCGCAGTTCGTGGCGCAGCTCGATGCGGGCAACGTGACCAAGGTGACGATCACGGAGGGCCAGCGGATCGAGGGCACGCTCGAGACGCCCGTGATGGCGGAGGGGCGGGCGGTGCGGAACTTCCGCACGCTGCTGCCGATCCGGGACAGCGAGGACCTGCTGGCCCGGATCGAGTCGCGCGTGCCGGTCGTCGAGGTAGCCGAGCCGCGGCACAACTGGTGGGTCCTGGTCGCGCAATCCCTGCCGTGGATCCTGCTCCTCGGCGTGTGGTTCTTCCTGCTGCGGCAGATGCAGGCGGGCGGCTCGAAGGCGTTCCAATTCGGGAAATCGAAGGCGCGGCTGCTGAGCGGGGACACGCCCAAGGTGACGTTCGCGGACGTGGCCGGCGCCGACGAGGCAAAGGAAGAGCTGCGGGAGATCATCGAGTTCCTCAAGGACCCGCAGAAGTTCAGCCGGCTGGGCGGGCGGCTGCCCAAGGGGGCGCTCCTGGTGGGCCCGCCGGGGACGGGGAAGACGCTGCTGGCCAAGGCGGTGGCGGGCGAGGCGGGGCGGCCGTTCTTCTCGATGTCGGGCTCCGACTTCGTCGAGATGTTCGTGGGCGTGGGCGCCTCGCGGGTGCGCGACTTGTTCGAGCAGGGCAAGGCCCACGCGCCGTGCATCATCTTCATTGACGAGATCGACGCGGTCGGGCGGCACCGTGGCGCGGGCCTCGGCGGCGGGCACGACGAGCGCGAGCAGACGCTCAACCAGTTGCTCGTCGAGATGGATGGCTTCGAGTCCAACGACGGCGTCATCCTGCTGGCCGCGACCAACCGTCCGGATGTGCTGGACCCGGCGCTGCTGCGGCCGGGGCGCTTCGATCGGCAGATCGTGGTGGATGCGCCGGACGTGAAGGGCCGCGAGGGGATCCTGCGCGTGCACCTGCGCAAGATCCCGCTGGCGGACGACGTGGACGTGACGACGCTCGCCCGCGGGACGCCCGGAATGAGTGGCGCGGACCTGGCCAACCTGGTCAACGAGGCCGCGCTGCTGGCGGCGCGCCGGAACCGGGACAGGGTCTACATGCAGGACCTGGAGGAGGCGAAGGACAAGGTGATGCTGGGCGCGGAGCGGAAGAGCCTCGTGCTCTCCGACTCGGAGCGGCGGCTGACGGCCTACCACGAGGCCGGCCACGCCGTCGTCGCGCTCAAGACGCCGGGTCTGGACCCGCTGCACAAGGTGACGATCGTGCCGCGTGGCCGGGCCCTCGGCGTGACGGCATCGCTGCCCGAGGAAGACCGCCACTCGTACTCGAAGGACTACCTGCTGGCGCGCCTCGCCATGCTGTTCGGTGGGCGAGCGGCCGAGCAGCTCGTGTTCGGTCCGGACAAGGTGACGACCGGCGCGGGCAACGACATCGAGCGGGCGACGCAAATGGCCCGCCGCATGGTCACGTCGTTCGGAATGAGCGACCTCGTCGGCCCGCTGGCCGTGGGCGACTCGGAGCAGGAGGTGTTCCTCGGCCGCGAGCTGGTGCAGCGCCGCGAGATCTCGGAGAAGACCGCCGAGCTCGTGGATGCGGAGGTCAAGCGGCTGGTGGACGAGGCGTACCAGCGCGCGCTGCGCACACTGGAGGAGAACCGCGATCTGCTCGAGTCCATCGCCGAGGCGTTGCTCGAGCGGGAGACGCTCGACCGCGAGGACATCGACCTGCTCGCCGCGGGCAAGCCGTTGCGCGCGCCGGAGCCGGCGGCCCGGGAGGGGGAGCCGGCGGCACCGACGGCGGAGGAGCCGGAGGTCCCGGCCCTGGGCGCCGCGTCGGGGCTCGGGCAGGAGCAGCAAGCGGATGGCGGGACCAGGGCGGCATCCGCTGCCCGGGGGGTTGCGGCCCGCCGGATCGGCGGGCCAGAAGCGGATCCGAACGCCGCGGGGTGATGCACGCGCCGGCGCCGCCAACGGGATCTGCGCCGGTCTGGGAGACGGCGCGCGGGCCGGTGCGTCTGGATCGCCCCTGCATCTTCGGAATCCTCAACGTCACGCCGGATTCGTTCTGGGACGGCGGCCGCCACGCCGGGGTGGACGCGGCCATCGCGCACGCCGCGGCCCTGCTCGAGCAGGGCGCGGACGTGATCGATGTGGGAGGCGAGTCCACGCGACCCGGCGCACTGCCGGTGCCCGCGGACGAGGAGCTTCGCCGCGTCCTCCCGGTCGTGCGGGAGCTCGCCCGCCGCTGGCCCGACCTGCTCATCTCCGTGGACACGGTGAAGGCGGAGGTGGCGCGCGCGGCGCTCGCCGAGGGCGCGGCCGTGATCAACGACGTGTCCGGGCTCCGCCTCGATCCCGGGGTGGGCGAGGCCGCGGCCGAAGCCGGGGCCGGCATCGTGCTCATGCACTCCCGGGGCCCGGTGGACCGGATGGCCAGCTACGAGCTGGCGCGATACGGGCCGGACCCGGTCGCCGAGATCGTGCGGGAGCTGGCCGAGGCCATGGAGCGGGCCCGCGCTGCCGGCATCGCTTCCGCCGCCGTGGTCCTGGACCCCGGCCTCGGGTTCTCCAAGCGCACGGAGCACAGCGCCGCGGCGATCGCCGGACTCGACCGGGTCCTCGCGCTCGGGCGGCCCGTGCTGGTCGGCCCATCCCGCAAGCGGTTCGTCGGCGAGCTGGCGGGCGGCCTGCCTCCGGCGGAGCGGCTCGAGCCGACCATCGCCGCCTGCATCGTCGCGCTCCTGCGCGGGGCGCGGCTGTTCCGCGTCCACGACGTCCTTGCCGTCCGTCGTGCCCTGACCGTGGCCGAAGCCCTGCTCGACACGCCGTGAGAGACCTCTTCGAGCGGTTCGCCTTCCTCCTGCCCGGTCTGAAGGATCTGGCCCAGATTCTGATTGTTGCGGCGGGTTTCTACTACGTCCTGCGGCTGCTGGCACGGACGCGGGCGATGCAGATGCTGTTCGGGCTCGTGCTGCTCGTGCTGGTCTACTTCGCCGCGCGGCTGTTCGACCTGGGCCTGATCGAGTACCTGATGGAGATGCTGTTCCAGTACGGGGCGATCGCGGCGCTGATCGTGTTCCAGCCGGAGCTGCGGAGCGCGCTGGCGCGCCTGGGTCAGAGCCGGATGTTGCGGTTTTTCAATAAGATGGAAGATAGCGCGGTGGTCGAGGAGCTGATCGAGGCGGTGGAGCGGCTGTCCCGGGCGAAGATCGGGGCGATCATCGCGGTGGAACGCGAGGTCGGGCTGGGAGAGTATGCAGAGACGGGGACGCGGATCCAGGCGCGGGTCTCGGCGGACCTCCTGGTGAGCATCTTCGCGCCGTACGGCCCGCTGCATGACGGGGCGGTGCTGATCGCGCGGGACACGATCATCGCCGCCGGGGTGATCCTCCCGCTGACGCAGTTCCCGGTGGCGGACAGGACGCTGGGCACGCGGCACCGCGCAGCGCTGGGGCTGTCGGAGGAGACGGATGCGCTGGTGATCGTGGTGAGCGAGGAGACGGCGCAGGTCTCGCTGGCGCACCGGGGGCGGCTGGAGCGGGGCGTGGGGCCGGAGCGGCTGTACGAGGCGCTGACGGGGAGGGCGCCGCCGATCGGTGCGCGGGCCCTGCGCGCCTGACGCGTTGACAGCGTCGGGGGGAGTCGGGTAGATTGCCCGAAAACAGGTTACAGGATCCAACCCGGTCATAGTCCGGACCACAGCCGCGAGGAGCGCCGCTTGGAAGGCACGAGCACCGGCATCGAGTACGCGCTGCTGACGATGTTCAGGGACGGCGGGGCGATGATGTATCCGCTCCTGCTCTGCTCCCTACTGGGGCTGGGCGTGATCATCGCCAAGGGATACACGCTCTGGGCCGCGCAGCGCCGTTCGAAGAACCTGCTGGACGAGGTCATGGGGCTGGTCCAGGGCGGGAAGCTGGACGCCGCGATCCGGTTGACCGAGGAGACGCCGGGGCCCGTGGCGGCCATCCTGCTCTCGGGGCTGCGACGGATCCGCGATGGCCGGACCGAGCAAGGGGAATTCGAGAAGGCGGTCAGGACCACCGGGGTGATCGAGCTGGGATTCCTGGAGCGCGGGCTGGTGGTCCTCGCGACGGTTTCCAACGTGGCGCCGTTGATGGGGTTCCTGGGCACGGTGGCGGGAATGATCTCCGCGTTCGGGGCGATCGCCACGGCGGGGCAGGTCGAGGCGTCGCTGGTCGCAGGCGGGATCAAGGTGGCGCTCATCACGACGGCCGCGGGGTTGATCATCGCGGTGCCGGTGAACATCGCGTACAACTACTTCATCACGAGGATCGATAAGCTGATCCTGCAAATGGAGGAGGGGACGGCGACGATCCTGAACCTGGTCTGGCGCATGGCGCACGACCGGGGGCTGGCGACGGCGATCGTGCCGGCGCCGGCAGGCGGGCGGGGCGGGATCGCGGGGGCCAGCGCGACCGGAGCGAGCTGAGGCGGCCATGGCGATCTTCAAGAAGAAGGCGCGGGTGAGCGGCGAGATCCCGACGGCGTCGATGGCGGACATCGCCTTCCTGCTGCTCATCTTCTTCCTGGTGACGACGGTGTTCGATGAGGAGAAGGGGCTCTCGATCGTGCTGCCGGAGCCGCAGAAAGAGGTCGAGGTCTCGCAGAAGAACGTCCTGCACCTGGTGGTGCGGCCGGACGGCATCGTGGAGGTGAAGCGAGGCGAGAGCCCGTCCATCCAGACGGTGGCGCCGTCGGAGGTGGAAGCCATCTGGCGGCTGGAGGTCGGGCAGAACCCGAACCTGATCGCCGCGGTGAGGACGCACCCTGACGCGGCGTACCGGAACATGATCGCCGTGCTGGACCAGCTCCACAAGGCCGGCGCGGACAAGATCTCCCTCCAGATCCTGGAGTAGGGCGCGATGATCCAGGGTGGTTTCAAGAAGAAGTCGAGGGCGAACAGCGAGATCCCGTCATCCTCGCTGGCCGACATGGCGTTCCTGCTCCTGATCTTCTTCATGGTGAGCACGACGTTCCCGAAGGAGCAGCCGCGGCGACTGCCGTTCCCGGAGGCGGAGCAGACGAAGAAGGTGGATGAGCCGCGCAAGAACTTCCTG
>DASVDH010000045.1:0-9535 GCA_036381195.1 Longimicrobiales bacterium | reverse complement strand
GTGGCGGCGGTGCGGGCGCGGTCGAAGATCTCGCGATCCGGCTCGTAGCCAGGCGGGCAGGCGAGGTGGAGCTCGAGGCCGAAGCGATAGGCGGCGTTCAACCACGAGTTCGCCATGTTGTTGCCGTCGCCGATCCAGGCGACCCGGCGGCCGCTGAGGTCCCTCCCGAAATGTTCCTGGATGGTCATGACGTCCGCGAGCACCTGGCAGGGGTGCAGCAGGTCCGTGAGCCCGTTGATGACCGGGACATCGGCATAATAGGCGAGCTCCTGCGCGTTCCGGTGGTCGAACGTCCGGATCATGATGCCGTCGACGTAACGGGACAGGACGCGCGCCGTGTCCTTGATCGGTTCGCCACGGCCGAGCTGGATGTCGCGGGACGAGAGGAAGAGAGCGTGCCCGCCGAGCTGAAAGGTGCCGACTTCGAAGGAGACACGCGTGCGCGTGGAGCTCTTTTCGAAGATCATGGCGAGCGTCTTGCCGGCGAGGGGCTGGCCACGGTACTCCCCCAACTTGATGCGGCGGGCGAGGTCGAGGAGCTCGTAGAGCTCGTCGGTGGAGAAGTCCGGGATCTCGAGGAAATCGCGCTTCTGGGGCATGGTCGCCTGGCGCACGAAGGTTCGACCGGTAATAGAGCGCAGGAAAGTACCGGCGGCCTGCGAGAGGGGCAAGACTCGGGCCGGCCGGGAGGGGGCGGGGCCGGCCGCCGGCGGGGATGCGATCCCGCTGGCGGCTGGCCCGGCCACGGTCAGAGGATGTAGCGCCGCAGGTCCTCGTCCTCGACGATGCGCTTGAGGCGCTCCCGGACTTCCCGGGCGTCGATCGTGATCTTGCCTGTGCCGCGCTCCGGCAGATCGAAGAGGATGTCCTCCAGGAGAGTGGTGAGCACGGTGTGCAGGCGACGCGCCCCGATGTTCTCGAGCCGCTCGTTGATCTCGGCGGCGATCCGGGCGATCTCGCGGATGCCGTCATCGGTGAACTCGAGCTCGACCCCTTCGGTGGCGACGAGCGCCTGATACTGCCGCAGCAGCGCGTTCTTCGGCTCCGTCAGGATCCGGACGAAGTCCGCCTCGGCGAGCGGGCTGAGCTCCACACGGATGGGGAAGCGCCCCTGGAGCTCCGGCACGAGGTCGCTCGGCTTCGAGACGTGGAAGGCGCCGGCGGCGATGAAGAGGATGTGATCCGTGCGCACGAGGCCGTACTTGGTCGTGACCGTGCTCCCCTCGACGATGGGGAGCAGGTCGCGCTGGACGCCTTCCCGGCTGACGTCCGGGCCGACCCCGCCACGCTCGCCGGCGATCTTGTCGATCTCGTCCAGGAAGATGATGCCGGTCTCCTCGGTGCGTTCGAGGGCCTCGTTCACGACCTCATCCATGTCCACGAGCTTGTCCAGCTCGTCCTGGAGCAGGATCCGACGGGCCTCGGCGACGCTGACGGTCCGGCGCTTCTTGCGCTTGGGCAGCATCTCCTGGAGCATCTCGGCGAGGTTGAAATCCATGTTCTCCATGCCGCCGAGGTTGAGCATCATGTTCTCGATGGGCGGAGACTGCTGGACCTCGACCTCCACGAGGCGGTCCTCCAGCTTGCCATCGCGCAGCAGCGTACGGAGCTTCTCACGCGTGCGCTCGCGGCGCTCCTGGATCCGCTGGCGTTCGGCCTCGTCGGCGGAGGCGGTGACGGCTCCGAGGGGGCGCTCCTCGACATCGCCCGCGGGGCCGACCACGAACGCCCGGCCGATGCCCTCCTGCTTGCCGGTGGCCGGCGCGGGCGTGGGGCGCCCGACCTCCGGGACGGGCGGGAGCAGGAGGTCGAGCAGGCGCTCCTCGACCCGCTGTTCTGCGACCTCCTCGACCTCGGCCTCGCGCTCCTCGCGGACCATGTTGACGGCCACGTCCACGAGGTCGCGGACCATGGACTCGACATCGCGGCCGACGTATCCGACCTCGGTGAACTTCGAGGCCTCGACCTTGACGAAGGGCGCGCCCGCGAGCCGCGCGAGGCGCCGTGCGATCTCCGTCTTGCCGACGCCCGTGGGGCCGATCATGATGATGTTGTTGGGCATGATCTCTTCGCGCAGCTCGTCGTCCACGCGCTGGCGGCGCCAGCGGTTGCGCAGCGCGATGGCGACAGCCTTCTTCGCGGCGTCCTGCCCCACGATGTACTTGTCCAGCTCCGCGACGATCTGACGGGGCGTCAGCTCGTCGAGCCAGTCGGATGGCCGCTCGTTCGCGGGCCGGGCCTTCGCCTCGGCCTGCTCGGGCATGGTGACCATGGTTCAGTCCTCCAGCTCCAGCACGGTGATGCGCTGGTTGGAGTAGATGCAGATGTCGGCCGCGATCTCGAGAGAGCGGCGGACAATCTCGGGAGCGCCGAGGTCCGAGTGGGCCTTGAGCGCGCGAGCCGCGGCGAGAGCGAAGCCGCCGCCGCTGCCGATGGCGACGATCTCGTCATCGGGCTCGATGACGTTGCCGTCGCCGCTGATCAAGAACAGGTGCGAGCGGTCGGCCACCGCGAGGAGCGCCTCGAGGCGGCGGAGGTAGCGATCGGTACGCCAGTCCTTGGCGAGCTCCACGCAGGCGCGCGCGAGGTTGCCGGGGTGGCGCTCGAGCTTCTCCTCGAACTTGTCGAACAGGGTGAGGCCGTCCGCCACGGAGCCGGCGAAGCCGGCGAGGATGCGGCCGTCCTTGAGCTTGCGGACTTTCTGGGCGCCGCTCTTGACGACGGTGTCGCCCATGGTGACCTGGCCATCGCCGCCGAGCGCGACCTTGTCGCGGTGGCGGACGGCCAGGATGGTCGTGCCGTGAAACCGGTTCATCCCCCCTCCTTTCCGCGGGGTCTGTACCCCCGAACGGCCCCGCGGAGCCCTGTCCCCGGCGTTGGTTTCACGGCGCGGTCGGGGGACGTCGCACTGCCCCTGGATCCGCAAGCCCCTGCTCACCACGGATCCGGGCGCGTTCGCCGCGGGTTTCGCCGCGACGTCGGGCCTCATCGCCCGACCTCGCCTGGACGCGGCCCCGGCAGGAGCCCGCTACGCGCGGGGGTGCGCCCGGTCGTACACGCGCTTCAGCCGCTCCCTCGTGGTGTGGGTGTAGATGCGGGTCGTGGAGAGGGAGGCGTGGCCGAGCAGCTCCTTGACGGCGAGCAGGTCGGCGCCGGCGTCCAGGAGGTGTGTCGCGAAGGAGTGGCGCAGCGAGTGGGTCGACAGGTCGGCGTCGCCAGACGCCTGGTCGAGGAGTCGCCGCACGATGAGCTGGATCGCGCGCCGGGAGAGGCGGCGTCCGTTGAGGGAGAGGAAGACGGCGCGCCGGTCGCCGCCGGTGCGCGCCAGGACCTCGGCACGCCGCAACTCGTAGCGGCGCAGCGCGGTCACGGCGGCGCGTCCGAGCGGCACGATGCGCTCCTTGCGCCCCTTGCCGCGCACACGGACCTGGTCGGCCACGAGGTCGAGGTCCGCCATGTCGAGCTGGTGGAGCTCGGAGAGGCGCATGCCGGTGGAGTAGAACGTCTCGAGGATGGCGAGGTCGCGGGTGGCCTTGAAGGAGCCCTCCGCGGCACGGCTCTCGGCGAGCTGGAAGAGGCGGTCGAGCTCGCCGCGACCCAGCCATGCGGGGAGGTGCCGCTCGATCTTCGGGGAGCGGACCGCGCGCGCGGGGTTGGCCTCGACCAGCTCCTCGCGGTGGAGGAAGCGGTAGAATGAGCGGATGGCGGAGAGCTTGCGGGCGACGGTCCGCCGGGCACGGCCCTGCGTGCCGAGCTGGGCGAGGAACGCGCGCAACGCGATGCGGTCCACGCCGGCCCAGCTCCACGCCGCGCCGTCGTAGTACCGGTCGAGGAAGCGCGCGAGCTCGGCGAGGTCGCGGCGGTAGGCGTCGACGGTGTGCGGGCTGAGCTGCCGCCCGTCCGCGATGTGACGGAGGAACTCGTCGACGAGGGCGGCGGCCGCGGTCACGCGTGCACCTCTGTCCCGGGGACGGGGGCGGGAGTGATCCCATGCCCCTCCCTCCAGGCGGCGAGGTCGCCCAGCGCACGTTCCGCCATCAGCTCGCGGCGGCGGCGCTTGTCGCGCGGGCCTCCGGACAGCGGGTCGAGCAGCCCGAAGTTCGAGTTCATCGGCTGGAAGTTCCGCGCGTCCCCATCGCGGAGGTAGCGGTAGAGTGCGCCGATCATGGTGGTCGGCGGGGGCAGCACCGGCGTCTCGCCGCGGACGATGCGGTCCAGGTTGATGCCGGCGAGGATGCCGGAGGCGGCGGATTCCGTGTAGCCCTCCACGCCGGTGAGCTGGCCGGCGAAGATGAGGTCGGCCCGATCGCGGGGCGAGCCCCAGGGCGTGAGGGTCGCCGGGAAGTTGAGGTAGGTGTTCCGGTGGATCGAGCCGTAGCGCAGGAACTCGGCTTCCGCCAGGCCAGGGATCATGCGGAAGATGCGGCGCTGCTCGCCGGTCCGCAGCCGGGTCTGGCACCCGACCAGGTTCCACATCTGGCCAGCGCGGTCCTCGCGCCGGAGCTGGACCACCGCGAAGGGCACGCGGCCGGTCCGCGGGTCGCGCAGCCCCACGGGCTTCATGGGGCCGAAGCGGAGGGCGTCCGCGCCGCGCTCGGCCAGGACCTCGATGGGCAGGCAACCCTCGAAGTACGGCGTGCCGTCCTCCGGCGGCGGCGCTTCCCCGCCCTCTCCGAAGCGGATGTTCTCCCAGTCGTGGCCCGGGTACACATCGGCGGCGCGAAGCGCCTCGACGAAGGCGTAGTACGCCTCCCGGTCCAGCGGGCAGTTCAGGTAGTCCTCACCCGCGCCTTTGCCGTAGCGCGATGCGTAGAACGCGTGCTCGAGGTCGATGGACTCGAAGCTGACGATGGGCGCGATCGCGTCGTAGAACGCGAGGTTGTCGGCGCCGAGGCGCGCCGCGATCGCCTGCGTGAGCGCGGCGGAGGTGAGCGGCCCCGTCGCGATGACGGCCGGACCTTCGGGCAATGCGGTGAGCTCGCGCCGCTCGACCCGGACGCGCGGATGGCCGAGCACGGCCTCGGTCATGCGCGCGGAGAAGAGGTCGCGATCCACAGCGAGCGACGCGCCGGCCGGGACGCGGGCGGGCTCGGCCGCGGCGAGGAGCAGCGACCCGAGCGCGCGCATCTCGGCCTTGAGCAACCCGTGCGCGTTGGTGATCTCCTCGCTCTTGAAGGAGTTGGTGCAGACCAGCTCGGCGAGGCGGTCGGTCCGGTGCGCAGGCGTGCGGCGCACGGGCCGCATCTCGAGCAGCGTGACCTCGTGGCCTCGCGCGGCGAGCTGCCATGCGGCCTCGCAGCCGGCGAGGCCGCCGCCGACGACGGTCACTGCAGCCACGACTCGCTGCCTCCTCCCATCAGGCGGTCTCCGGCTGCGGGACGGCGTCCGGGTCGAACTCGGCCTTGCACTCCGGGCACCGGAGGAAGGTGCCGCGGGCCTTGGTCGTCTTTTCGACGAGGAACGGCGCCTCGCAGTCCGGGCACGGCGCGGGGACGGGTCGGTCCCAGGTGGACCAGTCGCACTCGGGGTAACGAGTGCAGCCCCAGAACGTCTTGCCGCGCCGCGTGCGCTTCTCGCCGATGTCGCCCTCGCCGCAACGCGGGCACTTGAGCCCGGGGATGGTGCGCGGGCGGGTGAAGCGGCACTTCGGGTAGTTCGAGCACGCGATGAACGTGCCCAGCCGGCCCTCCCGCTCGACGAGCTCGCCGCCGCACTGAGGGCACTGCTCGCCGATCGGCCGCGGCTCCTTCTGCTCCTTCCGGTCCAGCGGCTGCGTGTATCGGCACTCGGGGTACCCCGAGCAGCCGAGGAACCGCCCGTGGCGGCTCCAGCGAACCAGGAGCGGGCGGCCGCACCGCGGGCACTCCGCGGCGTCCGCGGCGACGACCTCGCGCAGCACCTCGTCGCTCCGCTTCTCACCCTCCGCGAGCTGGCGCTGGAAGGGGCCGTAGAAGTCCTGGAGCACCCGGCGCCACTCGACATCGCCCTCCTCGATCCTGTCCAGCGCGTTCTCCATCCCGCTGGTGAAGCCGACGTCGAAGAGGTCCGGGAAGAGCCGCACGAGGAGCTGGACCACCGTCTCGCCGAGTGGCGTGGGGTGGAAGCGCTTCTGCTCCAGCTTGACGTACTCCCGGTCCACGAGCGTGGAGATGATCTGCGCGTAGGTGGAGGGCCGGCCGATGCCGAGCTTCTCCAGCTCCTTCACCAGACTCGCCTCGCTGAAGCGCGGCGGCGGCTGGGTGAAGTGCTGAGCCGGGATGAGGTCGATGACGGTGCAGGCCTGCCCGGTCTCGAGCGCGGGCAGGGGCGCCAGATCGTCCAGCGTGCGATGGTCGCCCTCTTCGCGGGCCTCCGTGTAGAGCCGGGTGAAGCCATCGAACTTCATGACGGAGCCGGTGGCGCGGAACAGGTACGAGCGAGGCCGGGCGCGGCCCGCGGCGTTCCTGCCGGGGACGTCGAAGTCGATGGTGGTGGTGTCGTAGACCGCAGGCGCCATCTGGCTCGCGACGAAGCGGAGCCAGACGAGCTGGTAGAGCCGGAACTGGTCGTCATCGAGATCGCCCCGGACGGACTCGGGCGTGCGCGTCGGGTCCGTCGGGCGGATGGCCTCGTGAGCCTCCTGCGCGCCCTTCTGCTGCTTGCCGGTCCAGAGGCGGGGGGACGCAGGGGCGTAGCCGTCACCGAAGGCGCCACGCGCCCAGTCGCGGGCGGCGGCGGCGGCGGCGGCGGAGACCCGCGTCGAGTCGGTGCGCATGTAGGTGATGAGGCCGACGGCGCCCTCGTCACCCAACTCGACGCCCTCGTAGAGCTGCTGAGCGACGCGCATGGTCTTGCGCGAGGAGAAGCCGAGCCGCTTGGCCGCCTCCTGCTGAAGCGTGGAGGTGGTGAACGGTGCGGGCGGGTTCTTGAGCTTCTCGCGGCGCTTGATCTCGGAGACGATGAAGGGCGCGTCCTCGATGTCGGCGAGGACCTCACGCGCCGCGGCCTCGTTCTCGAGGCGGAACGCCTTGCCGTCGATGTGGTGGAGCTTGGCCTCGAACCGCTCGCCCGCACCCTCGAGGAGCGCCGTGATGGACCAGTACTCCTCGGGCTGGAAGGCGCGGATCGCGGCCTCCCGCTCCGCGATGAGGCGGAGCGCGACGGTCTGTACGCGGCCAGCGGAGAGGCCGGGGCGGATCGGCTTCCAGAGGATGGGGCTGACCTGGTAGCCGACGAGGCGGTCGAGGATGCGGCGCGCCTGCTGGGCCTCGACCTTGCGCATGTCGATGGTGCCCGGGTTCTCGAGTGCGCGACGGACGGCGTCCCGCGTGATCTCGTGGAACAGGACGCGCTGGAACCGGGGCGCCGGCGCGCGCTTGCGCTTGCCGCCGCTGTTGAACCCGAGCTGCTCGGCCACGTGGTAGGCGATGGCCTCTCCCTCGCGGTCGGGGTCGGTGGCGAGGATGACCTCCTCGGCGTCCTGGGCCTCGCGCTTCAGCTCCTGGATGACCTTGCCCTTGCCACGAATGGTGACGTAGCGCGGCTCGAAGCCATGCTCGACGTCGACCCCGAGCTCGCGCTCGGGCAGGTCACGGATGTGGCCGACCGAAGCCCGGACGCGGTAGCCGGGCCCGAGGTACTTGCCGATCGTTCGCGCCTTCGCTGGCGACTCGACGATGACGAGCCGGTTCTTTCGCTTGCGTTCTGCCATGTCTCCCCATCCGTGGCGCGGGCCGGGGCGGGCGCGAGCGCGCCCCGGCCGTCACCCATCACAGTCGTCGTGGTACCCTGCCGGGTTCCCGCCGGCGAGGCGGCGGGCGACGGCGGCGATCTCCGCCGC
This sequence comes from Longimicrobiales bacterium, assembly GCA_036381195.1. GTDB lineage: Bacteria > Gemmatimonadota > Gemmatimonadetes > Longimicrobiales > RSA9 > RSA9. The sequence continues at coordinate 1,716 of DASVDH010000045.1, read as the reverse complement.
GACGTCGTCCGGGTCGCGGCCATCCACGTCCACGGCCACGTCGGCCCGGCGGTAGAACGGCTCGCGGTCCGCCAGCAGCAGCCGCGCGCGGCGCAGCGGATCGGGTCCGGCCAGCAGCGGCCTGTGGGTCGGGGCGCGGAGAGCGCGCCGGACCGCTTCCCGGGGGGAGACCCGCAGCCAGACCAGCAGGGACCCGGGCGCGAGCCATTCGAGGGACCCGGGCTGCATGATCCAGCCGCCGCCGGGCGCGAGGACTGCGTGCTCGAGGCCGCCGAACTCGCGGGTCAGCTCCGCTTCCATCTCCCGGAAGGCGGGCTCACCGAAACGGCGGAAGATCTCGCCGATCGTGAGGCCGGACCTGCGCTCGATCTCCTCGTCGAAGTCGACGAAGTCCCAGCCGAGGCAGTCGGCGAGGCGGCGTCCGACGGTGGACTTGCCGGCCGCCATGAAGCCGACGAGCACGATCCGGCGGATGGGCCGCCGGGCCTCACGCTCCCGCGAGCGGCGTCCGCGCACGGACCGCTCCGCCGTCACGGATCTGCTCGAGGTAGCCGTCGAAGTTTCGGCGCAGCTCGGCCAGCGAATCGCCGCCGAACTTCTCGAGCACGGCGTCCGCGAGCGCGATGGCGACCATCGCCTCGCCGACCACCGCCGCGGCGGGCAAGGCGACGACATCGCTGCGCTCGATGACGGCGCTGGCGGGCTCGCCCGTGCGCAGGTCCACGCTGCGCAGGGGCCGCATGAGCGTGGAAAGCGGCTTCATGGCGGCGCGTAGCACGATCGGCGCGCCGGTGGTGATGCCGCCTTCGAGCCCGCCAGCGTTATTGGACAAACGGGTATACCCCCCTGTTCGGGTTGCGTTCGGGTTCCGCTCGAACTCGTCGTGCACGGCGGAGCCGGGGCGGCGTGCGCCCTCGAAGCCGAGGCCGATCTCGACGCCCTTGATCGCCTGGATGGACATGAGCGCCTGGGCCAGCCGCCCATCGAGCCGGGTGTCCCAGGAGACGTGGCTGCCGAGCCCGACGGGCACGCCGCGGGCGACGACCTCGAAGACGCCGCCGAGCGTGTCCCCGGCGGCCCGGGCCTCGTCCACCGCCTGGATCATGCGGGCTTCGGCCTCGAGGTCCAGCGTGCGGAGCGGCGATTCATCTGCCGCGGCATTGAGGTCCTCCGGCAGCGGGTCGGGCGGGCGGGCCTCGACGGGGCCGAGCGAGACGACGTGGCTGCCGATGGTGATCCCGAGCTCGGTGAGCAGCCGCTTGGCGATGGCGCCGGCCGCGACGCGGGCCGCGGTCTCGCGGGCGGAGGCGCGCTCGAGGATGTCGCGGGCGTCGTCGCGCCCGTACTTGAGGACCCCGACGAGGTCGGCGTGGCCGGGCCGCGGCAGGTGAACGCGCTTCAGCTTCTTCTCGTCCACCCCGGGTCCTGGCGGCTCGTGGGCCATGGCTGTGGACCAGTTGTCCCAGTCCCGGTTCCAGACGAGGAGGGCGATGGGCGAGCCGAGGGTCTCGCCGAAGCGGACGCCGGAGACGAGCTCGGCCCGGTCGCGCTCGATGCGCATGCGGCCGCCACGGCCGTAGCCGGCCTGGCGGCGGCGCAACTCGGGGTCGATGTCGCGCTCGGCGAGCAACGAAAGGCCGGCGGGCACGCCCTCGACGAGGGCGACGAGCCCGCGGCCGTGGGACTCTCCCGCCGTCCGGAAGCGGAAGTGCATGA
>DASVDH010000044.1:0-2399 GCA_036381195.1 Longimicrobiales bacterium | reverse complement strand
ACGGACGTCCGGCGGATCGATCCGCTGGTGACCAGCCGCTCGATCGTCTCCTCGTCGGCGGCGAAGAACAGGTCGGCGGGAGCTCCGTTCTCGATCTGCGCCGCCAGGCTACCGGTCGCTCCGAGAGCGAGATCGACGGCCATGCCGGTCTTCTGCTCGAAGCGCTCGACCAGCGCGGGCATTGCCGTGCTCAGGCTGGCGGCCGCCAGAACCAGCAGCGGCTGGGCGACTGTCTCTCCGGTTTCGCGCCCCTCTTCGTGCTCGGCGTCGGCGCAGCCCGCGAGCAGGACGGCGACCAGCGCGATCAGCACCGCGGTGACCGCCGCGCAGGGTGCAACTCGGAATAGCCGCGGATGGGTCGGGCGGTCAAAGAGACGCATCGTAGCCCAGCGCGGTCGAGTCGTACCCCCGCAGAGCCTCGGCGGAGAGGCGAGCACGGCACTCCGCGGCGGCCGCAGCGGACTCAGGAGCCCAGGGGCCGCATGGCAGCTGAACGCAACCGGATCGTACCCCTGAGGCCGCGGCGGCGGACCCGATCAGGGCCCGCGCTGGCCGCAGTCGGATCGCGCGGCTATGGAGCCACATCGCGGCCCATCGCCGAGGTGTCGTAGCCTTGCAGAGCCTCCACCTGGGCGCGGATCCCCGGACGTCGAAGAAGGTCCAGCAGCGCCCCCACTGCCGGCAGGTCGAGGAAGTGGTCGGGGATGATCAGCTCGTACGGCTCCGGCCGCAGGGGGAGCACGTCGAGGCCGAAGGCGGCGCCGGCGGCGCGAATGGCGATGCCCGCGTCGGCGAGACCCGCGGCGATGGCCTCCCCCACCGCGAGGTGGCCGCGTGCGGCGGTGTCGTATCCCGCGATGCTGTCGGCGGGCACTCCCGCGGACACGAGCGCCTCGTCCAGCAGCAGGCGACTCCCGGACCCCGGTTCCCGGTTGATCAGGCGCACACCGGGGCGCGCCAGATCGGCGACCTCGGTGATAGCGGAGGGGTTGCCGCGGGCTGTCAGGAGTGCCTGTTCCCAGACGGCGAAGACGACACGCGTGCAGGGGAAGGGAAGCGCTTCCCGGATCCAGGGTCCGTTCGTCTCCCCCGACCGCGGGTCGCGCAGGTGCGCGCCGGCCACGTGCGCTTCTCCCCGGGCGAGCGCCTCGATGGCGGAGCGGCTCCCGCGCTGGCTCCAGGCCACCTCGAGGCCGCGCTCCCGACGCAGCGCGTCGGCGACGATGCCGAACGCGGGGTCACAGCCCACCACCCTCAGCTCCGCCATCGGCGGCCGTTCCGGCAGCAGCGACACGACCACCTCGTCGACAGCCAGACCGGCTACGACCCCCGCGGCGGGGGTATGGGGCCGCTCCCCTTCGTCCGTAGGTACGGCGATGACCCGGCCGCCTACCCGGGCGAGCCGTACACGCCGGCCGAGGGGCTCGCCTTCTCCCGCCCAGCGTGCGGTGATCCGCTCGGCGGGGGCGTCCGGCACCCGGAACAACTCCTCGACCGCGCGGCCAAAGGCGCGCGCCAGGCGGATGGCCACTTCGGTGGAAGGGACCGACGCGCCCGACTCTATCGCGGCGTAACTCTGCCGGGAGATCCCCGCCGCCGCGGCGGCCCGGGCTTGGGACCAGCCGCGCCGGCCGCGCTCGCGGGCGAGATCGTTGATCAGTCGCATGCAGCAGGTGTAGGGTGTGCCTGCGAAGATGTCAAGTAGACCTGCACATGCTGTCAAAGTTGTGGCCGTAGGGAGTGTGGCGGGGATATTTCCCGTAGGGGCGGCCCTTGTGGCAGCCTCGTGGCGCCCTTGTGGCCGCCCGCACGAAAAAACCGAGGGTTCCGGATGGCGCGAAACCGCAGCATCGGCGTGCGGGCGGCCACAAGAGCTGCCCTTACGGGCCGATTCCGAGGAGGCCGCCGGGCAGGCCGCTCCTGCCCCCTCGCGCGTAGTGCTACCTCACCGCCTCAACTGCTCGAGCAGGTTCACCCGATCCCGCAGCACCTCCACCACCACCCGCCCCGCACGGCCCGCGTCGAAGCGCAACTCCCCCAAGGTGGGCCGGTTCACCCAGATCGGCCTCGCGCCGAGGCGGGTCACCGGCAAAGCGTTCCTGCGGTCCGTCCTGCGGTCCTGAATGCCCGAGAGGTCCACCAGGGCCGGCGCTCCGTTGGCCAATTCGACATACACCATCCCGCCGCCCATCCGCCGCTCGGCCTGGCTGATCCTCGCGATCCCGCCCAGCTCCACCGATCCGGCGACCCTCAGCGCATCGTCCGTGACGGCAAGCGCCGTGATCCCGCGCCGGGTCGCGACCGCGAGATGGTTGCCGGAGAGCACGAGGCCCGTGGGTGAATCGATGACCGCCTCCCCGATCCGCTCGAGCGCGAATCGACCCGCGCGTCCGACGGAG
>DASVDH010000043.1:0-14878 GCA_036381195.1 Longimicrobiales bacterium | reverse complement strand
GGAGGCCTACGAGCTGGTCATCCCGAACCATTTCCTGGAGCTGCCCGCCGTGGACGCGCTGCTCCGGCTGCTGCGGCGCCCGTCCATCCGCGCGCAGGTCGAGGCGCTCGACGGGTACGACGCGGCGGCCATGGGCGCGGTCGCGCCCTGACCGGCGCCCGGGCGCGTCGACTCCCCATCTCCATGGATACGAAATGGCGTGACGGCCGGGCAGGGCAGTGGCCTGCCGCAGCCGCGCCTACCCGCCCGAGAACGGATCGATGACCGGTACGCCGGCTGGCCGGAAGTGGGCGACGTTTCGCGTGACCACGGTCAGCCCGTGGTCCAGCGCCGTCGCGGCGATCAGCATGTCCGTGGGGTGCTGGGGATGCGCATCGCACAGGCGGCCCCAACGCGTCGCGATCGCGACATCCACCGGCAGGATGCGCTGCGAGTAGTCGGCCAGCAAACCCTCGAGCCACGCCTGAAGCGCATCGGCATGGGAGATCGACTGCTCGGTGCCGGTGCGGCGCTGCTTCGCGATCCCTCGGGCGATCTCGCCGATCGTGATCACGCTCAGGTACAGGCCGTCGGCCGGCACTTGCGCGAGCCACTGCACGACGCCGGGGTCGCGCCGCGGCTTCCGCAGCTCTGAGACGACGTTCGTGTCGAGCAGGTACATTGAGGGGACGCGGGCGCTCGCCTACAGATTGGCGTCCCGAAGCTCGACATCGATGCGCTCGATAGGCTCCTCGCCTTCCGGGCCCGACGGCATCTCGAGGAGGTACTCGGCCAGAGACGGCGTCGGCCGGCGCCGCGCGGCGCTCAACCGCTCGTACTCGGCGTACGAGATGATGACCGCGGTTTCGACGCCGCGTCGCGTCACGATCTGCGGCACCCCCTTCGCCGCAGCGTCGACGACGGCGCTGAGCTTGTTCTTCGCGTCCTGCAGCGTCCAGCGAGCGGGCGTGGTGCGGCGTCGGGTTCCAGGCACGAATCCCTCCAGGTGTTCGGGCCGGGTCGCATCCGGCTAGCTCGTCAAGCTAGCCAGGATGGGCCGGCGCGGTCAAGTGGAGGCCGCTCTCGGCGCCCGTGCGGCCGTGTCGCCCGCGCCGCCGCCGGTGCGCAGGCACGCCGCCCGGGCTTGAACGCCGGCCGGGCCCGCGGCGTCCGTTTGCTGGGAGGTGCGACGATGAGACCGACGATCACGGGAATCGCAGCAACGGCGCTGCTGGCGTGTGCGGCATCCACGGCCGGCGCGCAGACGGAACGGCAGGCCAGGGCCGCGGCCGCGTACTCGGCCCGCCACAACGGCCACGCGGTGGTCGTGATGGTGGATGGCAGGATCGTGTTCGAGGAGTACCAGAACGGCTACACGGCCGATGAGCCGCACGCCCTCCACAGCGGGACCAAGACGTTCTGGGGCCCGGCGCTCGCCGCCATGATCGAGGACGGCCTGGTCACGTCGCTCGATGAACCGGTCTCCCGGACCATCACGGAGTGGCGCTCCGATCCGCGCAGGAGCCGCATCACGATCCGCCATCTCACGGACCTCACTGCCGGGCTGGCGCAGGACGTCGCGCGGCTGCAGGGCGAGGATCGCCCGACCCTCGCCCCGGACCTGTACGCCCACGCCATCACGCTGCGCGCCGTGGCGGAGCCGGGCACGCGCTTCTCCTACGGGCCGAGCGGCTACTACGTGCTCGGCGAGCTGATGAAGCGCAAGCTCGCGGCGCGAGGGCAAACGCCGCTCCAGTACCTGGAGCAGCGGATCCTCTCCCGGATCGGCGTGCGCGTGGGCCGATGGGCGCACGACCGCGCGGGCAACCCGCACATGCCGAACGGCGCGTACATGACGGCGCGCGACTGGCTGCGGTTCGGAGAGCTGCTGCTGAACCGCGGCACGTATCGTGGCGAAGTGATCGTGCGCGCGGACCTGCTGCAGTTCACCGGCTCGCGCGCGAATCCCGGCTACGGCTTCACGGCCTGGCTGAACCGGCCGGGTGGCAGGAGCTCCGCCCGCCGCGGCGCCGCCAGCCGGCCAGGTGACCGGGGTGGCTGGATCTATCCCGCGGGCCTGCCCGATCTCTACATGGCCGCGGGCGCGGGCGGCCAGCGTCTGTACATCGTCCCCTCGCGCCGCGCGGTCATCGTGCGCTTCGGCGACTCGCCGGGGTTCCGGGACAGCGAGTTCCTGGCCCGCCTGTTCGGCGACGCGGGATAGGCATGCGGTGCCCGGGGCTGAGCCCGCCCCCGCGCGCCGCTTTGCGCCCGCGGCCCGCGCATCCTAGAATTCTCCCCACCCATCCTTACCTGGAGCGGACAGGTCATGGTTGCGAGCGGACGACGGCCCAGGCCGGCCCCGGGCGCCGGCCGGCGCCCCATGGGCCATGCCCTCCGGCTGGCGGCGCTCGCCGTGCTGCTGCCGGTGGCGGCGTGCAGCGCGCGGGGCGGGGCGGGCCTGGCCGGCGGCGAGGCGGCGGCGCCGCACGGGCAAGGCGCGGCGCAGCCGCCCGGGCGGCCGGAGGCGCACGCGCACGAGCACGCGGAGGCGGCGCACGGCCACGCGCACGCGGGGCCGTACGTGCTGCCGGCCACGGCGGGCCCGGGCTTCACCGTGGCGGACGTGCGGTTCATGCAGGACATGATCGGGCACCACGCGCAGGCGATCGAGATGGCGCGCATGGCCGCGACGCACGGGGCAGGGGAGGCGGTCCGGAAGCTGGCCGAGAAGATCGACATCTCGCAGAGCGACGAGATCGCGCTGATGGAGCAGTGGCTCGTGGAGCGGGGCCAGGCCGTGCCGGACGAAGAGTACCGGCGCGCCGTGCGCATGCCCGGGATGCTGACGCCGGAGCAGATGGCGCAGCTCGATGCCGCGCGCGGGCCGGAGTTCGACCGGCTGTTCCTGACGTTCATGATCGGACACCATCGCGGCGCCCTCGAGATGGTCGAGGCGCTGTTCGCGAGTCCGGGCGCGGCGCAGGACCCGGACATCTTCCGGTTCGCGACGGACGTGGACGCGGACCAGCGCGACGAGATCTACATCATGCAGAGCGTGCTCAGCATGCTCGCCACCACCGGAGGGAGCGGATCGTGAAGACAGGTCACGCGGGACGCGGCCCCGCGGCCGCTGCGCGTCGGAGCGGGGAAGGGTGGATTGCGCGTGCGCTCGCCGGGCTGCGGCACGGCTGCGCCGCAGGAGGGCCGGAGCGGGGGGTCGGGATGGGAAGCCCGCCGCGAACCGTCCGGCGCGGCCCGGTGATCGCGGCGATGGTCGTCCTGGCGCTCGGGACGGCGGCCGCGCCGCTCGCCGCTCAGCAGAAGGCGATGGATCCGCGGGCGGACACGGTCGCGACGCTCGACGACCCGCGCGTCGGCCTGGGCGCGGGCACGTACAACAACGCGGGCATCGCGCTGTCGAACATGCGGCTCGTCTCGTACTCGCCCAAGCCCGCGCAGTTCGACTCTGCCCGCGGCCTCACGTTCATCAACTCGGACCTCGCCTTCCGCGGGAACCTGGTCTTCCAGGGCAACTTCAGCGGCTTCATGATCTGGGACGTGAGCGACCCGGCGAAGCCCGTCCTGCTCAGCACGGTGGTGTGCGCGACGGACCAGGGCGACCCCTCGATCTACGGCAACCTGCTGTTCATCTCGGCGGAGTCGCCGCGGTCGCGCAACGACTGCGGCACGCAGGGCGTCCAGGACGGCAAGGACCGCATGCGCGGCGTCCGGATCTTCGACGTGAGCGACCCGCGCAACCCGCGGCTGGTGAAGAATGTGCAGACGTGCCGGGGCTCGCACACGCACACGATCGTGCCGCACCCCACCGACACGACGGTGATCTACATCTACGTGGGCGGCTCGTCGTCCGTGCGGGACCCGAGCGAGATGCCGGAATGCTCGGACGGCACGGTGGAGGAGAACCCGAACACGGCGCAGTATCGCGTGGACATCATCCGCGTGCCGCTGCGGAACCCCGAGCAGGCGGAAGTGGTGGGCTACGCCCGGATCTTCGAGGGCCTGCCGCGGCCTCCGGGCCGCGCGGGCGTGGCGTTCGCCGACACGGCGACCGGCTGGCGCGCGCGCGGGCCGCGCGGCTGCCACGACCTGACCGCGTACCCCGCGCTGAACCTCGTCGCCGGCGCGTGCGGCAGCTTCGGCATCCTTCTGGACGCGAAGGACCCTGTGCGCCCCGTCCGGCTCGATGCGCTGTCCGACATCAACTTCTCGCTCTGGCACACCGCCATCTTCAGCAACGACGGCCGCACCATCGTCTTCACGGACGAGTGGGGCGGCGGGACCGCGCCGCGTTGCCGCGTCGGCGATCCGGTGCGCCTCGGCGGCAACACCATCCTGACCATCGACCGCGGCAAGCTGAGGCAGCACGGCTACGTCAAGATGATGGCCGCGCAGACCGAGACCGAGAACTGCGTCTCGCACAACGGCGGCCTGATCCCGGTTCCCGGACGCGACATCATGGTGCAGGGCTGGTACCAGGGCGGTGTGAACGTCGTCGACTTCACCGACCCGGACCACCCGATCGAGATCGCGTACTTCGACCGCGGGCCGGTGGATGCGGAGCAGCGCGTGATCGGCGGCTCCTGGGGCGCCTACTGGTACAACGGCTACATCTACAGCTCCGAGCTCGCGCGCGGGCTCGACATCCTCGAGCTGGTGCCCAGCGATCACCTCTCGAAGAACGAGATCGAGGCGGCGAAGCTCGTCGTCATGGAGCAGTACAACCCGCAGAGCCAGCCGCGGGTGGTCTGGCCGCCCGCGTTCCCGGTGGCCCGCGCGTACCTGGACCAGCTCGTGCGCAACGGCGGGCTGCCGGAGGCGCGCACCACCGCCATCGCCGCTGCGCTGGACGCCGCGGAGGCGGCGACGGGCGCGGCGCGCAGGCAGCGGCTCGAGACGCTCGCCTCCGAGCTGGACGCCGACGCTCGCCGGGCGGCGGACCCCGCGCGCGTGCGTGCGCTGGCCGCGGTGGTGCGGGAGCTGGCGGCGGCGGCGAGGTAGGTGGGCGACATCGGGCGCCCGGCAGCCGCGTTGGGCATCCGGTCGTGGCGTCGAGGCGGCTGGAAGCCGCGCCGGGCGCCCGATAGCGGCCGGCGCCCTGCGGCCCGGGCGCGGGCGCCCGGGGTCAGGCCGCCCGCCGCTGCTGCTTCACCTGTTCCTCGAACTTCTCCACGAGCGCTCGCATCCGCTCGGGCGAGAGCCCGAGTTGCTGGACCACGCCGAGCGTGTCACGCACGCGCATCAGGCGCTTGATCTTCCCGGCGTCATCGACTTCGGCGAACACGGCGCCGCGCACGTCCAGTTCCTTGCCCGCCGTGGGCAGCGTCTCCCCCAGCATCTCCATGTCGCGGCCGAGCTTGACGTGCGCGCCGAGGAGCGCGGCCACATCCCGCCCGGACTCGACGATCTTCCTGCGCTCGATGCGCACGGAATCGTACGCGTCCATCGTGCCCGCGAGCATGTCCCGCAACAACGGCTTGCCACGGATGGGCGTGGCGAGCGCCTCCACCTCCAGCGTGACGTCGTCAGCGAGCGAGTCGAGCACCGCCTGCATGTCCCTGGCCTCGATCGCGTCGAGCAGCCCCTCGAGCGCGGCCCTTGCATGCGCCATGTCCATCTCCCTTCCGAGGTCCGCCTGTGCCCTGCATGGAACCGCGAGGCACGTGCCAGCGGCTGCGGCGCCGGGTGCGGCGCTCGGCGCTCGAGGGGCGATGCGCTCCGCCGCCCGGGGCGCCGGCACGGGCGCAGGGGCGCGGCACGGGAGGCCGCTCGAGCCTACCAGCGCAGCACCCGGAACAGCGCGGCCATCGCGGAGAGCCACAGCGCCGCGCCGCCGGCCAGCGCGGCGAGGCCGCCCGCGGCGGCGAGCCAGGGGCGAGCGGGGAAGACGCGGCTGAACGCCCAGCCGAAGTACGCGATGGGGATACCGAGCACGCCGAACGAGACGATGCCGGACACGACCATTCCGGGATCGCCGCGGAGTGCCGGTGAGAGGATGGCTTGCAGGGCGGCCAGGATCAGCGCGGCGTGGCCGAGCAGGTAGAGCACGAGCACGAGGTGCTCGGCGTAGTTGAGGCGCGTGCGCCAGAACAGCAGGCGAGACACGGCGGCGACGAAGGGCACGACGAGGGCGGTCAGCACCCGGTCGTTCTCGCCCCCGCTCGCGCCGCCGAACACGCGGGCCGTGATGGCGAAGGCCGCGAAGCAGAGCAGCATGTACGCGGCCGGGTTGGTGTACGGCACGGTGCGGCCGGCGAGGTAGTCGCGCACCGCGGCGCGTGGGGCGCCGCGCGGGTGGCCACGGTCGCATCGGCCGCGGAGCCGGTGGTCTCGGGGGCGACGTCGTCCCGAGCGTGGTCCACGGCGGCGTCGTCACCGTTCATCGCGTCCGCCGGAGAAGGTCGTGCGGGCCGTGCCGCGCCGGCGCAGCTCATGTTGGCCGTATCGTGCCGGTGACGCTCGTGCCGGCCGTGGCGTACCCGCGAAGGTCCTGCGGGCCGTACCCTGGCTGCGGTGGATACTGGAGCGCCGCTGCGGCCGGATCAAGGCCCGAGCCCGAGCCGGCGCGCGGCCGCGTGGCCGCCGATGGTGCGGATCCGCCCACCGCCAGCGGCGTGGCGGCCGCAGCCCGCTCCGCGCGCCTCGCGAGCGTCCCTCGCCCTCACTCGTCCACCGTGAACCCGACCTTCAGCGTCACCTGCCAGTGGGCGACCTTGCCGTCCTCGAGGTGGCCGCGGATGTCCTCCACCGAGAACCAGCGGAGGTTGTGCACGGTCTTGCTCGCCCTCTCGATGGCGCCGCGCACCGCGTCCTCGATGCCGCGCGTGGAGGAGCCGGTCAGCTCGATGGACTTGTACACGTGCTCGGACATTGGGCCTCCCGCGTGCGGAACACGACGGTGTTGCCGGCGGCGGTGATCCGGAGCTGGATGGGGCTGTCGGTCTCGACGTCGGCCCCGGACTCCGTGTAGACCAGCAGCAGCACGCGGCGGATCAGGGTCGAGGACGTCCCTTCCCTCACCAGGCGCAGCGGCATGGTCAGCTTGCCTTCGCTCCCGTCCGTGCTCAGCCAGCGGTCCAGGCCCGTCTCCATCGCGACCGGGATCACGCGGCGCTCGCTGCGGCCCGGCACCAGGACGTGCCGCGGGCCCCACGCGTCATCGGTCCGGATGCCCAGCCGGATCGACGAGTTGGTGAGCAGGCCCGTTTCGAGGGGGGTGGGCAGGTCCTCGCCGGACAGCGCGGCCTGGCCCCTGCCGAGCCAGTCGCTCTCGGGGCCGATCCCTCCCGCAAGGCCCCCCACCGCGCCCATGGAGCCGAAATCCATGTCGGCGATGTCTTCGCCGTCGACGTTGACGGTGAGATTGAGGCTCCGGGCGTCCGTGCCCGCGTCGTCCTCGTTCTTGGTGAGCGTCGCCAGCCAGATCCGATCGACCGGTGCCATGCGTGCCTCCAGGATCGGGGCGGCGGGGAGATGGCAAGCTTCGTGCCCCATGCGCGTCGCGGCCGTCGCCAGCTTGCGCTCCGCGACGCGCGTGCGGCGCACGCCGCCCGCTCACGGCCGCGCCGGGTCCCGCAGCAGCGCCCGCAGCGAGGCCGCCCGTTCGTCCGGCACCCACCCCGGCGCGAAGCCGCCGTCGTCGTCCGGCACGAACCCCGGGATGAACCCGGGATCGTAGCCCTCGTCGACGCCGGGGTGGAGGAGGCCGTCGCCGTCCTGCGGCTGCCGCCCGGTGCTCTCCTCGCTCGCTGCCGCGGCAAGCGCGCGGTTGCGGTCCGGCGGGGTGGCGCCCAGCAGGTGCTGCACGAAGAAATCCCACCGCTTGCGCTCGCCGTACACGCCGCCCGAGCCGTGCCCGGCGCCGGGGATGAACAGCAGGTCGAAGTACTTGTTCGCGCGGATCAGCGCGTCCGCGACCTGGAGCGTGGATGCGGGGTCCACGTTCGTGTCCAGCTCGCCCACCACCAGCAGCAGCTTGCCCTGCAGCCGGTACGCGTTCTCCACGTTGCTCGACGCGGCGTAGTGCGGCCCCACCGGCCAGCCCATCCACTGCTCGTTCCACCAGATCTTGTCCATCCGGTTGTCGTGACAGCCGACGGCGGAGACGGCCGCATCGTAGAACTCCGGGTGGAACAGCAGCGCGCCGAGCGCATTCTGCCCGCCCGCGGATGCGCCGTAGATGCCGACGCGGTCGATGTCGTACCACGGGTACTTCGCCGCGACCGCGCGGTGCCAGAGGATGCGGTCCGGGAAGCCGGCGTCCCCGAGGTTGCGCCACGCGACGTCGTGGAACGCCTTCGAGCGGTTGCTCGTGCCCATGCCGTCGACCTGCACGACGATGAAGCCCAGCTCGGCCTGCCGCTGGAGCCCGAAGTTGAGCCCGAACGCCTTCGGCACGTGCGAGTCGTGCGGCCCCGCGTAGATGTATTCGATGACCGGGTAGCGCTTCGAAGGGTCGAAGTTCGTGGGCCGGATGATGATGCCCCAGATGTCCGTCTTGCCGTCCCGCCCCTTGGCGACGAACGGCTCGGGCGGACGCCAGCCCGTGGCGAGCAGGGCCGACATGTCGCCGCGCTCCAGCTCGAGCAGCACCGCACGGTCCCGCGTGCGGCGGAGCTGCGTGACCGGCGGCAGGTCCACGCGCGACCACGTGTCCACGTAGTACTCGCGGTCCGGCGAGAAGCTGACCGTGTGCGTGCCGTTCGCCTCCGTGAACGCGGTCAGGTTCTTCCCGTCGAAATCGATGCGGTAGTAGTGGATGAAGTACGGGTCCTGGTCCGGGTACATGCCGCTCGCGCGGAACCAGATCTGCCGCTTCTCGACGTCCACCGTGTCCACGCCGCGCACGACCCACGGCCCCCTGGTGATCTGGTTCTTCACGCGGCCGGTGATGCCGTCGTAGAGGTAGAGGTGGCTCCAGCCGTCGCGCTCGGAGCGCCAGATGATCTCGCGCCCGTCGGCGATGTCGAAGCGGTAGCGCTTGCTCGAGTAGTCGATGAACGTGGGCATCCGCTCGTCGATCAGCGCGCGCGCCCTGCCGGTCTCGGCGTCCACCTCGATCACGCGGAAGACCTGGTGCCCGCGCTCGTTGTACTCGAACGTGAACGCGCGGCCGTCCTCGCGCCACACCAGCCGCGACATCGAGTAGGCGTTGGGGAACAGCGCGTCGTCAATGATGAACTGTCGCCCGGTGTCCACGTGGAACAGCACCGGCCGGCTGACGTCCAGCACGTCGCCCGGCTTGAGGTAGAATCGGCTGGAGTACTTCGGCTGGATCTGGTCGCGGGGCGAGGATTCGATGTAGTGGATCATGCGCCGGTAGCCCGGGCGCACGCGGTACGCGGCCAGCTTCTTCGAGTCCGGCGACCAGACGAGCGACCAGTGCCGGTAGGCATCGCCCTCCGAGCCGTCCATGCTCAGCGGCCGGCCGTCGTCCGGATCCGAGCCCACCGTGCGAACCCACACGTTGTAGTTGCGGATGTACGCCTCGAGCTTGCCGTCCGGAGAGCGGACGGGTTCGAGGGGAGCATCGTCCTCCGGCGCGCCGGCCCGCCGGCCGCTCCACTGCCGCGGCTCGCTGCGCTCCTCGCGCCGCGGCCGCGCCGTGTCCTGGGCGCACGCGTACTCGGGCGCGAGCGTGCAGCGCCAGGGCGCGTCGCGCAGCTCGAACGTGATCGCGGCCTCGCCGTCCACGAACACGAAGCCGCCCTGGCCGAACGGCAGGGAGAGCGCCGTGTAGCTCGTGTCGGCGGCCGCGGACAGCGCGCGCGCGAGCCGCTCGTGGTCGAACGCGGGTCGCTTCTCGAGCGTCTCCGCGTCCACCAGCACGTAGTCGTGGCCGCCCGCCACCGTGCGCCGGTACCAGAACCGATTGCTCGTGCCGATCCAGTTCGGCGGGCCCGCGACGTTCACCACCAGCCCGTCCAGCCGGTCGCGCAGCTCTTCGGCGCGCTGGTAGTCCGCGGCCGTGCCTTGCGCGTGCGCGCGCGCGGGAAACAACAGAATGAGGACAGCGCCGAGCGCCCACGCGGGCACCCGCGCGCCCGCGTCGCGGCGGCGCGCCGGGCTCCGGCGGAGGGCGACGTCGTGAAGACCGGTCGTCGTGTTCATGGCGCGTTCGGGGGTGAGAGGTCACCGGGCGTGAACGGCGAGGACCAATCGGGGTCGGGGGGCATCATTGGCGGGGAAACGGCCGGCGGCAAGCCCTGACCTCGTGCCGAATCCCCGCGCCCCATCCCGCTATGGCCCTCGCCGACGGCACGTCTTATCTTGCCGCCATGGACCACCCGATCGATCCGCAGCTCGCGGCCTGGCTCGACGCGAAGTTCGAGGAGTTCGCGCAGATGGTGTCGAGCGCGTTCCAGCGTTTCGAGGACCGGATGAACGCGCGGTTCGATCGGCTGGAAGAGCGGATGACCGCGCTGGAGGAGCGGATGACCGCGCTGGAGGAGCGGATGACCGCGCTGGAGGAGCGGGTGACCGGTCTCGAAGAGCGGGTGACCGGTCTCGAAGAGCGGGTGGGTGTGCTGGAGGGGCGGATGGGCGCGCTCGAGAGCGCTGTCGCGTCCATGCGCGCCGAATTCAACGACCGCTTCGCCAGCATCGACGAGCGGCTCGCCACCATGACGCTGCGGATCGAGCGGTTCGAGGCGCGGGTGCAGGCGTCCGTGGATCGGATGCGGGAGGACGTCGCGGCGCTCGCGGGGCGCGTGGACGTCCTGAGCGAGCGAGTGGATGCTGTCGAGGGTCGGCTGGGCGGCTTGAGTGACCGCATGGACGGGCTCGCCGGCCGGTTCGACCGGCTCGAGGCCAACCAGCTCCAGTTCAGCTCGCGGCTGGACGGGCTATCGGAGGACATGCGCCTGCGCTTCCGGACGGTCAACGACCGCCTTGCCATGCTCGCGTAGCACGCGCCGCCGGGGTCCCATCGGCTGGCGGCCGCCTCGCCCCGCACGCCCCGCCGGCACTCGCGCCCGCCGCCTCGCCCCACACGCCCCCGCCCGCAGTCGCGCCCGCCGCTCCTCACTCCACCCGCAGCGCCTCCGCCGGCTGGATCCGCAGCGCGCGCAGCGCGGGCACGACGCAGCCGGCCAGCCCGACGACGACCATCCCCGCGGCCACGCCGCCGACCAGGCGCAGCCCTTCCGCATTGCCCGCCACCGTCAGGCTCACGAGCGCGGCGCCCAGGGCGATGCCGAGGCCGATCTGCATGAACCCGCGCGCGAAGATCGAGAGGATGAGCCGCTTCGGATCCGCGCCCAGTGCCGCGCGGATCCCGATCTCGCGCGTGCGCTGTGCGACCGTGAACGACAGCAGCGCATAGATGCCGATCAACGCGAACAGCAGCAGGATGGCGCCCACCACGGCGAGGGCCGCGGTGAAGTAGGCATCGGAGCGCTGGACGGGCCGCCAGACATCATCGAGCGGCGCCACGTCGGCGATGCCGAGGCGCGCGTCCATGGACGTCACGAGCGCATGGACCTGCGGCACGAGCGCCTCGGGCTCGTCCGCGGCCCGCAGGTAGAACTGCACCGAGCCGTGCTGCGCCGGCCGCAGCGGCACGTACACGCCGACCGGCGTGCCGGGGCCGATTGCCGCCTTCATGCCGTCCACCACGCCCACGATCTCGTACCAGTCGGCCGCCTGCTCATCCGCATCGGCGAGCCGGAAGCGCTGCCCGATGGCGCTGCGTCCGCCGAACGCGCCTCGCGCCCACGCCTCGTCCACGATCGCGACGCGCGCCCCGGAGGCGGGATCGTCCGGCCTGAACGCGCGGCCGCTGGTGATGCGCGCACCCATGACCTCGAAGAAGTTCGGGTCCACGGCGACCAGGCGCGCGCCCACGATCCGCGCCGAGTCGCCCTCGATCTCGAGCTCGGTCACGGGATGGTTGAAGCCGGGCAGCCGGCTGGCCCGGGTTGCCGCGAGGACGCCGGGCTGCGCGGCGAGACGGCGGTGCACCTCGTCGAGGAGCTGCGCCACGCGCTGCCCTTCCTCGCCCCGTGCTCTCTGCGCATTGCCGGGCGACGCTGCGGTCGCCGGCTGGTACAGGACCCGGCCGGTGAGGTACGCCTCCGCGGGGAACTCCGTCACCTCGCGATCCGGGATCAGGTCCCGTGCGCTCATGATCGCCACGGGAAAGAACGCGACGCACAACCCGACCTGAGCGACGATCACGCCGGTCGCCAGGGTTCCGAACCGCATCCCCGAGCCGCCGGCCCCCGGCTGGGATAGGCGGTGCCGCAGCGCCCGTCCCGTGGCGCGCAGCCCGGGGATCCCGCCGATGATCGCGGCGCCGAGGACGGCCAGGGCGGCGGTGTAGACGACCGTCGGCGCGGACAGGCCGAAGTCGAACCAGAAGGGCGGCCGCATCTGCTGGACCTCGAAGAACAGGTCCATGCCCCGCCGCAGCCCCCAGCGCGCGGCGGCCAGGCCGAGCGCCGCGCCCAGCGAGGTCAGCACCAGCGCCTCGGCGACGAGCTGGACGATGATGCGCCGGCGGCTCGCGCCAAGCGCGCTGCGCAGCGCGATCTCGCTCTCGCGCGTCACCGTACGCGCGAACAGCAGCGCCGCCAGATTCGCGCTCACCACGACGAGGAACAGCAGGAGCGGGATGTTCAGCGCGGCGATGACGCGCGCCTCCCAGCCGCCGCCTCGCGCGAACCGGGTGACCTCCGGGCGCAGGTGCTCGTGCGTCTCCGGGAACTGCGCGGCCGCACGCTGGCCGATCATCGCCAGCTCGGCCCGGGCCTGCTCCAGTGTCGCGCCGTCCGCGAGCCGGCCCACGACCCGAATGGCCGGGCCTGCACGCCGCGCGTAGCGCGCCGCGCTCTCCTGCAGCGGCGTCCAGACCTCCTGGTTCAGCGGGAAGCCGAAGCCCTCGGGCATCACGCCCACGACCGTCGCGTACTGCGATCCCAGCCGGATCGCCCGGCCGATCGCCGCCGGATCACCGCCGAAGAGCCGCTGCCACGCGTCGTGCCCGAGCACCGCCACGAGGGGCGCCCCCGGCCGATCGTCGGCGGCGGTCAGGGGGCGGCCGAGCAGCGGCGCGACACGCACGAGGCGGAACATCGACGGCGTCACCCGCGCCCCGCGCAGCGTCGCGAAGCGGCCGTCCTCCGTCGTCACCGCGTACTCGATCAGCGAGATCGCCGTGAGGTCCTCGATCGATCGGACCTCGGCCCGCCACGCCTCGAAGTCGTGCAGCGAGCGCGGTTCGCTGTTGAAGTCGCGGTCGGCGGCGGCAAGGTCGCGGTTCCGGATCGTGACGATCCGGTCCGCCTCGTCGAGCGGGACACGCGGGCGGGCGAAGTCGTGCGCGAACTCGAACCAGGACACCGCCAGCGCGACGGCGACCGCGAGCGAGAGCGCGCTCGCGGCCGTGAGCACCGGGTACCTGACCAGTTGCCGTGCGCCGAGCTTCAGGTCCAGCCGCAGACCGGAGAGCCAGGCGAGGCCGCGGCCGTCCCGCATCTCCTCCCGGTACCTCTCGCGTCCGCCGAACGCGATGCGGGCCCTGCGCAGCGCCTCCCCGGGCGAGAGCCCCTCCTCGCACACGAGCCGCTCCGCTTCCATCTCGATGTGGAAGCGCATCTCCTCCTCCATCCGCCGCTCCGCTGCGCCGCGCCCGAACAGCAGGCGGAGGCGCACGCCGAGACCTCTGAACCACCTCATCTTCGCAGCTCCAGCGTCGAGTGCCGCGGCTGCGGCCGCTCAGGTCGTGTGGAGGGACGCTTCCAGTCCGGCCGCGAAGCGGCGCCAGCTCGCTAGCTCGTCGCGATGGCCCGGATGCGCTCCAGCAGGGTTGATCTGTAGCTGTCGAGAGGAATGTCGGCCGCGGTCTGGCGCTGTCAAGGGGAATGCGCGGCGCCACCCCTGCCACCCCGCGCCGCCGGGTGGCGGTGCGGGCAGGCCGCGGGCCACCGGATCCTCTTCCGGCGCCGGTGGCCCACGCCGCCGCCAACGCGGGCGCGGAGCCGAGCGCGGTGCGGCGGATGGTGTGGCCGGGCCGGTCCGCGGCATCCCGCTTCGGCGGCCGATGTCCAACTCTCGCCCGTTCCGTCGCCTTGGCTACCGGCGACGCGACCTCGCGCGTCGCGCACCGAACGCCATTTTCTGGGAGGCCGCCATGCGGTGGTTGTTCGTTCCGATTCTCGTCTCGTTCGCCCTGTGGGGGTGCGAAGAGCAGCCGCAGGAGCCGCGGATCGGCGATCCGAACGAGCAGCGGATCCCCGGCCCGGGCGCCGTGTTCCGCACGTGGCGCATCGAGGCGCTCGCGAACGATGCGGATTTCAACACGCTACTCCAGGCCGATTCGCGGGTCGGCGGCGTATTCGACCTCGTACAGCCCATCGGGCCGATGACGGTCAACCCGCAGGGCGGCGGGCTGACCGCCACCGCGCAGCTCTTCTCGAACGAGACCGGGTCCACGTACTGGGCCTCGGTGCAGGCGCCGACCTCGCCGGGCGGACTGAGCGCGCCGGACAGCCTGATCGGCGCGGAGGCGCACCTGCGACAGCTCTGGCGGTATCGCAAGCTCGCGCCCGGCGGCTCGCTGCGCTTCGTCATCTCGCGAGTCTTCCTCGAGGGGCTGGACCACAACGGCCAGGACGTGGACTTCGACGACTGCCCCTGGTGGGTCGGCGGGCCCGTCGCACAGTTCCCGGTCGAGTGCGCCGGGCTGATCAAGGGCGAGGTCGAGGCAACGTTCTACGCGTACGAGGACCCTGTCTCGCGCGCCGACCCCATCGACGTCTTCTACTACGCGAGCGGGTCCGCCCTGCTGTTCGGGTTCGCGGACCGCTGGTCCGTCGACGCGTACGCCGATGCGGCGTCGCTCTCACCCATGTTCGCCGGCGCGGCGTTCGACAACGAC
>DASVDH010000042.1:0-2077 GCA_036381195.1 Longimicrobiales bacterium | reverse complement strand
CCGAGGCCGAGGCGCCGGCCCGGCCCGCGGGGGTGGGTGGTGGCCGGGGAGAGAGTTTCCTGTTCTGCTACCTCGAGATACGCAGGAATGTGACGCGAGGATGTGAGTAGGCCGGCATTATCCGAAAATTGCGCCCGCGGGGGTCAGGCCATATTCCTTCACGCCGTCACCGCGGATGCGGCGGCCGGACCCGACAGGCCGGGCGGATCGGCGTCACCGAGGAGGCGCACGACCAGCCGTTCGGGCAGGTAGTGCTCCGGGTAGCGGATGGCGCAAGCGAACTGCCGGAATTGCCAGGCGAAAGCCGCGGCAATGCGCCACCTAACGAATGCGGGTGACAGGACCTCGAGGCGGGATGCGTGGCGCCGGCAGGCGATGGCTCCTCCGCCGCCCTCACGCCGTCCGCCTCGCCGCCAGCACCTCCTCGACGGGCACGGCGCGCGCCCGCTCCTCGGGCCGCAGCCGGAACCAGCGCGCGACCAGCAGGATCTCCGGCACCTGCCCAGCGGCGACGCTGAGGCCGCGCGGCTCGGGCGCGGAGTAGACCTCGGCGGCGCGGGCGGCGAGCGCCTCGCGGTCCGCGGGCGTGCGCGGGGCGGGGAGGTCCGCGCGCACGCTGCCCCGCCGGATCAGGTAGACGCGGTCCTCGCCGCCGTAGCCGGGCACGGGGTAGGCGAACGTGAGCGAGTCCACGGCGCCGCGCAGCGCGACCAGCTCGTCGCGCACCTGCTCGAGCCGATCGGCGCGGTCGCGCAGCTCGGCGGCGTACTCGAACTGGAGGCGCTCGGCGGCGGCGCGCATGCGCCCGCGCAGGATGGCGAGCGGCCGGTCCGCGTCGCCCTGGAGGAAGCGGCGGGCCAGGGTCACGCGCGCCTGATAGGCCGCGCGCGTGCAGCGCCCGGCGCAGGGCGCGAGGCAGCGGCGCAGCTCGCCGCGCAGGCAGCGCGGCGTGTCGTCGCGCTCGAAGAGCTCGATCTGGTCTGCGAAGCGGATCGGCACGGAGGTCGGGCAGTCGCGCAGCTCGAGCAGGTCGGACAGCTCGCGCAGCGCCTCGCGCACGCGCTGCCGGCCGCGGAACGGGCCGAAGTAGGCGCCGCGGTCGTCCGTGACCTGGCCGGCGAGCACGAGCCGCGGCGCGGGCCCGGGCGTGATGCGGATGAACGCGTACGCGCGGTCGTGCTTGTGCTCGACGTTATAGACCGGCCGCCAGCGCCTGATCTGCTCGAATTCGCGCAGCAGCGCGGCGAACTCGCTGGGCGTGTAGTCCCACTCGACGTGGTGCGCGTGGGCCATGATCGCGGCCGCCTTCTCGCCGCGCGCCGCGCGGAAGTAGGAGAGTAGCCGCGCGCGCACGCGCACCGACTTGCCGACGTACAGCACCTCGCCCGCGGGGCCGAGCATGCGGTAGACGCCGGGACGGTTCTCGGCGCCGGCGCGCACGTGAGCGCGCAGCTCCTCCAGACGCGCGGCGATGCTCCTGCGGCTCATGACCTGCCTTCCAACCGCGCGCGCGGTCACGCGGTCGCTTCTTGCGCAGAACGTGCGGCGCTACGTCCTTCCAACCGCGCACGCGCGGTCACGCGTGCGCGTGCTCCCGAGCGCCGGCCGGCCCCCCGCCGGCCCACGCGCGCCCCGCCTCCCGCTCGCCCGTCCCTTCCTCACCGCTGGCACCGCGGGCAGTAGAACGCGGACCGGTTGGTGATCACGACCCGCCGGATCTGCGTCCCGCACACCGGGCACGGCTCGCCCTCGCGGCCGTACACGCGCAGCTTGGGGCCGAACCCGCCCGCCTCGCCCGTGCCGTCCCGGTAATCGTTCACGGTGGTCCCGCGCGCGGCGATCGCCTCCCTGAGCACGGCGCGGAGCCCGTCGCGCAGCGCGGCGGCCTCGCGCCGCGTCAGCGTGCCGGCGCGGCGCGTGGGGCGGATCCCCGCACGGAACAGCGCCTCGTTCGCGTAGATGTTGCCGATGCCCGCGAGCTTGCTCTGGTCCAGCAGCCAGTTGCGGATGGCGACGCGCGAGCCGCGCGTGAGCGCGTGCAGCCGCTCCGCCGTCAGCTCGTCCGACAGCGGCTCGA
>DASVDH010000041.1:0-2885 GCA_036381195.1 Longimicrobiales bacterium | reverse complement strand
CTGCCCGGCGACAGCGTGATCTTCCGGATCCACCGCGTGATCATCGAGGTCGAGCCCGCGCGGGTGATCCGGCTCCAGATGCCGCCCGATCCGCACCGTTCCACGATCAGCGACCACGTCGCCGAGGGCACCCGCTTCCTGGACGTGCAGTGGTATCCGGACGCATCGCACCTGGCGTTCGTCAGCTCCTCGCGGGACCACAAGCAGGCGATCCTGCGCGTGGCCGACGCCTCGACGGGCGCCGTGCGCACGGTCCTCGAGGAGCGGTCCCCCACGCAGTTCCAGTCCGGCTTCGCGGCGATCGGCAAGCCCAACTGGCGGGTGCTGCCGGCCTCCAACGAGGTGCTGTGGTGGTCCCAGCGCGATGATTGGGGGCACCTGTACCTCTACGACCTGCGTACGGGCGAGCTGAAGCGCCAGATCACGCGCGGTGCCTGGAACGTCGCCGAGCTGATCCACGTGGACGAGGAGAACCGCGTCCTCTACTTCACGGGTGTTGGCCGCGAGCCGGGCCGGGATCCGTACTTCCAGCATTTCTACCGGATCGGCATGGACGGGCAGGGCCTCGAGCTGCTCACGCCGGAGAACGCGAACCACGACATCGCGGTCTCGCCGGACGGCCGGTACTTCGTGGACACGTACTCGACGCCGACCGAGCCGCCGGTGAGCGTGCTGCGCCGCACGCGTGACGGCCGGCTGGTCACCGAGCTCGAGCGCGCCGACATCTCGCGGCTGCTCGCGATCGGCTGGAAGCCGCCCACGCCGATCGTGGTCAAGGCGCGCGACGGCAAGACCGACCTGTACGGCCTGATGTTCACGCCCACGCAGCTCGACAGCACGGCCAAGTACCCGATCATCAACTACATCTACCCGGGCCCGTGGGGCAGCAGCGTCGGCACCCGCAACTTCTTGCCCGCGCGGCGCGACCACCAGGCGCTCGCGGAGCTGGGGTTCGTCGTCGTCGCCATCGACGGCATGGGCACGGAGTGGCGCTCCAAGTCGTTCGCCGACTTCTACTACGGCAACATGGGCGACAACACGATCCCGGACCAGATCGCCGGCATGCGCGAGCTGGCGCGCCGCTACCCGTGGATCGACATCGAGCGCGCCGGCATCTGGGGGCATTCCGGAGGCGGCTTCGCCACCGCATCCGCGATGTTCCGCTACCCGGACTTCTTCAAGGTCGGCGTCTCCCAGGCCGGCAACCACGACAACCGGAGCTACGAGGACGATTGGGGCGAGCGGTTCCAGGGCTTGCTGCGCAGCACCGATGGCGGCGACAACTACGAGTCGCAGGCCAACCAGCTCGTCGCCAAGAACCTGAAGGGCAAGCTGCTGATCGCGCACGGCGCGATGGACAGCAACGTGCCGCCGTACAACACGTACCTCGTGGTGGACGCGCTGATCAAGGCGAACAAGGACTTCGACCTGATCATCTTCCCGTACCAGCGGCACGGGTTCGGCGAGGACGACGACTACATGACGCGCCGGCGCTGGGACTACTTCGTGAAGCATCTCATGGGCGCCGAGCCGCCGAAGGAGTACCGGATCGGGCAGGAGCGGAGTTAGGCGCCGACGCGCCGCGTCGCATCCCCTCGGCCCCCACGAGCGCAGCACGATGCCGCCGCGCGGGTGCTCCCCTCCGCGGGCCGGCGATCCGCGGAGGGGAGTCGCCCGCCTCCCCGCGCGCTCACCCCGCCTCCCCCGGCTGCGGGCTCGCCGGCTCCGGCGCGTAGAGCGGCGTGGTCAGGTAGCGCGCGCCCGAGTCCGGCGCGATGCAGGCGACGCGGCGGCCCGGCCCCAGCTCGCGCGCGACCCGCAACGCGGCCCACACGATCGCGCCGCTGCTCATCCCCACGAACAGCCCTTCCTCCCGCGCAAGCCGCCGGGCGAGCGGGAACGCATCCTCCTCCCAGACCTTGATCACGCGATCCAGGATGGACAGGTCCAGGTTCGGCGGGATGAAGCCCGGTCCCATGCCCTGGAACTGGTGCTGGCCGCGCGGCTCGCCCGAGATCACGGCCGAGCGCGCCGGCTCGACCGCGATCACCTGGATGCGGGGGTCTCGCTCCTTGAGGAACCGGCCGACGCCGCTGATCGTGCCGCCCGTGCCGCTGCCGTATACGAACGCGTCGATGCGGCCCTGCATCGCGTTCCACAGCTCCGGCGCCGTCGTCTCGTAGTGGATGCGCGGGTTGGCCGGATTGGAGAACTGGTCGGGGAAGAACGCGCCGGTCCGGTCGCGGATGCGCTCCGCCTCCTCGATCGCCGCGAGCATGCGGCGCTCCGGGTCCGTGAGCACGAGCTCGGCGCCGTAGGCGAGCAGCGTCGCCTTGCGCTCCATGCTCATGGAAGACGGCAGGCAGAGGATCAGCCGGTAGCCGCGCGCGGCCGCGACCTGCGCCAGGCCGATGCCGGTGTTGCCGGACGTCGGCTCGACGATGGTGCCGCCCGGCCGCAGCCGCCCGCTCTCCTCGCCGCTGCGCACCAGCGCCAGCGCCGTGCGGTCCTTGATCGAGCCGGCGGGGTTCAGCCCCTCCAGCTTGACCCAGATCTCCGCCATGTCCGGCTCGACGACGCGCTCGAGGCGGACGACCGGCGTGTTGCCGATGAAAGCGTCGATCATGGCCCCGCCTCTGCCGGCTGCTCGAGCTCGACCGCGGCCGTGATCGGGATGTCCGGCGCGAGGGACGCGGCGACCGAGCAATACTTCTCGAGCGAGAGGGCGACCGCGCGCTCCACGTGGTGCGCTTCTGAGGCGGTCGCGACGCGGAACGTCAGGCGCACCGAGGTCAGCCGGCGCGGCGTGCCATCCGCGCGGGTCGCATCCACGCGGATGCGCAGCGACGTGGCCGGCGTGCGCCGCTTCTGCAGGATCTCGACGA
>DASVDH010000040.1:0-2931 GCA_036381195.1 Longimicrobiales bacterium | reverse complement strand
CGCTGTCGTCCGTGTGCGGGCGCGTCAACGAGCTGCTGAAATCCAGGGAGGCGCGGATCGTGGTGGAGGGTGGGAAGCTCCTGCGGAAGGATGGCCGGTATCTGGTGGAGGCGACGTTTGAAACGCTCAGGAGGGCGGGCTGAGGATGGCTGAGGATTGGATTCGCGTCAGGACGTTCCTGTCGAGTCGGCCGGTCGCCAAGCGCCTGGCCCGTCTCTGCCGGGACGACGCGCAGAAGGCTGCCGGCGTGTTGGTCGACTTCTGGTCCGGCGCGGCCGAGTTCTCGAAGAACGGCTACATCCGGGATGAGTCCGATGCGACGCTGGAGGAGTGGGCGAAGTGGCGCGGGAAGCGCGGGGCGTTCGCGACGTGGGTGCGGGCCGAGCACATGGACGACGAGGGACGCATCCCGGAGTGGGATGACTTCATGGGGGCACTCGAAGCCCGCCGGCAGGCCGATCGCGAGCGCAAGGAACTCGAACGGCTCCGCCGGAAAGCCGACCGACTGTCACGCGGACCGTCCGCGGACAGTCCGCGTGACAGTCCGCAGACGTCACGCGGAAGTTCCGCACCCACGCGCGCGAACGTAGACGTAGACGTAACGAAACGGGACGAGATCTCTCCAGCGACAACACCGCCGCCGGTTGCCCACGCGCCACCGCGGCGCCTGCGGCGCACGGACGGCGAGACCGCGTTTCTGGCCGCGCTGCCCGAGGAGAGCCGCGCCACGTGGGAGGCGATGATCGACGGGTGGCTCGTCGGCATGGGCTACGCCCGGGGTCGGGCCGCGCACGCGGACGACGTGCACACCGGACTCCTGGAGTACCTCGCCGTGACCAGCCGTCCGGGGATCGTGCGCGACTTCTCGCCACGCTACGTGGTGACCTTCGTCGAGGGCGCGGAACGGCGCCGCCTGAAGGCGGAGGTGGGCCGGCCGGCGCGCGACCGGAAGGGTCGGCAGCGTGCCGCCGACGACACCGAAGCGAATGCGCTGGCGGCCGCGCTCGCGGTGCAGGGCATCGCCAAGAGGGCCGTGTCATGATCGACGCCGCGGTCTTCGCGAAGTGGATCCGCGTGCTGGCGGAACGCATCGGCAAGTCGCTTTCGGCTGAGGCCGCGGCGGTGTACTACGCGACGCTCTCGGCGGAGCTGGACACCGCGCAGTTCGAGACGGCGATGCAGCGCATCTTCCGGGACCACGGCTACGCGACGTGGCCCAGCCCGAAGGCGATCATCGAGACCGTGCGGCCGCCCAAGGCGTTCGAGGCCGCGGCGGCGTGGACCGCGCTCCAGAACGTGATCCGGCTTCGGCCGGCCAACGCGCAGCCGCATGAGGTGCGGGCGTGGATTGCCCGCGACGCGGGCGAGGCCGCAGCGGTGACGTTCGAGGCGATCGGGGGCCTCCGGCGCTACCTCCCGGCCAACGAGTGGCGGCTGGACGAGATGCGGAGCGACTTCGTCGAGCGCCTGGCGGAGGTGGATCGGGTGATGGGGAACGGGCACACGCTGCCGCCCGCGATGCGGGCGCTGTTGCCGGAGCGGACCTGAGATGCCGGGCTTTGTCTACCTCGCCATCACGGCCCGCGCCGATCTCCGCAAGGTGGCGGCCGGGGAGTGCACGCTCGAGGCGATCACGCGCGGCCGGTGCGAGGCGCGCAGCTCGTGCGAGGCGCGGCGGCTGCTCCAGCCCCGCTATCCGACATGCTACGTGATCTGGGAGCAGTACGCCGAGGAGATCATCACCGACTACCGGGAGAACCTGAGCAATGCCTGACGAGATGCCAGCGGCCGGCGCCCTGGAGGCTACGCTCGCGAAGTACCCAACCCGCGACGCCGTCCACGCGCTCTGCCACCAGGTGCGCGCCATCGTGCAGGCGATGAGTCCCGCCGCGGCCCGGTGGCGCATGAGCATCCCCGTGCAGCCCGAGGACTACGACGTGGTCGTTTGGGACGTGGCGCTGTTGGCGTGGGCGGAGGCCGACGAGCTGGCGCGGCTGCGCGCGGCGTTCGAGACCGAGCGGCGCGGCTCACGGCCGGCGCCGAGACCTTGAGCGCGCCGTCCACCCCCACCGGGGCGGAGGAAGCCGAATGAGCGTGTACGTCGATTCAATGCGCGCGGATTCCAGCGAGGAATTGTACGCGATGTCGGACTACCACCGCCTGACCGAGGACTGACCATGACCACACTGACCATCCCGCGCTCCCGGCTCCTGCGGCTGGAGTCCGTCACACTCGACTCGGGCGCCCACTCGCCTGACGGCACAGGCACATTCTGCGTCATGGAGTTCTGCGCGTATCTCGCGGGGGAGCCGTGGAGCGACGCGCCGCAGTGCGTCAGTCCCGTCATCGCCGCGTTCGCGCGCGCCTGGAACGACGCGCTCGCGACCGAGCCCCGGAACCGGTTGCTGAAACCGCTCATCCCCGAGCTGCTGGGCACGCGCACGACCGCCGACGACGAGGAAACGCGAGCGTGGATGGCCACGGACTGGCTGGCCCGCGTGCAGACACCGGCGTGGCTGCGGCTCGCGGGACTGGAGAGCCACGCGCGAGCCCTGGAGGCGTGTGCGCGGATCACGGACGCCGTGACCGCGCAGGCCGCGTTTCCCGCTCTCGACGCTGCGCGGGCCGCTGCGCGGGCCGCTGCGCGGGCCGCTGCGGGGGCCGCTGCGTGGGGCGCTGCGCGGGACGCTGCGCGGGCCGCTGCGTGGGACGCTGCGTGGGCCGCTGCGGGAGCCGCTGCGCGGGCCGCTGCGGGGGCCGCTGCGGGGGCCGCTGCGTGGGACGCTGCGGGGGACGCTGCGCGGGTCGCGGCGTGGGATCGGCTGACGCCCACGGTCGAGGCGTTGCAGTCGTCGGCGGTGTCGCTCCTCCGGGAGATGTGCGCGGTCGCGAAGCGCCCGGTGGAAGTCATCGACGACACGCTCTCCACCC
>DASVDH010000039.1:0-4351 GCA_036381195.1 Longimicrobiales bacterium | reverse complement strand
GCATTCACCGCCCCCGCGCCCGCGCCCACAATCCCCGCGTCCGGCAGGAACGTGCTCGAGAGCTGCAGCGCCAGGCGCACCTGCAGCGGCGTCAGGCCCGGGTTCGCTTCCAGCACCAGCGCCGCCGCGCCGCTCACCACGGCCGCCGCCATGCTGGTCCCCGACAGCTCGAACACCCCGTGCTGCCCGTTGCCCTGGACCAGCCGCTCCGGATACTTCTTCGCCAGCGTCGACCCCGGCACGTACAGCGACCCCACCCGCCGCCCCGGCGCCGCCAGATCCGGCTTCAGCAGGTTGTCGTAGAGCGTCGGCCCCCGCGAGCTGAACTCCGCGACGACGTCGTCGCTGCGCTGCGGCGTGCCCTGGTCGTCCAGCGCGCCCACCGTCAGCGCATACGGCGAGTTGCCCGGCGACGTGATGCCGCCCAGCACCAGCCGCCCGTCCGTGCTCTTCCCGTAGTTCCCCGCGGAGACCACCACCACCAGGCCGGCGCGATACGCGCGCTCCACCGCCTGGCACAGCGGGTCGTCCGCGTAGCTCTCGTACACCGGACGCCCGAGCGACAGGTTGATCACCCGCAGCCCGTACTTCGCCCGGTGCTCGATCGCGAAGTCGATCGCGTCGATGACGTCGCTGACCTTGCCCGAGCCGTCCGGCCCCAGCACCTTCAGCGAGACGAGGTGCGCCCCCGGCGCGACACCCGCATACCCGTTCCCGTTGCCCGCGACGATGCCGGCGACGTGCGTGCCGTGGCCGAGCAGATCCACGCCGCGGCCGTTGCCGTCGCGCGTGAAGTCGAACGCCGCGACCACCTTGCCCGCGAGCGCCTGGTGGTTCGAGATGCCGCTGTCGATCACCGCCACGCCGACGCCGCGCCCGGTGACCGCGCCCAGCCCCAGCGCCCCGGCCCACGCCTGGTCCGCCCCGGTGGTGACGTCGACGGTCGAGAGCATCGACCGCACCAGCGTGTCGCCCGACAGGTGCCCGACGGCCGGATCGGACGCCAGCGCCTGCAGCTGCTCGGTCGTGACGCGCAGGACCGCGCCCCGGCGCAGCCGCTTCGTCACCGCCACGCCGTGCTTCGCGGCCACGGCGTCCACCGTCGCCGCGTCCGCCTGGACGATCACGTCGCGCGCGCCCGACGCCCCGCTCGCCAGGGCCTCGGAGAGATCGCGCGAGAGACGGGCCTTCGGTCCGGCCACCGCCTGACCCGCCGTCCCCAGCACCACGGCGCCCACGAGCGCCACTCCCAGCAGCATCCGACGCGACATGATCGTTCTCCGCCCTTCCGGGCCGCTCCTAGACCGACGAGGCGTCGCGCGAGCCCGCGCGCGCCGCCGCTGCCGCCGCCCGCGGCAGCGACTCGATGAGCACCCGCTGGCTCCGTCCCAGCGTGCGCACGGTGTACAGCCGGCCGTTGCGAATCCAGTTGTAGACGGTCCGGCGCGAGCACCCCAGCAGCTCCGCGGCGCGGTCGATGGTCACGCTGCGGCCGATCCGGGGCTCCACAGTGGTCGAAGTGGTGTTCGCCATTGCGATCGAGACGCCTCCGCGCCTTCGGCATGGCGAAGCGGATGCCACCGGCCGGGCTTCGGCCGGTGGCTGGCTGCAAGTTGTTGATTTAGTGATACTTGCTGGATCGGTTCGGGCGGGCCACGCGGCCGCGGCGGCGGCCTCCTATCGGCCAATGGATTGTCCGGCTGTAGCGCAGCGCTTCGCCGGATTGCACGGAATCTTCGGCGGGCCGCAATTTTCGCGCATCCGCCCCAGACGGCCGCGCTTCGCCACCGGCCAATGGATTGGCCGCGTCGGCTAAGATGTTGGCCGGTCTGATGAGCTCGCGTCGCCTTTTCTTCGCCCTCGCCGCCGCCGTCCTTCTCCTTTACGTACTGTTCCGCGGGCCGGCGCCCGGTCCGGCGGGCGGGACGGACACCCGCGGCGAGGCCCGCCCGGTCCGCGGCGGCCACCTCACCGCCACCCTCCGCGCCGAGCCCCGCACGCTCAACCGCGTGGTCGACGCCGCGTTCCCGACGCACCTGCTGAGCCTGCTCACCGGCGCCCGCCTGGCCCGCATCCACCCGGTCACCCAGGAGCCGGAGCCCTGGCTGGCCGAGTCGATTGCCGTCGCCCCCGACGCCCGCAGCCTCGAGGTCCGCCTCCGCCCGGGCCTCCGCTGGTCCGACGGCGCCCCGCTCACGGCCGACGATGTGGCGTTTTCGGTGCGGGCGGCGTACGAGGCGACGGGGAGCGTGCTGGGGGACTCGCTGCGCGTCAACGGCCAGCCGCTGACCGTCCGCGTGGACGCGCCCGACCGGATCACCCTCCTCGCGCCCGCCCCCTACGCGCCGCTCCCGCGCCTGCTCGACGCGCTGCCGATCCTCCCGAAGCACGTGCTGGAGGGACCGCTCGCGGAAGGCACGCTCGGCGCGCGCTGCACGCCGCGCGAGCCCTGCCCCTCCGCCGGCCCCTTCGTCGTCTCGCGCTACGACGCCGGCGAGCGGATCGTGCTCGCGCGCAACCCGCACTACTGGCGCACCGGCGCGGACGGATCGCCGCTGCCGTACCTGGACGGGCTGACGCTGGCCATCGTCCCCGACCAGAACGCGGAGCTGCTGCGCCTGACGTCGGGCGCCGTGGACCTGACGCAGTCCGAGCCGCGGGCCGAGGACATCCGCGTGCTGCGCGAGGGTGCGGCGGCCGGGCGCGTGCGGCTGGACGAGGCGGGGCCGGGGCTGGACCGGCAGATGCTGTGGTTCAACCTGGGGCCGGCGCCGATCGACCCGTCGCGCGGGTTCCTGCGCGACCGGCGGTTCCGCCAGGCGGTGTCGCTGGCCGTCGACCGCCGGGGGTTCGCGGACACCGTGTTCCTCGGCGCGGCGGACCCGTCGCCGTTCCCGGTCACCGCGGCGAACCGCGCGTGGCACGCGGCCGACCTGCCGGCGCCGGCGTACGACCCGCGGCGCGCGGCGGCGCTGCTGGAGTCGATGGGGCTCGAGGACCGCGATCGCGACGGCGTGCGCGAGGACGCGGCCGGCCGCCCGGCCCGCTTCACCGTGCTGGTGCAGGCCGGCATCACCGCCGCCGAGCGCGGCGCCTCGTTCCTCCGCGACGCCCTCGCCACCCTCGGCGTCGCCGTCGACATCGTCCCGCTGGACCTGGCGGCGATCTTCGGGCGGTGGGGCTCGGGGGAGTACGACGCGATCTACCACTTCCTCCAGATGACCGACACCGACCCGGCGGGCAACCTGGATTTCTGGCTGTCGCGCGGCAGCGCGCACCTGTGGCATCCGCGCCAGGCGGCGCCGGCGACGCGGTGGGAGGCGGAGATCGATCGGCTGATGCTGGCGCAGGCGGCGTCGCCGGATCGGGAGGAGCGCGTGCGCCTGTTCCGCGAGGTGCAGCGGATCTTCGGCGAGGAGAACCCGGCGATCTGGTTCGCCGCGCCGCGCGTCTTCGTCGCCTACTCGCCACGCGTCGGCGGCGTCGTCCCGGCCGTCACGCGCCCGCAGGTCCTGTGGAACGCCGACGAGCTCTGGGTCAAGTAGGGCCGAACTTCAGTTCGGCCATCCTCAAACCGACTCGCCGACCTGAAGGTCGGCCCTCCTGGTGCACAGCCCCGCGATCCGCAATCGTCTATATTTCAGCCCGTGCTGCGCTTCGCCGCCCGCCGCTTCGTCGCCGCGCTCTTCCTGGTGTGGCTCGTCGCGTCGGCGGCGTTCACTCTCACCTGGATCGCGCCCGGCGACGCGGCCGGCGCGGCGCTGGGGTTCGGCGCCTCCGAAGAGGCGCTGGCGGCCGAGCGCGCGCGCCTCGGACGCGACCGCCCGTTCCTCGAGCAGTACGGCCGCTGGCTCGCGCGCGCGGCGGCGGGCGATCTCGGCACATCCTTCCTCTATCGCGCGCCGGTCGCGCCGCTCGTCGCCGAGCGCGCCGCGAACACGGCGCTCCTCGGCCTCGCCGCGCTGCTGCTGGCGATCGCGCTGGGACTTCCGCCGGCCTTCGCCGCGGCGCTGCGTCCCGACTCGCGCCTCGCGCGCGTGCTGTCGGCGCTCTCCGTCGCCGCGCTCTCGGTGCCGCCGTTCATCGGCGCGCTGCTCCTGCTCTTCGTCGCGGCACGGACTGGCTGGCTGCCGGCCGGCGGCATGACGCCGGCTGACGCGAGCGGCGGGATCCTCGCGCGCGCTACGACTCTGGCGTCGCATCTGCCGCTGCCGGCATTGGCGCTGGCGCTGCCGCTGGCGGCCGCGTTCGAGCGGCAGAGCACGCGCGCGCTGCGCGAGGCGCTGGCGTCGCCGGCCGTGCAGGCGGCGCGCGCGCGCGGCGCCGGCCCCGCGCGCCTGGTGTTCCACCA
>DASVDH010000038.1:0-2684 GCA_036381195.1 Longimicrobiales bacterium | reverse complement strand
CTCGCTCTGGATCGTGAGGCCCGGCTCCTCCAGCGGCGCCTTGGTGTAGCCCCGCCGGTCCTCCGTCGGCGCATCGCCGCAGGCGGCCAGCCCCAGCGCCGCCGCGCAGATCGTGATCGTCGCCACGCGCATCGCCCGCCGCGTCATCCGCGTCATCGCTCCTTGCAGGTCTCTCAACGAACGGGTTGACGGCCGCACAATATGGGGCCGCGCGGCCCGGCGCGCCACGGCCGTAGGGCCGCAGGGCCGCAGGGATCCGCCCCGTCCCCCTCCGCCGGACACGGCGAGGCCGCGCGGCCATCGCATCCCGCCGCGCGCCCGGCGCCTCAACCCCCGCCGCCCCCGCCGCGCGCGCCGCCCTTCGCGCTCACCTGCGCCGCGGTGAGCCCCAGCTCCTCGGCGATCCCCTGCATTGCCTCGATCACGTTGGCGATGTGCTGGTCCAGCTCCACGCCCAGCAGCTCGGTGCCGCGCCGCACATCCTCCCGGTCCACGCCCTTCGCGAACGTCGGGTCCTTCATCTTCTTCTTCACCGACTTGGGCGTGAGGTCGTCGATCCCGTTCGGCCGCACGAGCGCCGTCGCCGTGATCAGCCCGGTCAGCTCGTCGCACGCGACGAGCGCGCGGTCCAGCCGCGTCTCCGGCTGCACGCCGGTGAAGTCGCTGCGATGCGCGAGGATCGCGTGCAGAACCTCCTCCGGGTAGCCGCGACGGCGCAGCTCCTCCACCGCCTTCAGCGGGTGCTCATCCGGGTACTTCTCCCAGTCCAGGTCGTGGAGCAGGCCCGCCAGCCCCCACACCTCCTCGTCCTCGCCGAAGGAGCGCGCGTACCAGCGCACGGCCGCTTCCACGGCCTTCATGTGCCCGCGCAGCGCGGGGTTCTCGACCCACTCCTCGAGCAGCTCCAACGCCTCGTCACGGTTCGGCACCGTCATCCTCCCTCGTTTCGGATCCGACCGACCGGCCGCCCTGCGCCTCACGGCAGGGCGGCGTTCGACAACAGGAGCGTTCCCCGCCACGGGCGCGGCGGGCGGGAGCGTCCGAGCGCGGCGAGCCGCTTCGCCTCCGGGGGGTCGCCGCGCCCACCTCCGCCCGCGCCCGCTTCTGGAGCGGAACGCGTCAGCGCTCTCCCGGGCCCGCGCCCGCAGCACGCCCCGGATACACCACCGTCTTGATCCCCTCTCCCCTGCCCTTCGCCCGCTCGAGCGCCGCGCCCACGCCCTCCAGCCCCACGCGATGCGTGATCAGCGACGCGACCTCGACCTCGCGCGCCGCGATCAGCCGCAGCGCCTCCCGCGTCTCGTCCGGCCCGCACGAGTAGCTCTGCGTCAGCGTGACCTCGCGGAAGTAGAGCGGCGACGCGTCCAGCGCGAGCGACTCGCCCGGCGCGAGCGGGGTGAAGCAGACCACGCGCCCGCCCGGCGCCGCGGCCTCCAGCCCCGCGCGGATCGCGCGCGCATCGCCCGGGCACACGACCACCACGTCCGCCCCACGCCCGCCCGTCTGCGCGCGCACCGCGGCGGCCACGTCCTCCGCCGC
Organism: Longimicrobiales bacterium; assembly: GCA_036381195.1. Lineage (GTDB taxonomy): Bacteria > Gemmatimonadota > Gemmatimonadetes > Longimicrobiales > RSA9 > RSA9. The sequence goes on along the minus strand of DASVDH010000038.1, from coordinate 1,145 downwards.
CGGATCGAACGCCGCAGCGGCGCCGCGTCTGAGCGCGAGGTCCCGGCGCCCGGCGACGAAGTCGCTGCCCAGCACGGCGCCCGCCCCGTACGCGCGCGCCGTGCTCACCATGAGCAGCCCCATCGCGCCGAGCCCGATGATCAGCACCCCGTCGCCCCGCTCGAGCCGACCCTGCCGCCGCACCGCGCGGATGCACGTGGCCAGCGGCTCGATGAACACCGCCTCGTCGAAGCTCAGCCCGTCCGGGAGCACGAGCGTGTCCCGCTCCACGTTGACCGCCGGCACGCGCGCGTACTCGGCGAACCCGCCCGGGTCGAGCGACGTCGCGCGCCAGGTCGCGCAGCTCGACCACAGCCCGCGCCGGCACTCCGCGCACGCCATGCACGGCGCATGGTGATGGACGAAGACGCGGTCGCCCGCGCGCACGGATTCCACGCCGTCGCCCACCTCCACCACCACGCCCGCCGGCTCGTGGCCCAGCACCGCCGGCGCCTTGCGCTCGACGTACCAGACCAGCGCGTCCGTGCCGCACACGCCGCACGCCTCGATGCGCACCAGGACCTCGCCCGGCCCCGGCCGCGGCACCGGCGCCTCCTCGACGCGCACGTCGCCCCAGCGGTACAGCCGCGCGACGCGCATGCGCTCGGGGATCGGCTCCACCGCCGCCATGAGCGCTACGCCTCCACCTTCGGCCGCGCGCCGAACGCCCACGTGCGTTCCACCGGCATCGCCTCCACCGCGGCCAACGCTACGGCTCCACCGCGACCTTGATCGCCTTGCGCGAGAGCGCGAGCCCGAGCGCCTCGTGCAGCGCGCGGAGCGGCCGGCGGTGCGTGATCAGCGGCGCGACCTGCACCGCGCCCTCCGAGAGCAGCTCCAGCGCCCGGCGCACGTCCGCGCGCCCATAATGGAACGCGCCCTTCAGGTCCACCTCCCGGTAATGCACGGCGTACGTGTCGAAGCCCGCGCGCGTGCCCGCCGCGCACCCGCCGTACAGCAGCACCTCGCCCCCCGTCCCCGCGAGCGACGCCGTCGCCTCCCACGTCTCCGGCCGGCCCACGCATTCGATCGCCACGTCCGCGCCGGCGCCGCCCGTCCACTCGCTCACCGCCTGGTCGAGCGGCGCCGACGTGACGTCCACCACC
>DASVDH010000037.1:0-2489 GCA_036381195.1 Longimicrobiales bacterium | reverse complement strand
AGCTGCCCAGCACCTCGACGCTCGCGCCGGCCAGCGGGTTGCCCGCCGCGTCGACGACGCGGCCGCGCAGCGGCCTGCCCGTCTGCGCACCGAGCGCGCCGGGGACGAGGAGCAGGACGGCCGCTGCGCGCCACGCAGCAGCGCGCCGCGCGGAGCGCCGGCAATCAGGGCGAGAGCCACGTTCTCGGGAGTCCGAAGCGATGCCACCGGAGATCCGCTGTCCCATTGCAGTCAGGCGGTGTGGGGTCCACCGTCGTCGACCGCCATCCAGGCCGCCGGGGCCAGCAGTACCGCACCCTGGTGGGGGCGCACGTCGTTCTCGTTGCGCTGTCGCGCCCGGAAGCCCCGTGCTACTCCTCGCTCGAGCCGCAGCTTGCCAACGCAGCATCGAGCTCCTCCAGAACGAACGGGTCCCGCTCCCGTTGCACGGCGGAGATCAAGGCCTCACGGGCGCCGGCCGAGCCGATCCGCCCGAGAGCCCACGCGGCGTGCCCTCGCACCAGCGGCTCGGGATCCTCGAGCGCACGCACCAGCGCCGGCACCGCTTCCGGCGCGCCCCAGTTGCCCAGCGCGACGGCCACGTTGCGCAGGAACCCCGCCCGCTTCGCCCGCCGGATCGCCGACCCACGCGAGAACGCGTCCCACGCCGCCTCGTCCATGCCCATGAGGTCGACGAGGCGCAACTCCGTTCCCGCCCCCGTCAACGTTCCCGCTCCCGTTCCCGGCGCATGCCGTCCCGAATCCGAACCCGAGGCCGAATCCGATCCGCCGAGGAGCCGGGCCGGGCTATCCCCCGCCCTCGCCCGGGCATCACCGCGAACCCCGATCCCCACGAACTTCTCGGAATTCCACGGGCAAACCTCCTGGCACACATCGCACCCGAACACCCGGTTCCCGATCAGCGGCCTCAGCTCACGCGGGATCGGCCCGCGCAGCTCGATCGTGAGATAGGAGATGCACCGCGTCGCGTCGATCACCGGCGCGCCATCGGCATCACGGCCGAGCAGCGCGCCCGTCGGGCACGCGTCCACGCACGCGTTGCACGTGCCGCAGCGGTCCTCCTCGAACGGAGCATCTGGTTCGAGCTCGACCTCCACGAGCAGCGTGCCGATGAAGAAGTACGAGCCGCGCCGCGGGTGGATCAGCATCGTGTTGCGGCCGAACCAGCCGAGCCCCGCGCGCCGCGCCAGCTCCCGCTCCAGCACGGGGCCGGTGTCCACGTAGGCGCGCGCCGCGGGCAGCTCTCTCCCGACCTCCGCCTCGAGCCATCGCAACAGCGACAGGAGCTTCGGCTTGATGACCTTGTGGTAATCGCGGCCGCGCGCGTAGCGGGCGACGACGGCGCGCGCAGGGTCCGCGGCCGCGTCGTCGTCTCCCTCGGGATCGTAGTGCTGTGCGACGACGAGCGCCGAGCGCAGCTCGGGCCACGCCGCCTGCGGATCCAGGCGTCGTTCGACCGCGTCTGGCCGGGCGAGGTAGTGCATCGTGCCGTGGCGGCCGGCCGCGAGCCACGCGCGGTAGAACGCCGCGTGCTCGCTCGGCTTCACGGCCGCGATGCCCGCGCGGTCGAAGCCGAGCTCCAGCGCGCGCGCCTTGAGCCGCGCGGCGAGGTCGGAGGCGGTCCGTTCCATCGGGATGGTGGTACCCACCCGCACGGACGCCGGTCCGGGCGCCCACGCAGGCCCGTGCCCCGCCCCACCGCCGTTTGACACGCGCCGGCCACCAGCCTAGCATGCGGCCCGAAGAACACCCACGGCGGCGGCAGAGGCCGGGGCTCCCTCGCCCTCGCCCTCGCCCTCGCCCCGGCCCTTGAAAACAACCATGCTGATTCGCGTCGCCCATTCGCCGGACTCCGACGACGCCTTCATGTTCTACGCGCTCGCCCGCGGCCTGATCGACACGGGCGACCTCGAGTTCGTGCACGAGCTCCAGGACATCGAGACGCTGAACCGCCGTGCGCTCGCGGGCGAGCTGGAGGTCACGGCCGTCTCGATCCACGCGTACGCCTACCTGCACGACCGCTACGTCCTGCTGCCACACGGCGCGTCGATGGGTGAGGGTTACGGCCCGCGGCTGGTCGCGCGCGAGCCATTGTCGCCGGACGAGCTGCGCGGCCGGCGCGTCGCCGTGCCGGGCGAACGCACGTCCGCGTACCTCGCGCTCAAGCTCTTCCAGCCGGACGTCGAGACCGAGGTCGTGCCGTTCGACCGCATCATGGAGCACGTCGCGGCGGGCAAGGCGGATGTCGGCCTGCTCATCCACGAAGGGCAGATCACCTACGCGGCCGCGGGCCTGCACCTGATCGCGGATCTGGGCGAGTGGTGGGCGCGGGAGACCGGCGGGCTGCCGCTGCCGCTCGGCGGCAACGTCGTACGGCGGGACCTGGGCCCCGAGCTGGTCGCGCGCATCTCCGCGCTGCTGCGGGAGTCCATCGCGTACGCGCTCGCGCACCGCGCGCCGGCGCTCGAGCACGCGCAGGCGTACGGCCG
>DASVDH010000036.1:0-2391 GCA_036381195.1 Longimicrobiales bacterium | reverse complement strand
CGCTCGTAGAACGCGCGGCCGCGCGCCGCGTCGTAGCCGAGGGGGCCGAGGTCCGTCGTCGCGATCACGATCCCGTCGGGGGCGTAGCCGAGATCGAGCTCGAGCATCCGCTGGAACGAGCGGACGAAGTTGCCGGCGAGGCTGAGCAGCAGGACGGCCATGGCGAGCTGGCCGGCCACGAAGAGGCTGCGCCCGCGTGCGCCGGCCGGGCCGCCGGCCGCGCCGCCGTCCCTCAGCGCCGGAACGAGCGCGGGCCGCGTGGTCTGGAGCGCGGGGTAGAGGCCGGAGAGGAGCGACGCCGCGATCGTCACCGCCAGCGCGAAGCCGAGCACGCGCAGATCGGGGTCCCGATCCAGCACGAGCTGCTGCGGGCCGAAGAGCGGAGCCGCTGCGACGGCGCGTGCGCCGAGCACCGCGAGCAGCACGCCGCCGGCGCCGCCGATCAGTGCGAGCAGCCCGCTTTCCGTCAGGAGCTGGCGGACGAGCCGGCCACGGCCCGCGCCGATCGCCAGCCGGATGCCGACCTCGCGGCGCCGCGCGATGCCGCGCGCCAGCAGCATGCCGGCGATGTTCGCGGTCGCGATCAGCAGCACGAGCAGCGCCGTGCCGAACAGCAGCGTGAGCCCGGTGCGCGCCTGGTCGCGGTTGCCGCCATGTGCCATCCCCCTCAGCGGCTCGAGGCCCGCGCCCCGCACGCGGGTCTGCGGCTCGTCGGGCGGGATCCGCCGGGCCGTCGCGTCGACGAACGCGGAGGCGGCGCGAGGCTCCACGCCGGGCCGCAGCCGGCCGAACAGCGCGAGCCAGGCGGCCATCGACTCGAGGCCGCTCGCGCGGCGGGCCGCGACGACGGGCACCCAGACGTCGCTGGGCGCGCCGTGCACCGTGCCCGCGAAGCCGCGCGGCGCGACGCCCACGATGGTGAACGGCTGGCCGTCGAGGTAGACAATGCTGCCGAGCACATCCGGGTCGCTGCCGAACCGGTCGCGCCAGAGGTGGTGCGCGATGACGGCGGACGGCTCGTCGTCCTCCGTGTAGAAGGAGCCGGCCGCGGGATGCACGCCGAGCACGGCGAAGTAGTTGCCGGACGTCATGACGCCCCGCACCGCCATCGTCTCGGCGCCCGCGCGCAGCGAGAAGACGGTCAGCCGGTGCGCGGCCAGCCCCGTGAACAGCCGCTCCGTCTCCTCGCGGTACCGCACGTACCGGACGTACGGCACGCCCCGGCCCTCGATCCCCTGCCAGACCGCGCCCCAGCGCAGCTCCTCGAGCGCGAACAGCCGCTCCGCGGCCGGGACCGGCAACGGCCGCAGCAGGATCGCGTGCACCATGCTGTAGACGGCCGTCGTCGCGCCGACGCCCACCGCGATGGTCAGCGCCGCGACCAGCGTGAAGCCGGGCGTCCTCGCGAGCCCCCGCGCCGCGTGCCGGAGATCCCGGGCCAGGTCCTCCAGCCAGCGCGCGCCGCGGCCGTCACGCAGCTCTTCCCTGTGGCGCTCGACGCCGCCGAACGCGAGGAGCGCGCGGCGCCGCGCCTCCCGCGGATCCATCCCCGCCCGCAGGTTCTGCTCCGTCTCCAGCTCGATGTGCAGGCGGAACTCCTCGTCCATCCGAGCTTCCGCGCCGCGGCGCGCGAAGAGGAGACGCAGGCGGGTCCGGGCGGCGTGGAGCCAGCTCATGGGTCGTGCTCCGGTGAAGGGTTGGCGCTCCGCGTGCGTGCGCGTGGTCGACAGCCGCCCGCATGCTCGGCCGTTGCCGGGTGTCATGCTTCGGGCGAGAGCCCCCACCGCGTGAGCGCCGTCACTGCTGCTGCGGCTGCGTTCATGCAATGAGTGCGACGACGGGCGCGTCGGGTTCGCGGCTGCACCCGCGCTCGCCCGCGCGCCTCACGTCGCGCGCAGCACCATCTCGAGCGCCGCCGCGAAGCGGCGCCAGCTCTCGATCTCCTCGCCCAGCACCCGCCGGCCCGCCCTCGTGATCTCGTAATAGCGCGCGCGCCGGTTGTTCTCCGTGGTGCCCCAGGCGCTCGTGATCAGCCCCTCCTTCTCCAGCCGCTGGAGCGCCGGGTACAGCGAGCCCTGGTTCACCTCGAGCACGCCCGTGGACACCTGCCGGATCCGCTGGCTGATCCCCCAGCCGTGCATGGGGCCGAGAGAGAGCGTCTTGAGGATGAGCAGGTCGAGCGAGCCACGCAGGGCGTCGGTCTGCGGGCGTGGGGCCACGGGTCGGCTCCGGGGTTGAGGGTCGGGCGGGCGGGTCACGCGGCCGGCCGGGCGCCGCGTGCGCGCGGCCCGGCGGCGCCGCTGCCGCCCGTACATGTAGACAGCGACAGAAAGGATGGACCGGGGTCCTGTCGCTGTCAAGAGGAACGCGCGTGCGGGTGCGCGTGTGGCC
>DASVDH010000035.1:0-94541 GCA_036381195.1 Longimicrobiales bacterium | reverse complement strand
GCGTGCTCGGCGCGGAGCAGGTCGCCGAGGGAGTGGCCGCCGAGGTAACGGAGCTCTTCGAGCTCCGGGTAGGCATGCGGGATGGGGAGGTCGCGCGGGAACTGGTCCGCCGCGAGGAAGGTGACGGTCTTGTCGAACGGGCCTTCCGTGTAGAGCTGCACCTGGGAGTGCTGGTCCGTGGCGCCGAGGGCCTTGACGGGGGTCGGGCCGCGGTGGACCTCAGCGCCATCGGTGTCGAGACGCTTGCCGAGACTCTCGGCCCAGAGCTGGCGGAACCAGTCGGCGAGGGCGTAGAGCCGGTCGCTGTAGGCCATGAGGACGTGGATGCCGGCGCCAGCCTCGGTGTGGGCGAGGAACTGGAGAGTGGCGAAGAGGCCCGCGGGGTTGTCCCCGAGGCGGTCCGTGCGGCAGCGCTGGTCCATGTCGCGGGCGCCGGCGAGCAGGGCCTCGATGTCGATGCCGACGAGGGCCGCCGGGAGCAGGCCGACGGCGGAGAGGACGCTGAAGCGGCCGCCGACGCCCGGCGGGATCGGCAGGGCGGCGATGTTCTCCTCGCGGGCGATGCGGCGCAGCACGCCTCGCTCCGGATCGGTGGTGAAGACGAGGTGCCTGCGGTAGCCGTCCTCGCCCAGCTCGCGGACGAGGCGGTCGCGCACGATCAGGAACTGCGCGGTGGTCTCCGCCGTCGTGCCGGACTTGCTGACCACGTTGAAGAGGGTGCGGCGGAGGTCCAGGCGGTCGAGGAGGGGCGCGATGGTCGAGGGGTCCACGTTGTCGAGGACGTACAGGCGGGGGAAGTAGTCGCGGCCCTCGTCGTCCAGCTCGTTCCAGAAGGGGCGGGAGAGGGCGTGGTGGAGGGCGGTGGTGCCGAGCGCGGAGCCGCCGATGCCGAGCACGACGATGGTGTCGAAGCTCTGGCCGGCGCCGTCGGCGAAGGCGCGGATCTGCGGGACGAGGCGGTCCTCGTAGGGGAGCTCGAAGAAGGCGAGCTGGCCGGCGGCGCGGCGGCGCTCGACGTCCGCGTGGACGGCGCGGAAGCTCTCGGCTGCCCGGTCGAGGGTTTCGGGCTGGAGGCCGCGGCCGCCCAGCCGGGGGGCGAGCATGTTGTTGTAATCGAGTTCGAGACGGTCGGCCATGCGTCACACCTCCACGACGAGCCCATCGTAGGCGGGCTGGATGCCATCCGGCAACCGTTCGAGCAGCTCCGCGTGCGTCACCCGGTGCGTGAGATGGGTCAGGTAGGTGCGTTCGGCAGCGACGGCGCGTGCGGCCTCGATGGCCTCCTCGATCGTGAAGTGCGTGGGGTGCGGGCGACCGAACCAGAGCGCGTTGAGCACGAGGACGCGGACGCCGTGGAGCGCGGCCGTGACCTCGGCGGGCAGGCGCTTGGCGTCCGTGATGTATCCGAGGTCTCCGGCGCGGAAGCCCAGGACGACCTCATCGCCGTGCGGGACGGCGAGGGGGAGGAGGCGGAAGCCGGCGATGTCCACGGGCACCCCGGGCTCGAGCACCTCGAGGCGGACGTTCGGCTTGGTGGTGCCGGCGATGGGTCGGTGCGCAGGGTCGAAGATGTAGGCGAAGCGCTCGCGCAGGACGCGGGCGCAATGCTTTCCGGCGTAGGCAGGGAGCGGCCGGTCACGGCGGACGGAGAAGGCGCGCAGGTCATCCACGCCGTGGGTGTGGTCCGCATGGCAGTGCGTGAACCAGACCGCGTTGATGGAGGCGACGCCGGCGGCGAGGAGCTGGAGCCGCAACTCGGGCGGAGTGTCCACGAGCAGGCGGCGGGTGCCGTCGTCGCTCTCGAGGAGCGCGGCGTGGCGGGTGCGCCGGTCGCGCGGGTCGGACGACGTGCAGGCGGCGCAGTCGCAGCCGACGACGGGGATGCCGAACGAGGTGCCGGTCCCGAGAAAGGTGAGCTTCACAGTTGCTCCACCCGCACCGTGTTCGTGGTGCCGCGGACGTGGAAGGGGACGCCGGCGGTGACGACCACGCGATCGCCCGGGCGGGCGAGGCCGTGCTCGAGCAGGTATTGGCGCGCGCAGGCGAGCAGGGACTCGAAGGTGGGCTCCGTGTGGCAAAGCACCGGATGCACACCCCAGACGAGCGCGAGCTGGCGGAATGTGGCCGGCTGATCGCTGACGCCCAGGATGGGGACCGGCGGCCGGTAGCTCGAGACCAGGCGGCTGGTGAACCCGCTACGGGTGAGCGTGACGATGGCCGGGGCTCCGAGCAAGCGCGCCGCCTCGACGGTGGCGGCTGCGATGGCGTGCTCTGTGGGCGTCGCGCCGGTGCGCAGCCCGCGCATCGTGGCGAGATCATCCTTGCGGCGCGCGATGAAGGCCTGCTCGCGCTCGATCTCGCCGGCGATGCGGACCATGACCTCGACGGCCTCGATGGGGTGGCGTCCGGCGGCGGTCTCGCCGGAGAGCATGACGGCATCGGTGCCGTCGAGCAAGGCGTTGGCGACGTCGCTCACCTCGGCGCGCGTGGGCCGGGTCGACTCCATCATCGACTCGAGCATCTGGGTGGCCGTGATGACGGGCCGGGCATAGAGGTTGGCGAGCTGAATGATCCGCTTCTGCGCTGCCGGCACCTTCTCGAACGGGAGCTCGACGCCGAGGTCGCCGCGGGCGACCATGACGGCGTCCGTCTCGGCGAGGATGTCCTCGATGTTCTCGAGCGCGATGTCCTTCTCGATCTTCGCGATGATCTTGGGGCCGGCGCCGATGCGGGCGCGGAGCTCCGCGATGTCATCAGGGCGGCGGACGAAGGAGAGGCCGATGTAGTCCACGTCGGCTTCCAGCACGAAGGCGAGGTCGGTGCGGTCCTTCGCGGTGAGCGATGGAGCGCTGACCCGGACGCCGGGCAGGTTCATGCCCTTGTTCGAGAGCAGGACACCGCCGCGGACGACGCGACAGCGCGTCCTGGGCGGCTCCACCTCCTCGACGCGCAGCTCCATCCGGCCATCGTCGAGCAGGACGCGGTCGCCGGGCGCCACGTCGCGCGCCAGATCGGCGTAGGTCGCCGGGATCTCGCCCGGCTGGGCGGCCGCCTCGGGCGCGAGGACGACGATGTCGCCCTCATCGAGATGCACCGGATCGGGCAAGGTCCCGGTGCGGATCTTGGGGCCGGCGAGGTCCGCGAGGATGGCGAGCGGCTTGCCGAGTGCCTCCGCGGCCTCGCGGGACCAACGGATGGTGCGAGCGTGCTCCTCGTGGCTGCCGTGGGCGAAGTTGATGCGGATGACACCCACGCCGGCAGCGATGAGCGCGCGGATCTTCTCCGGATTGGCGGTCGCGGGTCCGACCGTCGCGACGATCTTTGTGCGCATCGGTGCGCGTTTCACGCGTGAGCGTGCTCCGAAGTCCGAGTCCAGACGACATCGCCGCCGACGACGGTGGCCATGCAACGGAGGCCCATGACGTCGGGGGCGGCGAGCTCGAGGGGGTCCTGCTCCCAGGCGGCGAAATCCGCGTACGCGCCCGGTGCGAGGACTCCCTGCATTCCCATGGCGCCAGCGGCGTGCGCCGGGCCAACGGTGTAGGCGCGCAGCGCCTCCGGGGCGGCGAGCCGCTCGGCCGGAAACCAACCGTCGGCCGGCTGGCCGTCCAGGTCCTGGCGGGCGAGGGCGGCGAACAGGCCGAGGCGCGGGTCGGCCGGCTCGACCGGCGCGTCGGAGCCGAAGGCGAGCACCGCGCCGCCGGCGAGCAGCGAACGGAACGCGTAGGCGCCGCGGCAGCGGTCGTGACCCCAGTGGCGCTCCGCGGGTCGCCAATCGGTGATCAGGTGGCACGGCTGCACGGAGGCGGTGATGCCGTGGCGGCCGGGCTCCGCGAAGCGCTCGGGCGGACAGAGCTGCACGTGCTCGATGCGGTGCGGCAGCGCGGGGACACGCACGGCGGGGTCGGCCAGCACGTCCAGCGCGAGGGAGACGGCCGCATCACCGATGGCGTGAACGGCCGTCGCGAGGCCCGCGGCGGCCGCGCGGCGCACGGCCTCCCGGAAGTCGGCGGCGGGCAGCACCTGGATGCCGCGGTCGGTGCTACCGACGTAGGGCTCGCGCAGCCATGCGGTGCGCGAGCCGAGCGCGCCGTCCAGGAACAGCTTGATGGCGCCGATGCGGATCCACTCGCCGCCGAAACCGCTCCGCACGCCGAGACGGATCGCATCGTCCAGCGCGGAAAGCGGAAGGTGCGCGAGCACGCGAAGGCGCAGCAGCCCGCGCGCGCGCAGGGTCTCCAGGGTGGGCAACGGGTCCGGCGCCGCGATGTGGATGTTTGGGAGGCAGTGCACGCCGGTGATGCCGAGCCGGTGCAGCTCGGCCTGCGCATCCAGCAGGGCGGCCTGGACCTCCGCATCCGTGGCGGGCGGGCTGCACCGAACGACCAGCTCGGCTGCGCGCTCGAGCAGGAGGCCGGTGGGCTCGCCGGCCGCGTCGCGGACGATGCTGCCGCCGTCCGGGTCCGGCGTCTCCCTGTCGATGCCCGCGCGGCGGAGCGCCTCGCTGCTCACCCAAAGGGCGTGCATGTCGTGGCTCTGGAGCGCGACCGGCCGGCCGGGAGCGACCCGGTCCAGCAGCTCACGCGTGGGCGCGGCCGCCCAGCGGTGCGGGTTCCAGCCGCGTCCGCGCACCCAGCCGCTGCCCTGGCCCGCGTGCGAGGCGACCATGCGCGCGGCGGCCTCGGGGCTGTCGGCAGCGGAGAGATCCACCTCGCGCCGCGCGAGCGCCCACTCGACCAGGTGGATGTGCGCATCCGTGAGGCCGGGCGTGAGCGTGGCCGGGCGCAGGTCGAGGGTCTGCGCGTCGGGCGCGGCGCTCCGCAGCTCGGCGGCCGCGCCCACGGCGAGGATGCGGCCGTGCCGCGCGAGCAGCGCGTCGGGCGGACGCACGTCCGCCGGGGCGGCAGGGTCCAGTGTGTGGATCCGCCGCGCGAGGACGAGGACCGGCGGGCCGCTCACTGCGTGGCCGTACCCGTGAGGCCCTCGTGCACGATGCGGGCGAGGTCCGCGATCAGGACGTGGGCCTCGTTGTCGATCCGCCAGCTCGTGTCGCGGTTCTCCTTGGTCAGCACGCACAGCACGTAATCCCGCTGCGGCTCCCGCGACGAGACGATTCCACAATCGTGGCGAGACTCGTTGATGGAGCCGGTCTTGTGCGCGACCCTGGTGCCCGGCGGCAGGTAGCGCGGAATGCCTTCCCCGTAGAACTGCGCACGGAGCATCCGCATCATCTCCTTGGAGGCCTCCGGCGAGACGGCCTCGCCGCGATAGATCATGGCGAGGAGCCGAGCCATCTCGTTGGGCGTGGTGACGCCGAGCCCCCAGCGGGCGGAGGAATCCGGCGCGATGCTGCTCGCGCGGTCGAAGACCTTGCTGTGCAACTCGGTGCGGGGCAGCCCGAGGGAGTCCATGCGGACGCCGACGGACCGGATCCCGATCTTGTCGACGAGGAGATTGGTCGCGGTGTTGTCGCTGAGCGCGATCATGAGAAGGGCCGCGTCCCGCACCGTGATCTGGAGCGGCGCGGTGAGGTACTGGAGCAGGCCGGAGCCCGGCCGCTTGTCCACGTCGAGCAGGACGATCGGATCGTCGAGGTGGAGGCGCCCGTGCTCGACCTGGTGGAAAACCTCGACGAGAACGGGTACCTTGATGATGCTGGCCGTGGGGAACGGCTCGTCGCCGCGGATGCTGAGGGTGTCTCCGGTCGCGAGATCGATCACGGCGACGCCGACGGTGCCCTCGTGGCGGGCGATCCGCTCCTCGAGGGCGGGCCGCAGGGCGGCGAGCGGCCGCGGCTGGGCAGCGGCCGGGGTGGCGGTGGCTGCGGGCACGAGCGCCGCAGCGATGGCCCAGAGGCGCGTGGTGAGTGTGGTGAGCGAGGTGCGGTGACGGCTCATTGAGTTCGCGTCCTGTTGTTGGGTCGACGGCGGGAATCCTAAGAGCAAGACGGCGCGGGCGCAAACGGCGCTCGCGGATCGAGGCGATGGAGTACGTTCAGAGCAACGAGCGGGTGGCGGAAGTGGCGGAGGCGCTGCGGGGCGCCGATCTCGTGGCGGCGGACACGGAGGCGGCGGGCTACCACCGGTACCGGGATCGCGTGTGCGTCCTCCAGCTCGCGACGCGCACCGCGACGTACGTGCTGGACACCCTTGCGGTCACGGACCTCTCGCCGCTCGCCGGGCTGTTCGCCGACCCGGCCCGGGAGGTGGTGTTCCACGACGCGGACTACGACCTGCGGCTCCTCAGCCGGGATTTCGGGCTGGCGGTCCGGGGGCTGTTCGACACGAAGATCGCGGCGGAGTTCCTGGGCGAGCGGGCGATCGGCCTTGCCAGCGTGGCGGAGAAGTACCTCGGGGTGCGCCTGGAGAAGAAGCACCAGAGGGCGGACTGGGCCCAGCGGCCGTTGCCGGAGGACCTGCTCGAGTATGCGGCGGCCGACACGCGCCATCTGCCGACGCTCCGGGACCGGCTGCGGACGGAGCTGGAAATGCGAGGCCGGCTGGCGTGGGCGGAAGAGGAGTTCCGGATCGCGGAAGCGCAGGTCTGGAGCGCGCCGGCACAGGATGGGAAGGGCTACCTGCGGCTGAAGGGCACGCGGGACCTGAAGCCCCGCCAGCTCGCGGCGCTGCGGGAGCTGTTCCAGTGGCGCGAGCGCACGGCCGAGGAGCGGGACGTGGCGCCCTTCCGCGTGCTGACCAACGAAGCAATGATCGAGCTTGCCCGCCAGATGCCGGCCAGCACGGCCGCGTTGGCCAGGCTGCGGGCCGTGCCACGCTCCGTGGCCGAGCGGTTCGGCGAGGAGTTGTTGGATGCGCTGCAACGCGCGCGCGCCCTGCCGGAGGCCGAGCTTCCCGTCCGGCCCCGTGGGCCGCGGCGGCCGCCGCCGGACCCGGAGTTCGAGGCGCTGGTCGAGCGGCTGAGGGCCGCGCGGGATGCCGCGGCGGACACGCTCGGGCTGGACCGCGGCTTCCTCATGCCGCGTGCGCAGCTCGAGGAGCTGGCGCGCCACAAGCCGCGGACGGAGAGCGCGCTGCTGGGGATCCCGGGGGTCCGGCGCTGGCAGGTGGAAGCGGCGGGCAGGCAGTTGCTGGAGGCGCTCGCGGGCTGACGCGGCGCGCGGCCCCCGCCGCGTCCATCGTCCCCTCCTTCAGGTGCCGTCGCGGAACGTGAAGCCGAAGTGGTGGGTCCCGCCGAGCGGACCGACCGCGCGGTACGCGTAATCCACGCGGAACCCGCCGAGCACGACCCCGCCTCCCACGGTCACGGGCGAAGCCGCGTCCCGCTCGCGGGCGCGGGCATCGAAACCCGCGCGGGCGAGCAGGCCGAGGCCGCGCCCGTCCCGGTAGCCCAGCTCCAGGCCGGCTGCGAGGGATGCGCGGCCCTCGAGGTGCACCGCCTCGGCGGCAAAGGCGGTGTGGATGCCAGGACCGGCGGCGCCGAGCTCGAGGGCGGCGCCGGCGCGGAGCGTCCTCGGCAGGGGCGCGGCCCGGCCCGGTCCCATTGCCGGCCCCAGGTTCTGGAGCGCGGCGCCGACGCGCAGGCGGCCGCCGAACAGGCCCGCGGACGCGCCCACGTCCGCGGCCACGCCGGCATCGGACTCCCCGGCGAGCCCGGTGTGGAGCACCTTCCCCGCGACGCCGATGGCGAGCACGGGCGTGACCGCAACGGCAGCGCCTGCCGACGCCACGACCTCTCCCCCGCCGACGCTTTCGCCGGTCGGCCGCCCGCGCTGGCCGGCGTAGGCCGGATCCGGCTCGAGGACCTCCACCTCCCCGAGATCGAGGTAGTGCACGCCGAGCGCGAGCGAGAAGCGGCCGAACGGCAGGACGCCGGCGAGCGAGCCGGCCGCGACGCCGGCCGGGTACGCCCGGTACGCCGCGCCGACGGCACGACCCGCGCCGGCGAGCCGGGCGGGGTTGTAGAAGAGCGCGTACGCGTCCGAGCCGAGGGCCGCGTAGGCGCCGCCGAGCGCGAGCGGCCGGGGCGCGGGGGCGAGCTGCAGCAGGATCGCGGCGGAAGACCCCGCCCCGTCCTGCGCGCGCAGAGGCACGCCGCCCGCGAGGAGCAGCGCGAGCGCGCAGCCGGCGGTTCTGGCGCACGCGCTCATGGCCGGACCACGAACAGCTTGCGGACCACGCGCTCTCCCGGGAACTCGAGCACGAGGTAGTACGCGCCGGATGCGACTGCCGCGCCCCGGTCGTTGCGGAGGTCCCACGCGGCGCTTCCCTCCCCCAGCGCGCCGGCGAGGTCGCGGACGCGCTGGCCGGCGATGCTGTAGATGGCGGCTGCACGCGGGCGGGCGGCGTAGCTGATGATGAGCGGCGCCGCGCGCACGGGGTTCGCCGAGAGGGCGAGCCGCTCGCCGGGCTCGACGAGCGACGTCGTCCGCTCCCCTGACTCCACGACGGCGACCGGGCCCTGGAACCGGTCCCTGGCGCCGGAGAGAGTGCCCAGCGTGCGCGTCTCGCCCGGCAGGTAGCGCGCAGAGAAGCGGGCCCCGTTGGGCGCGGCGCCGCTCATCTCGAGGGCGAGCAGGAACTGTTGCGATGCGCCGGCGGGCACGACGGGGCCGGGCTCGATCCGGGCCGTGACCGGGCCACCGGCGAGCGGGACGGGCACGGAAGCGCGCACGGGCTCGTCGGGGTCGGCGTCTCCGTCCGCATCCTGGTCGTGGATCAGGACGAGAGACGCGCCGGCATCGGTGCCGGTCAACTCGAACGCGAGCCGCTCCAGGGCGACGGCCTCGGCCGAGTCCGCCGCGGCGTTCAGCCGGAAGAGCGGCACGCGGGCGCCGCGTGCGCCGGCGAGGTGCGCCGGCGCGGGCAGGGGCGTCACGTCCAGGGTGAGCGCGCCGGCCGGGAGCCCGAGCGACCAGACCGCGCGCTCCACGGCCAGCTTCCCGTGGCCCCACTGTGCGTTCGGCACGCCGTCCGGCTCGCCGGTATACGGATGGGCGGTGAAGGCGTCCTGCCGCGCGTTCGCCGTGAGCAGGCCGCGCGCGGCCTCGGGGTCGAGGTCGGGGAGGAGCTGCAACAGGAGGGCGATCCCGCCCGCCACGTGCGGGGCGGCCATGCTCGTGCCGAGCAGCGCGCCGTGGACGCCATCCGCTTCCACGAAATCCGGGAAGTCCCGCCAGATCTGGCCGTTTCGCGCCCGTGCGGAGATGGTGAACTTGCCGGGCGCGGCGACGTCGGGCTTGAGGACGCCGTCCCTCCGCGGGCCGGGCGGGCTGAAGAACGCGATGTCTCCCAGCGTCTCGCGGAACGGGGAGCCGACGGGGTCGCCCTCCAGGCCCACCCACTCGTGCCGTGTCACGAACGCGGCGGCTGTGATGACGCGCGTGGCGGTCCCCGGCGAGCCGACCAGGTGCGTGTTGCTGGCCGGATCGAGGCGGGCGGGGCGCGTCGGGTTCTCGAACGACGCGCCGACCAGCCAGAGATGATGCTCGCCGGAGGCGGCGACCGCGTCGCCCCGGACCCGGATGGTCCACAGACCGGTGTCCGGCGGCGCCGCCTCGGTCGAGTCGAAGAGGATGATCAGCGCCTGGCGGTCCCCGTTCTCGGGATTCGGGCCGGCGGATGCGTTGTTCACGTAGATGGCGCCGCCCGGCGTCGCAACGACCGCGCTGTCCCCGGTCGCGACCGCAACGCTGTCCCCGCGGGGCGAGATGATGGTCACGCCGAGCTCGTCCGCGCCATCGTACCAGAGCTCGAGCGCGGCGGCGTCGCTGATGCTGCCGGGGTTCGGCGTGTAGGCCGGGATGCGCAGCCCGTGGTCCACGACCGCACCCTGCGCCGCGACGCCGTGGGAGTGGGTCGCGGGCTGCGGGACCCCGGGTCGTGCGTTGTCGTTATTGCCCCAGTTGCCTGCCGCCGCGACGATGATGCGGCCGGGCCCGCTGAGCGAGTCCAGTGCCTGCTCGAGCAGCGTCGAGCCATCGTGCGGGCCGGCCTGCGTGCTCAGGGAGAGCACGACGACGGCGGGGCGGCCGAGCTCCGCGGCCCGATCGAAGATGTACGCCACGCCATCCAGCACGCGATCCGCCGTGAAGTTCCCCTCTCCGCCCTTCACCACGATCAGGTCGGCCGCGGGCGCGACCCCCGGGTAGCGACCGGCGGGCAGGCCGTTGCCCGTCCCGGCACCCGTGCCGGCGGCCGTTCCGGCGACGTGGGTGCCATGCCCGATGTTGTCCACGAGGGGGCATGCGCCCGCATCGATGTTGGCGGCGCTGCACTCGTGGCCGTAACCGAAGACGTCGCTCCCGATCCGCCCGGGTGGGTTCCGGGTCGAGCTGCTGTCGGACTGGTCCCAGGCGAACAGCACGCGCGTTCCGCCCTCGGCGTTGCGGAAGTCTGCGTGCTCGAGATCGAGGCCGGTGTCGTAGATGCCGACGATCACGCCCTGGCCGGCCAGGCCGAGGAAGCCGTCGCCGGTGCGCTGGCGCAGGCGCTCGACGCCGATCTGCTCCACGCCGATGTCGTTGGCGAGGATTGCGGAGGCCGCGAGGCCGGGCGCGATCAGCGAGGGGCGCCCGTGCGGCCCCTGCAGGCCGGCGGGCCGCAGGGGGGACGCGCCGGGAACGCCCGGAGCGAGGCGAAACGGGCTGCGACGCCCGGCGGCTGTCTCCGATCGCCGGCCGAGAGCGCGCGCGAGGCCTGTCGCCCCGCCGGATCGAAGCGCAGCCGCCGCCTCGATGCGGAGGATCGCCGGATCGCCGGCCAGGTCCGCCAGCCCGTCCACCGGCACGCGGGCGGACACGATGTTCCCGGCGCGCGCCCCCACCCGGGCGCCCGCGCGCCGCAGCGCGGCTTCACCCCCGGGCCCGATGCGGGCCAGCACCCGAACGGTGGGCCGCCCGTCGGGGCCGACGGGGTCCAGCGCGGCGAGCCCCGGCACGACGAGCGCGGCATCCGGGCCGGCGGCCAGGACGCCGGGCGGCCTGTGGGCCGGGAGGGCCCGCGCGGCCGCCGGGGCGCCACGCGCCGCGACGCGGAGCGCGAAGCGCAGCGCGGGGTCGATGCGCTGCGCTCCCTGCGCCAGGCCGCCGCGGGCAGCGGCGAGCAGGAGTGCGGCCGTGAGCCAGGCCGATCGGAGTGGGCGGAGCGACACGACGGGAGGGCTCAGCTCTGCCAGGGGTCGAAGCCAAAGGCGAGGTAGTCGCCGGGGCGGGCTTCGATCGCCTCCGCGGCGCGCTCGAGCTGCCCGAGCGTATCCGCGTCCTGCCCGGCGCCGCGGGCGGCATCGCGGATGGACACGAGGAGGGCTCGCACGTCGTCCGGCCGCAGGAGCACGTAGGCGCGTGGCTCCGGCTGCTGGCCGCGCGGCTGGATCACGAGCGTGACGAGATCCGTCTCGCGCGAGATCTCCCAGACGTCCGACGTCTTGCGCAGCAGCTTGTCCGCGGTCTTGAGATCGGAGTGCAGGAGGCGCACCAGGTGCTGCACCTCGCGGTCCGCCGCCTCTGCCTGTTGCCGGCCGTACCGCCGGCCCAGCGCCTCGGCCGTCTCCGCGGCGCGCCGCTCGGCCGCCCTGCCCAGCACCTCGCTCACGTGCGCGTAGATTCCCACGACGAGCGGCACGGGATCGAGAGCGATTCGCATGGGTCCTCCTCGGTTCCCGCCGCGGCATGGCCCCGCGGGCCGAACCGGGCGCCGGGCGCCCCTGTCCGGAATGGGTGGCGCCGCGGGGCACGAGATGCGATTATCCTGGCGCCAACGATGGGTCACCACGGGTTGCGCGTCAACGGAGGCGCGGAAATGGAGAAAAGAACGGCAATCGCCGTGCTGATTCTGGCAGCGGCCGGCGCGGCCGGCTGCAACGGGTTCCCCACGCCGATCCCGGTCGAGGAGGCCCGGACCCAGCCACCGAAGCCGCTGGTGGAGCAGACGAGCCGGGTTCCGACGGAGCCGCCCGCCGGGTTGCCGCTGGAGATCCCGGGCATCGCCGGTCGCGACTGGATGATCACGGCAACCCGGCACACGGTGCCGGCGTCGGCCCTGCGGCCGGCCGGCTCCGTCGGCGCGCGGCCGGTCTACACCTTCGCGTGGGACGAGCCCCCGTACGACCGACTGCTCGTGCCGGCCGCGCCCGGCGTATACGCGGAGTACCGGGAGGTGTGGCAGTAGACAGGGTCCTGGCCGAGGTCGGGGCGTGGTCCTGGCCCCGGCCCGGCCCGGCGGTCGGCCCCCGGGCTGCCGGCGGGCGGCACGGCGCGTGCGCGGCGCCGCCGTTCGCCCGATTCCGGGAGGCAGCATGGACCGGCCGACCCTGTCCCGCCGTGAGTTCGCATCCGCATCCGCCGCCGCGCTGGGCGGCGCGTGGCTCCTCCTGCACCTGCCCGCGATCGAGGCGGCAGCGGCCCGGGCGCGCGGCGCGGCCCGGGCACGCTCGGGCTTCCAGGTCTTGACGCCGGCCGAGGCGGCCGCGTTCGAGGCGCTCGCCGAGCACATTTTCCCCCCGACAGACACGCCGGGCGCGCGCGCGCTCGGCGTGGTCCATTTCGCGGACCAGGCCCTCGGGTCGTTCTCGGCCCCCATGCTCGAGCCGATCCGCGCCGGGCTCGCGGAGCTGGATGCGAAGGCGCACATCATCGACCCCGCCGCCGGGAGCTTCGACCGGCTGCCGGCAGAGCGGCAGGCCGCCCTCGTGGCGGACATCGAGTTCTCGGACTTCTTCTTCCTCGTCCGTACGCTGACGCTGATGGGCGTCTTCGCGGACCCGTCGTACGGCGGCAATCGCGACGGGGCGGGCTGGAAGCTCATCGGCTTCGAGGACCGCGGCGCCTACCGGCCGCCCTTCGGCCACTACGATCGCGGCGTTGCGGCCGCGCCGATGGAGGGCGGCGAGGCATGAGGCGCCTCGCGGTGCGCGACCGGACGCAGGACGAGGTGGACTTCGTCATCGTCGGGTCGGGTGCCGCCGGCGGCGTGCTCGCGATGGAGCTGGCAGAGGCGGGGTTCCGCGTGGTCGTGCTGGAGCAGGGCCCCTACCGGCGCGCGGGTGACTTCCGGCACGACGAGCTGGCCAGCTGGTTCGAGCTCGAACCCGCGGGCTCGCTCCAGGACTTCCCGCAGACGTTCCGGCGGAGCGAGCGGGACGAGGCGACGGTTCCGAGAGGCGGCTCGCCGCCCGCGCTCTACGCCCGCGGCGTGGGCGGCAGCAGCGTGTACTTCACCGGCAACTACTGGCGCTTCCACGAGATCGACTTCGTCGAGCGGTCGCGGCTGGGCCCCATCGCGGGCACCGGCTTCGCGGACTGGCCGATCACGTACCAGGAGCTCGAGCCGTTCTACACGAAGGTGGAGTGGGAGATCGGGGTCTCCGGCGCACCCGGCCCGTTCGATCCGCCGCGCTCGCGGCCGTACCCGCTCCCTCCGCTACCGGTGAAGTCTTCGGGCGTGCTGCTCGAGCAGGGCGCCCGCAAACTCGGCTGGAAGGCGTCCCCCGCGCCGATGGCCATCCTCTCGCGGCCCTACGCCGGCCGCCCGGCCTGCATCCATTGCGGCTTCTGCATGCTGTACGGCTGCGAGGTGGGCGCGAAGTCCTCCACGCTGGCGACGGTGATCCCGCGCGCCGAGGCGACGGGCCGGTGCGAGATCCGGGCGGAGAGCACGGTCCACCGGCTCGAGACGGATGCGGCAGGCCGCGTGACCCGGGCGCTGTACTGGGACGCGGAGGGGCGCGAGCACGCTCAGCGCGCCAGGGCGTTCATCCTCGCCGCCAACGGCGCCGAGACGCCCCGGCTGCTGCTCCTGTCCGAATCGAGCCGGTTCCCGCACGGGCTGGCCAACTCGAGCGGCAAGGTGGGCAGGTACCTGATGTTCAACGGCCAGTCCTCCGCGTACGGGCTGTTCGAGCACCCGCTCAACGAGTACAAGAGCGTCCAGGTGACGCGCGTCCTGCACGACTTCTACGACTCCGACCCTGCGCGCGGCTTCTACGGCGGAGGCGGGATCGACGCGCGCTTCACGCCCGGGCCCATCCTCTTCGCCCTCTCCGGGCTGCCGCCGGACAGCCCGCACTGGGGCGCCGAGTTCAAGCGGATGCTGGCGGAGTACTACACGCGCACGGTCGAGATCCACGCGCACACCACGTCCCTGCCGCTCGAGTCGAACAACATCGCGCTGGACGCGACCGTGAAGGACCGTTTCGGCCGGCCCGTGATCCGCGTGACCTACAGGGATCACCCGGACGACCTCGCGACGATGCGGTTCCTGCAGGACCGCGCGAAGGAGCTGCTGGAGGCGGCCGGCGCGCGGCGCATCTGGACGACTCCGGTGACGGAGACCTCCACCGGCGTGCACCTCCTGGGCACGTGCCGGATGGGGGACGACCCGCGTGAGTCGGTGGTCGACCGCTACCACCGAGCGCACGACGTGCCGAACCTCTTCATCTGCGACGGCAGCAGCTTCGTCACGTCCGGCCGCGGCCAGCCCACGATGACGATCCAGGCGCTGGCGTTCCGCGCCGCAGAGCACATCGCGCGCCTCGCGAGGCGGGGCGAGATCTGAGGGGCGGTCGCGGCGGGCCTCGAAGGGCTCGGGATGCCCGCCTGCGCCCCCTGACCGCCGCGCCGTATCCTCCTCACCCACACTCGCTGTATCCGCACGACGGGCACTTCATGCAGCCCTCCATGTACACCAGCTCGGAGGCGCACTCGGGGCATGCGCCGGTGAGGGCGTCGCCCGGCTCGTACGGCAGGAAGTCGAAGCGCATCTGCGACTGGGGCTGCGCGCCCGCGGGCACCGTGTTCGGGGCAACCGACTGCGCGATCGGCAGCTCCTCCTGGACGCCGGCCTTCTCGCGCTCGTGCTGCGCGATCGCCTGCGCGATCGCGTCCGGCACGGACAGGACCTTGTTGGGCCCGAAGCCGACCGCCCGGTCGCACGAGATGCCGCGGAGCTGCTGATGGATCTCCGAGATCGGGATGCCGCTGCGCAGCGCGAGCGAGATCAGCCGGCCGATGGCCTCCACGTCCGCCATGGCGGCGCCGCCGGCCTTGCCGAGCGTGGCGAAGACCTCGAACGGCTTGCCCTGATCGTCCTCGTTGATCGTGACGTAGAGATCGCCCAGCGGGCTCGGCATGCGCCGCGTCGTGCCGCGCAGCACGGGCGGACGGGACCGCTTCTGGCGGCGCCGCTGGTAGCGGGCCTCCGCCTCGTCGCGCGCGCGCAGCACCTCCTCGAGCTCCTGCCGCAGCCGATGGATCTCCTCGCGCGCGTCCGCAAGCTCCGCCTCGAGGTCCGCCGCCTTCGGGGCCGAACCCGCCACCTCCTTGGCGGTCTTGCCCGTGGACAGGACCTGCGCGGGGCGCGAGCCGTCCCGGTACACGGTCACGCCCTTGCACCCCAGCTCGTAGGCCATGAGGTAGATCTTGCGCACGTCCTCTTCGGTGGCCTCGTGCGGGAAGTTGCACGTCTTGGAGATCGCGGAGTCCACGAACTCCTGGAACGCCGCCTGCATGCGGATGTGCCACTCGGGCGTGACGTCGTGCGCCGTGACGAAGACGCGCTGCACCTCGGCCGGAACCTCGTCGAAGTGGATGTGGCCCTCCTCGGCGATCCGCTGCATCAGGTCCTCGGAGTACCAGCCCTGCTCGCGTGCGATGCGCACGAAGTCCTTGTTCACGTCCGGCATCAGCACGCCGGCCTGGTTGCGCATGAACGCCACGGCGAACAGCGGCTCGATGCCGCCCGAGCAGTCCGCGATGATCGAGATCGTGCCCGTGGGCGCGATGGTCGTGACGTTGCAGTTGCGCAGCCGGCGCATCGGACGGATGCGCGAGCCGTCCGGCGCGCGCGCGCAGGTCTCGTCCGGGCCCCAGATGCTGCGCTCCCACTCGGGGAAGACGCCGCGCTGCTCGGCCAGCCGCTCCGACTCGCGCTTGGCCTCGTCATCCACGAACTGCATGAGGCGCCGGGCGAGCGAGATCGCCTCCTCGCTGTTGTACGGGACGCCCGTGCGCACCAGCAGGTCCGCCCAGCCCATGATGCCGAGGCCGATGCGCCGGATCCGGTCCGCCAGCTCGCGGATCTCCGGCAGCGGGTAGTTGTTGGCGTCGATGACGTTGTCCAGGAAGTGCGTGGCCAGGTGCACCGTCTGGCGCAACCCATCCCAATCCACCCGCTCCTCGAGCGGCGTCCCGGGCGCCCAGTCCGTGCGCGCGAAGGCGCCCACGTTGACGGAGCCGAGGTTGCACACGTCGTAGGGCAGCAGCGGCTGCTCGCCGCACGGGTTCGTCGCCTCGTACGCGCCCAGCTCCGGCACCGGGTTGTACGCGTTCGCGCGGTCGATGAAGAAGACGCCGGGTTCGCCCGTCGCCCACGCGCCGTGCACGATCAGGTCGAAGATCTCCCGCGCGTCCTCGTACCGCACCACCTCGCCCGTGCGCGGGTTGATCAGCGGGTACTCCTCCCCCTTCTTGACCGCCTCCATGAAGGCATCCGTGATCGCCACCGAGATGTTGAAGTTCGTCACCTGCGTCACGTCCGCCTTGCAGGTGATGAACTCCCGGATGTCCGGATGATCCACGCGCAGGATGCCCATGTTCGCACCCCGGCGCGTGCCGCCCTGCTTCACCACCTCGGTCGAGGCGTCGTAGAGCTTCATGAAGCTGACCGGGCCGCTGGCCACGCCCATCGTCGAGCGCACCACGTCTCCCGCAGGGCGCAGGCGGCTGAAGGAGAAGCCCGTCCCGCCTCCGGACTGGTGCACCAGCGCCATGGCGCGCAGCGTGTCGTAGATCCCGTTCTTGCCGTTGGACAGCGCGTCCACGATGGGCAGCACGAAGCATGCGGAGAGCTGCCCGAGCGGGCGGCCGGCGTTCATGAGCGTGGGCGAGTTGGGCTCGAACAGCCGGGTCGTCATGAGGCGGTAGAACTCGCGGGCCAGCGCCTCGACGCCGCCCGGACTGGCCCCGTAGCGTTCGTCCACGGCCGCGATCACGCGCGCGATGCGCCAGAACATCTGTTCCGGGCCCTCGACCGGCTGCCCCGACTCGTCCTTCTTCAGGTACCGGCGCGCGAGGATGACCCGCGCATTCTCAGACACCTCTGCGGGCGGGAGATCGTCCGGCAGATCCTCAAGCCCGGCGATGCCGGGATGGTTCGTGATGGCGGCGTCACGGCTCATGGCTCTCCTCGGATCTACGCGATTGCGGGAAGACGGGACTCCGTCGGGGACGACCGTTCTCCAGAGGCGGCCCTCCCAGGGGGAGCCGCCCATGACCTGCCCGGGATCCACCCAATATGTTGGGGGGCGGCAATGATACCACCGCGAGATCTGGTGGTCAAGCCTCTCGTCCCGCGTGCAATTCTCGTACCCCGGTGCGGCCGCCCCGCTCCCCGGGGCGAGCCCCGCCAGGAGGCCCGGTGCCCAAGAGGCCGTTCGACATCGACGAGGTGATGCGCCGGGTGCGCCGGGCGGTGCGGCCGCTGCCGAAGGCGGCCCTGTTCGAGCTGGCGGAGGCAGGGCACGACTCGGTGTTCGAGCAGCTCGCCGCGTGCATCGTCTCGGTGCGCACGCGGGACGAGACGATGCTGGAGGCAGCGAAGCGGCTGTTCGCGGCGGCACGGACGCCCGAGCGGGCGGCCGGGCTGGGCGTGGCCGGGATCGAGGCGCGCATCCGTGCGTGCACGTTCCACGAACGGAAGGCAGCCCAGATCCACGAGATCGCGCGGCGAGCCGTGGAGCGGTACGGGGGAGCCGTGCCGTGCGACGAAGAGGTGCTGCTGTCGTTCCCCGGCGTGGGGCAGAAGTGCGCGAACCTGGTGCTGGCCATTGCCTGCGGCGAGCCGCGGATCGGCGTGGACGTGCACGTGCACCGCGTGACGAACCGTTGGGGATACGTGCGCACGAAACGGCCGGAGGCGACGCGGCGGGCGCTGGAGAAGCGGCTGCCGCGTCGCTACTGGGTCGAGATCAACCGCGTGCTGGTTCCCTTCGGCAAGCACGTTTGTACGGGCCGCCTCCCGCACTGCTCCACGTGCCCGGTCCTCGAGTTCTGCCGGCAGGTCGGCGTGACTGAGCATCGCTGATGCGCGCGGCGCGCTCAGAACGAGTGCCCGACCCGCAGGTAGTAGGCGGGATCGTCGCGCGGGCCGTTCAGCGGGAAGCCGACGCCGGCGCGCAGGCGGAACGGCGTGCCGAAGGAGAGCGCGAGGTCGAGGCCGAGCTCGCCTCCCGCGCCGACCAGCGGCGAGGAGGCGTCCGCGCCGGCCATGCAGAGCCGGTTGCTCGCCTCTTCGTCGGCCGTGCACCAGGCGTCCCCGGCATCGACGAAGAGGGACGCCGAGAGCCGGTCCAGGTAGAAGGGGAGCAGGCGCGCTCCGCGCTCGATGAGCGCGATCGGCAGGCGGTATTCGACGCTCGCGGACCACGCGCGCGTGCCCACGCGCACTTCCTCAGGGAATCCGCGCACGGGGAGGAACAGCTCCTCGCTGCCGATGCTGCCGATTCCCGTGGCCAGCGTCGAGCCGGTGGCGCCGCCGATCTCGACGAGCGGGGCGCCGGGGCCATCGCGCAAGACGCCGCTGGCCCGCAGGGCGAGGACGTGGTTCGCGAAGCCGAAGGCGCGGATCGCCTTGTACCCGGCGGCCCACGCCGTTGCCTCGCTGTAGCTGCGATCGATGTTCCCGGACGGGTTCGCATCCCATCTGCGGCGCGCGCCGACCGAGAGCGTGATGCCGTCCTCGCGGCTGATCGAGAAGGGATAGAGCCGGGCGTTGCTGAAGGCCACGCGCGCGAACAGGCCGAGCAGCCGATCCCGGTCGTCGGTGAGGCGGACGCCCGGGGCGTCCTGGACGATGAAGCGCTCGTCCACGTGCTCGGCCCCGAGAGTGAGGGAGGATGCGGTGCGCCAGCGCCGGCGCAGGAGCGTCGCGGAGAGCGCGACGACATCCTCCCGGGAGTGGACCTCGGCCGGCGACGTGTCCGGCAGCACCACGAAGCCCGCCAGGTCCCAGCGGCGCGAGGCATCGATCCCGAGCACGGGGTTGCCCAGTCCTGACCAACGATACGAGGCGGCGCCGGTGAAGCGGCGCTCGCTCCCGTCCACGGAGACCGCGGCTTCGAGGTAGTACGCATGGCGCCCGACGAGGTCCTCGCCGGACGTCGTCGCGCCCACGAAGACCCCCGGCTCGCCCTCATCGATGATGATCGGCGCCCAGGTCCGCGGCAGCAGCGTCGGCCAGGCCGAGTATGGCCGTGCCTCCCCACCCTGCTCCCCGCCACCGCCCGCGCCGGGCGGCGGCAGCGGAGCGGAGGCGGTGGGCGCCGCATGCATCGGCGCGAGCGGCGCTGGCTCCCGCCAGGCCGAGGGATCGAACGGGATGCGTTCGATGTGGAAGCCGTCCGCGTGGTAGCCGGTGAAGTAGATCCAGCGGCCGTCCGGCGAGACGTCCGGGTAGAACGCGCCCGTCAGCACGTTCGTCACCTGCCGCAGCCGCACGGTGTCTTCGCCCTCTGCAGCGGCCTGCGCGGCGAGGTCGTACGCGTACAGGTTCGGGATGCCGCTGCGGTCGGACCAGAAGAGCACGTAGCGGCCATCGGGGGACCAGGCGGGCGCACCATCGATCGCGCGGTCGCGGGTGAGCTCTTGCAGCACGCGCCCGAGCGTGTCCAGCACCACGATGTCGTGCTCTCCGCCGGGCCGCCAGCGGCCGACGGCGATGCGGGTCCCATCCGGCGCCCAGCGGGGCAGACTCCACTCCTCCGCATCGCCGCCGGCCAGAGGCCGCAGCGTGCCCGTCTCGAGGTCGTAGACGACGAGACGCGTGCGTCCGCCGCCGCGCTGCACGGCGACGACCCGGCGCCCGTCCGGCGCCACATCCGGCTCGGCCAGCCGTGCGCCGCCGGTCAGCCGGTGCTCGCGGCCGTCTTCGTCCACGCGGTACAGGTCCTGGAACAGGCGGTACTGCCCCTCGACCTCGAGTTGCGCGACGAGCAGCGAGCCGTCGGGGAGCCATGCGGATGGCCCGCTGCCGTTCCGCCGCGCGAGCGTCCTGATCTCGCCCGTCGCGGGGTCCAGGATGCGCGTCGCGCTCGCGCTGCGGCCATCCACCGCGGAGAACGCGACGCGCCCATCCAGGCCGGCACGTGGGTGGAGCAAGAGATAACCGCCGCGCGTGAGCGACTCCGCCTGCGTGATGCCGCTCGACCGGATCGCCTCGGCAAGGCGCCCGTAGCGCTCCTCGAGCTCGCGGCGCCACGCCCGCCACGCGTCGGTGAAGCTCTCGCCCGTCGCCTTCCGGCCGACGCGGTCGAACGCCAGCGCGGGCGGCACCAGCGCGCGCGCCGTCCGCCCGACGATCGCGCGCATCACCTCGGGCCCGTGCTCGCGGGCGAGGTGGTCCAGGAACAGGGAGCCGTAGACGTAGGCGCGGAGGCTGCCCGGCCAGACGGGGCCCGATCCGCTGGCCTGGTCGATGGACTCGAACCGCCCCTCGAGCACCGCCGTGCGCAGCACCATCTCGTGCAGCGAGCCGAGGGTGCGGCCCGCGCCGGTCAGGCGCGACTCGAAGTAGGTGGCGAGCCCCTCGATGGACCACTGCGGCGTGCCGACGGCGGGAAAGTAGGGCCAGCCGAACGGCACGCGCCCGAACACCGCGCGGAGGATGCTGCCGAGGGTCCCGGTATCGTCCAGGTGGAAGATATGGACGAGCTCGTGAACGATGACGAGCTCGACCCAGTCGCGGGTGTAGGCGAGGCCGAGGTCGTCGAGCGGCGGCGTGGCGTAGACCGTGATGCGGTTCGAGGGGAACGGCGTCGCGAAGCCGTTCGCGAAGTCGACGCCATCCGTGAGCAGCACGTCGATGGTGCCGCGCGGCGGGTCGGCCAGCTCCTGCGCCAGCCGCTCGTAAGCCGTCTCGGCGCGCTCGGCCGCGTGACGCGCGAGTGCCTCGAGGCCCGGCGAGAAGGTGATGCGGAAGTGCTCGGTGCGGAAGGTCCGCCAATCGTCGTGCGGCGGCACCTGCGCGGCGGCGGGGCGGCTGGCCGCGAGGACGAACGCGATGGCCGCGGCGCAAGCGCCGAGCCGGCCAGGGGTGGCGGAACGCTTCGGCATCATCCACCGACGGCGGGGCATCCGGACCCTCGAAATCTGGGGTGAGACGCGCCGGCGCGCGAGGTGCCGGCCGGCGCGGGGCGGCGTCCTGCGCCGCACCCGGTGACAAGGCGCCGGTCGCGCCGGCGCGCGCGGCCCGTGTCGTGGCCCCGGGCCTCGCGTCCGGATTGCGCCGGCAAGGCACCCCCGCGGCCGCGAGTCCGGTCATCCTAATCAACGCGCGACGGCGTTGCGTCGGACGAACTCTTCCATGCCGCGCGCGATGGCGCGCGCCAGCCGCTCCTGCATCTCGGGCGTACGCAGCGCCGCTTCCTGCTGCGGCACCATCATGAACATGCTCTCGGTGAGGATGGCGGGCATCCAGCGCGGCCGGGCGAGGGCGAGCGAGGCGCGCACGGTGCCGAGGTCGCGCAGCCCGGTCACGCCGAGCAGCTCCACCAGCACTTGCCGCGCGAGGTCCGCCGAGTGGGGGTGGAAGTAGTAGACGCCCGTGCCGTAATTGGGGAAGGGGTTCACGCCGTCCGGGAACGCATCCTGGTGGATGGAGACGAGCAGGTGGGCGTCCGCCGATTCGGCGATGCGCGTGCGCGTGTAGAGCGGCACGGCGACATCTGCCGTGCGGGTCATGATGACGCGGGCGCCGGCCTGCTCGAGCGCCTCTTCGAGGCGCAGCCCCACGTACAGGTTCGCATCCGCTTCCGCCAGGGAGGTCGGCCCGAGCGCGCCGCGCTCCGCGCCGCCGTGCCCCGGATCGACGACGACGAGGAGGCCGCGCAGCGGTGCGGCCGGGTCCACCGTCGGCGGCCGCCGCACGCGCACCGACAGCCCGGCGCCCGTCCACCTCGCGTCCCAACCCCAGGGCCGCGAGCCGAGGTGAAGCGTGAACCGGTACACGCTGTCCGGCTCCTGGCCCCATTCCGCGCGCTCGAGGAACGGATCGAGGCGGCCGTGGCGCACGCGGTCCGTCCCGCTGACGGCACCGAAGAGCAGGATGTCCACGCGGCGTTCGCGCTCCTCGACGTGGAACGGTACGCGCCGCTCCATGGGAAAGAGGATGTCCAGGTACTCCGGCGTGTGTGCGATGCGAACGTTGCCGATGACGGCGGAGGGCGGCGGCGTGCCGTCCGGCTGGAGCAGGACCTCGCCCAGCGGGACCCAGGCATCGAGACCGGGGCCCAGGCGAACGCGGAGCTCGCCATCGCGCTGGCCGGTCAGCGTGAGCTCGGTGCCGTTGGGCCAGAAGAAGTGCGATGTGGTGCCCGGCGCCGGCCGGGCGACGACCACCCCATCGGTCTGGCCGGGCGGCCCCGGGTCCTGGGCCAGGCCGACGGGCGGCCGGGCCGGTTCCACGATGGCGAGGTTCAGCGGCAGCGGCGCGCGAGCCGTGTCGCCGCCGAGCACCAGTTCGACGTAGGCGCCGCCGGGATCCCCGGTGTCGGCGGCCGGCTCCGACGCGTCCGCCGGGCGACGAGCGCCGGCGCCGGCGGGCCGGGCCGCCTCCGGCGCCAGGGTGCCAATGACCGGGCGGCGCAGCCCTGCGTTGCGCGCGAGCAGCGGCAGCGCCTGGAAGTAGCCGCGGTACTCGGCCCAGCCCGGCGCAAGCCCGGCCGGACGCGGGACCGGATCCACGCTGACCTCGCCTTCGTGCCTCGCAGCGCGCTCGACCAGCGGGACGCGCCTCCCGTCAGGCAGGACGAGCCAGGCGCTGCCGCTCGCGCTGCCCCGGAACGAGACGTCGATGCGCTCGCCGGGCAACGCCGCCCACGTGCCACGCGGCGAGACGGAAGCGGCAAGGATCTCCGCCCCGGCAGGCGGCGGCGGGGGCGGCGACGGCAGGCGGATGCGGTGCTCGACGCGCGCCTGCTCGGCACCCTTCGCCGCGTCCAGCACGTAGATCCCGTTCTGCGGGACCGGCAGGAACGCGAGGAACGCGCCGTTGGGCGCGACGGGCACGGGCGTACCGTTGATCCAGAGGCGCGCGCCCCCCGTGTTCGTCGAGCCGAAGATGAAGTTCGAGTCCCGCACTCCGATCCGCGCGTTCTCGGGCGGGTAGACGACGGAGAGGGCGAGAGGCGCGTCGCGCGGCGGGATGGGCGGCAGGGACGGCTCCACCCCGGGCTCGGCCGGCGCGGGCGCGGGCGGCTCCGGCGGGGGTGCCGCGGCGCGCCCGCACGCCCCGGCGGCCGCGAGCGCGAGGCCGAGCACCGCGATGCCCGCCGCCCGCGCCGCACGCCGGCCGTCCCGCCAACGAACAGCTAGCCGCGCCACGGCAGCCCGTGCCCGCTTCATCCGGCTCTCCAGCCCTCGGCGGCCTTCAGGCGCACCCGCCTGAGCAGCAGGCCGGACGCGGCGGCGATGGCCGCCGCGATGGCCGCCGTATCCCATCTCAGGAGCAGCGCCCCGCCTACGGCGAACATTGCGCCGAAAATGACGCCGATGCCGAACAATGTGCTCCACGCATCTGCGGACAGGTCCTGGAGCGGGGCGAGGCCGGTGCGCTCGCGCTGGCGCCTCCAGCCGGGGCCGCCCGGCCGCGCATCTGCGTAGAAGCGGTCCAGTACCTCATCCGGTTCGGGCTTCGTCAGGAACATGACGGTGAGCCAGATCGCGGCCGTGCCGAAGGCGGTGATCGCGAGCACGCCGCCCGTGCCGAGGTCCTCCAACGGCCGTAGCGCGTCCGCGAGCAGGGCGAGGGGCTGCGCGAGCGCGCCGAAGGCCTCCCAATCCACCCGCGGCACGTACAGCAGCAGGGCGATGAGGAGCCCGGCGACCATGCTCGCGATCTCGGCCCACGCGTTCACGCGCCACCAGAACCAGCGGAGGATGAGCACGGCGCCGGGGCCGGTGCCGATCGCGATGATGAAGGTGAAGATGACGCCGATGTCCTGGGCGTTGAAGGCGACCCACGCGGCCATCGTGGCGAGCAGCACGGACGAGATGCGGCCCACCCACACCAGCTCGCGCTGCGATGCGTCGCGGTGCACGAAGCGCTGGTAGAGGTCGTTCGCGATGTAGCTCGCGCCCCAGTTGATCTGCGTGGAGACCGTGGACATGAAGGCCGCGAGCAGCGACGCGACGACGAGCCCCAGCAGACCCACCGGCAGGAAGTCCATCATCAGGCGCGGATAGCCGAGCTCGGGATCGGAGCCCGGTGCGAGCAGGTCCGGGTAGAGCAGCACGGCCGCGAGGCCGACGAGCACCCACGGCCACGTGCGCACCACGTAATTCAGGATGTTGAACAGCCAGGCCGCGCGCTCCGCCTCCGCTTCGTTCTTCGATGCCGACAGGCGCTGCACGAACTCGCCGCCGCCATCCGAGCGCCGGAACGCCCACCACTGGATGCCGATGTAGGCGAGGAACGTGCCGATTCCGAGCTGGGCGGCCTCGCCCAGCGGCAGGAAGGCCATGCGGTCCTGGTATCCGCTCGCGATCAGCCCATCCCTCAGCGCCCCCAACCCACCCACCTCCACGATGGCGAGGGCGCCGACGAGGACGGCGCCGAACAGCGCCAGGACGAACTGGAGGAAGTCCGTGGTGACGACGCCCCAAAGGCCCGCGACCCCCGCGTAGACGAGCGTGAGCACCGAGATCATGATGACCGCCCACAAGTCGGGGTCCCCACCCAACCCCTCGGGGAGAGCGCCCGCCAGCCCCAGCGAAACCACGACCTTGCGGGCCGCCAGCATCGCGTAGCCCATGCCGATCACGTTGATCGGAACCGCGAAAATGAACGCGCGCAGCGCCCGCAGCAGGGCGGCCGGCCGCCCGCCGTAGCGGCGCTCGATCAGCTCGGCATCCGTGATCACCTCGGCCCGGCGCCACAGGCGCGCGAAGATGTAGACCATGAGCACGTGGCTGATGCCGAAGGACCACCATTGCCAGTTCCCCGCGACGCCCTGGCGGGCGACCAGCCCGGCCACGTACAGCGGCGTGTCGATGCTGAAGGTGGTCGCGGCCATGGACGTGCCGGCGAGCCACCAGGGCAGAGACCGGCCGGAGACGAAGAACTCCGCCATCGAGCGCGAGCCGCGGCGCGACAGGTACAGCCCGACCGCCAGCGAGGCGATCAGGTAGAGCGCGACGACGATCCAGTCGAGCGGCCTCATTCGGATCCGGTATCCCCTGGCTTTGGGCCCGCCCGCGCAGCCGCAAGCGCCGGGCCGGGCTGTAGCAGATGCACCGGCCCTATGCCGATCCCGCTGGGTCCGGCGGGGCGGCCGCGTCCCGGCGAGCCGGCGGTGCACTGGGGCGATCCGGCGCAGCCGCCCGATCCGGCGCCGGATCCGCCTGCCCTCCGCCCCGCCAGTATTCCGCCGGGCAGGAGGGGAACACGATCTCCGCCCGTACGGTGCCCCCGCCGCCGCCCAACGGATCGGGGGCGGCGGCCTCCCCAGCTCCGCCGGCCTCGTCAATGCCGAACAGCACGGCGCGGGAGGAGGCGAGGACGCGCATGATGCAGAACGACTCCGGCCGCCTCAGCAACACGGGCGCGAGATAGAAGCCGGAGATGCTGTCCACGTAATCGAGCACCACGTAGCGGGCGCCGACCTCGCGCGCGGTGGCAAAGAACACATCCGGGTCGGCGCTGAGGGGGTAGACCCGGCCCCGATGGCCGCTGATCAGGTAGAACAGCCGCGGCTTGCGTGAGAGGACGACGGCCCCGTCAGGCAGCGCGCGCCGCGACCACTCCGCGATCTCGAAGTAGTCGCGCCAGTCCTCGACCAGGCAGGGATAGCGGTCGCCCTCCGCGTAGCCGAGCGTGCACGCGCCGCCGGCCTCGACCTGGCTCCGCAGCGCCGGCGCCGCAGCCGCCAGGACCAGCACGGCCGCGACGGGCCCCGCGTAGCGTGTCAGCCGCGGCGCGAACCGGCGGGACAGCCGGGTCAGCCCGATGCCAGCGTAGGCAAGGATCAGTGGCAGGACCGGGAGCAGGAAGCGCTCTCCGGACCAGACGGCGGGCCACGCGAGCAGCAGACCCACGTAGAGCGGCAGGAACAGCTCCGCGACGCCCGGACGCCGGAGCCGCCCGCCCCAACCGATGGCCGCGAGCAGCACGATCGCCACGCTCAGAACGAGCACCGCCCGCCCCTCGAGACCGAACAGGAGGACGGGGAGGTGCTGGCTGAGGTAGCGTTTGTCGTTCTCGATGATGCGCTGGACGAACTCGACCGGCCCGATGCGTCCGAGGTCCGGCGCGTACGGGTTCACCATCATGAACTGCTGGACGTAGTCCACGCCGCCGAGCATGCGGGCACGGAGCCACCACGCGACGGCGAGCGGCCCGACGAGCAGCAAGAACGCGGCGAGCTGGCGCCAGTGGCGCCGCAGTGCGAGCCAGGCGACGACGGCCACGATCAGCGGCAGCCCGGCCGAACGGGTGAAGTAGGCGAGCGTGGCCGCGACGGCCGCGAACGTGAACCGGCCCCACGAATCCGGCCGCAGCCGTTCGAAGCCCCACAGCGCCGCGAGAGTGAAGGCGGCGAAGGGCACGTCGGAGAGGATCCAGTGGCTGAGCTCGAGCACGCCGGGGCTGACGGCGACGAGCAAGGCGACCCAGGGGGCGGCCCCGGGCCAGCCGCGGCGCCGCAGCCAGAGGAAGGCGAAGCAGACGGCCGCCAGCGAGAACCCGACGATGACGAGCTTGAGCCCGACCCACGGGCGGATGCGGAGCGCGAGCGCCGCAGCGATCACGCCGGGGAATGCGGGCGGGTACTGCGTGTGCGGGGGCGTGGCGGGATCGTAGAGTTCCAGGTAGCCACGCCCCTCCAGGAGGGATTGGGCCAGAGCGATGTAGCCGGCGTTGTCGCCGCCCGTGAACGGGGTCGGGTCGAAAACGAGCAGGGCGAGAAGCAGGTGGAGCAGCAGGATCAGGCCGGCCAGCGGCAGGGTGTACGCGCGTGGCGGCCGCCGGATGATCCGTCGCGCTCCTCGCCGGGAAGCGAGGCGGGGGGCCGTCGGAGCCGCCGTCGCGTTCGCCCGGCTCACGCTCCGCCCCGGCCCGCCACGAGCCAACGCGCAGCGGCCTCCTGCATGAGCGGCTCGCCGCCCCACGCGGCGAGCACCCGGACGGCCCGATCCGGCAATTCGGCAGCGAGGCGCGGGTGGCCGAACAGCACGACCGTCGCGTCCGCTGCGGCGCCCAGGATCGTGGCGATGGCGGAGACGGCCTGGCCGGAAAGGCCGGCCCTTCCCTTCCAACCCCGGATGTCCGCATACACCGCCACCAGCGCCGGCCGGCCGGGCCCGGGCTCCGCGACTTGGACCGCCTCGATGCCCGCGGCCCGGAGCGCCGCGGGGAACGCGTCGCGTGGGGGAGGCGGGTACGGGCCCCCGACGTCGTCGTCCACGACGACGAGATCCACCGATGCGGGGAGCCGCTGCGGTGTCCCGCGCACCATGCGGAGCGCGCGCTCCGCGATCCCGACCGCCCACGCGCGATCCTCCGGCCGCCCCCACTCAGCCGGCCCCGCCCCGATCTGCTGGGCCCGCTCGACCAGCCGCTGGATCCTCGATGCCGCCTCCTCGACGCGCGTGCGTGACAGTCGCCCGCCCAACGCGGCATCGAGCGCGGATGCGACCGCAGCCAGGTCTTCGGGATACAGTAGCGCGTCGCAGCCCGCCGCGACCGCGCGGACCGCCGCGCTCTCGGCGCCGCCCCCGCCCTCCAGCACGCCTTCCATGATCAACGCGTCCGTCACCACCGCACCGTCGAAGCCCAGCTCGCCTCTCAGTAGTTCCTGCACGATGGGCTCGGAAAGGGTCGCCGGCGCACCACTCGCGTCCAGCGCCGGAAACGCGACGTGCGCCGTCATGATGGAATCCACGCCGGCGCGGACGGCCGCGCGGAACGGGGCGAGGTCTCTCTCCAACCCCTGCCGACGCGTCATCACGACGGGGAGCTGCGCGTGCGAGTCCGCGACGGTGCGGCCGTGTCCCGGGAAGTGCTTCGCACAGGAGAGCGCGCCACCCGCGTGACAGCCCTCGATCCATGCCGTCACGTGTGCCGCAGCGCGGGCAGGGTCGGAGCCGAACGAGCGCGTGCCCACGATCGGATTGCGCGGCTCCAGGTCCAGGTCCGCGACGGGAGCGTACACCCAGTTCACGCCCAGGGCGCGCGCTTCCTGCGCGGTCAGCTCGCCCGCACGCCGCGTGATCTCCAGGTCATCCAGCTCGGCGAGGGCCGCGGCCGGCGGGAGCGGCGTGGCCCCGCGAAACTGCTGGCCCGCGCCTCGCTCGAGATCCGCGCCGATCAGCAGCGGTTCGCGACTGCGCTGGCGCAGCGATGCCGTCAGTTCCCGCACCGCGCCCGCGTCGCCGCCGAACAGGATGAAACCGCCCACGCCCATGCGGAGCGCCTCGTCGATCCGGGGCGCCTCGTGGTCGAAGCCCGTGCCCTCGGCCCAACGCAGGGCGGGAAAGAGCAGGCGTGCGATGCTCGCCATCGTGGCCCCGTCCTCACCCGCCGTCCACGACGGGGCTCGAGAACGGGTCGGGGAGCGCGAAGGTTCCCATGGACTCGCCCTCGAGCACGAAGACCCCGTTCCGCTCCCGCACGCGCATCCAGCGTGCCGGGGAGTACAATCCCCGCCGGTCCATGCGCAGCACTGCGCGGATCTCGCCCAGGGACTCCGGCTCACCGCCCGCGAACGCGGCGCGGAAGACCGTGTACCGGACGACGACCTCGTCCCGGCCGTCCTGCCGTTCACCGGGGATCTCCCTGAGGAACACGAAGGAATCGGAGAACGGCACCACGCGCGGCGCGATGCCGGGACCCACCACGCGCTCTTCCCCGCCGGCGAGGTCTCGCACGCGGATCTGGCGCGCGGCCTCGTACACCAGGTAGCGGCCGTCCACGGAGAAGAACGCGGGGACCACGCGGCCCACCACCTCCACCTCGGACGAAACGGACACGGGCGCACCGCCCGGAGGCGTGACCACCAGCTCGCCCACCGCCGCATCCCACTGGGGCCAGGTCCTCGCCGCACGGAACTCGAGCCGCGGCCCGCTGGCGGCCGTGCGCTCCAGGACGAATCCGGCCGCGTCCGCGCCGGCCTGCTTCGCCAGCGCGTCTCCTCCGGGCTGCGCCGCATCGCCCGCGCCGGCCGGCGACATGGCCGGACGGCTGGCGACGGCGCGCAGCGGGGCGCCACGCTCTTCCGCGCTCCGGATCAGGTCGGTCGCGATCCGGGCCAGCTCGGGAGGCGGCCCGGAGTCGAGGAAGCGGCGCAGCAGCTCCACATCCGCGTCCCCGAGGGAGCGGAGCGCTTCCGCCTGGACGAGCGGCTCCGGGTCCCGCAACGCGCGTCGCAACAGCCGGATGGCTGCCGCCTCATCCATCACGATGATCCCTTCCAGGGCACGCGCAGCGGCAGCGCGGACGCGCGCGTCCCCGTCCTCCAGCGCGGCCCAGAACGCGCCCAGCTCGGCGGTCGCGTGCCGTTCGCCCAGGAGCGCCACGGCGTTCGCGCGCACCACCGGGTGTGCGGCGCTGTCGCGGACGATCCCCGCGAGCCGGCTGTTCATCAGGTCGCCCAGGGAGTCTTCGAGCGCAGAAAGGGCGGCGCGCCGCTCGCGCGACTGGCGGTTCGCGAGGGCCCAGCGGAGCCGCGCCTCGGGGTCCGCGGGCATGGGCCGGTCATCGATGGGCTCCGGTGTGCCGTGGCCGCCCCGCCCGGCGCACCCGGCGCCCATGGGCAGGAGGAGCATGCAAGCGAGCAGCAGTTGTCTACGCACACGCATGGCATTCAGCGTTCGACCTCGGAATCACGTGGCCGCGCGCCCGGCGTGTAGCTGCCGAGCACGCGCGCTCCGCGCGCGCCGGTGGCCTCCGGCACGTTGCCCGGCAGGCCGAGCCGGTGCGCCCAGGCGAGAGCCGCGAAGGCGACCGCCTCCTTCGCGTCGGGATCCACCCCCAGCTCCTCGCCCGGCAGCACCGGGAGCGGGCGGAGCTCCGTGCGGATCATCTCGCAGAGCACCGGGTTGCGCGATCCTCCACCGGTGAGGAACACCTCGTCCACACCGCGCGGGAACAGCCACCGGCGGTACGCATCGGCGATGGAACGGGCCGTCAGCGCCGTCAGCGTCGCGATCAGGTCCGCCCAGTCCTGGTCCTGCGCGGGCCGCAGCCGCGCGACGAGATCCTCCACGAACGGCCGGCCAAAGATCTCGCGCCCGGTGGACTTCGGCGGCGGACGATCGAAGAAGGGGTGCGCGAGGAGCTCCGCCAGCAGAGGATCCTGCACGCGGCCGCGCGCCGCCCAGCGGCCGTCACGGTCGAACGTCTCGCGCCCCCCGGTGGCGAGCTCGACGGCCGCATCGATCAGGGCGATGCCCGGACCCGTGTCGAAGGCGAGGAGAGGGCCGCCGTCGTCGCGCGGGGGCAGCCACGTCACGTTGCCCATGCCGCCGATGTTCTGCAGCGCGCGGCGCCGGCCGGGCGCCGCGAACAGGAGCCGGTCCACCCAGGGGACCAGGGGCGCGCCCTCGCCGCCGGCCGCGATGTCCCGGCTGCGGAAATCGCTCACCACCGCGATGCCCGTGCGCTCGGCGATGGTCGCCGGGCAGCCGAGCTGCAGCGTTGCGCCTCGCCGGCTCTCGTGCGGCGGGATGTGCCACACCGTCTGGCCGTGCGAGCCAATGAG
Source organism: Longimicrobiales bacterium (assembly GCA_036381195.1). Lineage (GTDB taxonomy): Bacteria > Gemmatimonadota > Gemmatimonadetes > Longimicrobiales > RSA9 > RSA9. Next base: position 63,839 of record DASVDH010000035.1, on the reverse strand, counting down.
GTCCACGGCCGCCGGCTCGATGCCCGCGGCCTGGCAGGCTTCGAGCGCGGCAGCCGCGAACCACTCGCCCAGCCGCGAGTGCAGCAGGCACAGCTCCGCCGCCCCGCCCTTCACGATCGCGTCGTGGATCTCTGCTCGCTGCTCGGGCGTGTACGGCACCGTGATGAAGGAGTGCACGGCCCACCGGACATCCGCCTCACCCCGGCCATCCAGCTCGACGAGCGCCGCGTCGATGCCGTCCAGCGAGGTGCCCGAGATCATGCCGATGACCTTCACGGCCCGTCCAGCTCCCCGATCACCCGGCCGATCACACCGCCGGCTTGCTCCAGGCGCGCACGCGCCTCCTCCGCATCCAGGCCGAGCCGCCCCATCACGATCGCCGTCTTCACGTGGCCGCCGGACGCCTCGAGGAGCCCCGCCGCGGCCGGCCGGTCGATCTCCAGTGTCTCCATCAGGATGCGCTGGCCACGGTCTCGCAGCTTCTCGCAGGTGACCTGGAGGTCCACCATCAGATTGCCGTAGACCTTGCCGAGCTTCACCATGGCCGCGGTGCTGATCGTGTTCAGCACCATCTTCGTGGCCGTGCCTGCCTTCATGCGCGTGGACCCCGTGATCACCTCCGGGCCCACCAGCGGCGCGATGACCACATCGTGCGTCTGCACGAGCTCCTGGCTCGGGTACGTGCAGAGCAGGAAGCCCGTGCGCGCGCCACGCTCCCGCGCGCGGCGCAGCGCGCCGTGGACGTAGGGCGTGGTCCCCGATGTGGCGATCCCCAGCACGAAGTCGTTCGGCCCGACACCGCGCTCATCCATCGCCGCGGCGCCGTCCTCCGGGTGGTCCTCCGCGCCCTCCTGCGCGCGCACCAGCGCTGCGTAGCCGCCCGCGATGACGCCCTGCACCATTTCCGGGTCCGTGCGGTACGTCGGCGGCATCTCGGCGGCGTCCAGCACGCCCAGCCGGCCGGACGTGCCCGCACCCACGTAGATCAGCCGTCCGCCCCTGCGGAGGCTGTCGACGACGAGCTCGATGCAGCGGGCGATCGCTTCGCGTTCCTCGTGGACCGCCTCCGCGACCATCCGGTCCTCGGCGTTGATCAGGTCCACGATCTCGATGGTCGAGAGCTGGTCGATCCGGGTACTGCGCGGGTTGCGCTGCTCCGTCAGACGGGGGTCCAGCGCGCGAGCTCTGCTCATGAGCTAAGACCTTGCCACAACGACATGTCGGCGAATAGATTCGGGCCCCTAAGCTTATCGTCTCCCCGTTGTCCAGGCAACCGAACGGGGCGCCCAGGCCTGGCCGGCCGCGCGCCGTGCCCCGCCCCGGGAACCCGCTGCTCACCCAATGACCCTGATGAGTACGCTCCTGCACCGGGCCGAGAGCTTCCAGGACGAGCTGGTCGCGCTGCGCCGCGACCTGCACCGCCATCCGGAGCTCGCTTTCCAGGAACTGCGCACGGCGGAGCTGGCGGCCGGGCGCGTCGCCGCGCTCGGGTTCGAAGTGCGACGCGGCGTCGGCCGGACCGGCGTCGTCGCCGAGCTGGAGAACGGGGCCGGCCCCATCGTCGCGCTGCGCGCGGACATGGACGCCCTGCCCATCCAGGAAGCGAACGACGTGCCCTACCGCTCGACCGTGCCGGGCGTCATGCACGCGTGCGGGCACGACGCGCACGTGGCCTGCCTGGTGGGCGCCGCCCGCCTCCTCGCCGAGGCGCGCGAGCGCGGCGACCTCCCTACCGGCACCGTGCGGCTCCTGTTCCAGCCGTCCGAGGAGTGCTCGGACGCGGAGAACAAGAGCGGCGCGGCGAGGATGATCGAGGACGGCGCGATGGAGGGCGTCGCGGCGGTCTTCGGGCTGCACGTGGGCGCCCACCTGCCCGCTGGCAAGGCCTACCTGCGGGCCGGCCCCATGATGGCTGGCTCGGACGTGTTCCACGCGAGCATCGAGGGCGTGAGCGCGCACGCCGCGCGCCCGAACGAGGGGACGGACGCGCTGGTCCTCGCCGCGCACGTGGTGCTGGCCTGCCAGAACGCGGTCGCCCGCCGCATCTCCCCCATGGCCAGCGGGGTCCTCACGATCGGGAAGATCGAGGGCGGCGTGGCGGAGAACGTGCTCGCGAGCCGGGTCACGCTGGCCGGCACGGTCCGCTACTTCGAGGACGGCGTGCGGGAGACGCTGCATCGCGAGTTGCGGCGCGCCATCGGCGTCGCGGAAACGCTGGGCGGGCGCGCGACGCTGGACCTGCGGCCCGGTTACCCGCCCGTCGTCAACGACGCGGCCATGACCGACCTCGCGGCCGCGGCCATCGCAGGGGCCCTCGGGGCGGACGCGATCGCGGAAGCGGAGCCCATGATGGGCGCCGAGGACTTCGCCCTGCTCCAGCGCGAGGCGCCCGGCTGCTTCTTCTGGCTGGGGGCGGCCCTGCCGGAGCCGAGGGAACATCATCACCCGAATTTCGATATCGAAGAGCGCGTGCTGCCGCGCGGGGCGAGCGCCCTGGCGGCGTGCGCGATCCGGGCGCTCGCGGAAATCCGTCCCTGAGCTCCCCGCTTTTCCAACTTGCAGGACAGGTAGTCGCAGTACCATGAAGGCAGCAGTCATGCTCTCGGCGGTGGCCCTCGTCGCGTTCGCGGCGCCCGCGGACGCGCAGTTCAGCAAGCCGCAGGCAGCGCGGAAGACCTGGGTCACCGGCTGGGTCGGCGGCTTCGTCAACCCCGGCCGCATCTACGACCCGGCCAGCAGCTCGACCTGGGATTTCGGCTCGGCGTTCTCCGGCGGGCTCGGCCTGCACCGCAACTTCGGGGACGCCCTCGCGCTCGGCATCGAGGCCTCTTTCGCGCCCGCGCGCTTCGAGCGCAGGGACCCGGCGAGCGACAACGCCCTGCTCGAGGACGGCAACGCCCGACTCGTGACCACGATGCTCACTGGCCGCCTCCGGACGGGTGGCGGCGGCGCGTTCGGCATGTACCTGACCGGCGGCGCCGGCGCGCTCTTCTACGGGATGCCCTCGTTGAACCGCTGGGATCCCGACCTGGCCCTGATGACCGGGGCGGGACTCGAATACAAGCCGTCGGCCAACAAAGCACTCTTCATCGAATGGGGCCGATACTGGACCTTCCATCAGAGCGAGGGCGTGGAGGACAACTCCGCGCGAATGTCCCAGATCCGCGGCGGCATCCGGATCGGGTTCTGAGGACGCCCGCGCGCGTCGCGTTGCTTGGATTCCTGGCGGGGCTCGCCGCCTGCGGCGTGCCCCGCCCTGCCGCCGGGCCTGCCACACCCCCACCTGCGGCCGGCGCCGCGGCGGGCCTGCCCGACGGTTGGCGGCTCGCGGCCGACACGGCCGTGGCGCGCGCGCCGCGCGCGATGGTCGTCACGGATGCGTCGCTCGCGACGCAGGTCGGCGTGGCGGTGCTGCGCGCCGGCGGGAACGCGGTCGACGCAGCGGTCGCGACCGCGTTCGCGCTCGCCGTGGTGTATCCCGAGGCGGGCAACATCGGCGGCGGCGGCTTCATGGTGGCCCGCCTCGCCGACGGCACCACCGCCGCGCTGGACTTCCGGGAGGCGGCACCGCTGGCGGCGACGCGCGACATGTACCTCGACGAGCGCGGCGAGCCGACGGACCGCTCCATCACCGGCCACCTCGCCTCCGGCGTACCCGGGAGCGTCGCCGGCCTGTGGGAGGCGCACCGGCGCTTCGGCTCCAGGCCGTGGGCCGAGCTGCTCGCGCCCGCCATCCGGCTGGCCCGCGAGGGGTTCATCGTCGACGAGCGCTTCTCCGCCGTCATCCGCGGCGACTCCGCACGGCTCTCGCGCTTCCCCGCCTCGGCCGCGCTGCTCCTGCCTGGCGGTCGCCCGCCCGAGCCCGGCAGCCGGTGGCGCAACCCCGACCTCGCCGCGACCCTCGAGCGCATCGCGCAGCGCGGGCCGGCCGGCTTCTACGAGGGCGAGACGGCGGATCTCATCGTGGCGGAGATGCGGCGCGGGGGCGGAATCATCACGCACGAGGACCTGCGCCGCTACCGCGCGCGCTGGCGCGACCCGATCGAGTTCACCTACCGCGGGCGGCGCGTGATCTCCATGCCGCCGCCCTCGTCCGGCGGGGTCACGCTCGCGCTCATCGCGAACATCCTGGAGGGATACGACCTGGGACGCATGGGCTGGAACTCGCCCGCGGCGCTCCATCTCACCGCGGAGGCGATGCGCCGCGCCTTCGCGGATCGCAACCACTACCTCGGGGATCCGGACTTTGTCGAGGCCCCGCTGGTGCGCCTGCTCTCGCCCCGGCACGCCGCAGACTGGCGTGCCACCATCTCGCGCCAGCGCGCCACGCCGTCCAGTGAAATCGCCCCCGGCGCCACCGTCGAGGAGGGGAGCCACACGACGCACTTCTCGATCGTGGACCCTGCCGGCAACGCGGTCGCGCTGACCACCACGATCAATGAGCTGTTCGGCTCCGCCGTCACGGTGGCTGGCGCCGGTTTCCTGCTGAACGACGAGATGGATGACTTCACCAGCAAGCCGGGCTCCCCGAACCTCTACGGGCTGGTGCAGGGCGAGGCCAACGCGATCGCCCCGGGCAAGCGGATGCTCTCCGCGATGACGCCGACGATCGTGCTGGACGAGCGGGGCCGGCCATGGCTGGTGACAGGGGCGCGGGGCGGCCCGCGCATCATCACGGCCACGTTCCAGGTGCTCTCGAACATCCTGGATCACGACATGGACCTCGCGACCGCCGTGAGCGCGCCGCGCATCCACCACCAGCACCTGCCGGACGTGCTGTTCTACGAGGAGGGCGGCCTGCCGCCGGACGTCATCGACGCGCTCCGCGCGTTGGGGCACGAGGTGCGGCCGCGTAGCGGCTACATCGGGAACGCACCTTCGATCCTCCGCGAAGGGGAGATGTGGGTCGGGGTCCCCGACCCACGCCTCGGCGGGCGGGCCGCCGGGTTCTGAACGCGACCGTGCCCGGCAGCCCGGCGGTCACGTGACCGCCGGGCTGCCGGGCACGGTCCAGGGCCTGCGGCCGCCCCGATTCACATCACCGTCCGCGTCACCTCCACGGGCGCATCCAGCCGGATCACCATCCGCGAGCCCGAGGGCAGGACCGCATCGACGTCCGCCGTTCCCATCGCGATCGCCGTGCCTGCCGCCGCGCCGACCGCGGCGCCCTTGAGCGTGGACTCGGTGTTCTTCCCCAGCACCTGGCCGAGGAGCGCGCCCGCGGCGGCCCCGACGGCGACCTTGGCCGCAGACTCCTTGGCCGTCGTGCGCGTGCGCCGCTCCGGGTGCGCCTCGACCACCGTCGCCTGGAGCGGGTAGCTGCGGCCGCCAAAGGAGATGGACTCGAACGCCAGCTTGATCACCGCCATGTCACCCACGCGGTCGGACTTGTCCACCGCCGTCACACGGCCGCGTACCGTCGCCCCCGACGGGATCAGCACCGTGCCGTCCGGCCCCACGATCGGGTCCGCCAGCGTCGCGGTGAACGGATCGCCCGGCACGTTCCGATCGGTCGACACCGTCTCGTCCAGGCGGACGGCGAACGTCGTGCCTGCCGGGACCGACAGCGTTTCGGTCCGCGGCCGCGGCGCCGGATCCTCCCGCTCCCGCTCAGGCGCCGGCCGGCTCGGCCGCGGTGAGCGCTGCGGCGCAGCGCGGCGCGGCGGGGGCGCAGGGGCGGGGGCCGGCGCGGGGTCAGCGGGGGCGCTCACCGCCGTGTCCGCGAAAGTGGCCGGCGTGGTGTCTCCCTGGAGCGCCAGCTCGAGCTCCCGGTCCAGCTCCTCCTGCTCCAGCGCGGCCCGCTCGTCCTGACCATCGCCGCATGCCGCCGGCGCGAGCGCCAACGGCAAGAGAACGGCGAGGGCGGTCCAACCTCTTTTCCTGGCCATGGTGTCCCTCCACGGGGGATTCCGCGCTTGAACGGAACCGCTTTTATGGGTAAGTTCGACGTGTACGCCTGCCCTTCCGGCACGCCTCACGTCCCCCTCGGTGCAACCTGCATGCCATGTCGGGGCCTCCGGGCACCGACGCGGACGCGCACCACGGGGATGACCCATGCCGTCGCCGGTGCCGGCCGCGCCGGGATCCGCGGCCGGCAGGCCTCCCGGCCGGCCGCGGGCTGCGTACCGGGTCCCGAACCGCTGGTGCAATGAGGCTGCTGCGTATCCTCCGCCCCTACATGCGCCCGTACCGGGGCGCCATCCTGCTCGGGCTGCTCCTGGTCGTCGCCGCCAACGGCTTCGCAGCCGCCGCGCCCGGGATCCTCGGGCTGGCCATCGATGCGATCGGCCGCACGGACGCGACCCCCGGCATCATCTACGCCCATGCCGGGCTCGTGATCCTGTTCGCGCTCGCCGCGGGTGCCGCGCGCTACGGCATGCGCGAGCTGCTCAACGGAGCGAGCCGGCGCATCGAGACGGATCTCCGGGATGCGTTCTTCGATCATCTCCTTCGCCTCGACGCCGGCTTCTACGGCGCGACCCGGACCGGAGACCTCATGAGCCGTGCGACCAACGACACCCAGGCCGTGCGCATGGCGATCGGCCCCGGGATCATGTACCTCGTGAATACGCTGTTCACGACGGCGTTCGCGCTCGTGCTCATGCTCCGGATCAGCCCGCGCCTGACGGCGCTCGCGCTCGTCCCGCTGGCGCTGCTCCCGCCTACGGTCATCCTCTTCGGCCGCGCGATCCACCGGCGCTTCGAGCGCATCCAGGAGCACCTGGGCGTGCTGTCCAACATGGTCCAGGAGAACCTCGCCGGCGTGCGCATCGTCCGCGCGTACCGGCAGGAGGCGGCACAGGAGCGGGAGTTCGACGGGCTGAACGCCGAGTACCTGGCGAAGAACATGGCGCTCGCCCGCACCTCCGGGCTCTACCACCCCGTCCTCGGGCTCCTGGCCGGCCTGGGCACCGTCGTCGTGTTCTGGATCGGCGGCCGGGAGGCCATTCGGGGCGAGATCTCCGCGGGCGAGTTCGTCGCCTTCAGCTTCTACCTCGCCATGCTGACCTGGCCGATGATCGCGCTCGGGTGGGTGACCAACCTCTTCCAGCGCGGCGCCGCGGCGCTCGGCCGCATCGATGCGATCATGCGGACCCGGCCGGCAGTGGAGCCGCCGGCCGCGCCGGTCCGCCTCGAACGGGTGCGGGGGGAGATCGAGTTCCGCGACGTGAGCTTCCGCTACCCCGGCACGCACCGCGACGTGCTGGAGCACATCTCCTTCCGCGTTCCGGCGGGAGCGACCGTGGCGCTCGTCGGGCCCACTGGCGCAGGCAAATCCACCATCATCGCGCTGCTCACCCGGCAGTACGACCCGACTCGCGGCGAGGTGTTGCTCGACGGGGTGCCGCTGACCCGGCTCGACCCTGCCCAGTTGCGCGCCGCCATGGGTGTCGTGCCGCAGGAGACCTTCGTCTTCTCGGAGACGATCGGCGACAACCTGGCGCTCGGCCTGCCGCAGGGCGCGGCCCCGGACGGCCGGCTCGAGGCCGCCGCCGCGATCTCCCGCCTCGACGAGGCGCTCGCCCTGTTCCCCGACGGGATGCAAACCCGCCTCGGCGAGCGCGGCGTCAACCTCTCGGGAGGCCAGCGCCAGCGCGCGGCGCTCGCCCGCGCACTCGTCCGCGACCCGCGCATCCTCGTCCTCGATGACGCACTCAGCGCGGTCGACACGCATACGGAGACGGAGATCCTCGCAGGGCTCCGCCGCGTGCTCGTGGGGCGCACCGCCCTGATCGTCAGCCACCGCGTGACCGCCGTGATGCACGCCGACATCATCCTGGTCCTCGAGGGCGGCCGCATCGTGGAGCGCGGACGGCACGAGGAGCTCCTTGCGCTCGGAGGCGTCTACGCATCGCTGCTGCGCCGGCAGGTGCTCGCCGAGGACATCGAGCGCGATGGCGCCTTCACCACCTTTGCCGGCGCCGCCGGTCGCGAGGAGCCGTGAACGCGCCTCCCCTCATCCTGCTCGTGGAGGACGACCGCTTGCTCCGTCAGGCGTTCCGGCTGCTGCTGGAGGATGCGGGCTACCGGGTACGCGAGGCCGGCACCGGCGCGGATGCCATCGCGGCGGCCGACGATGCGCCGGCGGCGATCGTGCTCGACCTCGGGCTGCCCGACCAGCCGGGCCTCGAGGTCTGCCGCGCCTTGCGGCAGCATCCCGCCACGCGGCTCTCGCCGATCATCGCACTGACCGGGCGTGCGGGGGCGAGCGAGCGGCGCGCTTGCTTCGAAGCCGGCTGCACGCTCTACTTCGCCAAGCCGCTCGAGCCACGCGTGCTGCTCGGACGCCTCTCCGAGCTGCTCTCGTGATGGATGCGCAGCCGCTCGCCGCCGAGCCCGCCCGTCGCGCGGACCCGCCCGCGCCGGCCTCCCGGCCGGCGGGCCGCCTGCGTCGGCTGCGCCGCGCCCTCTTCCGCCTCTACTACGGGCTCAAGTACCTCCCGTTCGCGGCCGAGCGGCGCGCACGGCGCGAGGACAGCCGGCGCGGCTTCATCGTCATCCAGATCGATGCACTCGCGCACGAGGACCTGGAGCGGGCGCTCGAGGGCGGATACATGCCGCACGTGCAACGCTTGATCCGGCGGGAGGGCTGGACACTGCGCCGCTTCCCCGCCGGCCTCCCCAGCGCCACGCCCGCGGCCCAGGCCGCGATCTTCCACGGGACGAAGGACCGGATCCCCGGCTTCCGTTTCTACGAGAAGAAGCAGCGCAGGGTGGTCGTCGGCTCCCAGCGCCCGGCGATGCAGTTCATCCGGAGCCACCTGCCCGATGACGGGGTGCTCGCGGGGGGATCCAGCTACGTCAACCTCTTCGATGGTGGCGCCGCCCGCGCCGTGTTCACCCTGGCCGCACGCGAGCCGCGGACGCTGTTCGAGAACCTCGGCGGCACACGCCTGCTCCTGCTGCTCCTGCTCCACCCGCTCCGCGTGATGCGGATGGTGCTCGCCAGCATCTGGGAGTACCTGCGTGAGGAGCGCGACCGGTTCATCAGCCAGCTCCGCGGGCGTTACACGTACTACTGGTGGTACCTGCCGCTCCTGCACATCGGCAGCAACGTGATCCTGCGCGAACTCCAGACGCTCGCCGTTCTCCTCGACATCTATACCGGCGTCCCCGCGATCTACACGACGTACAACTCGTACGACGAGTTCGCGCACCACTTCGGCCCTTCCTCGCGCACCGCCTTCAAGGGCCTGCGCGCGCTGGACCGGCGCATCGCCGAGATCATGCGCATGCTGCGGCGGTTCCCGGGCAGGCCGTACGACCTCTACATCCTGAGCGACCACGGCCAGACGCCCTCCGTGCCCTACCGGATCCGTTACGGCGAAACGCTGGGCGACACGATCATCGCCGCCGTCCGCCACGGCGTCCGTGTCCTCGCGGAGACCGGCGACTACGGCCCACCGCGCGAGACGCTCGATTTCCTGATCCGGGAGCTCGAAGAGGTCGCCGCCACGTCCCGGGAACCCGGGCGCCGCGTGGGGCTACGGATCCTCCGCTGGTTGCGGAAGCAGTACCGTATCTTCCCGCTCGTCGCCGAGACGGTGCGCGTCGAGGAGTCGCACCGGCTGGTGATCACCTACTCCTCCTCGCTCGCGCACCTCTACTGGACCGAGCCCGACCGCCCCCTGACCTTCGACGAGATCCGCGCGGACCCCGAGCGCCGCGCGCTCTACTACTTCCTCGTCGCCCACCGGGGGATCGGCCTCGTCATCACGCGCCTCCTGGATGGCGCGCACGTGGAGGGCGCGCTGGGACGCGCACTCGTCACGCCGGACGGGCAGGTCGAGCTGCTCGCTGGCGCGGATCCCCTCGTCCCCTACGCTCCGGGACCCATCGAACGGCGCGCGCTCGTTCACCTCGTCCAGCTCGAGAACGCCGGGGACATCGTCCTGTTCGGCGCCTACGACCCGGAACGCGATGTGTGCGTTTGCTTCGATGACCAGGTCGGCGCACACGGAGCCCTGGGCGGACGGCAGTTCTGGCCTTTCCTCCTCACCCCGCCCGGGCTCGTGCCGGAAGACCTCCCGATCGAGGACCCCCTCGACCTCCACCCGCTCTTGCGCAGGTACTCGGCCCATCAACCGTGAGCGCGGCCGCTCCTTCCCGCCTCCTCCGCCGCGTACCCGATCATCTTGTACACGAGCTTGGCGACGAGGAAATCGGAAGCCGGCTGCCCCGGGATGGGGGCCAGCTCGACCACGTCACACCCCACGACCTTGCGTTCGCGGAACACGCGCCGCAGCAGCGCGAGCGCCGGGTACCAGCCGAGCCCGCCGGGCTCGGGCGTCCCCGTCGCCGGCACCAGCGAGGGATCCAGCCCGTCCACGTCGAACGTGATGTAGACGTGTTCGCCGAGCTTCGCCATCACGTCGTCGATCCACGCCGTCCCGTCCTGGAGGTGGTCCGCGAAGAAGACGTGGATGTGGTCCGACGCCCGCACCAGCTCCCGCTCCTCCCTCGTCATCGCGCGGATCCCGACCGCAACGATGTTGACCCGCTCGTGCACCCGGTGCATGACCGAAGCGTGCGAGTACGGGCTGCCCTCGTACTCTGGCCTCAGGTCCGTGTGCGCGTCGATCTGGAGGACCGTGAGCGCTCGGTTTCTCCCCTGCGCCTGCAGCCGGTCTGCCCACGCCAGCACCGGCGCGCTGGTGATCGAGTGCTCTCCTCCCAGCACGATCACCAGCTTCCCCGGCGCCGCATCCAGGAGCCGATCGTAGACCGCCCGCAACTCCGCGACCGCCTCCGCCGGCCCCGCACCCGTCAGCTCGAGCGCGGGCAACGTGGCGATGCCGGCAGTGTAGGGCTCCACGTCCAGCTCGTGATCGTACAGCTCGATGTAACGCGAGGCCTCGAGGATCGCCGCCGGCCCGTTCCGCGCACCGCCGCCGAAGCTCGTCGTCGCCTCGTACGGAACGGGCAGGATCACGAACCGCGCGCGCGCGAATTCGCTCGCCGCCTCGTCCAGCCCCAGGAAGTTGTGCGGGAGCTCCCAACCGGCTCCCCTCAGTGCCTCAGGTACCTGCATGCCTCCCCCCGCATCCGCGGTATCCGATGCAACGAGGGGCCCCCGGCCGGGAGCCCCTGGATCGCGCCGATTCGGCATCCTTCCCCCAACGTCGCAGCCCGTCGACGCCGCCCGCAGCACGGGCGGCTCACCTCCCCTGCGACGGCACGCGCGGTGCCCCGGCCGCGCGCCCGGCACGGGACGGGCGCCGCGCGCGGTGGCGGGCCGGAAGGGGGCACGCCGCCCGCAGCTCGCCCGCGTGCGGCACGCGCCACGCAGCGACATGCCCGCCGCGCATGCGCTGCCCTACCCGCAAAAGACGGCGGCGGCGACCACGGTCACCCAGCTCCCGTCCTCCGGCGCCTCCGCGACCATCGTGCTGTTCACCGTCTCCACGATCTCGCCGCCCAGCTTCCACTGCTCCTCCCGCACCGCCCAGGCCTCGTCCGGGTTGAATGGGATCCCCAGCACCGTCGCGAGCATGGACGCCGCCAGATCCTCCGCATAATCGCCGGCCGTCTGCTCGGACTGGCCGAACGCGTGATGCTCCGAGATGTAGCCGTAGTGCCGCGGATCGTTCGGAATCGCCAGCCCGACCGAGGCCGCCACACGCCGGCTCGGCTCGTTCGTCGACGCCTCCGACAGCACCGCGAACACGATCTGCCCCGGCTTCAGCCGCGCCAGCCCCTCCTCGCGATCCACGACCTGGCAGCCCGGGGGGAAGATGCTCGACACGCGAACCAGATTGTACTTTGCGACCTGCGCATCCCGTAGGGCCATCTCGAAGCTGGTCAGGCGTTCCCGATGCACGCCCACCCCCTTCGTCAGGAACACCTTCGTCGGGACGAACTGATCGGTCGTGAATACCATTTCTCGTGACCGGTTGAAGGGAATCCCGGCGGCTCACTGCCCGCCCCGACGTCCCCGCGCCCGGCGCCGGCCCGGCACCGGGAAGCCCGCGCGGGGCGAACGTCACAGCGCCGCCCACCACCCACCCGCGGCGAAAGCAATCCGCCAGAAACCGCCCCGCTAGAAACAATAACGGGGTCCGGGGGGTCTCGTCTCGACCCCTCCCGGACCCGCATCCGCCACACGCCCGCCGCCGTCTACCACGGCACGGCCGACCGCTGTCTGCTTCCGCCCGGGTGAGTCAGCGGCGGAATTATAGGGTCTCGATCGGGCAGGTCAACCCCTCCCACCGCAGCGTCCGGCCAGCCGCCTGGCACTCCGCGCACAACCCGTAGATCTCCATCCGGTACCGCGCTGGCTGGAACCCGTGCTGCCTTGCCACATCCTCGTGTGCCCGCACCAGCTCCAGGCTCTGGATCTCCGTCACCTTGCCGCACTCCGTGCAGACCAGGTGCTCGTGCACCGGCATCTGCCCGAACAGGTGCTCGTAGCGCTTGAACCCCTCCCCGAAGTCGTGCTCCGCGACCAGCCCGCTCTTGACCAGCATCTCGAGCGTCCGGTAGATCGTCGCTTTCCCGATCCGCTCGCCCCGTCGCCGCAGGGCCGCCTCGATCTCTTCCACGGACAGGTGCTCCGGCGAGGAGAACACCACTTCCGCGATCGCCTCCCGCTGCTGCGTGACCGGCAACCCCTGCTCCCGCAGGTAGCGGCGGAACAGATGCACGAATGCCATTCCCGAGCCCTCCGTGCCGGGGCGTTGCTCCAGAACAGACAACGATTATTGATAGCGAAAAACCCACCCCGGCGCAACCTCAGCCCGTCACCACCGCCCCGCTCTCCAGCTCCGCCAGCGCCGCCTCCCAGCGCGCCGCGTCCCCACCCACCAGCACCTGCCTCGGCGGCGCCGCCGGCAGCTCGTCACCCAGCCGCCGCAGGACCCCTTCGATCAGCCGGCCCAGCCGTTCGGCCGGCGCGCTGCCCTGCTCGGCGACCTCCCGCTGCACCCTGCCCGGCCCCTTCGGCTCGCGCACCACCGTGCACCGCGCCGTGAAGATGCGCCGGCGGTCGCCACCATCCTCGTAGGCGGAGACCACCGCGACCACGCTTTCCGCCTTGCCCACCCGGTGAGGCGGGAAGATCCACACCTCGTCGATCGAGGTGACGGGGAGGTGCTCCACGATGGCGCCGAGGAGCACGGAGAGGGTGCCCGCGTCGGGCCGCGCCACGCCGTCCGGGACCTGCTGCGTCACGCGTGAACCCGCTCGGGCTGGAGGGCACCCACTCCGGAGCCGGCGGGCGTTGCCGCCGCCGCCCGCTCCGCTCGGGCCGCACTCTCCTGCTCCACGAAGTGCCGCAGCACGTGCAGGAAGTCCTGGGCGTTGGTGATGACGCCGAAGGCCTGGTGCGTCCCGCGATCCTTCAACTTGTTGATGACGAACTCGGAGGAGTCCACGGCCACGGTCGTGAGCGGCCGCAGCGAACCGTCCGCCTCGACGACGTACGCGGGGAGCATGTTGCCGAAGGCGATCGAGTGCAGCGCCGTGGCGATCATGACGGCCATGGTTGCGCGCCGTGCGTGCTCGCGCATCAGCTCCTGCGCACGGACCACGTCGGTGATCGTGTCGGGCAGCGGCCCGTCGTCCCGGATGGAGCCGGCGAGGACGAACGGCACGCCGTGCACGACGCACGCATGCATGATGCCCTCCCGCAGGATTCCCTGCTCCACGGCTGCCGCGATCGACCCCGCGGATGCGATCCGGTTGATGGCCCGCATGTGGTTGCTGTGCCCGCCCGTGACCGGCCGACCGGTGCGGTCCATGCCGAGGGTGGTGCCGGTGAGCGCCTGCTCGATATCGTGCACCGCGACGGCGTTCCCGCCGAGCAGCGCGCTCACGTACCCGTTGCGGATGAACCAGGCGAGGACGTCGCGGCCGCGCGCGTGGAGCACCGCCGGGCCGACGACCCACACGATGTGCCCGCCGCGCTCGCGCTCCGCGACGAGCAGGGCGGCGAGCCGCGCGTAGTCCACGGGCTTTTCGCGGCTCACCTCGGAGCGCATGAACTGGAACTCGCCATCGCCGTCGTCCTCGTCGCCCAGGAAGCCGGTGGCATGCACGTAGATGCCCTCGCTGCCATCCTCGGCGGCGCCGACCAGGACCGGCTGGCCGGCGCGCACGTAGCGCGCCTCCAGCACCTGGAGCGATCCGTCCTCCTCCTGCACGATGACGCCGTCCATCCGCGGATACCGGGGCAGCCGCCAGTCCCCGCCCATCCGGATGTAGGTCGGCAGGTTTGTCGTCGAGAAGAACCCCTCGGGGAGGACGCCGTCAGCCGGCGCACGCACGAAGCGCGCATCGGGTGCCGCGCTGAGGCGGGGCGAGCTGAAATCCGGCGCTCGGTAACGGATCTCCATACGTCGGTAATCTAACGGCCCTGCGATGCCCGCTCAAGCGAACGGACGGCCTCGCGCGTGGCCTCCAGCACCTCCGCGCGCACCCGTTCCAGTGGCGCCGGGATCAGGGCGCCGGCCGCCTTGACGTGCCCGCCGCCCCCGAAGCGCCGCGCCAGGGCGTTCACATCGACGTCCCCGGCGGACCGGAAGGAGACCTTGGTGGCGCCGTCCGCCAGCTCGCGGAACAGCAGCGCGACCTCCGTGCCCTCGATGGAACGGGCGTGCTCGACGATGCCGTCCAGGTCCTCGGATGTCACGCCGAGCGCGTCCGCGATGTCGCGCGGGATGCTGATCCACGTGATGGGCAGCTCGGAGTCCACCTCCAGGCGCTCGAGGGCCGCACGCAAGAGATGGATCCGCCGCAGCGGGACGTTCGCGAAAATGCGGCGGTAGACGGCCTCGGGGTCCAGCCCGCGGCGCATGAGGTCCGCCGCGATCAGGTGGGCGCGCGGCGTCGTGTTGGCGAATCGGAACGACCCCGTGTCGGTGACGATGGCGACGTAGAGGCCCTCCACGACCTCGGGGGGCCAGGGGTCCTCCAGCCCGGCCAGGAGCAGCAGGTCGTAGACCAGTTCGCCGGTCGCACAGGCGCGCGGATCCCGGAGCACGACCCCGGGAATGGTCGCTTCCCCGGGCGGGTGGTGATCGATCACGATGACGGCGTGCTCCCGGATCGCGCGGGCGACCTTGCCGATGCGGTTGGGCTCGCTCGTGTCCAGGACCACGACCGCATCGGCATCGCGCATGACGTCGGCCGCGGCCGGCGCGCCGACGTCCAGGATCCACTCCGGATCCCGGACCAGGTATCGGTACAGCGCCGGGAAAGGGGTGGGGTTGACGAGTGCGACCCGCGCGCCGCGCCCGGCCAGATAGGAAGCCAGCGCGGCCTGGCAGCCGGCGCCGTCGCCGTCTGCATTGACGTGCGTGGTGAGGACGACGCGCCGGGCACCCTCGAGCGCCGCCCGCACGTTCTCCAGCGCCTCGCGCCGCTCGTGAGGGATGGTCGCTCCGCCGGTCACGCCCCTCCTCCGGAGAAGCGCGCCGCCGCGCCGTGGTGGCTCCCGCGCAAGGATTCCCGCCGCTGCCGGCGAGCGCGTGGCGCGTCCGTTCGCATCACCGTGCCGCCCTCCGCTTCCTGAGCTTTGCATACGTCGAGGCGAGGTGCACGCTCCAGGGGGACAACCGGCCCTGGAACCGGCCCTGCCGCACCGCAGCGAGGAACGCGGCGGGCCGATCCTCGAAGGGCGGCACCTCGACGAAGGCGCGCCCGACCTCGGCCAGCGTGTGCGCGTCGGACCCGGCGCCCACCGCCGCGCCGTGCGCGTGCGCCCACGCCACCGCGCGATCGTTCAGCCGCTGCAAGTGGATGCGCGCGTTGAACCCCTCCACCATGTCCACCAGGTCGGCAATGGTCGCCAGGATGCGGCCGCCTCCGCCCTTTCCCCCCACGAACGGATGAGGCACGTAGACGAGACCGCCCTGCGCGCGAATGCGCTCGCATGCGACCCGCGCCGGCGTGCCCTTCTCGATCCGTTCGCTCAGGAACAGGCCGATGATGTCCACCCCTTCGGCGGTCTTCACCTCTTCGCCCACGATGACATGGGCCGGGTAGCGCCGCTTCAGCTCGAGCGCGACCGCGATCTCGTTGTGATCGGTCACGCAGATCCGCTCGATGCCGCGGTCGAGGGCGACCCGCAGCACCTCCTCCGGGTCGCTGAGGCAGTCGTACGACCCGGCCGTGTGCAGATGCATGTCTACGCGGACGCGCGCCGCACCAGATCCCGCCATACGCGCTCCGCGCATGCCTCCAGTTCTTCCAGCGTGCCGGCGTTGTCGATCACCACGTCGGCGCGGCGCCGCTTGGGTTCCGCCGGCATCTGCGCTTCGATCATTCGCCGCGCTTCGTCAGGCATCAGGCCGCGGTCCCGCACCAGCCGTTCCAGCCGCACCTCCTCGGGCGCATCGACCAGCACCACCACGTCGAAGCGATCCTCCAGCCCGGCCTCGAAAAGAAGCGGAACGTCGTTCACGACGATGGCGACCCCCTCCCGCTCCAGCCTCCGCTCCTCCTCCGCCCGCAGGCGCGCCACCTCGGGGTGGACGATGGCTTCCAGCCGTCGCCGCGCCGCCTCATCCCGGAACACGAGGTCGCGCATCGCTGCACGGTCCAGGCCGCCGCCCGGCTCGAGAACGCCCGGCCCGAACTCGCGCGCGATCCGGCTCAGCGCCGGCGAGCCGGGCTCCACCGCACGCCGCGCCAGGTCATCGGCATCGATGATGCGCGCGCCCAGCCGTTCCCACACTCGCGCCACGGTGGACTTCCCGCTCGCGATGTTTCCCGTCAGACCGACCCGCAGCACTAGACAACGGACAGGCCGAGCACGATGGCCATCGCGTTAAAGACGATGTTTCCGCTGAACGTGAGGAGCGTCGTGCGACCGATGCCGTAACCGAGGACGCCCGCGGGGATCACGAGGATCTCGTTCGGCAGCGGGGCGAATGCGGCCCACAGGAACAGGAGCGCGGGCGCCAGCCGCGGCCAACGCCGCACCGCGCCCGCCAACCGGTCCGCGATGCCGGCGTACCGCTGCGACAGCGCCAGCCGCCCGCTGGACCCGAGCGCGTAGCCGATGGCGTCCGCGAGCGTCGCTCCCGCGGCACCGCACGCGACCATGCCCCAGGGGTCCAACCCCGCATTCAACAACGGCGTGGTGAAGATCAGGTGCGTCGTC
This sequence comes from Longimicrobiales bacterium, assembly GCA_036381195.1. GTDB lineage: Bacteria > Gemmatimonadota > Gemmatimonadetes > Longimicrobiales > RSA9 > RSA9. Next base: position 46,735 of record DASVDH010000035.1, on the reverse strand, counting down.
GGGACGATGAAGTTGAGCCCCGCGATGCAGGCCGCGCCGAGATAGCCGATGTACCCGAACCGGAGCGCGAAGTCGGCGAGCGCACCCTCGATCTCGATCGTCGCGAGCCAGACGGCGAGCGCGACGAAAGCGAGGAGAAACGCAACGTAGAGCGCACGGCCAAACGGGCGTCGGCGCTGGCGCCCGGCCACCGTCCCGGCTCCCGGCTCGGCCGTGGCAACCCCACCCTCGGGCACCGCGGAACCGCTCGGATCCGATGTCGCGCGATGTGATGCCATGGTCCGCATCGATCTCCGCGGCCCGCCCTGCCCCGCGCCGGCCTCCGGCCCCCACCTACCGGCGACCGATCGAGACCAGCACGTCGTCCGCGGTCCCTCGTTCGCGGTCCGGTCCCGCCGACCCTCCGATCAGCGAGTCCTCCGTCACCACCAGATAGTAGGGCGTTCCCCACGGATCGTTCCCTCCCCGGCCGGAGAGATGCCGCTGCGTCACGTACGCCCGGAACTCCGACGGATTCGGGAGCGGCTGCCCGATCTGCGACGCCTCTTTCAGACTCCGCACCACGGAGCGCAGCTCGTTCCTCGCCGACCAGCGCAGCGCCGGGTCCACCAGTGGCCGCAGGTGAGCTCCCCACCAGTCCATCACGTCCCCGAAGGCAGGCTCCAGATGCGGGCGCGCCCAGGCGCGAAGCGCGGGCACCGTCATCATTGCACCACCCAGGACCACCAGCACCAGAAAGATCTTCTTCACCATTCTCTCAGCTTCCCGGGCTTGTGGTTGTCTCGCATCCGCTCGGCCCAGCGCAGATACCGGCCCAGCTCGCGGGCGGTCGGCGGCGCGTGCGGACTGCCGTAGGCCGTCTCCATGCGCCAGAGCAGGTACTCACCGGGGGGAAGCGGCAGGAACGGTGGACGCCGGTACCAACCCCGAGCCCTGAAGCGCCATGCCGCCCGGAGCGCCGGCCCATACAGGCCTGGACGGAGCAACGCTTGCCCGACCAGCCGCAGGAGAATCAGAGCTCGAGTCGAAACCGGCATCGTCCCGAAAGGGTCGTTCCGGGGGGCGCATCAAAGATACCACCGCCGGATCGGGCGTGTAAACTGCCGCCCCCACGCCACCCGGCCGCAGGCGCCCGAACCCCGGCCGTCAGTCCCGCCACGCCCGCGGAATCCAGCGCTTCCACCGCGCCGAGGGGTGGCCTTGCCCGGAACGAGCGGGTATAATACGCGTGGGACATCCCATTCCGATCCCGGCCGCCGCGGCCGCACGGGTGTGAGGCCGTCGCCCGACGTGGCCACGACCCGCGCCCGGCCCTCCGCGGCGGCCAACGACCGTGGAGGACCATGGCGACGAAGGCGAGAACCCGGCCGACCCAGCGCCACGCTGGCCTGGACCGTGACACGCTCGTCGGCTTCTATGCGACGATGCTCACGGCGCGGCGTGTCGACGACAAGGAGATCCAGCTCAAGCGCCAGAACCGCATCTTCTTCCAGATCTCCGGCGCTGGCCACGAGGCGGTGCAGGTCGCCCTCGCGCCACACCTGCGCCCGGGATCCGACTGGTTCTACCTCTACTACCGCGACCGCGCCCTGACCCTCGCCCTCGGCATGACGCCGTACGAGCAACTGCTCCAGGCGGTCGCCGCCGAGAGCGACCCGTCGAGCGGCGGACGGCAGATGCCCGCGCACTGGGGGCATCGCAAGCTGCACATCGTCAGCACCTCATCGCCGACCGGCACGCAGTTCCTGCAGGCCGTCGGCTGCGCCGAAGCCGCCTGGCGCGCGCTCCGCGCCCCCGAGATGCGCGCGCAAATGGAGCCGTTCGAAGAAGATGAGATCGTCCTCTGCACGTCCGGAGACGGGCAGACCTCCGAGGGCGAGTTCTGGGAGGCGCTCAGCACGGCCTGCAATCTCGCGCTGCCGGTGCTCTTCCTGGTCGAGGACAACGGCTACGCGATCTCTGTCCCCGTCGAGGTCAACACTCCCGGCGGCAAGATCAGCAAGCTGGTCTCGTCCTTTCCGAACCTCTACGTCGAGGAAGTGGACGGCTGCGACGTGCTGGCCAGCTATGAGGCGGCCGGCCGCGCGGTGGCCTACTGCCGGGAGCGCAAGGGCCCGGCGCTCCTCCACGCGCACGTCATCCGGCCCTACTCGCACTCGATGTCGGATGACGAGCGCGCATACCGTCCGGAGTCGGAGCGCGCGCTCGAGGCCAGTCGCGATCCCATCACGAGCTACCGCCGCTTCCTGATCGAGGAGGGATTGGCGAGCCCGGAGGAGCTGGACGCCCTGGAGGCCAGGATCGTCCAGGAGGTCCAGGAAGCGGCCGACCGCGCGCTCGCGCAGCCCCAGCCGGCGCCGGAGACCGCGACGCTCTACCTCTACTCGCCGGACGTGGACCCGACGGGCGAGCGGTTCGACACGGAGGAGGACCCGCACTTCGAGGGCGAGGAGACGACGATGGTCGACCTCCTCAACGCGTGCCTCCGGGACGAGATGGAGCGCGATCCGCGCATCGTCATCTTCGGCGAGGACGTCGCCGATGCGAGCCGGGAGAGCGTGCTGGACGAGGTGAAGGGCAAAGGCGGCGTCTTCAAGGTCACCTACGGCCTCCAGCGCCGCTTCGGCAGCACGCGCGTCTTCAACTCGCCGCTCGCCGAGGCCAATATCGTCGGCCGCGCCGCGGGCATGGCCGCACGCGGACTCAGGCCCGTGGTCGAGATCCAGTTCTTCGACTACATCTGGCCGGCGATGATGCAGATCCGGAACGAGCTGGCCACCATGCGCTACCGCTCGGCCAACGCGTGGAGCGCGCCCGTGGTCGTCCGCGTCGCCTACGGCGGCTATCTCAAGGGCGGCGCCATCTACCATTCGCAGACGGGGGAGACGCTGTTCACGCACACCCCCGGGCTACGCGTGGTGCTCCCCTCGACCGCCCTGGACGCCAACGGGCTGCTGCGCACCGCGATCCGCTGCGACGACCCCGTGATCTTCCTCGAGCACAAGCACCTCTACCGCCAGGTGTACAACAAGGGCCGTTATCCGGGACCGAATTTCATGATCCCGTTCGGCAAGGCCAAGGTCGTGCGCGAGGGGACGGACATCACGGTGGTCACCTGCGGTGCTGTGGTCAAGCGCTCCCTGGATGCGGCGAAGATGGCGGAAGAGGAGGATGGGCTCAGTGTGGAGGTCATCGACCTCCGCTCGCTGAATCCCCTGGACATGGAGACGATCGCCGCATCGGTGCGCAAGACCAACAAGGTGATCGTCGCGCACGAGGACGCGCTGTCCTGGGGGATCGGCTCCGAGATCGCCGCGCGGATCGCGGACGAGCTCTTCGAGTGGCTGGACGGGCCGGTGAAGCGGGTGGCTTCGCTGGATACCTGGGTCGCGTACTCGCCGCAGCTCGAGGACGTCATCCTCCCGGGCGCCGAGAACGTGCTCGCCGCGATCCGCGAGCTGGCGAAGTACTGAGCGCGCTCGGGACCGGCACGTCGCCTGGACGAGCACGGGCGTCTCGTCCAGGCGGCCGGTCCGCCACACCGGCCGCCGGAACGGCACCGCACCGCGGGCGGCACGCCCGCCCACTCACACTCACCGGACCTCGAATCCCGCTACGCGCGTTGCGACCTGGCCGGAGGCGAGGCTCGTGACGCTGAGCCGCAGCGTGTGGACGCCGGCCCGCACGCGTGACAGGCGCAACTCGAGGCGCGCCGAGACGGACGGTGCACCTCCCGCTCGCTCCAGCGCGAGCCGCGGCGTCGCTGCGTCCTCGGGCCCAGCGGCGAGGCGCAGGGGAACCACCTCGCCGGCGCCGTCGATCACCTCGACCTGCACGCGGTAGCGTACCCGTCCGTCCTGCCCCCTCGCGAGTCCGGCGATGTTCCACGAGAGGAAGATGACTCCTGCCGTGTCCGCCCGGACGGCGACCTCGGAGACGGAGAGCCGCGGCGCGGTCGGCCCGCCGGCCGTCCCGCTGCGTTGCAGCAGCGATGCGATCCTGCCGTACGCAGCGAGCACCGCGCCGTCATCGGGGTTCAGCGCGACTGCGCGCTCCAGGGCCGCCCACGCCTCCGGGCGCACGGCGGGGCTGCGCTCCGCATCGGCTGCGAGCAACAGGGAGAGATCGCGCCAGGCCGATGCGTCGTCCGGCGCGGCCCGGACGCGCTCGCGCAACGTAGCGACGGCACCCGCCGTGTCGCCCCGCGCCAGCATCGCGCGCGCCGCCCGGGTCTCCGCGCTCGCCAGGGCCGGCCCGGGCGGCGGCGGCAAGGCGGCCCGGCGCTCGATCCGCGGCGGCATCCGGCCGAGCACGTACTCGAGGCCCACCCGGACCGAGGGGTAGTACGTCGTGTACGGACGGTAGCTGAACACAGCCAGGCGGCGCGTGAGCTGGAACACATCCTCCTCTTCCAGCGCGGCCATCTGCTGGACGGCGACCGGAAGCACGATGCTGTGCAGGGCGAGCCGCAGGCCCAGATCCCTCGCGAGCGGAAAGCGCGTGCTCGCGCCCATCATGAGCCCCCAGCCCGTCCAGCTCCGGCTCGCCCACCCGAGTTGCGCGTCCCTCGGAGCGCCGAACTCGTGCGCGAACACGTCCCGGTGGCCGTTCGAGAGGTCGAGCGTGTGCCGGACCAGCACCGGGCCGAGCAGGTACTCCAGGCTCCCTTCCCCGTCCGCCCATTCACCGATCCGAACGGATAGCCCCGCCCCGAACGTCCAGATGCGCACGTGCCGGTCGATGGCCTCCGGGCCCGCGCCTCCGCCGGAGTACGTCGCCCGCGTGCCGGCGGACGCGAGCTGGATGCTGAGGAAGGCGCCGAACTCGGACTGGGGCCTGTAGCGGAGGACCGCGTTCACGAGCGGCGCCGTCCGAATCCTCTCGCTGTACGCCGTCGTGAGCGATGTCGTGTCGTTGACGAACGCCGTCACCCACTCATCGTAGAGCCATGCGGGGAGCTGGACGCCCGCTTGCAGGCCGGCGGTCCAGCGAGGCGGCGGCACGCTCTGCGCGGCCGCCCGATCCGGCAGCGGGAGCGTCGCCAGGGCGGCGAGGAGCGGGAATGCCGTGCACAGGCGAAGGTTCTGCCGCATGGAAGCCAGCCTCGCTCCGGTGGCAGCGTTCGCGCCGGCCTAACGCATCGCGGCGAGCAGGTCCACGACCCGGTCCAGCTCGTCCGGCGTGTTGTAAATGTGCGGCGCGAGCCGCATCCAGCCGTACCCGTACTCGCCGATCACGCGGCTCCGGACGTTGGCGTCCCGGGCAAGCCGGCGCTGGACGTCGAGCGCGTCCAATCCCTCGATGCGGAACGAGACCATTCCTGCGACATGCGAGTCCCCGCTCGGCGAGGTGATGTGCAGACGCGGGACCATCGCGAGGCGCTCCGCGAGCCGGCGCCGCAGGGCGCGGATCCTCCGCTCCACACGTGCCGGGCCGACGGCCTCGTGGAAGTCCAGGGCCGCCTCGAGGCCGGCGAGGCGGGATTCGTCGATCGTGCCCACGTGGTTCAGGCGATGCGCGCCGAGAGGGAGGTCGTCCCACTCTCCCGAAGCGACCGTCGGCCAGAAGCGGCGCCGCCAGTCCTCCCGGATGTAGAGCAAGCCGGTACCCTGGGGCGCGAGCAGCCATTTGTGGAGCGAGGACGCGTAGAAGTCAGGGTCGAGGCGTCGCAGGCTCAGGCGCATGAGCCCGGGCGGATGCGCGCCGTCCACGACCGAGATGATGCCGCGGCCCCGGCACAGCTCGACCAGCTCCCGGACCGGCATGATTGCGCCGTTGGTGAACAGGACGTGCGAGATGGAGAGGACGCGCGTCCGTGGAGAGAGTGCCGCGCGCACGCGGCGGATGACCTCGTCGGGATCGCCCTCGCTCGCCGGGATCTGCACGACGCGGAGCCGGACGCCGCGCCGTGCGGCGAGCGCCTGCCAGCAGCAGAGCCCGCCGATGTGCTCGTGGTCGGTCGTCAGCACCTCGTCTCCCGCCGCCAGCTCGAGGCCGTTCGCGACCCAGCTCATGGCCTCGGTGGTGTTGCGCGGGAAGACGAAGCCATCCGGATCGCCGTCCAGCAGCCGCCCGAGTCGCTCCTTGAGGCGGTCCCACGCCACGCCCGGCGGGTACGTCTCTGCGACCCGGCGCGTGCAACGCTCCACGGCCTCGACCACCGGCAGGGGCTGCGGCCCGAGCGTGCCCACGTTGAGGTAGATGCGGCCCGCCGGGATGAGGAACCGGTCACGGACGCCGCGCCAGTACACCTCGTCCTCCTGGCCGCCGGCAAGAGGTGGCCCGGCGGCGCCGGCAGGAGTGGGCCCGGCCCGCAGCACGGCGGGGAGGGCAGCGGCCGCAGCCGCCCCGGCCACCTCTCGGAGGAATCGGCGGCGGCCGTGGCCGGGCCGGACAGGGGGCGCGGGCCCCTGGCTCGGGGTATGCACGCGGCGAGTATGCGGCCCGGCCGAGGCCGGATGCAAGACTGGACCTGGCGCCCCGGGGCCGAGTAGCTTGGCGCTGCATGGCGAGCACCATCCGTTTTCTGCGGCAGTATCTCCGTCCGCGCCCCGGCGCCGTCCAGGAGATCGAGATCACGTACCGGCGGGGAGAGCAGGAGCTTCCGGCGACGCTTTACCGCCCCGCGCGCGGGCGGGAGCCGCTGCCGGCATGGATCGTCCTTCATGGCCTCGCCTACCGCGGCCGCCAGCACCCCTCGCTGGAACGGCTTGCCCGCGCCGTCGCGGCGAGCGGCGCGCTCGTCCTCGTCCCCGACATCCCGGAGTGGCGGCGGCTCCGCGTGGCGCCCGCGCTGACGGCGGAGACGATCCGCGCGGCGACCCACGTGCTGCGCGCGCGACCGGACGCGGCGGAGGGGAGGACGGGAGTCCTGGGCTTCTCGTTCGGCGCAACCCAGGCGCTGGTCGCCGCGGCCGACCCGGGGCTGGAGGGCGCCGTCCGCGGAGTCGCGGCCTGGGGCGGCTACTACGACCTCTTCAACCTCTTCCGCTTCGGCATTGCCGGCGAGTACGAGATCGACGGCGTGGTCCGACACCGCGAGCCGGACCCCTACGGCCGCTGGATCATGGGGGCCAATTACCTGACGCGGGTGCCGGGCTTCGGCGGCTACGGCGCGCTGGCGCACGCCCTCGAGGAGCTGGCGCGCGAGGCCGGGCGGCGCGGCGTCTCGGCATGGGACCCGGCCTACGATCCGCTGAAGACCCGGCTCCGCGCCGGCCTGCCCGCACCGCAGCGGGAGATCTTCGATCTCTTCGCCGCGCCCGCGGGATGCCCCGTGCCCTCACCCGACCGCGCGCGCGAGCTGGCGCATGAGCTCGCGGCCGCGGCGCTGCGCGCCGATCCGCTCCTGGACCCCGCTCCCTTCCTGCCACGCGCGCCCCATCGCACCCTGCTCGCCCACGGGAAGGAGGATCGCCTCGTGCCTTACACTGAGACGCTCCGCCTCGCCCGGGCGATCCCGGCCCACCGCTGCGTCGCCTGCACGATCACGGCGCTGTTCGCGCACTCGGCCGGGGCGGAGCGAGGGCTGGGGCCGCATGGCCGTGCGCGCGAGGCGGCACGGTTCATCGGCCTGCTGCGCAGGATCGTGGGCCTCATCTGAAGACCGCGCCGGGATGGCAACGCCGCCACCGGGAAACCATCCCGTCCGCGGCCGGGTAGATGACGTAGCGGCCCGGCAGCGAAAGACGCGCGCCGTGGCCCGCGCTGCTGCAGTCTGGAGTCGCCATGGACTCGTCAGCCATCCCCGTCTTCCTCGCCGGGCCGTTCCCGGTGATCTACACCTCCCGCGTACACGCAGCTGACCGGGAAGTCGAGCTCGACGTCGCGCTGCTGATCAGCGGAATGCCGACAATGCTCGCCGCGACGCGCTTCCCCCTGGACGAAACCTGGGACCGCATTCGCGACGCGCTCGACAGCGGGGACGCTCGGCTGGGCGTCGCAGGCGTGCCGCACGAGGCGGAATCGGTGCTCGGTACGCCGGAGATCTTCCCGTCGGCCTACGTGGGGCTGGAATGCGCGAACGGCGAGCGCCTGGTGCTCGCCCACATCCGGGGCTCGGACCGCGAGCAGCAATCCGAGTCCTACGCCCGGTCGGTCATCGCGGCGATTCTCCAGGGCCACACGCCCGCAGACCTCGGCGAGCCCATCGAGGCCTGAACCCGTCCGGGCATCAGGCGCGTCCTGCCCGGGCTAGCGAACGATCCGGCCGAACAGGAAGCCGATGCCGAGGGCGATGAGCGCGGCACGGAGCGGATGCCGGTCCACCCCGCGCTCGACATCGCTGCGCATCGCCGCGAAGTCGCGGGTGCGCACGTAGCCGGCCGCGCGCTCGAAGCCGCCCGCCACGCCGTGTGCGACCGGGCTCACCCGCCCGATCACGCCTCCGCGATCGCCGGCCCAGTCGCCGACCCGATCCACGGCCCCGGCCGCCCGCTCGAGCCGGTCGCCCGCGGCCGAGCGCAGGCGTGCCGGCGCCTCCATCACGCCGCGCCTCGCCTCCTCCATGCGCTCCATGACCCCACGCTCGACGTTCTCCACCGCGTCGGCAACCGCCTTGTGCCCCCGTTCGAAGCCGGCCTCGATCCGCCCGATGATGGTGTCCTCGCCGGCGCACAGCTCGTCCAGCACCTCGAGCGCCCAGGCGTAGTGCCGTTCCTCGTCCAGTGCCGCGCGCGCCAGCACGGCCTGGACATCCGGCGGATGGTCACGGTCCGCGTGCCTGCGGTACTTGTCCCGCACCTGCCGCTCGTTCGCCTTGAACGTCAGCAGCAACGCGCGGTCTCCGCGCGTGGCGCCTGCCCGCTGCACGGCGGACTTGAACATCCCCGTCGGAATGTGCGCGATCTCCAGGGGGATCCCGCCCTGCGCGCGGATCAGGGACGTCAGCTCCTGGATGTGCCGCTCGTGGTCCGCCCGGAAGGCCATCAGCGGCTCACGCAGCCGCTCCTCGCTCACGCAGTCGATCGCGATGTTGTACGCCTGCACGGCGTCGTGATCGAGCTGGAGCAGGTCGTTCAGTTCGGCGACCAGGCTCGCCTCCGACTGCATCCTGGGTTCCGCCATCCGTCCCTCCGCGCCGGGGTCCCCCATCGAGGACGAAGCGCCGCGCCCCCGAAGGAGCGCGGCGCGCGTCGCCGCCTGACGACCCGTGATTGCAACGTTCGTTCCCCCCGGCGCTACTGAACGCCCGTGGCCTCCCGCACTCCGCTCCCCAGGAACCCCATCCGGCGCAGCGTTTCGAGGAACGCCTCCACGACCTGCGGGTCGAACTGGCGTCCGGCCTGGCGCTCGATTTCCGCCAGCGCATCCTCCACCGGCCACGCCGCCTTGTAGGGCCTGTCGTGCGTGAGCGCATCGAAGACGTCCGCCACCGCCACGATGCGGCCGACCATCGGGATCGACTCGCCCCTCAACCCCTTCGGGTAACCGGTGCCGTCCCACCGCTCGTGGTGGGTGAGCGCGATCGTCGCCGCCACGTCGAGGAGGGGGAAACGGCTGCCCGAGAGGATTCGCGCGCCGATGTACGTGTGCGTCCGCATCACCTCGAACTCGCGCTCCCCCAACTGTCCCGGCCGCAGCAGGATCGAATCCGGGATGCCGATCTTGCCCACGTCGTGCAACGGCGCCGCCCGGCGGATCAGGTCCACCTGCGGCGCAGGCAGCCCGAGCGAGCGCGCGACGAGCGCGGAAATCCGCCCCACGCGTTGCGTGTGCTGGCCGGTGGTGTCATCCCGGAACTCGGCCGCCCGTGCCAGCCGCTCCAGGATCTCGATCCGGGCGCCTTCGAGCTCGCGCGTCCGTTCCCGCACGCGCTGCTCGAGCAACTCGTTCTGGCGTTGGAGCTGAAGCTGCAGGAACCGCATCTCCAGCAGGTTCTTGATCCGCAGCAGCACCTCGGCCACATCGAACGGCTTGTTCAGGAAATCCCGCGCGCCGCACGCCAGCGCACGCCTGCGCACGTCCGGGCTGACATCCCCCGTCAGGACCAGGACGGGGACGTGCGCTCCTCCGGGCATGCGGTGCCGCAGCTCGTCCATGACGGCGAAGCCGTCGATGTGCGGCATGTGCAGGTCGAGCAGCACGAGGTCGGGCTCGAACTCGAGGAAGATCGGCAGTGCATCACGCGGGTCCGTCGTGCTCTTGTACTGCGTGTAGCCGGCACGTTCCAGGATCCGCTCGAGCAGCCGGAGGTTGGGCTCCTCGTCGTCAACCAACAGGAAGCGCGCGTTCTCGAAGTCGCTCAGCATGGGAAGCATCCCCCACGGAGTCCCGCGGCCCGACACGCGTCCGGCCGCCCGCGTGTCTCGGCCGCCACCGCCCCTCGAACCGGCCGCCGCGACGATGCCCCGGCGGGCCCCCGCTCCCGCGCTAGACCGGTTCCACGCACGCCGGCACGTCGTTCTCCGGCGAGTTGACCAGGCGCGAAACCTCGTAGGCCTCGAGCTCGCCCCCGTACGGCCGCAGCAGCGCCCGGAGCCGATCCGGGGACGTCTCGCGCGTCAACCACTCTTCGCGCTCGCCGCGATCCAGGATGACCGGCATGCGGTCGTGGATCGGCCGCAGGAGCGGGCTCGCCTCCGTGGTCACGATGGCGCACGAGTCGAGCGGCTCGCCGCCATCCCGGGGAACCCAGCGGTCCCAGAGCCCCGCCAGCGCGAAGGGCCGATGGCTCGCGAGCCGGACCAGCATCGGCGTCTTCCCTCCCGGATCGCGCCGCCACTCGTAGAAGCCATCCGCCAGGACCAGGCACCGCCGCCGCTCGAACGGCCTCCGGAAGGCGGGCCGCGTGGCCAGCCCTTCCGCCCGCGCGTTGATCATTCGGTGGCCAATGGCCGGATCGTCCGCCCAGAAGGGTACCAACCCCCAGCGCAGGAAGCGGAGCTGCGGCCCGCCCTTGCCCGGCAACAGCACCGCCACCGGCTGGCTCGGCGCAATGTTGTAGCGCGGCCGATACTCGCCCGGCACCCCGGCCAGGCCGAACTCTGCCGCCAGCTCCTCCGGCGTGCTCGCGAGCGTGAATCTCCCACACACGGGGCTCCCCTCCTGCGTTCCGGAATGCTTCGCGGGATGGTACCCGCGCCCCGAGCAGGCGAGCCCCTCTCATACGCCGATCAACTGGACCTCGCGCGGACGCCGCGGCCCGCGCGTCGGCGCTGCCTCGACCAGCGTCCGGAAGATCCGGAACAGATGCGGGTCGAAGATCTTGCCCGCGTCCCGCTCCATGATGGACAGCGCCTCCTCCCGCCCCATCGCCGGCCGGTAGCTGCGCGCGGTCGTCAGCGCGTCAAAGACGTCAGCCACGCACAGGATGCGCGCGGTGAGCGGGATCTCTTCGCCGCGCAGCCCGTCCGGATAGCCGCCGCCATCCCACCGTTCATGGTGGTTGCGCACGATGGGTCGGATGTCCCACGGGAACTTCATCTCGGCGACGATCTCGTCCCCCACGACCGGGTGCTGGCGCATCAGCTCCCATTCCTCGGCCGTGAGCGCACCCGGCTTGTTCAGCACCTCGGGCGGCACCGCCATCTTGCCGACATCGTGGAGGAACGCGCCCATGCGCAGCCAGGTCAGGTCGCGTCCCTGGAAGCCGATCGCGGCCGCGAGCATCGTCGCGTAGTCGGCCACGCGCTGGCAGTGTCCCGCCGTGTAGCGGTCCTTGGATTCGATGGACTCGCCCCACGCCTGCACCACGCGCAGGTACGTCTCCTCGAGGCGATCCAGCCGCCGCTCGAGGTCCAGCAGCTCGCGCCGCGCGCCCAGCTCGCGGAAGAGCGCGTGCGCCCGGTTCAGGCACTCCAGCGCCTCGCGGTTGCGCTGCTCCGCAAGGTGCACGAGCGCGTACTCGCTCAGCGCTTCGGCCTCCAGCAGCCGGTCCTGGCACCGCTGCGCCAGCGCGATCGCTTGCGACAGATGGACGTCGGCCAGCGCGGGCTTGCTCGTCTCCCGGTACAGGATGCCGTACAGCTTGTTCGCTTCGCCCAACCCGGCCTGCGAGCGCAGGCGGCTGTGGATCTCGAACGCGCGATCGCACGACTCGCGCGCCCGGTCGAAGCGGCCCCGTCGCAGATGCAGCTCGGCCCGGTTCAGCTCGAGCAGGCCGAGCAACGCCGTGTCGTGCAGCCGGTCGCCCAGCGAGAACGCCTCGTCATAGCACGCCTCCGCGAGCTCCCACTCGCCCAGGTCCACGTGTGCCATGCCCATGTTGTTCAGGGCCCAGGCCGCGCCCCGCAGGTCGCCCAGCCTGCGGTAGCGTTCCAGCGCGGAGGTGTAGGCGGAGAGCGCGCCGCCCACGTCGCCCCGGATGTTCGCGAGCGTGCCCAGGTTCTGCTCGACCATCGCGCCGAGCCGCGCGTCGCCGAGCTCGTCGGCAAGCGCGCGGGCACGGCAGTACAACGATTCCGCCACTTCCACGCGCCCGGCGAGCAACTCGACCGTCGCGAGGCAGTTGAGCGCCGCGGCAACGTGCTCCCGCGCGCCGCTGGCCTCCGCAACCGCGAGACTCGCCTCACACAGCTCGCCCGCCAGCTCGAGATCCCCTCGCTCGCGGTGCACCGTGGCGATCCAGCGCAGGAGCTCCGCCGCACGAGCGGCATCGCCCTCCCGCGTGAGCCGGCCGAACGCCTGCTCGTAGTACGCCAGCGACTGGTCCCACGCGCCGGCCCGCTCGGCGGCCTGCGCGGCCTCCACCAGGTCGGCGAGCCGCGCGGGCCGGGCGGACCGGCGCGCTGTGGACGCCCTGAGGGACCTGCTGCCCATCAGTTGGTCGCCATCGCGTACCTGGAGAAGTGGTCCAGCTCCGCGGTCACCGTCTTCCGAGTGGTGTCCACGGTGCTCGGCAGCGGCTCGACCCTGTCGTAGCCCCACCAGCCGGGCACGTACACGATCACGAGATCGTTCGGGTCCTCCACGTTGCGGGCATTGGCGTAGCTGAGCGTGAGCCGCACCGGCTTGCGGAAGCCCTGCTCGCCGATGTTCAGGATGCGGAACAGCGTGGGCACGAGCGCAGTGAGGTGCACCTCGACGTGCCCGTTCAACCCGACGAGCATCGTGAACAGCGTGGGACTCGTCACCGCACCCTTCGGCACCACGAGCGTGTGGCCGAGGAGGCTGAGCGTCCCGCCCTCCAGCGAGATCAATCGCGTCAACTGGAGCGGCAGCCCGAGCGGCGGACCCTCGATGATCGTGTACGTATTCCCATCCGGGTCGGTCGCCATCGTCGCCTGCGGTGCGGGAGCCTGCGGCGAGGCCGACGGCCCGACGATGGTTTCGTCACCGTGGCACGCCGTGAGGACGAGCCCCAGCGCCAGCGCCAGGACGACTCGCAACAGCATCGTTCGATGGTGCATGGCACCTCCTCGTGCCAGACGCGGTTCTTGTTCGGGGAGAGCGAACGGGAAGCCGGTCAGAGCACCCTCTCGACGGGGCGCCGCCGCGGGTTTGCAAAGCGCAGGCCAGAGCGCGTCCCGCGACACGGGCACGGGCGGGCGGCCGGTTCGCGCGCCTTCGCCACGCGCTCCGCGCGCCATGGTCCCGCGCGCACACCCCGCGCCGGCGCGGACGCTGTATGTGACACGATCATGAAGAGATACGCCGCATGGGGTGATGCAACGGCGAGGCGGTGCACCCGCGTTCCGCGAGGTGCCACCCGCACGCCGATCGGATGCAGCGGCGCGCGTCCGGCAGCGGCCTCACGTGGCACCGAGTGCGGGACGTGATGCCACACCTGTCCCTGGAACGGCGCACAGGATGTTGGTCCGCCGCCGCAGCGCCTCGTCTCGCGACGCCAGGCGACAGGTCGTTAGGCAAACGACCTGTCTCACCTTGTGTTGAGACACCTCGTCGGGAGGCCTTCAGCCGGCCCCGCGCCCCTCGAGCCGCGAGGCCGCCGGCTCTCGCTCCGGCGCCGGGACGTGCCGCGTCTGCGTTCGCGCCCCGCCGACCGGTGAGCGCGCGTGGTCGTGCTCCCGTGCGAGGAGCTGGATGGCCTCGCGGTAGCCGTCGAGCGTCCCCACGTCCACGTACGAGGTGCCGGCGCGCACCCCCTGCGCCACGCCCCCCGCTGCCAGGTATGCGTTGACGAGGGTGCCGACGTACTCGTCGCTCGAGCCGCGGCTGCGCCAGAGGGCGTGCAGCTCGTGCAGCACGGCGCCCGGCATCCGGAACGCGCCCCAGACCCACTTCGTCGAGGGGTTCGGCTGCTTGACCTGGATCTCCTGCACCGCTCCGGTCGCATCCGTGACGACCGCATCGAAGAACTCCGGCCGCGCGACCGGGAAGAGGAGAAACGCGAGCACGTCGGCCGGGAGCGCACGCAACGCATCGGCCGGGAACCAGATCGTGTCGGGCAGGCCCACGATGGCCGACTCCGTCTCGTGGATGAAGGGTACCGCGCGGAAGATCGCGTCGCACAATCCTCCGGGCCGCGGCTGCACCGCGTAGCAGACGTGCGCGCCCTCCACACCCGCGCCGTAGTACTCGAGGATGTCCGACTTTCCGGATGAGATCACGAAGCAGATCCTGTCCGCGCCGGCGAGGATCATCCGTTCGATCAGGTACTCGCTCACCGCGCGCGGACGCTCGACATCCCCATCCCTGCGGCTGCCGACCGGCAACAGCTCCTTGGAGAACGCCAGCGGCTGGATGCGACTCCCGGCGCCCGCCGCGGGAACGATGCCCCACACCTCACACCCCCACGGACCCACTGTGGCCCGCGGCGGCCGGAGGGGACCCGCCGGCCGCCACCCCGTCGAGCGCTGCCATCAACTCGTCCACGCGGCGCTCCGCGGTGTGCTCGTCGAGCGCCCGCTCCCGCGCGCGCCGCGCGATCCCCGCGAGCTCGGACGCATCGAGGCCCAGTGCGTCCACGACGTCGCTCGCCGAGCGCGCGACGAGGATCTCCGAGCCGGGCGCGAAGAAGCAGTCCAGGCCGCGCCACTCGTCGCTCACGACCGGGACGCCGCACGCGGCCGCCTCGAACAGGCGCCCGGAAGGGCAGTAGCCCATCTCCGCCATCGCGCGCCGCGTCACGTTCAGGGTCAATCTCGAGGAGCAGTAGAACGCCGGATGCTCCGGCGGCGGGACATGGTGCACGAAGTGGATGTTCGGTGTCCACGGGAAGTCCTGCGGATACAGCGCTCCGCCCACCAGAAAGCGCCTGTCCGGCAGCCACCGCGCCGGCTCGACGAACAGCCGCTCCAGCGCCTCCTGCCGGTCAGCCGCGTACGTGCCGAGGTACGAGAGATCGGCCGCGTAGCGGGGATCTGGCTGCACCGGGCGGTGAACCTCCGGATCCACGCTGCCGTACAGCGGCGCGACACGCCGCGCGCCCAGACGCGTACGCAGCTCCTCGAGCGCCTCCCCGCCCGTGTAGCTCAGCACCAGGTCGAAGTCGCGCAGGCCATCGGGGCCGATGTACGCCACCCGCTCGCCTCGCCGTAGCGCGTCGAGCGTGACCGGCGTGTCCATGTCGTAGAACACGCGCCGGCCCGGCGCCGCGGAAAGCACCAGCTCGGCGGCCGCGACGCCGTCCGGGCAGTACGACGTCACCATCGCGACGTCCGCGTCCGCCAGATGCCGCCGCGCGAGCCCCACCGCCTCCTCCCACGTCGGGTACAGCCGCAACTCGCCTCCGGACAGCTCAGTCAGGTCCCGGTGCGCGGCATAATACGAGACGTCCCGCTCGAAAAAGACGACGCGGTGGCCGCGCCGCGCGAGCGCACGCCACAGCGCCCGCCACAACGTGGCGTGGCCGTTGCCCCAGGACGAGCTCACCGTCAGGCCGAAGACCACGAGCTTCACGGCCTCCTCCGCCCCGAGGGACCAGGA
This sequence comes from Longimicrobiales bacterium, assembly GCA_036381195.1. GTDB lineage: Bacteria > Gemmatimonadota > Gemmatimonadetes > Longimicrobiales > RSA9 > RSA9. The sequence continues at coordinate 30,907 of DASVDH010000035.1, read as the reverse complement.
AACCGCTTCCTCGCCGAGCATTCGGCGGGCCGTGCCGTTGCCCGGGGCCGCCACTCACCGGCGGCTGGCGCGAGTGTCCCGCCGGCCGCCGCGTGCGCCCCGGATCGTCTCGTAAATCACCTCCGGCCCCTCGTGGACCAGCGATCCGTCGTGCGGGACCGGCGGCTCAAGCGAGCCGAAGCGCGCGAGGAGGGAAACGCGCCGCTGCGCCGCGTGGTGCCACGCGCGATGGTAGTGGGGCGAGAGCAGCGCGAAGCCCACGCGGCTCCACCAGTTGGGGAACCGCCCCGGCCGCCAGCGAGACTCGACCCGGAACCGGACCTGCCCCGTCGCGTGCTCCTTCTCGAGCACGAACCACTCCATTCCCTGCTCGATGTGGTCGCCCACCGTGTCGTACCTGAACGCGAAGAGCGTTCGCTCCGCCTCTGCCTCCTCGCGCACCGCAGACACGACGACGGCGCACAGGTAACGCAGCCCCAACACCCTGATCTCGAGCAGCATGCGCCGGCCTTCGAGCGGCCGTTCCGGGTCGAAGTGCACCGTCACGATGGACGGGTCGGAGAACGCGCAGTTCTCGACCGCCACGCGCGCGCGCTGGAACGCGCCCGCCGGGAGCGGCGGCCCCGGCGGCTCTCGCGCGACGACGGCGTCCGACCGGTAGTGATTCCAGCCACGGCCGGGGAGCATCTCCTCCCAGCTCGCCCGGAAGTTGCGCCCCAGGCCGGCGGCGCGGGCCAGCCGCTCCTCGAGTTCCCGCTCGGACCAGCCCCGTGCGAACCGCCACTCGATCACGGCCCACCCCTCCGGCAGTGCTGGATGGCATCGAAACGTGCCGACGCACGAGGCGCGCCTCCGGAAAAACAGAAAGGCCACCTCCGGCATTCCGGAGGTGGCCGCATCGTCTGCAATGGGCCGGCTGGGACTCGAACCCAGGACCGTGGGCTTAAAAGGCCCCTGCTCTACCAGCTGAGCTACCGGCCCGTGAAAACATAACCGAAAGGGAGCCGAAGTTCAACGGCGGCAATCGTTTTCCCGGCGGCTACTCGCTCAGCTCCACCCCGCCGCGCAACGCCACCCGGTGGCCGACCCACGCGCCCGCGACCGCCGCCATCATCTGCACCAGCAGCAGCGCGGCCGTGGCCGAGGGCGGGAGCGCCGACCATGGCGCGAGGCCCAGCACCTGATCCATGAGGAGGTTGAGCAGCAGCCACGCGGGCAGTGAGGCGAGCCCGATCGCGATGCCGTGGAGGATGGGGGCTTCGATGGCGCGGAACCCGGTGAAGAAGCCGCCGAGCCAGAAGCCGACCGCGACGGCGATGACCGCCCACAGCGAGTCCGTTCCGGGGTCCTGGCCCGTCAACTCCAGGCTGGCCAGCACCATCAGGATGAGCGACACCAGCGCGACAGCGACGAGCCAACCCGCCGCGACCCAAACCGCGCGGACGTTCTGGAGGTGTTCCGTGTGCATGTCACGCCTCCAGACCGAGGCCGAGCTGGACGGGCCCGAAGGAGCGCCGGTGGTGAGGGGTGAGGCCGAGCCGCTCGATTGCCGCGCGGTGCTCGGCCGTGCCGTAGCCCGCGTTCTGCTCCCAGCCGTAGCCGGGGTAGTGCTCCGCGAGCCGCCGCATCAGGCGGTCCCGCGTGACCTTGGCGAGGATCGAGGCGCACGCGATGCTGTGCACGCGCCGGTCACCCTCGACCACCGCCGTGTGCGCATCGCCGAGCGCGGGGACCGGAAGGCCGTCCACCAGGACGTGCTCCGGCCGGATCCGCAAGCGGCGCACGGCGCGTTGCATGGCGAGGTGAGTGGCGCGCAGGATGTTGAGCCGGTCGATCTCGCGAGGACTCGCCGCGCCGATGCCGAAGCAGAGCGCGCGGCTGCAGATCTCCGCCGCAAGCTCTTCCCGCACGGCGGGCGACAGGCGCTTCGAGTCGTCCACTCCCTCGATGGCCACGCCCTCCGGCAGGATCACCGCAGCCGCGATGACCGGCCCCGCGAGAGGGCCACGCCCCGCCTCGTCCACACCTGCCAGGAACCGGAGACCCCGATCCCAGAACGTGCGCTCGAGGGCGAGGAGTTTGCGGAGCCGGAGCCGTTCGCGGCGCCGGGTCATGCCGCGACGTACGCGCCCCATGCTCCCGCGCGCAGCCGGTCAGCCCTCGCGCTTCTCCCGGATGCGGCTCGCCTTCCCCCGGAGCTGCCGCAGGTAGTACAGCTTCGCCCGCCGCACTCGCCCGCGCCGTACCAGCTCGATCGAATCGATCGAGGGCGAGTGGACCGGGAAGATCCGCTCGACGCCGACGCCGCTCGAGACCTTGCGCACCGTGAAGCTCTCCGCGATGCCCGCACCGCGGCGGCCGATGCACACGCCTTCGAACGCCTGGATCCGCTCCTTGTCGCCCTCGCGCACGCGCACGTTCACGCGGATGGTGTCGCCGGGCCCGAACTGGGGAAGATCCGTCCGTAGCTGCGCCTTCGCAACCTCATGCACGATGTCCATGACTGCCTCCTCCGTCTCGTCGGCCGTCGGCCCGGGCGCGCCGGTCAGCCCTGAGCCGCCTCTCCGTGTCGCCCCACGTACGCACGCCACAGGTCCGGCCGGCGCTCTCGCGTCAGCCGCTCCGCCTCTCGTTGTCGCCACGCCGCGATCCGCGCATGATCTCCGGACAACAGCACATCCGGGACCTGGTGGCCGCGGTAGCTCGGCGGCCGCGTGTACGACGGCGGGCTGAGCAATCCCTCGTCGTAGAACGAGTCCGTCGCTGCGGACTCGTGCGTGCCGAGCGCCCCCGGGAGCAGCCGCACCACCGCATCCGTCACCACGAGCGCAGCCGGCTCGCCCCCGCTGAGCACGAAGTCCCCGATGGAGATCTCCTCGGTCGCGAGATGCTCTGCCACGCGCTGGTCCACGTCCTTGTAGTGGCCGCACAGCAGCGTGATCTCGGGCTCGACCGAGAGCCGCACCGCATCCGCGTGCTCGAAGCGCTTGCCTCGCGCGGACAGCAGCACGATCGGACCCTCCGGCCTCAACGCATCCACCGCCTCGAAGAACGGCTCCGGCTTCATCACCATCCCGGACCCGCCTCCGTACGGCGCGTCGTCTACCGTCCGGTGCCGGTCGTGCGTGAAGTCCCGCAAGTCCACCACCCGGTACGTCACCAGCCCCGCTGCGGCCGCTCGGCCCGGAATGCTCAACGACAGCGGCGCGGTGAAGTACTGCGGGAATATGGTGACGATGTTGATCCGCACCGCCGCACTCCCGCCGGCACGCGCGCCTGCGCCGTCACGCCAGCCGTCAGATCTCCAGCAGGCCCGTCGGCGGCTCGATCACGAGCCGCTTGCGCTCGATGTCGACCTGCTTCACGATCCGCTCCGTGAAGGGGATCAGGTGCACCTTCCCGTCGCCCTTCACCTCGAGCAGGTGCGCCGGCTCGGTCTCGAACACCTCGCGCACCCGCCCCACCACCTCCCCTTCCACCGTCACCACCTCCGCGCCCAGCAACTGGTGATAGTAGACCTCACCTTCCTCCAGCGGGGCCAGCTTCTCGAGCGGCATCAGGATGTAGCGCCCGGCCAGGGGCTCGACCGCCGTGCGGTCGTCCAGGCCCTCGAATTTCACCAGCATGCCCCGCTTGAACGGCCGCCGCCGCTCCACCACGAGCGGGCGCCATTCCTCGTCCGGCTCGGGTCCTCCCTCCGGCTCCGCCACCTGCACCTCCTCCCCGACCGCGAAGACGCGCTCGGGGTCGTCCGTCAGCGGCCAGACGAACACCTCTCCCCGCGTCCCGTGCGCCTTGCTGATGTGCCCCACCACCAGGTGGCGCGGCTCCTCATGCCTCGCGCGCGCGTTCGCCGGGTCCGCAGGAGAACCCGCCATCGCGCCCGCTACTCTGCCGCCGGCTCGGCGCCCGACTCGGGCTCGGCAGCGGGCTGCGGCTGCGCCTCCGCGGCGCCGGCAGGCGCCGCGGCCGCCGCGGCCGCCGCGCGCTGCACGAGTGCCACGCTCTTGTCGCCGCCGCGGCGCGCCTTCCGGATCAGCGACGCGGCCGTCGCCGTCGGCTGCGCGCCCCGCGCCAGCCAGTAGTCCACCTTGTTCAGGTCGAGCACCAGCTCCGCCGGCTGCCGGCACGGATTGTAGAAGCCGACGGACTCCACGTAGGCGCCTCCCCGCGGCGCGCTCGATTCCGCGACCACAATGCGGTAACTGGGCTGCTTCTTCCGGCCCACTCGCCGGAGTCGGATTCGTACGGACATGGCCTCTGTCTCGGAGGTTCGTGGGACGGCTGTGGTCAGCCGAAGTTGAACGGCATCCGCGGGCCGCCGGACCCCATTCCCAGCCCCCGCATCTGCTTCATGAGCTTCTGCATCTGCTTGAACTGTTCCAGGAGCCGGTTGACCTCCTGGATCGGCCGGCCCGACCCCCGTGCGATGCGCGCCCGGCGCGATCCGTTCAGGATCTCCGGCCGCGCGCGCTCCTGCGGCGTCATCGACAGGATGATCGCCTCCAGGTGCTTCATCCGCTTGGGATCGACCTTCACGTTCTTCAGCAGCTTGTGGTTCACGCCCGGGATCATCTTCAGCAGCCCCTCGAGCGGCCCCAGCTTCTGCAGCTGCTGCATCGCGGTCAGGAAGTCGGCCAGGTCGAACTTGCCCTGCCGCGCGACCTTCCGCTCCAGCCGCTCGGCCTGCTCCCGGTCGAACGCCTGCTGCGCGCGCTCCACCAGCCCCACCACATCCCCGCGCTGGAGGATGCGGTCGGCCATGCGCACCGGGTCGAAGACCTCGAGCCCCTCCGGCCGCTCGCCCACGCCCAGGAACTTGATCGGCACGCCCGTCGCGCCACGGATGGACAGCGCAGCGCCGCCCCGCGCATCACCATCCATCTTCGTGAGAATGGCGCCGGTCAGGCCGAGGGCCTCGTGGAAGCCCGTCGCGATCCGGACCGCCTCCTGCCCGGTCATGCCGTCGGCGACCAGCAGGATCTCGGTCGGACGGGCCACCGCCTTCACGCGCCGCAGCTCGTCCATCAGCTCGGCATCGATCTGGAGCCGGCCCGCGCTGTCCAGGATCACGGTGCGCCGCTTGTCCGCGCGCGCCTGCTCGAGCGCCCGCTCCGCCAGCCGCGCCACGTCGCGCTCCGCGCGATCCGCGAACACCGGCACGCCCACCTGCCGGCCGAGCGTCTCGAGCTGGTCGATCGCCGCCGGGCGGTACACGTCCAGCGCCGCCAGCAGCGGCGAGCGCCCTTCGCGCTCCAGCCGCCGCGCCAGCTTCGCCGCTGTCGTCGTCTTCCCCGAGCCCTGGAGCCCCACCAGCAGGATGACCGTGGGCGGCGAAGGCGCGAGCTGCAGCGCGACGCGGCTGCCGCCGAGCAGCGCGACCAGCTCGTCGTGCACGATCTTCACGATCTGCTGGCCGGGCGAGATGGAGCGGAGCACGCGCTCCCCGAGCGCACGCTCCTCCACCCGCGCCAGGAAGTCCCGCGCGAGCTGGTAGTTGACGTCCGCCTCCAGCAGGACGCGGCGGATCTCCCGGAGCCCGTCCTTGACCATGGGCTCCGTCAGCACGCCGCGCTCGCGGAACCGGCCGAGCACGCCGTCCAGCTTTTCGCTCAGCTCCTCGAACATACCACCGGGCTGGAGCAGTTCACGACACCAAAGCCCTGTAACTTACAGGATCGTGCCGCGTGACTCAAGGGCGGGGACCGCCCCGGCCCATGACCCGGGCCAGGGCGAGGGCGAGGGCGGGGCATGGCCGGGCGGCCGCGGGCACACGCCGGCCGGGCGGCGCAGCCGAAGCGCGCCGGGGAGTGGGCTGCGCGGCGATCACCCGCGCAGAGCGCTCGACGGGCCAGACCGCGCGACATCGTAAACGGGATCTGGTCGCGGTAGAGCCCGCGAGAATCCTCGACCGGCCTCGGCGGCTAGACTCCGGCGTCCCGGGCTCGGCCGCCGGGGCGCCCGGCGGGGTTTTCGGGCTCGGGCCGGGGCGCCGGGGGAGGTCGCGGAGTCCCGGCCCGAGCGAGGCGGCGGGGCGGGCGCGCTCAGGCCCGGATGATCTGCTCCCGCTCCGTCCCCACGGAGACGAACCAGATCGGGACGCCCGTCAGCTCCTCGATCCTTTGCAGGTAAGCACGCGCGCCGTCAGGCAGATCCTCGATCGTGCGCGCACGGCTGGTCGAGGCGCGCCAGCCCGGCAGCGTCTCGTAGAGCGGCCGGGCACGCTCCAGCGTTGCGAGGTCTTCGGGGAAGTCCTCGAGGACGGCGCCGTCCGCCTCGTACGCCGTGGCGATCTTCACCTCGTCGAACGAGTCCAGCACGTCCAGCTTGGTCAGCGCGAGGCCGGTGAGGCCGTTGACGCGGGCGGCGTAGCGCAACACGACGGCGTCGAACCACCCGCAGCGGCGCGGCCGGCCCGTCGTCGCTCCGTATTCCCCGCCGAGCTCGCGCAGCCGGTCTCCGACCTCGGAGTCCAGCTCCGTGGGGAGCGGGCCGCCGCCCACGCGCGTCGTGTACGCCTTCACCACACCGAGCACCGCATCGATGCTCGTGGGGCCGATGCCCACGCCCGTCGCCGCGCCCGCCGCCGTCGTGGTCGAGGACGTGACGAACGGGTACGTGCCATGGTCCACGTCGAGCAGCGCGCCCTGCGCGCCCTCCAGGAGCACCCGCTGCCCCTGCCCGAGCGCCCGGGAGATCTCGCTGCCCGTTTCGGTGACGAGCGGCAGGAGCCGCTCGCGCGCGGCCAGGACATCCTCCGCGATGCGGGCGGGGTCCAGCGGCTCGGCTCCGGCCGCGCGCAGCGCCTCGTTCGCCCGCTCGACGGCGGCCCGCACCATCTCGGCCGCGTCCTCGCGTCGCAGGTCCGCCACGCGGATCCCCCGGCGCGCGATCTTGTCCTCGTACGCGGGGCCGATTCCCTTCCCCGTCGTCCCGATGCGCGCCGCGCCGCGGAGCCGCTCGCCGGCGATGTCCAGGCGCTTGTGGTACTCGAGGAGCAGGTGCGCCCGGCCGCTCACGCCCACCCGCCCGTCCGTGTCCACGCCACGCGCGCGGAGCGCATCGAGCTCGCGGAAGAACTGCTCCACGTCCAGCACCACGCCGTTGCCGAGCAGGCAGCGCGTCCCCGGGTGCAGGATGCCCGACGGGATCTGGTGCAGGATGAACTCCTCGCCACCCACGCGAACGGTGTGGCCGGCGTTCGCTCCGCCCTGGTAGCGCGCGACGATGTCCACCTCGGGCGCCAGCACGTCCACGATCTTGCCCTTGCCCTCGTCACCCCACTGGGCGCCCACGACGACCAGGCACTGGTAATCCTTCACCACGCGGCATCCTCTCCGATCGTTGCGCCAGTCCCCTGCAAGCCGCCAGACGGACGACGGCGCCCCCGGCCCTCGCGAAGCGGGCCGGCGGCGCCAGACCGACCGCGAAGGTTAGCTGCGGCCGGGCCGGCCCGCAATCGCGCGGCCTCCGCACGCCGCACCGGCGCGCGGGCCTGCCGCCCGGCGTTCACGCGCGACCCGGGGTCGCCGCGCGCAGCCGTCCCAGCGCCGCCGAAACGAGCCGCGCGCCGAGGACGACGCCCTCGCCGCTCAGCCGCGAGGGTGAATCGTGCGGCCGGTGGACGCGCAGCAGGGAGCGGAACGTGCCACGCATCAGCGTCACCGCCGGCTGACCCGCGCGCGCGAACGGGATGTGGTCCACGAGCATGCCGGCGGGCACCGCTCCACGCGTGATGGGCACGTCCAGTTCTCCCGCGGCCTCCAGCAACGCCGCGGCCAGTCGGGGCGCCAGCGCCCGCGCTCGCCTCAGGCCGTACGACTCCGCGATGCGGAACGGGCCCTCGTCGTCCAACCCGTCGATGTTGATGATCGCTTCCAGGGGCGGGGTGTGCGGCGCGGCCGCCTCCGCGCCGGCCAGGCCCAGCTCTTCGCCGTCGGTGATGAGGAAAGCGACGTCGTCCCGGCCGCGTTCGGCGCGCGCGATCGTGAGCAGCGCGGCGAGGCCGCTCGCGTTGTCGAGCGCGCCGGGCGACGCGTTGTCCGAACGGAAGAGGAGGAGGAGCAGGCCGGCCGACACACCCAGCGCCGTGACGGCGGTGGTGAGCGACGAGCCGCTCCCAGGGTCGAGAGCCGCAAGGCAGGCCAGCGTGAACAGCAGGAGCCACGAGAGGAGGGCGAGTGCTCCCGCCGCCATGCGGCCGAGCGTGGGCAACGCCTGGGACTTCGAGTCGCGATGCGCCATGACCAGGAAGCGCGGCCGTGCCCCTGGCCGATGCACCAGCCAGTTCGCCGTCTCCACGCGGCCCCAGGGCAGCCCCGCGACTGCGCGGCGCGCGAGCCGGCCGGCCAGCGCCGCGACCGCGGCCGCGCCGGCCAGCAGCAGGCCGGCCCGGGCGGGCCGGCCCGACCCGATCAGGGCACCGGCGCTGGCCGCCGCAGCCACGAGCAGCACCCCCGCGGCAGGAACTCCCCACCGGCCTGGCCAGACGGAGAAGCCGAAGGGCAACTCACGGATCTCGTAGCCGAGCCCCGTCAACCGGCGCCTCAGCTCGGCCTCGACCTCCGCCGCGCCGGGGCTGCCGGTGAGGCGCGGCCGGGCGAGCGCGCTCAGCGCGCCAGCCACCTCCGCGCGCTCGGGCAGGGTCGCGAGGGCTTCCCCGCGGAGCTGTCCGGCACGAGGCTGCATCGACGTCCCCCCGGCTCCATCGGCCCCCGCCTAGCCCAGCAGCTCCGCCTCCTGCATCACCCGGACCACCTCCCGCCGCTGCGCTTCTCCGAGCGCGCACAGCGGCGGGCGGGGCGGCCCGCCCGCGTACCCGAGCAGCTCGAGCGCGGCCTTCACCCCAGGCGCGCCGTAGCGCGCCACGATTTCCTTGTGCACCGCGGCGATCCGCTCCTGCACCTCGCCCGCCCGGCGGCTCTCACCCGCCTGGTACCGGCGGTAGATCTCCACGCAGTCGGCCGGCGCCAGCAGCCCGAGCGCGATGATGCCGCCGGCAGCCCCGAGCTCGAGCGCCGTGTAGAACAGCGCTCCGTTGCCCACCAGCAGACTGCACTCGTCGCCGCACGCGTCCGCGTAATCGCCGAAGCGGCGCATGTCCCCGGACGAGTCCTTGAGGCCCGCGATGTTCGGATGGCGCGCCAGCTCCGCCACCAGTCCCGGCTCGAACACCGCCTTCGTGTACTTCGGGATGTGGTACAGGATGACCGGCACCGGCGCGGCATCCGCCACCGCCACGTAGTAGTCCCGTACAGCGCCCGCGGAGAGCGCGCCCGCGAAGTAGGGCGGCACGTGCACCAGCAGCGCATCGGCGCCCGCCTCCGCCAACCGCCGCGCCTGGCGGATCACCGCGCGCGTGGATTCGCCGTCCGCACCCGCGATCAGCAGCCGCCCCGGCGGAACCAGGTCCCGCGCGAGTCCCAGGAGCCGGAGCTTCTCCTCCTCGTCCAGCAGCACGCCCTCGCCGGTCGAGCCGAACAGCACCACCCCGTCCAGGGGGTGCTCCATCCAGCGGCGCAGGTTCTCGCGCCAGCTCACCGGCGCGATCTCGCCGCTCGTGGCATCGAACGGCGTCGTGACCGGCACCAGCACACCGGCCGGCCGGACCGTCGTCTCAGGCAAGGGTCTTCACCTTCAGCTCGAAGTCCGATGGATTCGTCGCCGCCGCCTTGGCGGTCTCGTACTCGACGACCCCCTCCGCCAGCAGGTCCATCAGGTGCTGGTCGAACGTCTGCGAGCCGTACTGCTCGCGCCCCTCCTCGATCAGGTCGAAGATCTCATGCGAGCGCGTGGGATCGAGGATCGCGTCCCGGATCGTCGCCGTCGCGATCATGATCTCGCACGCGGCGACGCGGCCGCTTCCTGCTTTGCGCGGCACCAGCCGCTGGCTGATGATCGCGACCAGCGTCTCCGACAGCCGCACCCGCACCATCTCCTGCTCCTGGGGCGGGAACACGGCGACGATGCGGGAGATGGTCTGCACCGCGTTCTGCGTGTGCAGCGTCGAGAAGACCAGGTGCCCTGTCTCGGCTGCCTTGATCGCCGTATCGATCGTCTCGGTGTCCCGCATCTCGCCGACGAGGATCACGTCCGGATCCTCACGCAGCGCGGCCCGCAGCCCTCCAGCGAAGGACTCGGTGTCGGTTCCGATCTCGCGCTGCGTGATCGAGCTGTTCACATCGCGGTGCAGGAACTCGATCGGGTTCTCCAGCGTGATCACGTGCTTGCGGCGCGTCGCGTTGATGTGCCCGATCATCGCGGCCAGCGTCGTGCTCTTCCCCGACCCCGTCACGCCCGTGACCAGCACCAGGCCGCGCTCCGCCTCCGCGATCCGCGCCAGGACGGGCGGCAGCCCGAGCGAGTCCAGCGTCGGGATCTCGAACGGGATCACGCGCATCACGATCATGATCGAGCCGCGCTGCCGCAGGATGTTGACGCGGAACCGACCCACCCCGGGCGCGCCCCAGGAACAGTCGTAGTCCAGGATCTGGTCGATGCGGTCCCGGTCCCACGGCGGGATGAGCTGGAGGGCGATCTGCCGGGTCTGATCCGGGCTGAGGCGCTGCTTCGTCAACGGGACGAGCTCGCCGTTCACGCGCGCACGAAAGACGTCTCCGGCTTTGATGTGCAGGTCGGATGCGCCGCGCTGCACGGCGGCTTTGAGGATCTCGATCATGCTGGACGTCCGTCTCGAGTGCTTTGGGTTGGCGGCCACGCCCGCGGTACGGCGCCGTGGCGCGGGCTGGAGGGGGCCGACCGGCCCCCGGCGAGATCCCGTACTCCGCCCTACAATCTATCAGTAGCCCGCCTGCTTGTCGACCGTGTTCAGGAGCGGCCGCCCCGCCAGGTAGCGGGCCAGGTTCTCCTCCACCAGCGCCACCTCGCGCTCCCAGTACCGATGCGTGTACGCGGAGATGTGGGGCGTGATCAGCACGTTGGGAAGACTCCACAGCGGATGGCCGGACGGCAGCGGCTCCGTGGCGAAGACGTCCAGGCCCGCGCCGCGGAGCCGGCCCGCGCGCAGCGCCTCGACCAGCGCGTGCTCGTCCACCAGCGCTCCCCGCGCGACATTGATGAGCACCGCGTCCGGCCTCATCCGCGCGAGCTCCCTCTCGCTGATCAGCCCGCGCGTCCGTTCCGTCTCAGGTGCCGCGAGCACCACGTAGTCGCTGACCTCGAGCAGCCGTCCGAGGCCCTCCGGCCCGTGGACCTCGATCCCCGGCTCGCGCGGCGCGCCCACGTCGGGCCTGCGCCTCACGGCGACCACCCGGCCGCCCAGCGCCACGACCCGCCGTGCCACCTCGCGGCCGATCCCGCCGTACCCCACCACGCCCGTCACGCTGCCCGCCACCTCGCGCACGGGCGAGTCGGCCCGGTCCAGCGGCTCCTTCGCCCATGCCCCCGCCGCCTGCGCACGGACCGCGATGTCCAGCCCGCGGGCGAAGTGGAGGATCATCGCCAGGACGGTCTCGGCCACCGCCGGCGCGTGGATGCCGGCCGAGTTGGTCAGGATGATGTCGCGCTCCACCAGATCGCGCGTGAGCAGCGAGCCGACCCCGGCCGTCCCCGTGTGCACCCAGCGCAGCCCTGGACCCGCACGCAGCAGGTCCGGCGGCACGCCGAACCCGAGGTATACTTCCGCGTCCGCAACGGCGGCGAGCGCCTCCGGACTCGCGCGCAGCCCGCCGTCTCCCGTGCCGTCCGCCGCCGCCTCGACGACGCGCGCTTCCCACCCCTCCGGCAGGCACGCCGTGATGCGCTCAACGGCCCAGCCGGGGACGCGCCACAGAGGGCGGCGGTCCGCGAAGTCGATGACCAGCCGTCGCATCACGCAGTGCGACCTCGCATCACTCCCGTGAAACCCTGGCCACTCCGGGAAGCTCCAGAAGGGCTGCGAGCACCTCCCGCTCGCGCTGCCGCGGCCCGGTCAGCTCGAACGACGCCGCGAACCCGTCCGGCGTTCGCTCCACGTCCACCGCGTCAATGCTGAACCCCGACCCCGCGAGCACCGCCTCGATCCTGCCCAGCCGCCCGGGATCCGCCGCCATCGCGACCCGGACCCGCACCTGACGGCGCCGGCTCTCCAGCCCCACCTCCGCGCGCCGCAGGAGCACCAGGACCACGATGACCAGCACGGTCGTGCCGATCGCTTCCACGTACGCGGCCGCTCCCACCGCCATCCCGATCGCCGCGACGACCCACAGCGTCGCCGCGGTCGTCAGGCCGACGACGCTGCCGCGCGCCTGGATGATCGTGCCTGCCCCCAGGAAGCCGATCCCGCTGACGATCTGCGCTGCGATGCGCGCGGGGTCCGCGTTCGGCCGCTCCGCCGTGCGGAGGCCGATCGCGAGCGAGAGCTCCGTCAAAAGGGCCGCGCCCACACAGATGAGCAGGTTCGTCCTGAGCCCCGCCGGCTTGCCGCTGATCTCCCGCTCCAGCCCGACCAGTCCGCCGAGGATCGCCGCGAGCAGCAGCCGCAAGAGCAGGTCTACCCGCAGCCAGCCCAGCGGGGCCATGCCCTCCATGAGCGCGCGCCAGTCCATGTCCCCTCAGTCGTTGAGACGCCGGAGCTCTTTCAGCAACGCGGACTTGTCGCGGGTCCGCCCATCCACCTCCTTCACCACCCGCGCCGGCTGCCCCGCGACCACCACCGCGGGCTCGACATCGCGCGTCACCACCGCCCCCGCCGCGACCACGCTCCCCTGCCCCACCCGGCACCCCTCGAGCACCACCGCGTTCGCGCCCACCAGCACCCCGTCCTCGATCACCACCGGCTGGGCGCTCGGCGGCTCGAGCACGCCCGCCAGCACGGCCCCCGCGCCGATGTGGCAGTCCCGGCCGACGATCGCGCGCGCGCCCACCACCGCGTTCATGTCCACCATCGTCCCCGCACCCACCACGGCGCCGATGTTGATCACCGCCCCCATCATCACGATGACCCGCTCTCCGATCTCCACGTGTTCGCGGATCACCGCCCCCGGCTCGATGCGCGCGTTCAGCCCCTTGATGTCCAGCAAAGGCACGGCCGAGTTGCGCCGGTCCGCTTCCACGTAGTGGTACCGGATCCGTGCGGCTCCCCGCGCCAGCACCTCCTCCACGCGCGCCCACTCGCCCACCAGCAGGGTCGTCCCGCCGCCGGTCGGGAAGACCAGCAGGTCCTCTGCGGGCTCCACGCCGAGCTCGCCCTCATGCCGGATCCACACCCGCACGGGCGTCCGCTTCCTCGAATCCGAGATGATCCGGCTGATCTGCTGGTAGTCCATTCAGAGCCCCAGGACCTGCAGGAGGCCATACCGCCCGGGCGGCTGCCTCACGGCCCAGCGCGCCGCCACGAGCGCGCCCTCCGCGAACAATGCGCGGTCCTGCGCCGCGTGCGCCAGCTCCAGCCGCTCCCGCCCGCCGAGAAACATCACCCGGTGCTCCCCCACCACGTCCCCGCCCCTCACCGCGTGAAACCCGATCTCTCCGACCGGACGCTCCGCCTCCCCCCGCCCGCTGCGCCCGTCCCGCCGCACCGCCTCCAACCGCACCTGCCGCCCGCGCGCGACCGCCGCTCCGAGAGCCAGCGCCGTCCCGCTCGGCGCGTCCAGCTTCCGCCGGTGGTGCGCTTCCACGACCTCGACGTCGTACGCCTCCGGCGACAGCAGACTCGCCGCCCGCTCCACCAACGCGATCAGCACGTTGACGCCGATGCTGAAGTTGGCCGCCGCCACCACCGGACTGCGCTCCGCGGCACGGTCCAGCTCCGCGAACTCCTCCGCCCCCAACCCCGTCGTCCCCACCACCAGTGCGCGCCCCGCGAGCACCCCGCCCTGGCTCCTCAGCAGCCGCATGAGCTGCTCCGGCGAGGAGAAGTCCAGCACCACGTCCGCCGCCTCGATCACCGGGCCCGCAGTCTCGGGCGCCTCCACCTGATCGTAGCCCAGCGGAATGGTGTCCCGTGGCTCGTAGCTCGAACGCGCGATGCCGCCCACCAGCCGCAGATCCTCCGCCTGCCCGACGAGGCGCGCGATCTCGCGGCCCATGCGGCCGGTCGCCCCGGATACCGCCACGTTCAATGGCATCACACCCGCGCCAACGGTTGCAGGCCCGCGTCCCTCAGCGCCGCGATCAGCCGCTCCCGCGCCTCACCCTCCGGCGCCGTCAACGGCAAGCGCAGCGGACCCACGTCGAAGCCGAGCCACGCCACCGCCGCCTTCACCGGGATCGGATTCGGTTCCGCGAACAGCGCACGGATCAGCGGCAGATAGCGAAGCTGCAGCGCGCGCGCACCTGCCACATCCCCCTCGCGGAAACGGTGCACCATCCGGCTCACGTCCGCCGGCGCGATGTTCGCCAGCACGCTGATCACCCCCACCCCGCCCAACGCCAGGATCGGAATCACCTGATCGTCGTTCCCGCTCCAGATCGAGAGGCGGTCGCCGACCAGCCGGGCGAGCTCCGCGACCTGCGAGATGTCGCCGCACGCTTCCTTCACGCCGATCACCCGCTCGTCCGCCGCGAGCTCGGCGATCGTCGCCGGCGCGATGTTCACCGCCGTGCGCCCCGGAACGTTGTAGACGATGACCGGGAGGTCCGCCTCCGCCAGCACGGCGCGATAGTGCCCGAGCAGGCCGCGCTGTGTCGGCTTGTTGTACGGGGGCGCGCTCACCAGCACCGCATCGGCGCCCGCATCCCGCGCCTGCGCGGCCAACCGCGCCACCGCCGCCGTGTCGCTCCCTCCACAGCCCGCGATGACCGGGAGCCGCCCCCCGTTCTCGTCCACCACGACCTCGATCGCGCGCCGCTGCTCCGCCGCCGACATCGTCGCCGCCTCGCCCGTCGACCCGCAGACGATCAGCGCGTCCGTCCCGTTCCGGTGATGGAACCGGACCAGCTCCCGCAAGACCCGCTCGTTGACGCCCCTCTCGTCGAACGGTGTCACCAGCGCGACGCCTGATCCCTCGAAGCGTGCCGAAGCCATGCCGCCCTCAGAGGTTGTTCAGGTCCAGGATGTCCGCACGCGTGACATCGGACTCGTCCGCATCCGGCGTCAGCTCGCGTTCGGTCGCGGCCCGGAAGTCCGCGTCCACCTCGTCGTACGTCGAAGCCGTGTAGAACGGCCGGAACACCGTGCTCCCGCACTTCTCGCAAACCAGCCCCGCCCGTGGCTCGCCGCCGGCGGACATGTACTCCTTGCCGCACTCGATGCAGACCTGCACGAGAACGCCCTTTGACGGCTCACCCACCCGCCCCACCGCCTCCCTGCCGGCCTCCTCCCGCAGCTGGCGCGCACGCAGCGCCTCGAGACTCCGTTGCTCGCCCCGCAGCTCGTTCGGCAGCTTCCTTCCGTCCGGCATGAGCGCCTCCTTCCGGGGCTCGCATCCTCAACCTCCGGCAGGTGCCAGGCGTCCTCCCAGCTCGAGCCCCATCCGCTCCCGCACCTCCCGCATCGTCTCGGCGGCAATGGCGCGGCAACGCGCCGCCCCATCTCCCAGGATCTCGCGCACCCGCTCTGGCCGCGCACGGAACTCCGCGGCCCGCTCCCGCATCGGCTCGAACGCCCGCGCGATGCCCTCCGCCAGCTCCCGCTTGCACTCGACGCACCCCAGCTCCGCCGCCCGGCAACCCCGCTCGATCTCTGCGCGCCGCTCCGCGGCCGTGAAGAAGCGGTGCAGCGCGAACACGTTGCACACCTCCGGCCGCCCTGGATCGCTGCGCCGGACCCGCTGCGGATCCGTGACCGCCGTGCGCACCCGCTGCGCGATCACCGCGGGCGAGTCCAGCATGCCGACCGTGTTGCCGCGCGACTTGCTCATCTTCGCCTCGCCGTCCAACCCCCGGATCCGACCCGCATCGCTCACGGCCGCCTGCGGCTCGGGGAAATACTCGCCGAACTGGCGGTTCCACCGGCGCGCGATCTCGCGGGTCAGCTCCAGGTGCTGAACCTGGTCCTCGCCCACCGGCACCTCCGTCGCCCGATAGAGCAAGATGTCTGCCGCCTGCAACACCGGGTAGTTCAGCAGCCCCGCCGGCACCGACTCCAGTCCCGCCGCCTTGTCCTTGAACTGCGTCATCCGCTCGAGCTCCCCCAGCGGCGTGACCGTGTTGAGGATCCACGCCAGCTCCGTATGCGCCGGCACATCCGACTGAACGAAGATCGTGCACCGATCCGGGTCCAGCCCCGCGGCCAGGAAGCTCACCGCGAGCTCGAACGTGCGCTCCGGCAACTCCGCGCTCTCGTACGGCTGCGTGATCGCGTGGTAGTTCACGATGCAGTAGATGCAATCGGCCTCGTCCTGCAGCCGGACCCACTGCCGCAGCGCACCCAGATAGTTCCCGAGGTGGGCTTCCCCCGACGGCTGCATGCCACTGAAGATTCGCCTCCGCGACATCGCGGTCCCCGTCCTGTGTTTCGGTCCGTTTCCGTCCTAAATTACTGCCGCCCCGGAAGAGAAGCCAGCAACCGAGGTCTCGGAGACGGCGCCGCCGGAACACGTCGCCCGGCGAAGCGGGGCGCGCTGGCCAGCCCGGTCCGACCACGGCACGCCGCATGGAAGAAGCTCTTCTCGACTGCGCACTCGCCGCCGCCCGCGCGGCGGCCGACATCCATCGCCGTTACCTCGGCCGCGTCGCCCTGGAAGAATGGTCGGAGAAGGGCGTGGCCGACTTCGTCACGCACGTGGACCGCGAGGCGGAAGACACGATCGTGGCCGAGATCCGCCGCCGCTTCCCTGCCCACGCCATCCTCGCCGAGGAAAGCGCAGGCGAGGCGGCGCCGCCGGGCTCCGCGGAGTGGCTCTGGATCGTGGATCCGCTCGACGGAACCACCAACTTCCTCCACGGCTACCCCGCCTACGCGGCCTCCGTCGCCGTCGCGAGGCGCGGCGAGCTCGTGGCCGCGGTCGTCGCCAGCTCGGCGACCGGCGAGGAGTGGTGGGCGGTGCGAGGGGGAGGCGCGTTCCACGACGGGCGGCCCGTCCGGGTCTCCCAGCTCACCGACCTCCGCCTCGCCCTGATCGGGACGGGGTTCCCGTTCAAGGCGATCGACCGCCTGCCGCCCTACCTGCGCCAGTTCGACGCCGTGCTGCGCCGGAGCGCCGGCATCCGGCGCGCCGGCTCCGCCGCGCTGGACCTGTGCCACGTCGCCAGCGGCTACTTCGATGGGTTCTGGGAGCTGCTGCTGGCCCCCTGGGACATCGCCGCCGGAACCCTGATCGTCCGCGAGGCGGGCGGCGTGGTCACCGCGCTGGATGGCAGAAGCGATGTCCTGGACGGGCACGGCGCGGTGCTGGCCGGCAATCCGGCCATCCACGCGGAGCTCGGCGCCGTCCTGGCGTCTGCGAGCTGACGCCCCGCGGCCGCGCGGCACGGCGCGCGAAACCCGCGGCCTCGGCCCGGTGTAGGACCGGCCCCGAGTCCTCCCTATCGCCCTCCTCGCGTTCGAAGGGCGATGATCGGAACCCCTGAGAGTTGGACGGACCCGATGGGTGCCCGCATGCCCGGCTACGCGCGTTCCTTGCTGGATTGGCTCGGCGCGCACCCGCGCTTCGTCTCGAGTGCCGGTCTCGGCCTCGTCGTCGTGCTCTCGCTCTTCGGCGGCCTCGCGCTCGGAACCTGGAGTTCCGTGTGCCGCGACTGTCCGTCCATCGCGCAGATCTACGTCTGGGAGCCCAAGCAGGCCACCCGCATCCTGAGCCACGACGGCCAGCTCATCGCCGAGCTGTTCCAGGAGCGGCGCACGCCGGTCTCGCTCGCGGACCTGCCGCCCTACGTCCCCCAGGCGTTCATCGCGATCGAGGACAAGCGCTTCTACCGGCACAGCGGCTTCAGCCTGCGCGGCTTCGCGCGTGCGGTCATCGTGCGGGTGCCGGTGATCGGCGGGCTGTTCAACCGTCGCGCGGGTGGCGGCAGCACGATCACGCAGCAGTTGGCCCGCCACATGTTCCCCGAGCAGATCGGCTTCGAGCGGCGCCCCACCCGCAAGCTCAAAGAGCTGAAGGTCGCGCTCGAGCTCGAACGCGCCTACAGCAAGGACCAGATCCTCGAGGCCTACATCAACCAGGTCAACTACGGCCACGGCTGGCACGGGATCGAGTCTGCCGCGCAGCACTACTTCGGCAAGCCCGCGACCGAGCTGAACCCGGCGGAGGCGGCGATGCTGGCGGCCGTCATCAACCGGCCCACCGCCCTCTCGCCGTTCCGGAACCCGGAGGGCGCGCGGGCCCGGCGCAATCTCGTGCTGGAGCTGATGGCGCAGCAGGGCTACCTGTCCGAGGCGGAGGCGGAGCACTGGAAGAGCGAGCCCCTCCCGACGGAGCCCAGCGGGCGGGATGAGGGGCAGCTCGCTCCTTACTTCGTCGAGTGGGTCCGCGACCTGCTGGACGATCGCTACGGCTACGATATCTACCGCCGGGGGCTACGCGTCATCACCACGCTGGACATCGCGATGCAGCGTGCGGCGCGGGCCGCCCTCGAGGCGGGCTGGGAGCGCGTGGAGTCGCAGCCGGGCTACCGGCACCCGAAGTACGCAGCGGTGAAGGCAGCCGGCGGCGTGGAGCAAGGCGCGAACGAGACGCCGTACCTCCAGGGGCTCTTCATCGCGATGGACGTCCGGACGGGCGACATCCGCGCGCTGATCGGCGGCAGGGACTTCGACGATTCGAAATTCAACCGCGCGCTGCAGGCGCGGCGCCAGCCGGGCTCGGTGTTCAAGCCCTTCGTCTACACGGCGGCGATCGCGAGCGGCATCCCCGCGTCCTACGTCATCTTCGATGCGCCGGTCATGATGGAGCAGCCGGACGGGACGACGTGGGCGCCCGAGAATTACGACCACGAGTTCCGCGGGCCCATGACGCTGCGCGAGGCGCTCAGGCGGTCCATCAACATTCCGGCCGTGAAGCTCGGCCTCGAGGTCGGGATCGAAACCGTGGCGCAGTACGCGCAGCGGATGGGCATCGAGACCCCCATCCCCCGCTTTCCCTCGACCGCGATCGGCGCGGCAGACGTGGTCCCGATCCAGATCGCGACTGCGTACGGGGTGTTCGCGACGCAGGGCGTCCGCGTGCGCCCGCGGCCGATCCTGCGCGTCGAGGACGGCGACGGCAACGTCCTTTGGGAAACGCAGCCCGATACCGCCCGCGTCCTCGACCCGCTCGTCGCCTCTGTGATGCTGGACCTGCTGCGGGACGTGGTGGATCGCGGCACTGCGTACGGGATCCGGGACCCGGCCCGCGGCAATCTCTCCTACGACGTGCCGGCCGGCGGCAAGACCGGAACGACCAACGACGCCACCGATGTCTGGTTCGTCGGCTTCACGCCGGACCTGCTCGCGGTGGTGTGGATGGGGCTGGATCGGCCCAAGATGATTCTGCCCGGCGCTGACGGCGGGCGCTACGCCGCGCCGGTCTGGGCAGACTTCATGCGGGCGGTCTACGCCGGCGATTCCCCGCGCCGCCCGGTCCCCGCCCCCTGGACCATGCCGCCCGAGCTGACGCAGCAGACCGTGGATCGCGAGAGCGGCAAGCTCGCCACCGAGTGGTGTCCCGCGGAGCAGGTGTACCGCGAGATCTACATCCCGGGCACGGAGCCCACGGAGGCCTGCGATGTCCACGGCCCCGGGATCTTCGGGGGTCGCCTGCGCGGGATCCTGCCGGACACCGCGGCTGCCGACACGACCCGCCCACTCATCGACCCGCCGATCCGCTTCTGAGCGCGCCGCATCAGCGCGGTGCCACGCTGGGCTAGGCCGGCGCCCCGGTGATGCGCTGCCCGATCAGCGGCAACGGGGGCGGGCCTTCGTCCTCGCCGATGCGGATGGCCTCGCCGAGGGCGCGCAGGCCGCGCTCCGCGTCCGCCGTGCTCCGTGCGTGCACCGTCGCGAGCGGCTCGCCTGCCTCCACCCGGTGCCCGGGCTTGGCCGTGATGTGGAAGCCCACCGCGGGATCCACCGCGCCGCCCAGGGCCATCCGGCCGGCGCCCAGCGCCGCCGCCGCTTCCCCCACTCGCCTCGCGTCCACCGCGTGGATCCAGCCGGCGGCAGGGGCCTCCAGTACGCGGCGCACCGGGGCCTGCGGCAGCAGCGCCGGATCCTCGAGCACCGCCGGGTTGCCGCCCTGCGCCTCGACCACCTGCTCCATGCGCCGCAGCGCACGCCCGTCCGCGAGCGCAGCGGCCGCGGCCTCGCGGGCCCGCTCCCGGTCTCCCGCGATTCCCGCGAGCACCAGCATCTCCGCCGCGAGCGCGAGCGTGACGTCCCGCAGATCCGCAGGCCCTTCACCCCGCAGCGCGAGGATCGCCTCCTCCACCTCCAGCGCGTTGCCGACCGCGTGGCCGAGCGGGCGGTCCATCGCCGTCATGAGCGCCGTCACCTTCCGGCCATACGCCTGCCCGATCTCGACCATCGTCTGCGCGAGCTCGACCGCCCGCGCCGCGTCCGGCAGGAACGCCCCCGCGCCCAGCTTCACGTCCAGCACGAGCGCATCCGCGCCCTCCGCCAGCTTCTTGCTCATGATGCTGGACGCGATCAGCGGGATGGACTCCACGGTCGCGGTCGCATCACGGAGCGCGTAGAGCTTGCGGTCCAGTGGCGCCATCTCGTCCGTCTGCCCGACGAGCACACACCCGATCCGCGCGAGCTGCTCCCGCACCTCGCGCACCGACAGCGCTGTCCGGAAGCCGGGGATGCTCTCCAGCTTGTCCAGGGTCCCACCCGTGTGGCCGAGACTGCGGCCGCTCATCATGGGCACCACGACCCCTAGCGACGCGGCGAGGGGCGCGAGCACCAGCGAGACCTTGTCGCCCACCCCGCCCGTCGAATGCTTGTCCACTTTGGGGCCCGGGATGTCGCTCAGGTCGAGCACGATGCCGGAGCGGAGCATCGCCTCGACGAACACACCCAACTCCGCGCGCGACAGGCCGCGGAAGAACACCGCCATGAGGAACGCCGCCATCTGGTAGTCCGGCAGCCTCCCCTCGGCGTATCCCGCTAGCAAGCGCCGCAGATCCTCCGGTGACAGCTCCTCGCCGTCACGCTTGCGCTGAATGAGGGTGTAGATGCTCAACGGTCGGCCCTCATGCCCTCAGTCCTCCGATCCCCGGCGCATCCAGCGCCGGCGACCCCTCCGCCGACTGTCCGGCCGCGCCGCTCGCCAGCGAGCCCCAGACCCGCAGCACGTCGCCGAGCCAGTCGTAGATGCTCCGCAACGAGCGCCGCATCCGCAGCATGCGCGCGCGCCGCTCCTCCGCAGGCAGGAGCAGGGCTTCCCGGATCCGTTGCGCGAAGTCCTCCGGCGCGTACGGGTTCACCTCCAGCGCGCCACGCAGCTCCTCGGCCGCTCCGGCGAATCGGGAGAGCAACAGCACGCCCTGGCCGTCCCGCTTGCTCGCGACGTACTCCTTCGCGACCAGATTCATCCCGTCCTGGAGCGAGCTGACGATGCACAGGTCCGCCGCGCGGTACAGGATCGCGAGCCGCTCCCGCGGCAACGCGCGCTTGATGAGGCGCACCGGCCGCCAGCGCAGCGTGCCCCAGCGGTCGTTGATCTCCCATACGAGCCTCTCGACCTTGTGGGTCAGCTCGTCGTAGGCGCCGATGTCCGTCCGGCTCGGCACGGCGACCTGCACGAAGCTGAACCGCTCCCGGAACTCGGGGTACCTCTCCCACAACAGGTCCAGCGCCTTCAGCTTCTCCGGGAGCCCCTTCGAGTAGTCCATCCGATCCACGCCGATGCCGAGCTGCCCCGAGCGCGGCGCGTAGCGCGCCCTCACACGCGCGCACGCCTCCTCCGCGCCCTCCCGCCCCGCAGCCCGCTCGAACGCATCCACGTCGATCGAAATGGGAAACGAGCGTACGTGACAGACGCGCCCCCGGTGGACCGCCGTTCCTCGCTCGAGATCGACGTCGGCGCCGAGGATCTCCTGCGCGCAGCGCAGGAAGTTCTCCACGAACTGCGGCAGGTGGAGCCCCACGAGATCGTTGGCGAGGAGCCCCTCCAGCAAGTCTGCCGCCTGCGGGGCAATGCGAAAGACGTCCAGCGGCGGCCACGGAATGTGCCAGAAGTGCGCCAGCGCGAGCCCGGGAGCAGCCGCGCGCACGTACGCCGGCGCGAGCACGAGGTGGTAATCGTGGAACCACACCGCGGCATCCCCGCCCCGCGTCTCCTCGACCACCGCCTCGGCAAAACGCTCGTTGACGCGGCGGTAGTGCTCCCAGTCCGCCGTCCGGACCCGCGTCAGCGAGGGTCGCAGGTGGAACAGCGGCCACAGGAACTGGTTGGCAAACCCGAGATAGTAGTGGCGGACTTCCGATCGGTTCAGCCAGATGCGGCGGAGCGTGTAGCGCGGCGCTTCGGGCGGCACCCGAACCCTGCCTCCGGGATCGGCGACCTCCGCATCCGCATTCCCGCTCCCCCACGCGATCCACACTCCACCGACGGCCTGTAACAGCGGGTCCAGCGCCGAGGTCATGCCGCCCGCCGGCCTCGAGCTCACGATCTCACCACCCCGCCGCCGATGCTCGTAGGGCTCGCGATTGCTCACCACGACCAGTCGGCTGCCGGGGAACGCGGCCCGAAACAGCGCACCGGCATCGCTCGGACCCAGCCGGGTCCCCTGGAGGCTCCCGGCCACCATCGCTCCTCAGAGCTTGAGCCGGCGGCGGCCCGCTTCGACCGCCGATCGCACGTCGTCCGCCATCTCGCCGAATCGGTCGCCCGCCGTGTCCCGCGCGCTGGCGACCGCCCTCACGAGCTGACGCCGCGTCCGACGGCCGCTCTGCGGTGCGAGCAGCAACGCGACCCCCGCGCCCAGAGCGAGGCCGAGTGCCAGGCCGGCCACGAAGTTGAACGTCCGCTGCTCCTCGTCGTAATCCATGCCGCCCTCCGCCTGTCCGCTTTGCGCCTGATGAAGACGCTCATCCCCTTGCATGGCGCGTGCCATCCAGCCCGCTGCGAGCGCGTGCGCTCTGGCCTGCACCGCCAATGCGGATACGCCATCCGCGATGCGGATGGGAGAAACGACGCGTCCGTCCCCTTGCCGGCTTCCAGGGCGGAAGGATACGTTTCGCACGCGAGATGCGTCAACCTTGCGCAGATCGCCGCGCCGCGTGGCGCCGCAGGTACCTGCGCTGACGTGCACTCCCGCGCGCCGAGCCGTGCGCCGCGCCGACACCCGGCCTCGGTTTCCGCCGGTTCCTGGCACCCGACGTGCATTTGGTGTTCCATCGGCAGAGTGCGTGGACCCGACCCAACGCCTGGACGAGGCTGAAATGCTGGGAAGTTGGATGCGGCCCGCCCGCGAGCCGGCACCCGCGCCTCGGGCTCGCTCGCGTCAGCGCCCACGGGGGCTCGCGGCCGCGACCCCCCACGCGCTCGCCTGAGGCATGGCCGCCGCGACCGAACGTGTTCCAGAGCCGGCCTGCCGTGGCCGCATCCTGGTCGTGGACGACAGCCCGGACAACCTCGAGATCATCTCGACACGCCTGCGCTTCTGCGGTTACGAGGTCGAGACGGCCTCCCGCGGCGAGCAGGCCCTGGCCCGCGTGCAGGCCCATCCTCCCGACCTGATCCTCCTGGATGTCATGCTGCCGGGGATCGACGGCTACGAGGTCGCGCGCCGCATCAAGTCCGACCCGTCGCTGCCGTTCATCCCCATCATCCTCGTGACGGTCCGGGACACGACCCGGGACAAGGTGGCGGGCCTGGATGCCGGCGCGGATGATTACCTCACCAAGCCCATCAACTTCCCCGAGCTCGAGGCCCGGGTCCGCTCGATGCTCCGCATCCGTCGGCTCCAGACGGAGCTGCAGGAGAAGAACAAGGAGCTCGCCCAGCTCAGCATCAGCGATGGCCTCACCGGCCTCTACAACCACCGCCATTCGCAGGAGGTCCTCCACGAGGAGTTCGAGCGCGCGAAGCGGACGGGCGAGCCCGTTGCCGTTGCAATGTTCGACCTCGACCACTTCAAGGAAGTCAACGACACCCACGGCCACCAGGTCGGGGACCGCGTGCTCCAGGAGATGGCCGAGATCCTGCGCCGCACCGCGCGCGAGATCGACAAGCTCGGCCGCTACGGGGGCGAGGAATTCATCGCCATCCTTCCGGATACGGACCTCGATGATGCTGCCGTATTCGCGGAACGCGTGCGCCAGGACGTGGCACGCCACCTCTTCCCGGCCGACGACACGGTCTTCCGCATGACCGTCTCGGCTGGAGTCGCGGTCTTTCCGGACAGGGGCATCATCACTCCGCCCGACCTCATCCGTCGTGCCGACCAGGCGCTCTACGCCGCAAAGGAGGCGGGCAGGAATCGGGTGGTCCGCGCCGGCGAGACCGAAGGCGGCTCCGGCGGGTAACAGATGGGAGGGAATCAACCGATGGAGGGTGAGCCTTGAGCCGAGGGGCCGAGGACCGGCCCGTGTCCGGCGTGCCGACGGCGGTGCCGTCCTCCGCGGTGCCGGAGGCCGCAGCCCGGCGCGCCGCGGAGCTCCGCGCCATTCTGGAGCGGGCCAATGTCGAGTACTACGTCCTCGATTCGCCGACTCTGCTGGACGAGGAATACGACCGCCTCCTGCGAGAGCTGAAGGAGCTGGAGGCGGCCTACCCCGAGCTCGCCACGCCGGACTCCCCCACCCAGCGCGTCGGTGCCGAGCCGGCATCGCAGCTCCAGAAGATCCGGCATCTGTCGCCCATGCACTCGCTGGACAACGCGTTCGACGCAAGCGAGCTGCGCGCCTGGGAGGACCGCAACGCGCGCATCGCCGCCGAGGTCCGCGAGGCCGGCTACATGGTCGAGCTGAAGATCGACGGCCTGGCCATCTCGCTGCTGTACGAGGATGGCGTGCTGGTCCGGGGCGCCACGCGGGGCAACGGCCTCGTCGGCGAGGACGTCACGCGGAACGTCCGCACCATCCGCGACATCCCCCTGCGCCTCCGGTCAGGTTCGCCGCCCCGGCGGATCGAGATCCGCGGCGAGGTCTACATGCCGATCTCCGGATTCGAAGAGCTGAACCAGCGCCGGGCGGCGGCGGGGGAGCCGACGTTCGCCAACCCCCGCAACGCCGCCGCCGGCAGCCTGCGCCAGCTCGATCCGGCCATCACGGCTGCGCGGCCGCTCCGATTCTTCGCGTTCCAGTTGCAGAACGAGGCGGCAGGGCACGGGGCAGGGCTCGCCAGCACCCAGGCCGAGGTCCTCGAGCTGCTCGCCGAGTGGGGATTCCCCGTCGAGCCGCATCGCCGCGCCTGCCGGAACCTCGAGGAGGTCCGCGCCTACGCCGAAGAGGCCGAGCGCGTGCGCGGAGACCTCGATTACGCGATCGACGGCGTCGTCGTGAAAGTGCAGCCGCTGCGCCTGTGGGCCGAGCTGGGCATCATCGGCGGCCGCGAGCCTCGCTGGGCGATTGCCTACAAGTTCGCCCCCGACCTGGTCGTCACGCGGCTGCGGGCGATCGAGGTCAACGTCGGGCGCACCGGCTCGCTGAACCCGTACGCGGTCCTGGAGCCCGTCGAGATCGGCGGGGCCACGGTGAAGCTCGCCACGCTTCACAACTTCGAGGACATCGCGCGCAAGGACCTGCGCATCGGGGATTGGGTCCTGGTGAAGCGTGCGGGCGAGGTCATCCCGCAGGTCGTCGGCCCGCTGGTCGAGCGGCGCACGGGCGAGGAGACGCCGTACACCCCTCCGGACCGCTGCCCCGGCTGCGGCACGCCTGTCGAGCGGCCGGCCGGCGAGGTCATGACCTACTGCCCGAACGGCTCGTGCCCGGAGCGGATCTACTGGAGTCTCGTCCACTTCGCGTCGCAAGGCGCAATGGACATCCGCGGCCTGGGTGAGCGCACCGCAGCGCAGCTCCTCCGGAGCGGGCTCGTGCGCGACGTCGCCGACCTCTACGCACTCCGCGCGCAGGACCTGCTCGAGCTGGACGGCTTCGCCGAGATCTCCGCGAGGAACCTCGTCACGGCGATCGCCGCCTCCCGTGCGCGCCCGCTCTCCGCCCTGCTCTTCGCGCTGGGAATCCGTCACGTGGGCAGCCACGCCGCGCAGATCCTCGCCCGCCGCTTCGGGTCCATGGATGCGTTGCTCGAGGCGAGCGAAGCCGAGCTCGCCGCCGTCCACGGCATCGGGGACGTGACCGCCGCCGCGGTCGCCCACTACCTCGCCGAGCCGAGCAACCGCCGCCTGATCCAGCGGCTCCGTGAGGCCGGCGTGAACATGCTCGAGCCGGTCGAACGGGCGGAACACCGGCCGCTCGACGGCATGACGTTCGTCATCACCGGGACGCACTCCGTCAGCCGGAAGGAACTGACGGAGCTCATCGAACGCCACGGCGGCCGCGTCGCGGGCAGCGTCTCCAGGTCGACCGATTACCTCGTCGCCGGCGAGGATGCGGGCTCGAAGCTCGCTCGGGCCCGGGAGCTCGGCGTGAAGACCATCGATGAAGCCGCCTTGCGCGCGATGCTGGAGACGCCCGCACGCGCGGTGCCGGCCGGCCCGGCGCAGCCGTTATCGTTGTTCGACTCCCCGCAACCCGAGAGGAGCTAATGGCCCGCATCACTCCGACGCCGTCCGAACTGGCGATCCCCGCGGCCTCGCTGACGGCGCTCCGGCGTGCGTTGACCGAAGACGTCGGCCCGGAGAAGGCCGCCCGCGCGCTCCAGCAAGCCGGCTTCGCCGCCGGCGATGCCATCTTCGCCATGCTCGCCGGCCCGGCGTCGGCGGGCCGCGACGCGCCGGAGTCCGGGGCCGATGCCGAGGCGGTCGCCCGGCTCCCGGGCTCCGTGTTCTGGCGCCGCCTCTCCGACCTCTTCGCCGCGCGCGGCTGGGGCCGCCTGAGCCACGAAGACCTCCACCCCGGCCTGGGCTGCCTCGAGAGCTCGGACTGGATCGAAGCGGACCCGGCCGCTGGCGCGAGCCGGCCGAGCTGCTTCTTCACCGTGGGGCTGCTGGCCAACCTCCTGGGCCGCATCGCGGGACAGCCCATCGGCGTGCTCGAGGTCGAATGCCGCTCCCGTGGCGACCTCCGCTGCCGCTTCCTGTTCGGCGGCTCCGCCGCAGTCGACCCGATCTACGCCGCCACCCTCGAGGGGCGGACCGTCGAGGAGTCCCTGGCCGAGCTGGTGTGAGTGGGACGCATCCTGGGGATCGACCTCGGCGAGCGCCGTGTCGGGCTCGCCATCAGCGATCCTACCGCGACGATCGCACAGCCGCTCGCCACCCTCACGCGCAGGCCCGGCAAGCGGCCGCCGGTGGAAGCCGTGGCGCGCATCGCGGAGGCGAACGACGCGAGCGAGATCGTACTCGGGCTGCCCCTCACCCTGGAGGGCGAAGAGAGCGACTGGACCCGCGCCGTCCGCGCGTTCGGCACGCGACTCGCCGCGCGGACCGGTCTGCCGGTGCACTACGTGGACGAGCGCCTCAGCTCGGTACGCGCCGAGCGGGCGGTCCGCTCGCTGGGGCTCCCGCGGCGCGAACGCGAGCGCAAGGAGCGCGTAGACCGCGCCGCGGCCGCGCTCATCCTGCAGGCCTACCTGGACCGGAGGGCCGCCCGTGAGTGACCGCATCATTCGTCCGCCGCGGCTCCCGCGTCTCGCCGTGCTCGCGCTGTGCGCGGCGCTCGCCGCCGCCGCTGCGTGCGGCCGCAGCACCCGGGAGGCAGGCGAGCCGCTCCGGGTGCGGGTGCCGCCCGGCGCCTCCTTCGCCGAGGTCACGGACTCGCTCGCGGCCAAGAGGATCGTCCGGGTCCCGTTCCTCTTCCGGCTCTATGCCAGGGTCCTCGGCGTGGACGATGAGATCAAGCCGGGCACTTACGCGTTCCGCCCGGGCACGGGCTGGAAGAGGTTGCTGGAAGACCTGCGCCTCGGCCGCGTCCTGACCTACCGAATCGTCATCCCGGAGGGCTGGGACCTGCAGCACATTGCCCCGCGCCTCGCCGGTCTGACCGGCGTGCCCGCCGAATCCGTGCTCGCCGCCCTGGTGGACAGCGCACAGGCGGCGCGCTTCGGGGTCCCGGGCCCCACGCTCGAGGGATACCTGTACCCCGCCACCTACACGTTTCCCGTGGACGCGCCGCTCGATAGCGTGCTCGCGAGCATGGTGGCGGTCTACAAGGCCTTGTGGACGCCGGAGCGGCGTGCCCGCGCGGACTCGCTCGGGCTGTCCGAGCGCGAGGTGGTCACGCTGGCTTCGATCATCGAGAAGGAAGCGAAGATCCCCGCGGAGATGCCGCTCATCTCCGCGGTCTATCACAACCGCCTCCGCATCGGCTACCCGCTCCAGGCGGATCCGACCGTGCAGTACGCTCTCGGCGCGCACCGGGCCCGCCTGCTCTACGCCCACATCGACAGCGTCGCCGACCATCCGTACAACACGTACCGCCACCCGGGCCTCCCGCCCGGACCGATCGCCTCGCCCAGCGAGAGGGCCGTGAACGCCGCGCTCTATCCGGCGGACGTGGACTACCTCTACTTCGTCGCCAGGCCGGATGGGAGCCACGTGTTCACGCGTTCGTTGGCCGAGCACAACCGCGCGAAAGCCGCGCTGCGCCGGGGCCGCTGAGCATGGACCTCGGACTCATCGTGATCACGGACCGGCGACTCGCGGCGCCACGCTCGATCCTCGAGGTGGTCGAGGCCGCCCTCGACGCCGGCGCTCCGGCGATCCAGCTCAGGGACAAGGAGGCGACGGCGCGCGAGCTCTACGATCAGGCACGCGCCCTGCGCGAGGTGACCGCGCGTCGCGGCGCGCTCCTCTTCGTCAACGACCGGCTGGATGTGGCCCTGGCTGCCGGCGCCGATGGCGCTCATCTCGGCCCCGGGGATCTGCCGATCCATGCCGCACGGCTCGCCGCTCCCCGCCCTTTCCTCATCGGCGCCTCGACGGACGACCCCGCCCAGGCACAGCGGCTGGAGGCCGAGGGCGCGGACTACATCGGATGCGGAGCCGTGTTCGGCAGCACGACCAAGGACGTCGGTGATGAACGGATCGGTCCCGCCGGCCTCGCCGCGGTCGCACGGGCCGTATCCATCCCCGTGGTCGGGATCGGCGGGATCCATCCGGACAACGCGCACCTCTTGCGCGACACCGGCGCTGCCGGAATCGCCGTGGTCGGCGCGGTCATGGCCGCGCCGGACCCGGCCGCCGCCGTGCGCCGGCTCCGTGCGGCGTTCGGGAACGCAGACCGGGCAGGGTGAACGCCCACGAGGCACGCCGCGCGGGGCGCGAACCGCCCTGGGCAGGAGAGAAACGGGGGCGCCCGGCCTAGAGGTCCGGCGACGCGATGGCTCGATCGCTCCGGGCGCGGATGTTGTGCTTCTTCAGGAGCCGGTGGATGGTCTTGCGGTCGATTTGCGCCTCGCGCGCCGCCTGCGAGATGTTCCCGCCGTGGCGCGCGAGCAGGGCGTCGAGGTACGCGCGCTCGAACGCCTCGATCGCCACCTCCTTGGCCTCGTGGAACGGCAGGTGGGTTGCGAAGGCGAGCGGTGACGGCGCGGCGCCATCGCCGCCGCGGATCTCGTCCGGCAGATCGGCCGCCGTGATCTCCTGACCCGGCGCCGCCAGCGAGACCACCCGCTCGATCACGTTCTGGATCTGGCGGACGTTGCCCGGCCACGGGTACGCGGTCAGGACCCGGATCGCATCCTGCGTCAGCCGAAGCGGCGTGGCGCCGTCCCGCTCGTACTGCTCCGCGTAGCGCCGCAGGAAGTGCTGCGCGAGCAGCGGAATGTCTTCCTTCCGCTCGCGCAGGGGAGGGACCTTCACGGGAACGACGTTGAGGCGGAAGTAGAGATCCTGCCGCAGGATCCCCTGCGCCACTGCTTCCTCGGGATCCCGGTTCGTCGCCGCGATCACGCGGATGTTCACCGGGATCTCCGCCTCCCCCCCGAGCCGCCGGATCTTCCTCTCCTGGAGCGCGCGCAGCAGCTTCGCTTGCAGCTCCAGGCTCATCTCGCAGATCTCGTCCAGGAAGAACGTGCCGCCCGACGCGTACTCCATCAGCCCGCGCTTCTGCGTGTCCGCACCGGTGAACGCGCCCTTCTCATGGCCGAACAGCTCGGATTCGAGCAGGTTCTCGGGGAACGCCGCGCAGTTCACGGGGACGAAGGCCTGGTCCGCGCGCCGGCTGTTGAGGTGGATCCCGCGCGCGATCAGCTCTTTGCCCGTGCCGCTCTCGCCGCTCAGGAACACACTGGCGTCGGTCGGCGCGACCCGCAGCACGAGCGCAAACAGCCGCTGCATCGCGTCACTGACGCCGATCATGTTCTCGAGCGAGTAGCGTTCGCGGAGCTGCCCTCGCAGCCGCTCGTTGTCCCGCGCCAGGCGGACCTGGTTCGCCGCCCGGCCGATCAGGATCTGGAGCTGCGTCGCGGTGAACGGCTTCGGGATGTAATCGTATGCGCCCGCCCTGATCGCCTCGATGCTCGAGTCCACGGTCGCGAACCCGGTGATCACGATCACGAGCATCCCGGGGTCCAGCCGCCTGGCCTCGCGCAGCAGCGTCATGCCGTCCACGTCGGGCAACATCAGGTCCGTCAGGACGATGTCCGGCCGCTGGCGCCGCATGAGATCGAGTGCCTCGCGCCCGCGTGACGCCTTCTGGACGATGTAGCCCTCCTGCTCGAGGATGCGCGCGCAGCTCCGCACGAGCAGCTCCTCGTCATCCACGATGAGGATGGTGAGCGCGGGCTCCGTGAATGGCGATGGCGATGCGGACATACGTGCTGGCACCCGGTGGATCCGCCGCAACCTCCGCGACCTCCCGATGGCCGGCAAGATACGCCCCTTCGCTTGATTGGCGCAACACGGTGGGTGTGTGGGTGGTGGGGGAGAGAGGGTGGTTGGCCGGCGGCGACGTACTCTCCCACCCGGTCGCCCGGGCAGTACCATCCGCGCTGCGGGGCTTAACGGCCGTGTTCGGGATGGGAACGGGTGT
>DASVDH010000034.1:0-2438 GCA_036381195.1 Longimicrobiales bacterium | reverse complement strand
TCCGCAGCGCGAGCTTCGACCTGAACGAGTGGCGCTCGGGGGAGAGCGAGCTCCAGGTCATCCCGGTGCCCGCCGGCATCGACTTCGCGCTCGACGCCGCGATCGGCCGGCTCACCTTCGGCAAGCTCGAGATGACCGATGCGCGCGGCGCGCTGCGCGTGAAGGACCGCCGCGTGATGCTCGAGGATTTCGTCGTCAAGGCGTTGGGCGGCGAGGTCGCGGTGAGCGGCTTCTACGAGACGGTGGACACCACGCGTCCCGCGTTCGACGCGAAGCTCCGGCTCGCGAACCTGGACATCCCCGCGGCGTTCCAGACGCTCGCCACCGTGCAGGCGCTGGCGCCCATCGCGCGCTGGGCGCAGGGTCGCTTCTCCGCAGACGTGGGCGTGCGGGGCGCGCTGGGCGCGGACATGATGCCGGTCTTCGAGGTGCTGAACGGCCAGGGCGAGCTGGAAGCCACGCGCGTCGCGCTCCAGGACTTCCCGCCGCTCGACCGGCTCTCGCGGATGCTCGAGATGCCGCAGCTCGCGGACCCCACGCTCGAGGCGCTGCGCTCGACGTTCGAGATCCGCGACGGGCGGCTGCACCTGCGGCCGTTCGACGTGCGGCTCGGCGACGTCGTCGCACGCGTCTCGGGCTCGAACGGGATCGACCGCTCGCTCGACTACTCGCTCCGGCTCGACGTCCCCCGCGCCATGCTCGGCGCGGAGGCGAACCGCGCGATCGCCGCCGCCCTCGCGCAGGGACAGCGCGCCGGCCTCGACCTCCAGGCCGGTGACGTGATCGAGCTCGGCGTCCGCATCACCGGCACGGTGACGGATCCCGCGGTGAGTGTGGATGCCGGCCGCGTGGTGACCGCCGCGCGCGAGCGGGTCGAGCAGGCCGTCCGCGAGGAGGTCGAGACGCGGCTCGATGATGTGCGGGAGCGGGCCGAGGAGCGGGCGGACAGCGCGCGCGCACGCCTCGCCGCGGAGGCGGACAGCATCGTGCGCGAGGCGGAGCAGCGCGCCGCCGCCATCCGCGCCGAGGCGCAGCAGCTCGCTGACCGCACCAGGGCCGAGGCGTACGCGCGTGCGGACTCGCTCGTCGCCCGCGCCAGTAACCCGCTCGCCCGCCGGGGCGCCGAGCTCGCCGCCGACCGCCTCCGCAAGGGGGGCGACGAGGCGGCCGCCCGCATCCTGCGCGAGGCAGACGCCCGCGCGGAGCAGCTCGTCGCGGAGGCTCGGCGTCGTGCGGACCAGATCCGCGGCGGGCCCGCGCCTGCGGGCAGCGGCGCAGCGTCGCCCGACACGGCGGCGCGCGGCAGGGCAGAGCCCGATGCGGCAACGCCTGATGCGCCGCCTGATGCAACGCCCGACGCGGGAACGCCCGACACGGGAACCCCCGACGTGGCGCCCGGTGCGGCGGTGCCCGACGCGGCGGCGCGGCCGGGGGCTTGACAATCGCGGCCGCACCCTCGATTGTCTGGCCGGATCCATGGCCGTGACGTTTAACGGCCGTGTGCGCCCACCCGGGGTGGGCGGCAGTGCCCGAACCACAATGGCCGCGGCCCGGCCGGACTCGACGTGCAAGAGAGCCACTCACCGATGAGCTGCCACGCCTGCATCTGTTGCTGTATGCGCGCCTTCTCCTGGCGGGGAGACGGGCGTGGGAGGTCGCTCCATCGGTGAGACGCAGCGAAGACGCAGCGACCGAGAGCGAATCCACCCCGGC
Organism: Longimicrobiales bacterium; assembly: GCA_036381195.1. Lineage (GTDB taxonomy): Bacteria > Gemmatimonadota > Gemmatimonadetes > Longimicrobiales > RSA9 > RSA9. Next base: position 725 of record DASVDH010000034.1, on the reverse strand, counting down.
CTTCCCTGATCAGGCCGGGGTTTTTGCTTGCCCTGAACCGGAGGGAATGACGGCGATGGCCGTGCGGTCCCCGCGCCGTGCACGGCTGATGAGGGAAGTGCGCGTGTCGTCCGTCTCGCTCGCGCGGCTGCTCGACCACGCCGCGGGCGGCGAGGCTGGGACGCCGCGCGCGTGGTGGCTGGACGGGGTCGGTACCGCCGGCCCGCGCGCGCTGGCCGTGCGGCCGTTCCGCCCGTCCACAGACCTCGCCCCGTGCCCCGACCCGGTGACCGCGGCACGCGCCGAAGCGCGGGAGGATGCCCGATGATCGTGGAGATCCGGCGAATGCCGTCCTGTAGCTGCTGCTGTACGCGGGCCACGGCCGCACGGGCCGTGACCGGGGCGCAGCCGTGCCGCCGCGGGCCCAGGCGAAGAAGCCGGCCCGCGCAGGCACAGACGGCGGAAACGCCGTACCCCGGCCACGGCAGCCATGACGGTGCCGTGGCCGTTTCGTTGGGGCGAGGCCGATGCCCGGCGAGCGCGGCACCCACGCGCTCCAGAACCCTTGATCCCGAAAGGAGGCAACCATGGCACACGCAAAGACGCTCGCGCCCGTCACGCCGATCGAGCGGCGTGGGTATGCGCGGCCCGAGGCGCTGGTTTCCACCGAGTGGGTGGCGGCGCATCTGGAGGATCCGGCGGTTCGGCTGATCGAGTGCGACGAGGATCTGCTGCTCTACGAGACG
>DASVDH010000033.1:0-108764 GCA_036381195.1 Longimicrobiales bacterium | reverse complement strand
TGCCGGCCGCCGCGGAAGGGATGGCGGCGCACGCGGCGGACCTCGCGCGGGCAGATTCGGCCGCGGGCGGCCGGCACGCGGAGGCCTTTGCCGGCTTGAGCCCGGACACGTTGCGCGTCTCCGTGCTGGCGCCCGGCGTGCGGCACGCGTACGCCTGGCTGCCGGCCGGCCCGTGGGCCGTCCACGTGCTCGAGATCGACGGGGAGCTCTGCGCGCCGCGAATCGAGGTGCGTAAGCCGGGCCCTGGCGTAGGTGGCCGGGCACGCACGAGCGAGCTGGCGGCCGATGCGCTCGCCGCGGTGAACGCCGATTTCTTCGCTGCGGGCGGCGTGCCCGTGGGCGCACACGTCCAGCGCGGCGAGGTCGTCCTGGGGCCCGTGGCGCGGCCGGTGTTCGCCGTGCCGGCGATGGGAGCGGACGCGGCGAGGAGCGCGGCCGCATCGTCGCCCGCGCCGTGGCTCGGTCGTGCCGCTCTCCGTGGTTTCCTCATCCGGGGCGCGGACACGGTGCGCATCGCGCAGGTCAATCGGGAGCGCGCAGCGTCCGGGCGCGACGCCGGCGTTGCCGGTGGAGACGCCGCCGCCCGCGCATACACCGCGTGGTTCGGCGCGGCGAGCCCGCCGGATTCGGGCGCCGTCGCGGTGCGACTGAGCCGCACGCGAGGCGGCCTCATGGATGCGACCGGCGTCGTCACCGCGCTGGATCGCGCGGGCGGCGGCCTGCCGCTGGACACGGGGGTGGTGGTCGTGGTCGGCCGCGGGGCGAGCGCGCGCGTTCTCGGCACGCTGGCAGTGGGAGACACCGTCGCCTGGAGCATCGCGCTGGTGCCGGCAGCGGGCGGAGGCGCGCCGGCACGGGAGGCGGTCGGCGGCCAGCCGGTGCTCTTGCGCGGCGGCCGTGTCGCGCCGGACATCCGCGAGGGGATCGCTCCATCGTTCGGCGAGCGCCGCCATCCGCGCACGGCCGTGGGCATCGCGCCGCGAGGCCGGCTGCTGTGGGTGACGGTGGACGGGCGTCAGGCGCCTTACAGCGACGGCATGTCTCTCGAAGAGCTGGCCGACCTCATGGCGCGGCTCGGCGCGCACGATGCGATCAACCTGGATGGCGGCGGCTCCACCACGATGGTCGTTCGCGGGGCCGTCGTGAACCGGCCGTCGGATGCGGCGGGCGAGCGCCCCGTGGGCAACGCGCTGACGCTGGTGGAGTGCGCCGCGCGCCTCAGCCGCCCGTGACCGCGGCGGGGCGCGCGCCGTGTGCCTCGAGGATGCGCGCCGCTTCCTCGCCTTCGATGGTCTCGTGCGCGAGCAGCGCGGCCGCGAGCGCATCCAGCGCCGCGCGATGTGCGCCGAGCAGTTCCCGCGTGCGCGCGTATAGCCGTTCGAGCACGCGGCGGACCTCCTCCTCCATCCTCGCGCGGGCCTCGCCGCTGAGCGGACCCATGACTTCGTCCGCAACGAGCAGCCCCGTTCCCTCTCCCATGCCCAGGCGGTAGACCATCCTGCGCGCAATGCGGTTGACCTGCACGAGATCGCTCTCCGCGCCGCTGGTCACGTGCTCGGGGCCGAACACCAGCTCCTCCGCGACCCGGCCGCCCAGCCCCTTCACGATCTGCCCCTCCAGGTAGCGCCGCGAGTAGAGGTGCCGGTCGTCCTCGGGGGAGAAGTGCGCCACACCCATCGCCTGCCCGCGCGGCTGGATCGTGACCTTGTGCAGCTCGTCTTCCGGACACGCGAGCAGCCCCGCCAGAGCGTGCCCCGCTTCGTGGTAGGCGACGACGCGCCACTCGTGGTCCCTTGCCCGGAACCCCAGGCGCTCCTTGCCCAGCAGCATCCGGTCGCGCGCCGCCTCGAAGTGCCGCCACCCCACCTGCCGAGCCCCCTCCCGCACGGCGGCGATCGCCGCCTCGTTCAGCAGACTCTCGAGCTCCGCCCCGCTCGCGCCCGGCGTGAGCCGCGCCAGCCGGGCCAGATCCGCATCCGGCCCGAGCGGCACGGCGCGCCGCGAGGCGTGCAGGCGCAGGATCGCCTCGCGGCCATCCACCGTCGGCAGCGGCACAGCGACCAGCCGGTCGAACCGCCCGGGCCGCTTGAGCGCGGGATCGAGCTCGTCGGGCCGGTTCGTCGCGCCGATGACCACCACGCCGTCCGACGGCGCGAACCCGTCCATCTCGACCAGGAGCTGGTTCAGCGTGCGGTCGTCCTCGTTGTGCGACTGGTTGCGCCCGCGCCGGCCGCCCAGCGCATCCAGCTCGTCGATGAAGATGACGCCGCCGCGGCGCCGCGCCTTCCTGAACAGCGACCGGATCCTGTGCGCTCCGAGCCCCACGAGGAACCCCGTCACTTCCGAGCCTGAGATCGCGAAGAACGGCACACCGGCCTCACCGGCCACCGCGCGCGCGAGCAGGGTCTTGCCCGTGCCGGGCGGCCCCGCGAGGAGCACGCCCTTCGGCACGCGCGCGCCCATGGCTGCGAACGCCGCCGGCCGCTTCAGGAACTCCACGACCTCGCGCAGCTCCTCCGCCGCGCCCTGCGTGCCCGCCACATCGGCGAACGTCGTGGCACTGCCGTCCGCCCGGCGCGCGGCCTTCGCGTTCCCGCCCTGCGCCCGCAACTGCATGAGGACCAGGTACAGGAGCCCCCCGACGACCAGACCCTGGAGCACCAGCGCCAGGGCGTTCTTGAACCGATCACGGTCCGGCGGCGCGACGAAGCGGACCTCCACGCCCGCGGCCGCCGCCCGCTCGGCCAGCGCCTCGCTCGCTTCTGGCGGGAGGACGACGCGGAAGCGCTCCGCAGCGTGCGGCGGCCGGGCACCGGCCACCCACCGCCCGTCCGCCCCCACGCCGGGCCGCACCACCAGCTCCGCGATTCGCCCTGCTTCGATCCCCCGGAGGAGTTCGGTGTACGAGAGGCTCGCCGGCGGAGCTTCGCGATCACGGAGCCCCAGCCCGAACCCGGCCGCGGTGATGCCGCCCACGAGCACCAGGGCGATCGCGCCCTTCAGGATTCGTGATCGGCGCCTGACCCGCCCCGAGGTCGCGCCGCGCCACTCCCCGGGACTCCGCTCCACTCGCTGCATACGCTCCGCTAGCCACATGTGCTCTGATCGGGGACTCGAGGGCCCACACCGGGCCGGCGGCGCGCCTTGGGGTCACGTCCGGTACCGGGACGGCGCGGCCACCGTCCTTGCAAATACCGATCGCACAAGGGTTTGTGCCGGAGGGACGCCATGATCCGAAACCCCGCTCCCGGCGACGACGCGACTGGCCGGGGCACGATGCCCCGCCGCGAGCAACGCGCGGCTGCCGCCAGCTACCCCGCGCGCACGGCGAGCGCCCTGCGCGACTACGCCCATGCTGCCGGCTTGACCATTGCGGAGGAATGGGCGCCCAACCGCCATACGGCGGTCGCCGCGCGCGAGCACGCCCGGCTGGCCAGTTTGGCCGTCGCGGCGGGTTGGGCGCTCCGCCACGACCCGGCGATCGCCGCGCGCGAGCGCGCCCACCCCACCGGCGGCCCGGCTGACCCCCGGGGTCGCCGGCCCGCCACAGCCGGCGAGGTCCGCCGCCGCCGCCCCGCCGGCCCGCTCGCCCTGGCCGCGCTCGCCGCGTTGTTGGGCTGCGGCGGGAGCGAGCCGACGCCGCCTGAGCCCCCCGGCGGCGACGGCGACCCGCCTGCCGCCATCCGCCTCGTCGAGGTGGCCGCCGGCCTGGCCAGCCCGGTGCACCTCACGTCGCCGCCAGGCGATGACCGGCTGTTCGTGGTAGAGCGGCCCGGGCGCATCCGGATCATCGAGGACGGCGAGCTGCTGCCCACGCCGTTCCTGGACATCGTCTCGAACGTGGGCAGCAGCGGCAGTGAGCAGGGGCTCCTCAGCGTCGCGTTCCACCCGCAGTACGCGTCCAACGGCTTCTTCTACGTGAACTACACGGACCGCGACGGAAACACGCGCGTCGAACGCTACACGGTGAGCGCGGCAGACCCGAACAGGGCGGACCCCGCTTCCGCGAAGCTCATCCTCGGCGTCGACCAACCGTACAGCAACCACAACGGCGGGCTCCTGCTCTTCGGGCCCGACCGCATGCTCTACATCGGCATGGGCGACGGCGGCGCGGGCGGCGACCCGCATGGCAACGGCCAGAACAAGGGAACGTTGCTCGGCGCACTCCTGCGCATCGATGTGGACGGCGGCGACCCGTACGCGATCCCGCCCGACAACCCGTACGTCGGCGAGCCGGGTGCGCGCGGCGAGATCTGGGCGATCGGGCTGCGCAACCCGTGGCGGTTCGCGTTCGACCCGCCCACGAACCGGCTCTACGTGGCGGACGTGGGGCAGAACCGGTACGAGGAGATCGACGTCGTGGATGCGCGCACGCCCGGCCTCAACTACGGCTGGAACATCATGGAGGGTGCGCACTGCTACCCGACCGGGCCGTGCGAGAGCGAGGGTCTGGTGCTCCCGGTCCTCGAGTACACGCACGACGACGGCTGCTCCGTGACCGGCGGCGCCGTCTACCGCGGCGACGCCATTCCGGGCCTCGTCGGCCACTACTTCTACGCCGACTACTGCGCGGGCTGGATCCGCAGCTTCCGCTACGAAGACGGCCGCGTCACCGATGCGCGCGAGTGGCCGGTCGGCTCCGTGGGGAACATCCTGTCCTTCGGCCAGGACGCGGCGGGGGAGCTGTACGTGCTCTCGGCGAACGGCCGCGTGTACCGGATCGAGGCGGACTGAATCCGTCGGCGGGGGCGGCCCCCCGCCGGGATCCCTGCGCTTCGAGCCGCAGCGCTCGCCCGAGCCGGGTGGCCTCGTCCCACGCCGCCATGGCCTCGCCCCATCTCGCACGCATCATTGCTGACCGCGCGGCCGCAGCACCGGCAGCGGGGCGCGGGGCGGGAGGAGTGGAGCCCTCCTGCAGCCATCCATGCCTCCGCCCACGCGGCTGCGGCCGGTGCGAGGTAGCCCGCGATCTCGCCGCGGCGCTCGGCCCTCCAGCCACGCGGGTGCGCGCCGGTGCGCGTCCGCGCCGCCCCGCGCCGGGAAACGTGCTCAAGGGAACCCCGATGCTCGCCCAGGTCTACAGCGGCGCCGTCATCGGCATCGACGCGTACCTCGTCCGGGTTGAAGTGGATCTGGCGAGCGGCTTACCGCAGATCTCCGTCGTAGGGCTGCCGGAGAGCGCGGTGCGCGAGGGCCGCGAGCGCGTGACGGCCGCGCTCCAGAACAGCGGCTTCGTGGTGCCGCCGCGCCGCATCACCATCAACCTGGCTCCCGCGGACGTGCGCAAGGAGGGCAGCGCGTTCGACCTGCCGATCGCGCTCGGCCTGCTCGCGGCCACGGATGTCGTCCCTGCCGAGCGGCTCGAGGGCTGCTGCTTCGTCGGCGAGCTGGGCCTCGACGGCGAGGTCCGGCCGGTGCGCGGCGTGCTGGCCATCGCGCTGCGCTGCGCGCACGAAGGCCTGCGCACGCTGTTCGTGCCGCGCGCCAACGCACGCGAGGCGGCGGTCGCCGGCGGCGTGGAGGTCCTCGCCGCCACGACGCTGCACGACGTCGTCGCACACCTCCGCGGCGAGCGCCGGATCGCGCGCGAGGTAGTTGACCCGGCGACGCTCTTCGACGAGGCGCACGGCGGTTTCCAGGTGGATTTCGCGGATGTGCGCGGCCAGACGCAGGCGCGGCGCGCGCTCGAGATCGCCGCGGCCGGGTCGCACAACCTGCTCCTCGTGGGCCCGCCCGGATCCGGCAAGTCGATGCTCGCGCGCCGCGTGCCCGGCATCCTGCCGCCCATGAGTCTGCCCGAGGCGCTGGAGACCACGCGCATCCACTCGGTCGCGGGGCGACTGCGGGCGGGGCAGGCGCTGGTCGTGACCCGGCCGTTCCGCGCGCCGCACCACACGATCTCGGACGCGGGGCTCATCGGCGGCGGCCCGAACCCGCGTCCGGGCGAGGTCTCGCTCGCCCATCACGGCGTGCTGTTCCTCGACGAGCTCCCCGAGTTCCGGCGGCATGTGCTGGAAGCCTTGAGGCAGCCCCTTGAGGACGGTCTGGTTTCCATCGGCCGCGCGCGCCTGGCCGTGATGTATCCCGCGCGCTTCATGCTGATCGCGGCGATGAACCCCTGCCCCTGCGGCTTCTACGGCACGGGCGAGGGGCGCTGCGTGTGCCACACCGGCCAGGTGCAGCGCTACGTCGCGCGCATCTCGGGCCCACTCCTGGACCGGATCGACCTGCACGTGGTGGTGCCGCCGCTGCGGCCCCGCGAGGTGACGGACCGGCGGCCTGCCGAGCCGAGCGCGCGCATCCGTGAGCGCGTGATCGCCGCACGGGCACGCCAGCTCGAGCGATTCCGCGACCGGCCCGGCATCTACGCGAACGCGTACATGAGCGTGCGCGAGGTGCGCGACTTCTGCCGCCCGGACGCGGCAGGCGAGTCCGTGCTGCGCGCCGCGATGCAGCGTCTCGGGCTCTCGGCGCGCGCGTACCACCGGGTGCTCAAGCTCGCGCGCACCATCGCCGACCTCGAGGGCGCCGACCGCATCGCGTCGAGGCACGTGGCCGAGGCCGTCCAGTACCGCGCGCCGGACCGCGCGCCGATGCCGGTCCCTTGAGGGGGCGGAGGGCACGGAGTCCCGGGGGCGCGGGCGCCCGGCCGCCCCCGTGCCCCCCGGGGCATCCGGTCGCCCGGCGCAACACAGCCCGCGACGCGGGGGTATACGCAAGAGCGCCTGGCCATCGGATGGCCAGACGGGGAAGGGGAGTAGCCACGCGGCGATGCCATGCCGCGCGGCCGGAGCCGTCAACACTGCGCCCGTCGCGCACGGCCCGGCCGGTTCCCGAGCGGACAGGCGAGACCTTCGCAGTACCGGAACGAGGCATCCGGATGCGAGGGCCTCGCCTTCGCGCATCCGGGGCCGGAGAGGAAACGTTGGCGACCGCTCTGCGCAACGCCGCGGTCCCCGAGCAGACGAGGGGGCGCAACCCATGACGCACCTCTGGCTCTGGGCCGGCTTCATCGCCCTGGTCCTCGCCCTGCTGGCGCTCGACCTCTTCGTCTTCCACCGGAAGCCGCACGAGGTCCGGATCCGGGAGGCGGCCCTGTGGAGCGCCGTGTGGATCGGCCTGGCGCTCGTCTTCGCCTACGCGGCGGTCTACCGGTACTTCGGGCGGGAGGCCGGCCTCGAGTTCCTCACCGGCTACCTGATCGAGAAGGCGCTCAGCGTCGACAACATCTTCGTCTTCGTCCTCATCTTCTCGTACTTCCGGGTGCCGGCCCGGTACCAGCATCGCGTGCTGTTCTGGGGCATCCTCGGCGCGCTCGTCATGCGCGGCGCGATGATCGCGGCGGGGGTCGTGCTGATCCGCGAGTTCCACTGGGTGATCTACGTGTTCGGCGCGTTCCTGGTCGTGACGGGCATGCGCATGGCCGTCCATGAGGAGCACGAGATCCATCCGGAGGCGAACCCGGTGCTGCGGCTGGTCCGGCGCTTCCTGCCGGTCGCGGAGACGTACCATGGCCAGCGCTTCTTCCTGCGCGAGGGCGGCGCGGGCCGTGCGCGGCTCCTGGCGACGCCCCTGCTCGTCGTGCTCGTGCTGGTGGAGACGACCGACCTGGTGTTCGCCGTGGACTCGATCCCGGCGATCTTCGCGGTCACGCGGGACCCGTTCATCGTCTTCACGTCCAACATCTTCGCGATCCTGGGGCTGCGGGCGCTCTACTTCCTCCTGGCCGGCATCATCCACAGATTCCATTATCTGAAGCTCGGCCTGAGCGTGGTGCTGGTCTTCGTGGGCGCCAAGATGCTGACGAGCGAGGTCTACCCCATCCCCATCGGCCTCTCGCTGGCCGTCGTGGCCGCGGTGATCGGCGCCTCGGTCGGCGCCTCGCTCCTGCGGCCGCCCCGCGGCGAGCCGGCCCACCCGGTCGAGCCCGGGCCGATGGTGGTCGGCGGCCCCGGCGATCCCGGTGCGGCGCCCGGTACGGAGCCGCCGGGCGACGCAGACGATACGCCAGGCAGGGCAAGGCGACCGGGGCTCGGGGCCTGAATCCGCGGCTCGCCGCGCGTCTCGCGCGGCGGAACCGTTCCGCCCCGCGGGCCTGCTCCGCCCGCGGGGCCGCTCGCCGTTCGATGACACGGGCGGCGGGCGCGACTCCGGGGCAAGAGGGGAACGGCGTGACCGTCCGGACGGCAGCATGTTGCCTGGCGATGGTGGCCGCGCTCGCGCCCGGCGCGCGGGCGCAGTCGGCTTCGGGCGACGAGCGCGAGGTGCTGCGCGTCGTCGAACGCCTCTTCGAGGCAATGCGCACCCGTGACACCACGGAGCTGCGCGCGGTGTTCGACACGACGGCCCACCTCGTGAGCAGCGGCGTGCGGGATGGTGTGCCCTTCGCGCGATCCGTTCCCGCGGAGCGCTTCATCCAGGCGGTCGCCTCGGCGCAGGGCGAGGAGTGGATCGAGCGGTTCTACGACCCCGAGGTCCGGATCGACGGCAACCTGGCCACCGTCTGGACCTACTACACGTTCCACCTCGGTTCGCGGTTCAGCCACTGCGGCTACGATGCGTTCCAGCTCTCCCGCACCGCCGAGGGATGGAAGATCATGAGTCTCGCGGACAGCCGGCGGACCGAGGGCTGCCGGATCCCGGATGGCTGAGCCAGGGACCGGCGCTGCCCGGGAGGTCGCCGCGCCGGCGGCGACCGTCTACACCATCGGCCACTCGACGCGGGCGGTCGAGGACCTCGTCGCGCTCCTCCAGGGCCAGGGCATCACGACCCTGGTGGACGTGCGGCGCTTTCCCGGCTCGCGCCGGCATCCGCAGTTCGGGCGGGACGCGCTGGCCGGCGCGCTGGCGGCTCACGGGATCGACTACACGCATTCCCCCGGCCTGGGCGGGCGCCGGCCGGCCAGGCCGGATTCGCCGAACACGGCGTGGCGCAACCGCGGCTTCCGCGGCTACGCGGACTACATGCAGACACGGGAGTTCGCTGAGGCGCTGGCCGAGCTGAAGGATCTCGCAGCCCGCGAGACGGTGGCCATCCTGTGTGCCGAGGCGGTGCCGTGGCGCTGCCACCGCCGGCTCATCGCGGACGCGCTTGTCGTGCAGGGCGTACGGGTGCTGCACATCCTCGGCCCCGGGCGCGTGGAGGCCCATGTGCTGGACCCGCACGCGCGCGTGCGCGCGGGCGGGATCCTGGTCTACCCCGCATCCACCGACCCGCAAGCGGGCCTGTTCGACTAGCCCGCGACTCGCGCGTGACCAGCCGGGCTGGTCGCCGCCGGCATCGCCCGGGCGGACGTCCGGCGCAGGGGGCGAGTGGCTGCCGCGCTTGTTCCTGCCGCTCGGGCCTCCTAGCTTCCGAGCACACTCTTGCAGGGAGGCACGCTTGACCTCATTGAACCCGGGCACGCTCGAACTGAAGCGCTCGCGCCTGGTGGAGCTGCTGCGCGGGCTCGGATCCGTGTGCATCGGCTATTCCGGCGGTGTGGACTCCGTCTTCCTCGCTTGCGTCGCCCTGGAAGCGCTCGGGCCGGACCGCGTGCTCGCCGTGACGGGCCGCAGCGCCTCGTACCCCATGGTGCAGCGGGAAATGGCGCTCGAGTGCGTGCGTCGGTTCGGGATCCCGCACCTCGAGATCGAGACAGACGAGCTCTCCGATCCGCGCTACGCGGCCAACCCCTCCAACCGGTGCTACTTCTGCAAGACGGAGCTGTGGAGCCGGCTCAAGGCCATCGCCGCGGAGCGCGGGCTCGCCGCCGTGCTGGACGGCTCCAACGCGGACGACGTCGGGGACTGGCGGCCCGGGATGGACGCCGCGCGCGAGCACGGCGTGCGCTCGCCGTTGCTCGAGGTGGGCCTCACCAAGGCCGAGATCCGCGCGCTCTCCGCTCGCATGGGGCTCCCCACCTGGGACCAGCCGTCGGCGCCGTGCCTCGCGAGCCGGCTGCCATACGGCCTGGCCGTCACGCGGGCGCGCCTGCGCCAGGTCGAGCGGGCCGAGGACGCGGTGCGCGCGCTCGGCTTCCGCGAGTTCCGCGTGCGCCATCATGGAGACGCCGCACGGCTCGAGGTCGCGCCCGCCGACCTGCCCTCCGCTGCCGCCCGCGCCGCCGAGCTCGCCGCTGCGCTCCGCGCGGCGGGGTTCGCGCGGGTTCTCCTCGATGTCCAGGGATACCGCCGCGGTGCGCTGAACGACGGGCTGCCCGTGCTCCGCGCCGGCTGAGCCGGCGTCCGGCGCTTGTTCGGCGATGCACGTCGCCCTAGCTTGCGAATCGTGACGGGGAGCCGTGCATCGACAGCCCCGGCGCCATCGCCCGCGGCCGTTCGCCCCGCGGGCGGGGCTGGCCGGCAGGGAAGGGGGTCTTCCGTATGAGTGGCGGGTACGAAAGGGACGGAGCGCGCGGCGCCGGCGACGTCCCCGCCGAGCGGGATTCGCGCGAGGTGGCCGCCGAGCGGCTGCTCGCCGAGCACGGGCTGGCGGGCGTGCGCGTGCGGACGGCCGGGCACGAGCACGAAGTGGCCGCCATCGCGGCGCCGCCCTCGGCACTGGCGCGGCTGGCCGAGCTCGCGCCCGCGATCCGCGCGCTTGGGTTTCGCTACGTGGCGCTGGAGCTCGAGTGAGACTCTTCCTTGCGATCAACCTGCCGGCCGAGGAGCGGGAGCGGCTCTCCAACGAAACGGCGCCGCTGCGCGCGGCGGGCCTGCCCGTGCGCTGGGTGCCCCCGGCGAACCTCCACCTCACGCTGAGATTCCTCGGCTCGGTCGAGGCGGGTCTGGTGCAGCCCATCATGGACGCAGCCGCGCGCGCGGTGGACGGGCTCGAGGCGTTCGACGTGCCGATCTCGGGAGTGGGCGCGTTTCCGGGGCCGCACCGGCCGCGCGTGCTCTGGATCGGCGCGGGAGACGTGCCCGCGCTGCGCCGCCTGCACGCCGCGCTCGAGGAGGCGCTCGCGCCGCTGGGCTTCGCGCCGGAGGGGCGCGCCTTCCAACCGCACGTTACCCTCGGCCGCGTGCACGAGCGCGCCCGGGCTCGAGAGCTCGCCCCCTTTGCCGATCTCGCGGCGCGGATCCGCTACCGCGGCGTGCTCCCCGTCCGCTCCGTGGACCTGATGCGGAGCGAGCTCGCGCCGGGTGGCGCCCGCTACGAGCGGATCGGCGGGGTGCCGCTGGGGTAAGGGCGTCTGGACATGTCGCGCGGGAAGAGTTCCTGAAATGGCGCGCGTGCTGGCGGGTTGTCTGCGGCGGTTGTTCCTGCTCGCGTTCGTGGCCGCTGCGGGAGCGGCGGTCTGGCACTTCCGCGGCGCGCTGGCGGACGCGTGGCGCGAGCTGCGCGGCTCCCGCGAGGGCGCGCCGCTCAGGCCAACGGCGGAGCTGGCGGAGACCGCGGAGGAGAAGCTCGCGTCGCTCGCGGGCCGGCAAGCGGCGCAGGAGCGCGTCGCGCTGACGGAGGCCGAGCTCCAGAGTCTCGTCGAGTACCGGCTCGCGGCCGTGCTGCCGCCCTACATCGCGGCGCCGCGGGTACGCCTCGACGAGGGCCGCGTGCACCTCGAAGCGCGTGTGGCGATGCACCGCCTGCCCGAGCTGCCGGAGCTGGGCGAGCTCGCCGCGTTCCTGCCGGACACCGCTGACGTCGCCGCGACGGGGCACATCATCCCGCTGGGGCCCGGCAGGGTCGCCATCGCGGTGGACGGCATCAGCGTGGCGCGCGTGCCGCTGCCCGCGCGGCTGATCCCTCCGGTCCTGCGGCGGCTGGGGCGTAGGGATGAGGACGGGTTGCCCGCAAACGCGATCGCCGCTCCCCTGCCGGCCGGCGCCGGCGCCGCCTACGTGCTCGGGGACTCGATGGTGCTGGTGGCGGACGGCAGCGGCCGCAATTCCAAGTGAGTGAGACCGACGATGGCCCGCATCCTGGTGGTCGACGACGAAGACGGCATCCGCAAGGTGCTGCGTCAGCTTCTCGAATACGAGGGGCACGAGGTGCGCGCCGCCACGAGTGGCGGCGAGGCGCTGACCGTGTATCCGGAGTTCCGCCCCGACCTCGTCTTTCTCGACGTGAAGATGGCGCGCATGGACGGCCTCGAGGTTCTGGGGCGCATCCGCGAGCAGGACCCCGGCGCCATCGTCGTCATGATCAGCGGCCACGGGACGATCGAGACGGCGGTCGAGGCCACCCGCCGCGGCGCGTACGACTTCCTGGAGAAGCCGCTGGACACCGACCGCATCCTGCTCACGATCCGAAACGCGCTCCAGCAGCGCGGGCTGGCCCAGGAGAACGCCCGCCTGCGCGACGAGATCGAGAGCCGTTACGAGATCGTCGGCTCCAGCTTCGCGATCCGCGCCGTCCTGGACCGGATCGAGAAGGTCGGCCCCACCGATGCGCGGGTGCTCATCACGGGCGAGAACGGGACGGGCAAGGAGCTGGTCGCACGGGCGCTCCACCGCCTGTCCGCGCGCGCGGATGCGCCGTTCGTCGAGGTCAACTGCGCGGCGATCCCGGCGGAGCTGATCGAGAGCGAGCTCTTCGGGCACGTCAAGGGCTCGTTCACCGGCGCGGTCACGGACCGTGCGGGCAAGTTCGAGCAGGCCGACGGCGGCACGCTCTTCCTGGACGAGGTGGGCGACATGAGCCTCGCCGCACAGGCCAAGGTGCTGCGTGCGTTGCAGGAGGGCGTCGTGACGCGCGTCGGCGGGGAGAGGCCCGCGCGCGTGGACGTGCGCGTCATCGCCGCAACCAACAAGGACCTCGAAGAGGAGATCCGGCAAGGCCGCTTCCGCGACGATCTCTATTTCCGGCTCAACGTGGTCCCGATCCACGTCCCGCCGCTGCGCGAGCGGCGGGACGACATCCCGATGCTCGTGCGCCATTTCGTGGAACGAGCGGTGCAGCAGCAGCGCTTGCCGCCGCGGTCGTTCGATGCGGCGGCGGTCGAGCTGCTCACGCAGATGGACTGGCCCGGGAATGTGCGCGAGCTGCGCAACACGGTCGAGCGCCTCCTCATTCTCGCGCGAGGCCCGGAGGTCACCGCGGCGGATGTCGAGCGCCTGGTCGCGGGCCCGCAATCGGCGGGGAGTCTGCCCGCGGACCTGCTCGATGCGCCGAGCTTCGCCGAGTTCAAGGAGCGCGCCGAGCGAGCGTACATCCTGGCCAAGCTTCGCGAGCACGACTGGAACGTGAGCGAGACCGCGCGCGCCATCGAGATGCCACGCTCGAACCTGTACAAGAAGATCGAGAAGTTCCGCCTGCTCAGGGAGGCCAACTGACGGGGCCGGGCCGCTTCAGCGCATGGATGCGGCATGGGTGAGGGCCTCGTCTACCTGATCCTCGGCGTCGGGTGGATCTGCGCCGCGGCCGGAGGAGGAGCGGTGCTCGCGCTGCTCGCGTGCCGTGCGAACCCGGCTCTCCCGTTCCGCAGGCTCTGGGCGTTCTACGCGGCCTTGCTCGGGCTGGGCAGCGGCGCGTTCTTCATCATCGCCATCCGCTAGTGCGGCGGCGGTGGCCGGGGGCCGCGGCTGGCACGTCCCGTGGCCTTGCACCGGCCTCGCAAACGCGCCACTTTGCTGTTCCACCGTTCGAGCTGCGGCGATCGAGGCGGATCGATGGCGTCCGCGTGGAGGTGAATCATGGCCGAGAAGTTCCGCAACTTCATCGGAGGCGAGTGGGTCGAGCCCTCGACGGGCGAGTACTTCGAGAACCGCAACCCGGCAGACCGGAATGACCTGATCGGGCTGTGGCCGCTGTCCGGCGCGGAAGATGTCGAGCGCGCGGTGAGCTCCGCCCGCGCGGGATTCGAGCGCTGGCGGCGCACGCCGGCGCCCCGCCGCGGAGACGTCATCCGCCGCGCCGGCGACCTCCTGGCGGAGCGCAAGGAGGAGATCGCGCGCATTATGACGCGCGAGATGGGGAAGGTCCTCGAGGAGACGCGCGGGGACGTGCAGGAGGGGATCGACACGGCGTACTATGCGGCGAGCGAGGGCCGGCGGCTGTTCGGCCACACCGTGCCCAGCGAGCTGCCGGATAAGTGGGCGATGAGCTACCGCCGACCCATCGGCATCTGTGGCGTCATCACGCCCTTCAACTTCCCCCTCGCGATCCCCACCTGGAAGATCTTCCCGGCGCTCGTGTGCGGCAACGCCGTCATCTTCAAGCCCGCCGAGGACGTTCCGCACACGGCCACCGTGTTCGTGGAGATCCTCCTCGAGGCGGGCCTGCCCCCGGACGTCATCCAGCTCGTGCACGGCCGCGGCGAGGACGTGGGGGCCGCCATCGTCGAGCATCCCGGCATACCGGTCATCTCCTTCACCGGCTCGACCTCCACGGGCGCACGGATCGGCGAGGTGTGCGGCCGGATGCACAAGCGGCTGAGCCTGGAAATGGGGGGCAAGAACGCGCAGATCGTGCTGCCCGATGCCAACCTGGACCTCGCCCTCGACGGCGTGTTGTGGGGCGCTTTCGGCACCACGGGCCAGCGCTGTACGGCCACGAGCCGCCTGCTCCTGCATCGCGATATCCACGATGCGTTCCTCGACCGGCTGATCGAACGGACCCGCGCGCTGCGGCTCGGCAACGGCCTGGAGCCCGAGACCGACGTGGGGCCGCTCATCAACGAGCAGGCGCTCGAGAAGGTGTCGGGCTACATCGAGGTCGCGCGCGCGGAAGGCGACGAGGTGCTCATCGGCGGGAAGCCCGCCACCGAGGGAGCCCTGGGGCAGGGCTTCTTCTTCGAGCCGACCATCCTGCGCGGCGTCCGTCCCGGCAGCCGGCTGGCGTGCGAGGAGGTCTTCGGCCCGGTGCTCAGCGTGATCCGCTTCGACACGCTGGAGGAAGCCATCCGCATCAACAACGAGGTGGACTACGGGCTGTCGAGCTCGCTCTACACCGGCGATGTCCACGCAGCGTTCCGCGCGATCACCGAGCTGGACAACGGGATCACGTACATCAACGCGCCGACGATCGGCGCGGAGGCGCACCTGCCGTTCGGAGGCGTCAAGAAGACCGGCAACGGCCACCGGGAGGGCGGCTGGGAGGTGTACGACTTCTATACGGAGACGAAGGTGGCCTACGTGGACTACTCGGGCCGGCTCCAGCGGGCGCAGATTGACACGTACAGCGCTTCGCCCTATTAGGGATTCGCAGGCGCGCCTGCGCGGCCGCTGCGCCCCTGGCGCGCGAACGCGCCGGGGGTTAGGATGGAGGTCCGCACGGCAGACGATGCCCAACGATGACAACGCGATGCCGACCCGACCCGCGCTGGAACGGGCCCTGGTGGCCCGGGTAGCAGAGCGGGTCACGGCCGCGGGGCGACGCGTGGAGCCCGCGGCGCTGGAACGCATCGTGCGCAAAGTGTTGGACCGGCTCCGCGATGAGACGGATGGCGCGGAGCCGGAGGACGACCCCGCGGTGCTCGTCTTCGTCGTCGAGACGAGGCACGGAGCGCGGGACGTTGCCACGCTCCGTACGGTGCTGGGGCGGGCGGCAGGACGGGTGGGGGCTCGCCTGGTGGCGGCGCATCGGGAGCCCCGCTGGGGGCACCTGCCGAAACCCGCGGCTGGCGGCCGTCCGGTCGCGAAATCGCTGGAGACACCGTGAAGCAGCAGTCCCACCGGTCCACCGAACACCGCGCGCAGCAAGATCAGGAACAGGCCGCGCCCGAAGTGCGCGCCACGGTCTCCACCGGCCGCTGGGCCTGGGAATGGATCAAGTCCATTCTCATCGCCTTCGGCCTCTTCCTGATCATCCGGACGTTCATCGTGGAGGCGTTCCGCATCCCGACCGGGAGCATGGAGAACACGCTCCTGGTCGGCGACTTCCTCCTCGTCAACAAGGCGGTCTACGGGGCGCAGATCCCCGGCACGCACGTCCGCCTGCCCGCGTTCGACGAGCCCGAGCGCGGCGACATCATCGTCTTCCTCCCACCCCACGAGCCGGACAAGAACTACGTCAAGCGCCTGGTCGGCGTGCCGGGTGACACGCTCTCCATGCGCGACAAGGTGCTCTACCGCAACGGCGAGCCGCAGATCGAGCCGTACGTCCATCACAGCGACCCGAACGACATCTCCGTCGCGAGCATGATGTGGCAGCGCGATTACCTCGCGCCCGGGGTCGATCCCGCGACCTATCGGCCGAGCCGGGACAACTGGGGGCCGATCGTCGTGCCTCCCGGCCACTACTTCGCGCTCGGCGACAACCGCGACGATTCGGAGGACTCGCGCTACTGGGGATTCGTGGACGCTGACGCGATCCGGGGTCAGCCGCTGTTCATCTACTACTCGTTCGATCCCGGCGTGATGAGGCCCTTCCCGTGGCTGACGGGGATCCGTTGGGGCCGGATCGGCGGCACGATCCACTGAGTGGTCCGGCACCAGGAGGCCGCGACCCGTTTTCTCCGGCGATCGAGCCGGGCGCCCGTCGAGGCGCCTCCGTCCATAAATAAATCGTAGTCGAGCTCGAAGCTGAACGTCGCCGCACCACGGAGCGCCGCATGGGCTTCACTCCCACGCGTCGAGGGACTTACGAGGAGGGGTCCCTCGACCAGTACCTCAAGGAGATCAGTGCATACCCGCTCCTCAGCCGGGAGGAGGAGGCGGAGCTCGCCCGCCTGATCAAGCAGGGCGACGAGGAGGCGCTCGACAAGCTGGTCCGATCGAACCTCCGCTTCGTCGTCTCGGTCGCCAAGAAGTATCAGAACCAGGGCGTCGCCCTCGGCGACCTGATCAACGAGGGCAACCTCGGCCTCATCCGGGCCGCCCGGAAGTTCGACGAGACCAAGGGGATCAAGTTCATCTCCTACGCGGTGTGGTGGATCCGGCAGGCGATCCTGCAGGCCCTGGCGGAGCAGAGCCGCATCGTCCGTGTCCCGCTGAACCGGGCGGGCGCCCTCCACCGGATCGGCCGGCGGTCGTCCGTCCTGCTCCAGGAGCTCGGCCGCGAGCCCACCATCGAGGAGATCGCCGAGGAGCTGGAGCTCTCGCACGAGGAGGTGCAGCGGACGCTCGCGATCTCCCAGTCCCACCTCTCGCTGGATGCGCCCATCACGCCGGGCGAGGACAGCCGGCTGCTCGACTACCTGCCGGACCAGTTCTCGCCGGGACCCGATGACGAGACCTACGATCGCGCGCTGTCCACGACCATCGAGGAGGCGCTCGGCACCCTGAAGGAGCGCGAGGCGAAGATCCTGCGCCTGTACTTCGGCCTGGACGGCCAGGAGCCCATGACGCTGGAGGAGATCGGCTCGCTGCTCGGGATCACGCGCGAGCGGGTGCGCCAGATCAAGGAGAAGGCGCTGGCGCGGCTCCGGCACGCGTCGCGCTCGCGCTTCCTAGAGACGTTCCTCGGGTGAGCAGCGCGGCTGGCGTGGCGGCCGGGACGGGGGGTGATGACGTGGTCGCGTCCTTGACAGGGAAAGCGTAACCCCGTATCATAAAAAGCTGTCCCGTTGAACGCCCGTATTCCGTGCACCGGGGTGCGAATGAAGACGTACACGCCCAGAGAATCCGACATCCAGCGCCGCTGGTGGATCGTCGATGCCGAGGGAAAGGTCCTCGGGCGGCTGGCCAGCCGCGTCGCCGGCATCCTGCGCGGCAAGCACAAGCCGATCTTCACGCCGCACCTGGACACAGGCGACTACGTGGTGGTGATCAACGCGGAGAAAGTCCGGCTCACGGGAAACAAGGCCGAGCAGAAGACGTACTTCCGGCACAGTGGCTACATGGGCGGCGAGAGGTTCATCCCGTTCCGCCGCATGCTGGAGAAGCACCCGGAGCGCGTGATCGAGCTGGCCGTGAAGGGGATGCTGCCGAAGAACGCTCTCGGCCGGCAAATGCGCAGGAAGCTGCGGGTCTACGCCGGTCCCGCGCATCCGCACGAGGGCCAGCAGCCGCAGCCCCTGGAGATCTGAGATGGCAAGCACCATCGAGCAATACCACGGCGTCGGCCGGCGCAAGACGAGCGTAGCGCGGGTCTTCCTGCGCCCCGGCAGCGGGGCGTGGGAGGTGAACGGCCGGTCGCTCGCCGAGTACTTCCCGCGGCTCACGCACCAGCAGCACATCCAGGAGCCGCTGGTCGTCGCCCAGATGCAGGGCCGCTTCGACATCAAGGTGAACGTCGGCGGCGGCGGGCCGAGCGGGCAGGCGGGCGCGATCCGGCTCGGGATCGCACGGGCCTTGCTCCGCTTCGACCCTGAGCTGCGCAAGACGCTGCGCGAGCACAAGCTGCTGACGCGCGACGCGCGCGAGGTCGAGCGCAAGAAGCCGGGCCGGCCGGGGGCGCGCAAGCGGTTCCAGTTCTCGAAGCGCTGAACTGGGAGCTCAGCGCTTCGAGGGATCGGCGCGGCGCGGAGCGCCGCGCCGACGACTCGAAATGGGTGCCGGCGGCTCGAGGCGGGTGCCGGCGGTCAGCGCGGGGCACCGTGCCGACGAGTCGAGGCGGGTGCCTGCAGTCGGCGCGGAGCAGCACGCCGGCAACTCGAAGCGGGTGTCGGCGCCCGCCGCGGGGTAGCGCGCCGGCGACTCGAAGCGGTTATCGGGCGCCCTCGGCTCGCCAGCGAAGGGCGGGCGCCCGCAGAGGACGGGCGGCAGGCGAAGCGTGCCGCGCCTGGCGGGTCGGGAGGTCCGACCCGCCGAACAATTCACACACCGCCGGATGTCTCGCCCGGGTCCCGTAACCGGGTGGCGGGACGCGGGAAGGCGGTGGAGGCGAAACCCGAAAGCGAGGCAAGCCATCGAATGGTCGATTCCCAGCTCAGGGAGCTCCTCGAGGCGGGTGTCCACTTCGGACACCAGACCAGCCGCTGGAATCCGAAGATGCGCAAGTACATCTTCGCCCAGCGCAACGGGATCCACATCATTGACCTCAAGAAGTCGCTCCAACTCCTGCAGGAGGCGCAGCGTGCGGCGCGTGAGATCACGCTGCAGGGCGACCGAGTGCTGTTCGTGTGCACCAAGCGCCAGTTGCGCCCCATCATCGAGCAGGAGGCGCAGCGCTGTGGCGGGTTCTACGTCACGGAGCGCTGGCTGGGCGGGATGCTGACCAATTTCGCGACGATCAAGAAGCAGATCCGGCGGCTGAAGGAGCTCGAGCGCGGGATGGAGGAGGGCTCCTACGAGTTCTACACGAAGAAGGAGCAGCTCCTGCTGGCGCGCGAGCGGCAGAAGCTCGAGAAATACCTCGCGGGCGTCAAGGACATGGCTCGCCTGCCCGGCGCTCTGTTCGTGGTGGACGCGAAGAAGGAGCAGATCGCGGTCCGGGAGGCGAACCGGCTCGGCATTCCGGTGATCGCGATCGCGGACACGAACGCGGATCCGGACCTGATCGACTATCCGATCCCGGGCAACGACGATGCGATCCGGTCCGTCGCGCTCATCACGGCGGCGATCGCGGATGCGATCGAGCAGGCGCGCAAGGAGCTGCCGCCGGAGGACCGGAGGCGGGTGGAGGAGGTCGAGGCGGTGACGTATTCGAGCGAGCGAGGGATGGCCCAGGAGGTCGAGGAGCGGCGGCCCCGGCGGCGGCCGAGGCGCAAGCGGCGGCCGCGGCCGGAGGTGATCGCGAATCTGCGGACGGGGGCGGAGGAAGACGAAGGCGGGGAGGACTGAGCTCCGTCTTCACCGCTTCTCGCTGGAGCGCGCGAAGCGCTGCAGCGCTGCACGTCCCTGCAGCCCTGCAGCGCTTTCTTACGAATGAGGAGCCCGTCGAGCTGGCGGGCGGCGATGCAGAACCGGTTGAACGGGGATGGAACATGGCAATCACGGCCGAGCAGGTAAAGCAGTTGCGTGAGCGGACCGGCGCGGGCATGCTCGAGTGCAAGAGGGCGCTCGAGGAGACCGGCGGGGACATGGAGGCGGCGATCGACGTGCTGCGCGCGCGGGGCGCGGCCAAGGCGGCCAAGCGAGCCGGCCGGGAGGCCCGGGAGGGCGCGATCGGCAGCTACGTTCACATGGGCGGCAAGATCGGCGTGCTCGTGGAGGTGAACTGCGAGACGGACTTCGTGGCGCGGACCCCGGAGTTCCAGGACCTGGTCCGGGACCTCGCGATGCAGGTGGCGGCGGCGAATCCGTTGGCCGTGACCGCGGAGGAGATCCCGGCCGACGTCGTGGAGCGCGAGCGGGCGGTTTTCCGCGAGCAGGCGAAGAACGAGGGCAAGCCGGAGCACCTGTGGGACCGGATCGCGGAAGGCAAGCTGAAGAAGTTCTTCCAGGACAACGCCCTGATGGAGCAGGCCTTCATCAAGGAGCCGGACAAGACCGTCGGGCAGCTCGTGACGGAGGTGTCGGCGAAGACGGGGGAGAACATCGTCGTGCGCCGCTTCGTGCGTTTCGCGCTGGGTGAATGAAGACGGGCGTGCAGGAGGCGGCGGGCCGGCGCGCGAGGAGGGCCGTCGGGTGACGCAAGGAGACCTGAAGTACCGGCGAGTGCTGCTCAAGCTGAGCGGCGAGGCGCTGGCGGGAGAGCTCGGGTTCGGCATCTCGCCGCGGGTCGTGGATCGCCTGACCGACGAGATCCGCGAGGTCCACGAGATGGGGACCGCGCTCGGCCTCGTCATCGGCGGCGGCAACATCGTGCGCGGGACGCAAGCCAGCGAGCAGGGGATGGACCGCGTCAGCGCGGACTACATGGGGATGCTGGCGACCGTGATCAACGCGCTGGCGCTGCAGGACATGCTGGAGCGGAAGGGCGTGGACACGCGCGTGATGACGGCGATCCGCATGGAGGAGCTTGCAGAGCCGTACATCCGGCGGCGCGCCCTGCGGCACCTGGAGAAGGGCCGGGTCGTGATCTTCGCGGGGGGAACGGGCAACCCCTATTTCTCGACGGATACGGCGGCGGTCCTGCGCGCCATCGAGATGGGGGCGGACGTCCTGATCAAGGCGACCAAGGTCGAGGGGGTCTACACGGCGGACCCGGCGAAGGACCCGGAGGCGGAGTTCATCCCGCATCTGAGCTACAGCGAAGTCATGACCCGCGAGCTGGGGGTCATGGATGCCGCGGCCGTCTCCCTTTGCCGGGACAACCGACTGCCGATCATCGTGCTGAACATCGGCCGGCCGGGGGCGGTGGCAGCCGCGATCCGCGGGGAGGCGGTGGGCACGCTGGTTTCCTGACCGCGGCGCCCCTATTTTCCGGGGGGACGGGTGTCGGCCGGGCCGACGCCGCTCTGAGGGGAGGAGCGAATGCCAACGATTCAGGAAGCGCGCGCGCAGATGGAGAAGGCGGTGGAGGCGACGCGGCGCGAGTTCGCGTCGGTCCGCACGGGGAAGGCGACGCCTGCACTGCTGGATACGATCCGTGTGGATGCCTACGGCAGCAAGCTTCCGGTCAACCAGGTCGGGACGGTGAGCGCTCCGGAGCCCAGGACGCTGCTGATCCAGCCGTGGGACAAGGGGCTGATCCCAGCGATCGAGAAGGCGATCCGGGCGGCGGAACTGGGGCTCAATCCGGTGAACGACGGCAACGTGATCCGGATCCCGGTCCCGCCGCTGACCGAGGAGCGGCGGCGCGAGATGGCGCGCCTGCTGCACAAGCTGGCCGAAGAGGGTCGGGTGGCGGTGCGGCACGCTCGGCAGGAGGCGAACAAGGAGATCAAGCGGCGCCAGCAGGCGCACGAGATCAGCGAGGATGAGGCGCGACGGCACCTCGACGAGATCCAGAAGCTGACGGACCAGTACATCACGAAGATCGACGAGTTGCTGGCGGCCAAGGAAAAGGAAGTCATGGAGGTGTAGGCCGGATCCCCGGCCCGGGGGGACTCCGGCGGGCGCATTCCGGTCTGCCGGCGGCGCCACGGACCGAGAGCCGGGCGAGACAGTGCGGGGTTCATGCCTTCGGATCTCCTCCAGGAAATCAGGCTACACGGGCGGATCCCACGCCATGTGGCGATCATCATGGACGGGAACGGCCGCTGGGCGCGCGGGCGCGGGCTGGTGCGCACGCGCGGGCACGCCGCCGGGATGAAGGCGGTCCGGGAGGCGATCGAGGGATCGCTCGAGGTCGGGCTCGAGACGTTGACGCTCTACGCGTTCTCGCAGGAGAACTGGAACCGGCCGCGCCGCGAGATCATGGCCCTGATGGCGTTGCTGGAGCGCTACGTGGCCAAGGAACGCGAGGCGTTGAGGCGGCAGGGGGTGGAGGTCGCCGTGTTCGGCGAGCTGGATCGCCTGGCGCGGGGGCCGCGTGAGGCGATCCGGGAGCTCGAGGACGCGACGCGGGGCGGGCGCGCGCTCCGCCTGAACCTGATGATCAGCTACGGGGGCCGGGCCGAGCTGGTGCGGGCGGCGCGCCGGCTGGCGGAGCGCGTCTGCCGGGGAGAGCTGGCGGTGGAGGACATCGACGAGGCCGCGCTGGCGGCCGAGCTCTACACCGCGGGCCTGCCGGACCCGGACCTGCTGATCCGGACCTCGGGCGAGCAACGCATCAGCAACTTCATGCTCTGGCAGCTCGCCTACACGGAGCTGTACATCACGCCCGTACTCTGGCCGGATTTCCGGCGCGAGCACCTCTTCGCATCGATCCGCGACTACCAGAAGCGGGAGCGGCGCTTCGGCAGGATCACGGCGAGCTGATCCATGGCGCGAAGCGAGCTGGCCGAGCGGGTGGCCGTCGCCGCCCTGGGCGTTCCGGTGGCCGGGGCGGCCGTCTACTGGGGCGGTTGGCTGCTGGGCGCCGTTCTCGCGGCGGTGGCCGCGGGCGGGGCGTTCGAGCTGTACCGGCTCGCGACGTACTGCGGGGTGCGGCCGTTCGTCCTCCCGGGCGCGCTGACCGCAGGCCTGCTGGTGCTGATCGCCGCCGGGCGGCCCGATCCGCTGGCCTCGGCGCCGTTGCTCTGGTCCTTGCTGCTGGTGCTCCTGCTGGGGACGGCGATCGCCGCGATCTTCACGCACGGCGTCGACGGGCACCCGCTGCCGGCGGTGTCGGTCACGGTGGCCGGCGCCCTGCTGACGGGCGGGACGCTCGCGTACGCGCTCTACCTGCGCCACCTGCCCGCCGAACCGCTGGCCTGGGCGGGGAGCGGGCTGGTGAGCCGGGACGCGGAGCACGCAGCGTGGGTCGGGCGCGCCCTCGTCGCCTACCCGCTCGTGCTGACCTGGGTCAACGATTCGTTCGCTTTCTTCGGGGGCCGGCTCTTCGGCCGGCGGCGGCTCGCGCCGCGCGTCAGCCCGGGGAAGACGGTGGCCGGCGCGCTGGCGGGCCTCATCGGAACCGTGTTTCTCGGGGCGGTGTACGCTGGGCTGGTCTTCGGGCGTTGGTTGGATGTGCCCATCGGGCTCGTCGCCGCGGTGGTCGGCGCCGTGGTGATCTCGGTGATCGCGCAGCTCGGCGACCTGGCCGAGTCGCTGCTCAAGCGGGAGGCGGGTGTCAAGGACTCGGGGCGCGTCTTCCGGGGACACGGCGGCGTACTGGACCGCTTCGATGCCCTCTTCTTCACGATCCCCGCGGCTTACTGGTACCTGACGCTCGTGTTGCGTAGCGGAGGCGGGTCGTGGCTCTAGGCGTGGCGCTGCTGGGCTCGACCGGCTCGATCGGGCGCAGCGCGCTCGCGGTGCTGGCGCGGCACCCGGAGCGGTTCCGGCTCGTGGCCCTGGCCGCGCACCGGCGGGTGACGGAGCTGGCGGCGCAGGTCCTGCGATACCGGCCCGAGATCGCGGTCCTGGTGGATGGCGAATCGCCGGGTCCGGAGGCGGAGGTTCCGGGAACCCGGTGGGTGAGAGGCGAGGGCGCGCTGCTCGAGGCGGCGACGCACCCGGCCGTGGACGTGGTGATCAACGCGGTCGTCGGCGCGGCGGGTCTCCAGGCGACGCTCGCCGCCCTCCAGGCGGGAAAGCGGCTGGCGCTGGCCAACAAGGAGTCTCTTGTGGCGGGCGGGCCGCTGGTTCTCGAGGCGCGCCGGCAGGGCGGGGGAATGCTGGTTCCGGTGGACAGCGAACACAGCGCGATCCTGCAATGCCTGCGAGGCGCCGGCGAGCGGGAGGTGCGGCGGCTCGTGCTCACGGCCTCGGGAGGGCCATTCCGGAACTGGGAACGGGAAGCCCTCGAGGAGGTGACCCCCGACCAGGCGCTACGCCATCCAACGTGGGAGATGGGAGCCAAGATCACGGTGGACTCGGCGACACTGGCGAACAAGGCCCTCGAGGTGATCGAGGCCCACTTCCTCTTCGGGCTGCCGTACGACCGGCTGGGCGCCGTGATCCATCCGCAGTCCATCGTGCACAGCCTGGTGGAGTTCGTGGACGGCTCGGTCCTGGCCCAGGCGGGGTTCCCGACGATGGAGCTCCCGATCCTGTACGCGTTGACGCATCCGGATCGCATCGAGGACACGGGCGCGCCGCGCTTCGACCCGGTCGCTGCGAGCCCGCTGACGTTCGAGCCCCTCGACGAAGCGCGTTTTCCGGCCTTCCGGCTGGGCGTCGAAGCGGGGCGGGCGGGCGGCACGGCGCCGGCCGTGTTCAACGCGGCCAATGAAGTCGCGGTGGCGAGCTTCCTCGATGGCGAGCTCCCGTTCGTGCGCATACCGGAAGTGATCGAGCGCGTGCTTGCCGCGCACGAGCCGGCGCCGATCGATTCCCTCGAAGTCGTACTCGAGGCGGATGGCCGTGCCAGGGCCATTGCCCGGAAGGTGGTGGCGGGCCGATGCTGATCACGATCCTCGCAACGATCGTCGTCCTCGGTGTCCTCATCTTCGTTCACGAGCTCGGCCACTTCATGGCGGCCAAGGCCGTGGACATCGCGGTGCCGCGCTTCTCCATCGGACTCGGTCCCAAGCTGTGGGGCTTCCGGCGGGGGGAGACCGAGTACGTCATCTCGTGGCTGCCGCTGGGTGGCTACGTGAAGATGGCCGGCATGGAGGAGATGGAGCGGATCGAGGGCGGCAAGGTCGAGGACGGCGCCAGCGCGCCGGTCTCCGACGCGGGCCTGGTGCAGGAGCAGCCGACGCCGGGTCCGCGGGAGTTCGAGTCCAAGTCGTTGCCCGCGCGGACGCTGGTGATCTCGGCCGGCGTGCTGATGAACTTCGTGTTCGCGTTCCTGGTCTTCTCCGGGAGTGCGGCCGTGTGGGGCGTCCCGGACGTGCCGCCGCCGCGGATCGCCGCCGTCGCAGAGGAGCTGCTGCCCCCCGGCACCGAAGCGCTGGCCCAGGTCCCGCCCAACATGGAGGTGACCGCCGTCGGGGACCGGTCGGTGGAGGACTGGGCGGACCTCACCACGGCGCTGCGGATCGCCCGTCCCGGCCCCACGACCCTGCTGCTCGCGGACGGCCGCACGATCATGGTGGAGCTGCCTGCCTCGGATTCCCTCCGCGAAGCCCTGATCGAGGGGGCGCTGCAGCCGGAGTACCCGCCGGTGATCGGCCGCGTGCTTCCCGGTACGCCGGCCGAGCGCGCGGGGCTCGCGCCGGGCGATAGCGTGGTGCGGGCGGATGGCCGTCCGGTCAGGATCTGGCAGGATTTGCTGGCCGTGGTCTCGTCGAGCACCGGCCGGCCGATCGAGCTGGTGGTGCAGCGGGGCGCGGAGCGGCTCAGCGTTGCCGTGGTGCCCGAGGCCGAAACGGCAGCCGCCGGGGACTCCGCGGTCGGCCGGATCGGCGTGATCTTCGTGCCGCCCCGGGAGAGGCCGGGGCTCGTGGGCGCCTTCGTTCACGGCGCCCGCGAGACGTGGGACATGGTCGCGTTGACCGTCGAGTTCCTCGGCCGGTTGTTCACGGGCGACGTCTCGCCCCGCAGCGTGGGCGGGCCGATCCTCATCGGCCAGTTCAGCGGCCAGGTCGTGCGGCTCGGGCTCGAGCCGTTCCTGCGCTTCATGGCGATCTTCTCCATCAATCTCGCCGTGCTGAACCTCCTGCCGATCCCGGTGCTGGACGGGGGACACCTGCTGTTCCTCGCCGTCGAGGCGGTGCGCGGCCGCGCGCTGTCGCTCCAGCAACGTGTTCGCCTGACGCAGGTCGGGCTGGTGATCGTCGTGGCCATCATGGTCTGGGCGCTGGCCAACGACGTGTTGCGGCTGCTCGGGCTGTAGCGGGGCGGGGGAGCGGCGGGCGGGGGCGCGGCGGCAACGCCTCGGCGCCGCTCTCCTCAAAGCAGGTCGAGCTGGAGCGGGCCGGTCCGGGCGGCGATTCGTTCCACGTCGATGGGCTCGAGCGGGCGGTCCTGCGGGGCGACCCGGAGCAGCCCCGCGAAGCCGAGGCCTTCGAGTGCCCCCCCGACGACTTCCTCAGCCAACCCCGCGTCGTTGCAGTGCTCGCTCAGATGCGCCAGCACGACGCCGCCCAGCGTCTCGTGGTGCAGCTCGCGGGCGAGCTCGGCGGCCGCGCGGTTCGAGAGGTGCCCGTGGCTCGACGCGATGCGCTGCTTCACCGACCAGGGATACGGGCCGTTGCGCAGCAGCACCTCGTCGTGGTTCGCCTCCAGCACCAGGAGGTGACAGCCGGAGAGGGCATGGCACACGCCCGCCGTCGGTCGGCCGAGGTCCGTGGCGATGCCCAGCTTCAACCCGGAGTCGACATGGCGCACCGCAACCGCGACAGGATCCGCCGCGTCGTGGATGGTCAGGAACGGCTGGACCTCGAGCGGGCCGATGCGGAACGCCTGCGCCGAGGTGTAGGGCACGACCGTCTCGTCTCCCGTCAGCAGGGACCGGCACGCATGCCGGGTCACGGGGGTGAGGTAGAGAGGGATCCCGTAGCGGCGCGACAAGACGCCCATGCCGCGCGTGTGGTCGCCGTGCTCGTGCGTGATGACGATGCCGGTGAGCGAGGCCGGGTCCACCTCCACGGCACGCAGGCGGCGCTCGAGGTCCCGGCCGCTGAAGCCGGCGTCGACGAGCACGCGCACGTGTCCCGCCTCCACCAGCGTGGCGTTGCCCGCGCTGCCGCTTCCCAGGATCGTGACCTTCACGCTGCTTTGCGGATGGGTTCCGGTTCCACCTGAGAGATGGCCGTGCCGTCGAGGAGCGCGTGAATGCGCGGGAGCGCGGCGCGGGCCGCTACTTCGCCGGCGTGGATGAGCTCCGCGGCGCGATGCAGCTCGTCCACACCGATATTCCCCACATCCGGCGCGATCAGCACGTCGGCCCCCTGGGCCACGTGCCGGTCGGCCGCGCGCCCCAAAGCGAAGTACGACTGTGCGATGATGGAGAACATGTTGGAAGGCGGCGCGGTGCGGCGATAGGAACGGTTCACGTCTACCGCGATGACCACGTCCGCGCCCAGCGCGCGGAGCACCGCCGCAGGGACGTTGTCCACCACGCCGCCATCGATCAGCAGTCGTCCATCGCGCTCCACCGGCGTGATGATCCCCGGCATCGCACAGCTCGCCCGTACCGCGGAGGCCAGATCGCCCTGGCGCAGCAAGACCGGCTCGAAGGTCTCGATGTCCGTGGCGACGCAGGCGAACGGGACCGGCAGCTCCTCGAACGTGCGATGCGGCAGCGCCTCCCGGACGAAGCGGCCCAGGCGGTCGTTGCTCATGAGCCCGGACCGGCACATCACGGGGCGCGCGAGCGTGGACCAGCGCATGCGATGGGCCCACTCCGCCACGCGGGCGGCCGAAAGACCCCCGGCCGCCAGCACGCCGACCAGCGCTCCCGCGCTCGTCCCCACGATCAGGTCCGGCCGGATGCCGGCCTGCTCGAACACCTCCAGCACGCCGACGTGCGCGACGCCGTGCGCCGCCCCGCCACCCAGAGCCAACCCCAGCCGCGGCCGGTCCGCCGTCCTCACAGCCCACTCCTCCCTTCCTTCCACGCCGCGCGCAGCACTTCCCGCTGCCCTGGCGTGAGCATCACATCCCGGCGCCTCATGACCACCTCTGCCACGGCGAGGAACTTGTCGAGCTGGTACTCGCCCAGCTCGGTCCCCGTTCCCCAGCTGAACGGCGGCACGAGTTTCGGAGGCATGGCCGAACCGAAGAGGTTCGATCCGGCCCCCACCACCGTTCCCGCATTCAGAAGTGTGCCAATCCCGGTCTTGACATGGTCCCCGAGCAGGCAGCCGAGCTTGATCTCGCCGGTCTCCATCTCCCCGGCCGGCGTCCAGACGCGGATCGTCCCGTAGTTGTTCTTCAGGTTGCTGCTCGTGGTCAGCGCGCCGAGGTTGACCCACGCCCCGACGTAGGAACGGCCCAGATAGCCGTCGTGCGCCTTGTTCGTGTACCCGAGGATGACGGACTCTTCCACCTCTCCCCGGACCTTGCAGACGGGCCCGATGGAGACCGCGGCCAGGCCGCCGCCCAGCACGGTCGTGCCCTTGCCGACGTAGGCGGGTCCGGCGAGCCGGGTGAACGCGCGGATGGCACAGCCGTCGTCAAGCCAGATCGGCCCCGCCCGCAGGTCCAGCAGCGTCCCCGGCTCGATGCTCACGCCCTGGCCGAGGATCAGCGGGTGCGCGCCCAGCACGTGGACACCCGGCGGCGGGCTCGACCCGGCTGCGGGGAAGAGGCCCGCGATGTCACGCCCGACCTGCTCATCGTTGCGCGTGATGAGCTCCCATATCCTGGAAAGCGTCTCGCCTTCCAGCTGGACCGGGTCGTGTCCCTCCAGGCGGTAGAGAGCCGGCTGCAGGAGCGCTTCGGCAGGGGGCGGCTCCGCGCCGGCCGGAAGGAACCAGCCGCAGATCTCGTCTCCGACGACGAGCGGGGCGGGGCGGGACGGGGGCAGGGTCGGCTGGCCGCGCCACGAGAGCACGACCCGAGAGGAGAGGAGGATCAGATCGCGGTCGCGCGGCAGCCGAGCGGGGTCGAGGACCGGCGCGGCGCCGGGCTCGTCGAATCCCGTGAGCCGCATGGCCGTGAGGTGGCCGATGCAGGGCGCGCGGAGGACCCGTTCCCCCCGTTCGCGCTGGGTCAGCGCGCCGAACCGGAGCTCGCCGGCCGGCCGCGTGAGCACCAACGGCATCCAGGCCTGTGCTTCGGCATCATCGAAGAGGACCAGCGCGCGTTCAGCCATCCAGCGGCTCCAGCTTGCGGAGCCGGTCCGGTAACCGCTTCAGCAGGTCCTTCAGCTCGGCGGCCCGCTCCCGCGGTGTGACGAAGGTCAGACCGGCCGCCCGCACGACCACGAGGTCCTTCGTCCCGAAGAGGACGATCGAGCCCTCCTCCGCCCACGCGATGCAATTTTCGGCCTCGACAGCGTGGACATCGCCCACGCTCACGTTGCCCTGCTCATCCGTCGGGCGCCGACGGCCCACCGCGTCCCATGACCCGATGTCGTCCCAGTCGAAGCCGGCGGGGACGACCGCCACGTTCGGGCTCGTCTCGAGCAACCCCTCATCGATGCTGAGCACGGGGGCGCGCTCGAAAAACGGCCCTGGTCCCTCCGCCTCGAGGAGCGGCAGCAGCGGGGCCAACTCGGGAGTGTACTGCTCGATCTGGGCGAGCAGCGTGCGCACGCGCCAGATGAAGATGCCACTGTTCCAGAGATAGCCCTCGCGGGTCAGGTACTCGCGCGCGGTGTCCCGGTCCGGCTTCTCGACGAAATCCGCGACCTCGAAGGCCTCCGGTGCACGCGAGATGCGCTCGCCCACGCGGATGTAGCCGAAGCCGGTTTCCGGGCGTGTCGGACGCACGCCGATCGTGAAGAGCCGGTCCAGCTCGGCCGCCAGGCCGGCCGTCTCCGCGACCAGGTCGCGAAATTCCG
Organism: Longimicrobiales bacterium; assembly: GCA_036381195.1. GTDB lineage: Bacteria > Gemmatimonadota > Gemmatimonadetes > Longimicrobiales > RSA9 > RSA9. The sequence goes on along the minus strand of DASVDH010000033.1, from coordinate 79,153 downwards.
CCGCAGGCCCGATCACGTGGTCCGCATGCAGCGAAACCATCACCGCGTCCGGTTCCTCGCGGGCGATCGCCTGCGCCGCCCACGCCAGGGCCGGCGCGGTCCCCCGCGCCGCCGGCTCGATCATCAGATTGCCGCGGTCCAGCCCCGGCAGGGCTTCCAGGATGACGGGTGCCAGCGCCGCGCCGGTGATGATCCGGATCCGGCTTCGCGGCACGAGCGGCTCGATCCGGGCGACGGTGTCCGCGATCAGCGGATCCGTGCTCGCCAGCGGCAGGAGCTGCTTGGGGCGCGCAGGCGTGGAGACCGGCCAGAAGCGCGAGCCCACGCCGCCGGCCAGGATCACCGCCCAGAGCGGCGGATCAACGCGAGAAGAGCTCGTCGATTCGGGCAAGGAGCTTCTTCGGGCTGAACGGCTTGGTCAGAAAATCCGTGGCGCCGAGCCGGATGGCCTGCTCGCGATCCGCTTCCTGGCCCTTCGCCGTCAGCATGATGACCGGAGTCGAGCGGCGGTGGGGCAGCCGGCGCAGCTCCCGGAGCACCTCCAACCCGCTCGCGTGCGGCATCATGATGTCCAGCAGGATCAGGTCCACCGGCACGTCTGAGCGGATCCGTTCCAGCGCGGCACGGCCATCATGCACCACCTCGACATCGTAGGGACCTGCCTCCAGCCTGAGCTGGATGATCCGCCCGATGTGCGGCTCGTCGTCTGCGACGAGGATGCGGCGGCGGTGATCAGGAGCGGTGGGCATGGGCTCGGCCCGCTACGATCCGCTGGATCCTCCGAGGAATCGGCCGGCCGAACCCTGCCGGTTCCATGCCGCCCCGGCGGCTCGCGGCGGCACCGGTGAGGCACACCGCGGCGCCCGGCAACGTTAGATTCCGGAGCCGCGAAAGTCAAGCGTGCGCGCAGGATGCGACCTTGACACCCCTGAAGGGCACGGCTAATCTACCATGTTTACCTGGCTTGCAACCTTTCAGCCGTGAGCAGATCCGTGCGCATCACCGCGCTTCTCGCTCTCGCCGCGATCACGAGCGCTGCAGCGTGCGATGACGGCTTCGGGCCCCTGAACTGGGATGCGACGCCTGACACGCTCGCGGTCTACTCGCTCGCCCGCAGCGAGCTCCGGGGGCTCCCTTCCGCGATCGACCTCTACAACCTCCAGAGCCTGCGCGTCGAGGTGCCGGGGGTGACCGGGTTGTGGGATGTGGCGTTCAGCGAAGAGGGCGGCCAGTTCATCTTGCTCCCGCCGAGCTGGTTCCCCGGGGTCTCCAGCCGGGCAGGCATTGCCGTCATCGAGGACCAGAGCTTCGAAGAGGTCATGCGCGCGCCCGCGGACAGCGCGGCGTACTCCATCACCGAGCCGGTCCCCGTGCGGATGGACGCGGTCTACGTGTTCCGCACGGGCAGGCGCCCGACCTCGAGCTGCATCTACTACGCGAAGGCGACGGCGGTGGCACTCGATGCGGAAGCCGGCCGGTTGGAGATGCAGGTCGTCCGCAACCCGGTGTGTGCCGACCGGTACCTCGTGCCCCCCGACCAGCGGTAGCATGCTCGACCTCAGGCGCATCCGGGAAGAGCCGGAATACGTTCGCGAGCAACTGGGCCGACGAGGCAATCCGGAGTACGGCGAGCTGGTGGACCAGGTGCTCGTGCTGGACGAGGAACGCCGCGCGCTGATCGGGGAGACCGACGGCCTGCGTGCGGAGCGCAACGAGGCCTCGGCGCGGATCGCGCGGCTGAAGCGCGAGGGGCGGGGCGAGGAAGCCGAGCGGCTCATCGTGGAGATGCGCGCGTTGGGCGAGCGGCTCGCCGCAGTGGAGGCGCGCCTCGCGGAGGTCGAGGAAGGGACGCGCGATCTGCTGCTCCGCATCCCCAACCTCCCCGAGCCGGACGTGCCGCCTGGAGGCGAGGAGGACAAGGTCCTCGTGCGCCAGTGGGGCGAGCCGCGGCGCTTCGACTTCGAGCCCCGGCCCCACTGGGAGCTGGGCGAGGCGCTCGGGATCCTGGACTTGCGGCGCGGCGCCAAGATCGCGGGAAGCGGCTTCCCGCTGTTCATCGGGCTGGGCGCGCGACTCGAGAGGTCGCTCATCAACCTGATGATCGATCTGCACACGCGCGAGCACGGCTACACGGAAGCGTGGCCACCCATCCTGGTGAACCACGCCGCGGCCGCGGGTACGGGTCACCTCCCGAAGTTCCGGGAGGACATGTACGAGGTGGAGTCGGATGGGCTCTTCCTCGTCCCCACCGCGGAGGTCCCCATCACCAACCTCCACGCGGACGAGCTCCTCGCCCCCGACGCGCTGCCGCTGCGCTACGTGGCCTACACGCCTTGCTTCCGGCGCGAGGCGGGCGCACACGGCCGCGAGACGCGCGGGCTCATCCGGCTGCACCAGTTCGACAAGGTCGAGCTGGTTCGCTTCGAGCGGCCGGAAAACGGCCGGGATGCACTGGAGGAGCTCACCGCTCACGCGGAGGCCGTGCTCCAGCGGCTCGAGCTCTGCTACCGCGTGGTCCTGCTCGCGGCCGGCGATCTCGGCTTCGCCAACGCAAAGACCTACGACCTGGAAGTCTGGTCGCCCGGCGTCCAGCGCTGGCTCGAGGTGTCGAGTTGCTCGCTCTACACGGACTACCAGGCGCGGCGCGCGAGCATCCGCTTCCGGCCGGCCCCGAACGCGCGCCCGGAATTCGTGCATACGCTCAACGGCTCCGGACTCGCCCTGCCGCGGACGGTCAGCGCCCTGCTGGAAACGCACCAGGATGCTTCGGGCGGGGTCCGGATCCCCGAGGCCCTGGCGGCGTACCTCGGCACCGGCCGGATCGGCGCTTGAACCGCTGCACCCCCGCCGCGCTCCGGCTGCCGCGCGCGCCGGCGGGGGCGGCTTGCCTGCCACCACCGGCGCCCAGCCCATGAGCCGGCGCCACTGGCCACGCCTGCTCGCCGTCGCCTCGCTCGCGATCCTGGGGTCGTACCTCCTGTACACGGAGCACCTGGTACGGGAGATCCGGGCCGAGGCCCAGGTGCATACGCGCATGTACGCGCTGGTCCAGCGGGGCCTGCTCTCGCTCGAGGACGACGGCCCGCTGGCCGCGCTGGCCGGCTTGCAGGTCGCGATGCAGGAGCTCGGCGTCCCGATCATCGTGCTGGATGCACAGGGCCAACCGAGCGCCGTCGCCAACCTCCCGTTTCCCGCCGACCTCAATACGCCGGAAGGCCGCGAGCGTGTGGTCCGCTACGCGCGGCGGCTGGCACGGCAAAACGAGCCGATCTTCGAGCCGGGCGCGGGCGTGATCTACTTCGGCCGCCCCCCGATCCTGCGCTGGCTGCGCTGGGTGCCGTGGCTGCAGGTCGGAGCGGCGGTGCTGCTGCTGTGGGTCAGTTTCGGCCTGATCCGGGCGGATCTGCGCGCGGAGCGCGAGCAGATGTGGGCGGCGATGGCGCGGGAGCTCGCCCATCAGATGGGCACGCCGCTCTCGTCGCTGGCCGGTTGGGTCGAGCTGCTGCGCATGCCGGCGCGAGAGCGCGCGACGCTCGCGAGCCCGGAGCACATCGCCCGGGAGATCGCCGCCGACCTCGAGCGGCTCGAGCGCGTGTCGCGGCGGTTCGAGCTCATCGGCAAGCCGCCGGCTCTCACACGGGTCGCGGTGGCCGAGATCGTGGCGGATCTCGAGCGCTACATGCGACCGCGCCTGCCGCGGCTCGCCTCCGGCGTGGACCTACGCATCCGCGTGCAGGACCCGGTTCTGGCGGTGCACGGCAACCGGGTGCTCCTCGTCTGGGCGCTCGAGAACCTGCTGAAGAACGCGCTCGATGCGCTCGCCGGGCGCGGTGGCCGCATCCGGGTCGCGGCCCGCCGCGCCGAGGACGGCTGGGTCCGGCTGTACATCACGGACACCGGCCCCGGGATCCCGCCTCACCTGCGCGACCGCATCTTCGAGCCGGGAGTGACCAGCAAGGCGGGCGGTTGGGGCGTTGGCCTCTCACTCGTGCGGCGGATCATCGTGAACGTCCACGGCGGACGCATCAGCACCCGCCCGCGCCGCGGAGCGGGGACGGTTTTCCAGATCGACCTTCCCGGCGACGGCGTGGCGGCCGGCGCCGGCCGGGGCCGCCGGGCCCTCCGCTGGCTGCGACGCCGCACGGGCACGGATGCCGGCGCCGGGCGGAGCGGCCCCAGGGCCGGACGGAGCGCTTCCGCGCCCGCCGGGTACTGACGTGGCAATGACGAGCGATCTCCTCGATCTCAATCCGGAGCAGCGCGAAGCCGTCGAGCACGTGGACGGGCCGTTGCTCGTCCTGGCCGGCGCCGGCTCGGGAAAGACCCGGGTCCTGACGATGCGGATCGCGCATCTCGTGCAGGAGCATGGCGTGGACCCGGCTTGCATCATGGCCGTGACGTTCACCAACAAGGCGGCAGGGGAAATGCGCGAGCGTGTCCGGCGGCTGCTGGACGCGGAGCCCGCGGGCCTGTGGATCGGCACGTTCCACTCGATGGGCGCCCGGCTGCTGCGGCGACACGCCGCCCACCTCGGCTGGTCCTCCAGCTTCAGCATCTTCGATGCCGAGGAGGCGGTGCGCGAGGTGAAGCGCGTCATGGAGCGGCGCAATCTCCCGATCAAGCGCTGGCACCCCAAGGCCGTGCACGCGGCGATCTCGAGCGCGAAGAACCAGCTCGTGACGCCGGAGGAGTACGCCGCGACCGCCCGGGACCCGTTCTCGCGCGTCGTCGCCGACGTCTACCCGGACTACCAGGCCGCGTTGAAAGAGCAGAACGCGTTCGACTTCGACGACCTGCTGGTCAAGCCGGTCGAGCTGTTCATCCAGAACGAGGCGCTGCTCGAACACTATCGCGGCCGGTTCCAGTTCCTGCTCGTGGACGAGTACCAGGACACGAACCACGCGCAGTACCGGTTCCTCGAGCTGCTGGCGCGGGCGCACGGCAATCTCATGGCCGTGGGCGACGACGACCAATCCATCTACGGGTGGCGCGGGGCCGACATCCGCAACATTCTCGATTTCGAGAAGGACTTCCCGGACGCGCGCATCATCCGGCTCGAGCAGAACTACCGCTCGACCGGCCGCATCCTCGAGGTCGCGAACCGGGTCATCGCGCAGAACGTGCGCCGCAAGGGCAAGACCCTGCGCACGCTGGCCGGCCCCGGTGAACGGATCACCCTGGTGGAGGCGCTGGACGAGCAGGACGAGGCGGATTGGGTCGCGTCGGAGATCGAGCGCCGGCTGGCCGAGGAGCCGGATCGCACGCTGCGGGACTTCGTGGTGCTGTACCGCACGAACGCGCAATCGCGCGCGCACGAGGATGCGCTCAGCCGTCGCGGCCTCCCCTATCAGATCGTCGGTGGAACGCGTTTCTACGAGCGGCGTGAGATCATGGACGTGCTCGCGTACCTGCGGCTCATCTCGAACCCGCGGGACGCCGGCGCGTTCGAGCGCGTCGTGAACTACCCGCGCCGCGGGATCGGAGACGTCACGCGGGCACGCCTGCAGACGTGGGCCGCGCAACGAGGCCTGTCGCCCCTGGACGCAGCCGCGCGGGCGGCCGAATGCGACCAGCTCCCCGCCGCCGCGGCCGCAACGCTCGCCGGCTTTGCCGGCCTGATCGCGCGCTACCGCGCGCTCTCCGCTTCGACTCCCGTGGGCGAGCTGCTGGAGCGGCTGCTGGAAGAGATCGCGCTCGTGGAAGCGCTGGAGGCCGAGGGGCCGGACGGCGCGGATCGCATCGAGAACGTGCGGGAGCTCGTCGCGAGCGCGCACGAATTCGACGCCGGTCTCGAGCTGGAACGTCTCGCGGACGACGAGGACCTGCCCCCCGAGGCCACGGCCCTCGACCTCTTCCTCCAGAAGATCACGCTCGTGACGGACGTGGACCGGCACGACCCCGATGCCCGCGCGGTGACGCTGATGACGCTGCACAACGCGAAGGGGTTGGAGTTCCCCGTCGTGTTCATCAGCGGATTGGAGGACGGCCTCTTCCCCCTCGCACGTGCCTACGACGAGCCGGAGGAGCTGGAGGAGGAGCGACGGCTCTTCTACGTGGGCATCACCCGCGCGCGAGAGAAGCTCTATCTCACGCACGCGCGCATGCGCCGGCGCGCTGGAGAAGTGCTGCCCTCCGTGCCTTCCAGCTTCCTCGACCCCATTCCCCTGGATCTCGTGGACGTGCGCCCCACGCCGGCAGTGGCGCGGTTGCGTGGTGGATGGGGGGCGCACGCGTCCGCGCCTGCCAGGTCCGCGGGGCGCCGCACAGGCCTCCATGCACTGGCCGCGAAGGACAGTGATGCCGGCGGTCTGGTCGTGGACTACAGCGACGCGCAGGACGCGCCGCGCTTCCTGAAGGGCGAGCGCGTGCGGCACCCGCAGTTCGGGCGCGGCATCATCCGCGAGCTGTCCGGTTTCGGGCGTGATCTGAAGGCCGTGATCGAGTTCGAGAGCGTGGGCCGGAAGAAGATCATCGTCCGGTACGCCAACCTCCAGAAGGAGCTGTGATGGCGGGCGGGAGGAGCTGCGATGGCGGTCTCGCGTGAAGACGTCCTGAAGATCGCTGCCCTGGCGCGGCTGCGCCTCACGCCGGAGGAGGTCGAGCGCTTCGCGGCGCAGCTCGGCACGATCCTCGACCACATCGGCGTGTTGGGCGAGGTGGAGGAGGCCGCGCTGCCCGCAGAGCCGGTGGAGTGGCCCGCGCCGTTGCGCGAGGACGGAGGGCACCCCGACCCCCTCGCCCTGCCGCCGCGCGAGCTGGCGCCGGCCTGGGAGGAAGGGTTCTTCGCCGTGCCGCGGCTGCCCGCGCTGGACACCGCCGCGCTCGAGGACGCCTTCGAAGACAAGGCTCGTGTGGAGGAGGAACGTCGCCCGGAACCGCCGGCGGGGAGGGCGCGGCCGTGAGCCGGCCCGCGGGTGGGGTGGAGGCCATCGCCACGGACGTGGCGGCTGGCCGCGCCACCGCGCTCGAGACCGCGCGTGTCGCTGTGGAGAGGATCCGGGCGGCGAACGGCGGCCCTGACGGACTGAACGCGTTCCTCGCCTTCGGCGGGCCGGCGGTGGAGCGAGCCGCGGCCGCGGTGGACGACGCCATCCAGCGGGGCGAGCCGCCCGGCCCCCTCACCGGGGTCCCCGTCGCCGTCAAGGACAACCTCTGCACGGTGGATTTCCCGACGACGTGCGGATCGCGGATCCTCGAGGGCTACCGCTCCCCGTTCGAGGCCACGGCCGTGCGCCGCCTGCGCGAAGCCGGCGCCGTGGTCGTCGGCAAGACGAACCTGGACGAGTTCGCGATGGGCTCGTCCACCGAGAATTCGGCGTTCGGGCCCACGCGGAACCCGCACGACCGGACGCGCGTGCCCGGCGGGTCGTCCGGCGGCTCTGCCGCCGCGGTCGCGGCGGGGCTGGTGCCGGCCGCGCTCGGCTCGGACACGGGCGGCTCCGTCCGGCAGCCGGCCGCGTTCTGTGGCGTGGTCGGCATCAAACCCACGTACGGGCGGGTGAGCCGGTACGGGCTCGTCGCGTTCGCTTCCTCGCTGGACCAGGTCGGCACCTTCGGCCGTACCGTGCGCGATGCGGTGCTGCTGCTCCAGGCCATCGCAGGGCCGGACGGCCGGGACTCGACCGCCGCCGCCCGGCCGGTGCCGGACTGGCGCGCCGAACTGGACGCCGGCGCCGCAGGGCTCGTGGTCGGCGTGCCGCGCGAGTACTTCCCGCCGGAGCTCGACCCGCGCATCGGGCGCCTGTGCCGCGAGGCGGTCGAGCGGCTCGCCGCCGCGGGCGCGGAGATCCGCGACGTGTCGCTCCCCCACACGCGATACGCGATCCCGGCCTACTACGTCATCGCGCCGGCCGAAGCGTCCAGCAACCTCGCCCGCTACGATGGCGTCCGTTACGGACTGCGGGCGCCCGGCGCGGACTCGACGCTGGCCGTCTACGAGGAGACGCGCTCGCTCGGCTTCGGGCCGGAGGTCAAGCGCCGCATCATGCTGGGGACGTACGCGTTGTCCGCGGGCTACTACGACCAGTACTACGGCACAGCGCAGCGCGTTCGCGGACTCATCACGCGGGACTTCGAGCGCGTGTTTCGCTCGGGCGTGCACGTGCTGCTCGCGCCGACCACGCCCTCCGTCGCGTTCCGGCTCGGCGAGAAGCTGGAGGACCCCTACCAGATGTATCTGGCGGACATTTTCACGGTAACGGCGAACCTGGCCGGCGTGCCTGCGCTCTCGCTGCCGATCGGCACGGTGGACGGCCTGCCGGTCGGCGGTCAGCTCATCGCGGACCGCTGGCAGGAGGGGCTGCTGGTCCGCGCCGCGGCAGCGCTCGAGCGCGCCCTCGCGGAGGCGGCGCCATGAAGTTCGAGGCGGTGGTCGGCCTTGAGATCCACGTGCAGCTCCGGACGGTGACCAAGATGTTCTGTTCGGACTCGGCGGAGTTCGGCGCCGAGCCGAACACGCACGTTTGTCCGGTGTGCCTGGGCTTGCCGGGCGCCCTGCCGGTCGTCAACGCCCGCGCCGTCGAGCTGGGCGTGCGCGCGGCCCTGGGCCTGAACTGCACCGTGCACCTGTCCAGCCGCTTCGCCCGCAAGAACTACTTCTACCCGGACCTGCCCAAGGGATACCAGATCACGCAGTTCGACCGCCCGCTCGCGACCGGTGGGTGGCTCGATCTGGAGGAGCCGGAGGGCGAGGTGCGGCGGGTCCGCATCCGCCGCATCCACCTCGAAGAGGATGCGGGCAAGTCGTTGCACGACCGGCTGCCGGGCCGGACGGCCATCGACCTGAATCGTGCAGGCGTGCCCCTGATCGAGATCGTGACCGAGCCGGACCTGCGCTCGCCGGCCGCGGCCCGGGCATGGCTGACCCAGCTCAAGCAACTGCTCGAGTACCTGGAGGTCAGCGACTGCGACATGGAGAAGGGGAGCCTGCGCGTAGATGCCAACGTCTCGGTCCGGCCGGCGGGGTCGGCCGCCCTCGGGACCAAGACCGAGGTCAAGAACATGAACTCGTTCTCCAGCGTGGAAAAGGCGCTCGAGTTCGAGGTCGCTCGCCAGGTTGCCCTGCTGGAGAGGGGCGAGGCGGTGGTCCACCAGACGATGCTCTGGGATGCGGCGCGCGGCGAGGCCCGGCCGATGCGCTCCAAGGAGGAGAGTCACGACTACCGCTACTTCGCGGATCCCGACCTCCCGGAGCTCGTCCTGGAGCGCGCGATGGTCGAGCGGATCCGGGGATCGCTGCCGGAGTTGCCGGCCGCTCGAGCCCGCCGCTTCCGCGAGCAGTACCGGCTTCCTGCCTACGACGCCGGCGTGCTGACGGCGACGCGCGAGCTGGCAGACTACTACGAGGCCGTCGCCGCCCGAGCCGGGGATCCCAAGGCGGCGAGCAACTGGGTGATGACCGAGGTCCTGGGCTGGTTGAACCAGCAGCAGTGCGCGCTGGCCGACCTGCGTGTGACCCCGGCGCGGCTGGCGGAGCTCATTCGCATGGTCGCGGATGGCGTCGTCTCCACGACGGCAGGCCGTAGGGTCTTCGCGCGCATGGCCGAGACCGGCCGCTCGGCGGCGGAGATCGTGGAGGCGGAGGGACTCGCACAGGTGAGCGACACTGCGCTGCTCGAGGAGTGGGCGGATGCCGCGATCGCGGCGCATCCCGCCGAGGCGGAGCGCTACCGCGCCGGCGAAGATCGGCTGCTGGGCTTCTTCATGGGCGAGGTCATGAAGCGGTCCCGCGGGAAGGCCGACCCGCGCCGCGCATCGCAGATCCTGCGCGAGCGACTGCGTACACCCGAGAGGCCGGGGAGATAACGACGGCGCTCAGTCGGCGGAGAGTGAGGCAGCGCCGTTGCGCCGCTGCCAGTAGTCGAGGCCGAACGAGGGCAGCGGGAAGAAGTCGTCGGCCAGCTCGCGGAGCAAGTCGGACCGGCGCAGTGCGCCCTCCCGGATCGCGAGCCGCCTCACCTTTTTCGCGAGCTGGAGGTTGAAGTCCCCCGTCGGGTCCAGCCGTGCCGCCACCGACACCCGCCGGCGAACCAGGTAGTCCACCACCAGGTCGAACGCCCGCGAGAGGTAGGCATCCACATCCGGCTGGGCGAGGTCCCAGCGCGAGCGCTGCACCACCCGCTCGAACACGTTCTGCCACCGCTCGTTGTCCTGGAACCGGATCATGCCGCGGAAGATCCTGCGGTTCGTCTCGAACGAGAAGATCGTTCCGCTCAGGACGCGATCGAAGAGGGCGTCCGCCTCGCTGTGGTCGTACTCCATCACCACCTCGCGCGCGAGTGCGGTGAAGGGCTCGCCGAGCTGGACGTCCAGACGATGCTCCCAGTAGGAGTGTCCCAGCGCCCGCGTCGAGCTGGTCAGCAAGAGCTGCCTGGGGATGAAGTAATTGTGAGCGATGGTGTCCGCCGCGAGATGGCTGAGGTAGCCCAGGCCGACCGCCCGCAGGCGATCGTTGTCCGCCGCCTCGTAGATCTCCTCACCCACGTGCCAGAAATGGCAGTGGCGCCCCGCCGGCACGTACTTCTTGGCGAGGGAGATGTCGGCCGCGAGCGAGCCGTAGAGGAAGCTCTGCGGATGCATCCGCAGGAGGGATGCGAGGGTTTCGGGCAGCAGGTGCAATGCATCCAGCAGGTGGGTGCCCAGGTAGACGTGGGTGGCCGGGCCGAACGCGAAGGCGGCATCCGGAAGGAGCAACAACAGGGCGAGAGCCCCGGCGATCGTCAACAACGCGCGCAACAGCGGCCGTCCGATGCTCGCGTTCAGGCCCGGACCCGGCCGCGCTGCCGGCGCGTCCGCTCCACCTCTTCCTCGACCGCGCGGGAGATCTCCGCACGGGCGTCCGCGACGATCTGGTCCGCCTCGGCGCGTAGGTCCTGCAGGAGATCGCGGCCCAACGAGAGGAGATCCGCTTTGAGGCCTCGGCGATTCGTCAGGCCGCGCGACATGCGCCGCACCCGCTTGCCGATGCGCTTGCGGTAGGGATCCAGGTCGCGCAGGATGCGTTGCGCGCGGGTGGGCGGTTCGGGCCTCAGCAGGAGCGCGGCCGCCGCGCCCAGCGCCGCTCCGACCACGAACGCCGCCACGAAGTCCCTTGCATCGTGTTGCGCCATCGTCTCAGACCTCCGTCATGCCGCAGCCCGGCGTCAGTCCTCATCCGGAGCCGGCGAGCGCTGCCGGGCCGGCGGCAGCCCCGCCTCGACATCGTCGACCTCGAAATCCAGCTCCCCGGCGTGCCCCCTGCGCCGGCGCCTCGGGCCGGCGCCCCGTAGCCGCTCTGCCGCCACGTGCACACCGCGCGCCGCTGCGGCGCCTTCCACGAGCAAGGTCTCGGCTTCGCGTTGCACCACGCGCAGCACCGCGCCGAAGCGCCGCAGCCGGTCCTCCGCGTCGTCGAGGCCGGCCCGCAGCCTCTCGTTCACGTCCGTGAGGAGCTCCGCGGCACGCGCGACCTCCTCCCGGAACGTGTGACTCACGTGGCTCGCGTCTTCCGCGATCTTACCCGCGCGATCCAGCAACGGCTCCACTCGGGGCTCGAGCCGCGCCAGCGTCCGCTCCATGGCCTCCGCCCTCCGGGCGAGCGCGCGGAGCGAGACGAACACGGCCACGGCGACGCCGATGGCCATCAGCGCGACGAGCACGGTGCCGATCGCCGTGACCCATTGCGCCCAGGCGATCCGCTCCAGTCGGTCCACGACGTCGGGAGCGGCCTGGATCGAACCCAGCACGACGGTCCACGCCACCACGCGCCTCCCGCTGCAGGGGGTTCAGGCGAAGTAGTCGACTCCCAGGGTCCTGCGCGACAGCTTCGGCACGAGGCCGACCCGCCGGTGCGCGAAGCGTCCGGCCTCCAGGGCGGACAGCACCGCGCGTCCTGCGCCAGCGGGGAGCGACGCGAGCGCCGCCTCCGGCGGCCGCCGCTCCTCCAGTAGCGCGGCGAGCGCGCGGTCCAGCGCCGCGATCCCTCCCGCTCGGGCCGCGAGCTCGGCGACCTCGGGCGACGCCGACCAGCTCCCGGCAAGCCGCTCGACCTCGCTGGCGTAGAGGTCGCCCAGCGGCAGGAGCGGCTCGGGCGGCATGCGGGAGCTGAGCAGCAACTCCGTCTTGTTGGCCGGATGCGCGAGGAGGGCACCCTGCCCGAGCGCCACGAGCCGGCCCGCCAGCCGGTGCACCTCTGCCGGAGCGGCGGCGAGTGCAGCCGCGGGAAACACGCCGGGTGCCGCGGCAGCGAGCGCTTCGGCCGCCGAGGCCGGCGGCGCCGGCACCGCCCAGAACCGCTCCGGGCCGAGCGCGGCCCGACACCATGCGCCGGCCAGGCGCGCCTCCGCCGAGCCGTCGTCGAGCAGGACCACGCCGGCGGCCCTCGCGTCCACGACCGCCTGACGGACCACGCCGCCGACCACCGCCGCCACCCGGCGGGCCACGGCATCGTGGCTCACGGCTCCCCCACGAGGCGGGCCAGCAGGCGCAACGTCAGGCGCGGGTCGTCATCCCGCAGGTGCGCGCCCGGCGTTCGTGCCCGCCGCACCTCGTCGGCGTCCAGCTCGGCCTCGAGCACGGCCTCGCCCTCCTCGGGGCCCCGCGCCAGGACGCTGCCGTCCGGCCCGGCGATCAGCGACCCGCCCGCGAACGTGACCGCGCCTTCGACGCCGGCGCGGTTGGCCAGTGCAACGTAGATGCCGTAGAGCTGCGCCGTCACGCGGACGATGCGCTCCCACACGTCCCAGGAAGCGAACCGGCCACCCGCCTCGCCGCCCTCCGCCACTCCGCGCCCGGGCGCGGCCGCCTGCACGAGCAGCAGGTGGATGCCCGACATCGCGAGGACGTACGCCAGCGCGGGGTGCCACAGATCTTCGCAGATCAGCACGCCCGCGCGCCAGCCCTCGGCGGCGTCGAACGTGCCCAGCTCGGCGCCCCGGGCGAAGATGCGGCCTTCATCGAACATCCCGTAGGTGGGCAGGTACAGCTTCCGATGCCGGAATGCGATGCGGCCGTCTCGCACCAGCGCGGCCGTGTTGTAGTGGAGCCCGGCCTCCCCGCGCTCGACCAGCCCGACCAGCACGGCCGCCTCCCCCAGCCCGGCGAAGGGAGCCGCGCCGCCCACCTGCGCGACGACCGCGAGGCGCGCCGCATCGTCTCCCACATCGTACCCGGTCAGCGAGAGCTCCGGCGTGAGGACCAGGTCCGCGCGTGTCCGACCCGCCGCTTCCGCGATCCGCCGTGCGTTCTCCTCGGGGTCGCGCAGCACCGGTGCGGACTGGAAGACGGCCAGCCGCAGCCGGCCACTCATCGCGGGGCCCCGAAGCGCGGGCTCTCCACCTGCCCGGCAGCGCCGCCGCCGCCCGCCGGTGGCGCCGGCCGGCCGAGCCCGCCGCTCCGTCGCATCGTTTCCAGGATCATGAGCGGCCCGATCAGCTCGCTGACCTCCACGCGAGGGGCCACCGCGTGAACACGCCCCTCCCCACGGCGACCCCGTCGGCCTGCACCACGCCGTAAGCTAACGCGATGGCGATCGCCATGGCCAGGCCGATCAAGACAAACGTGCGGGCCGAGCGGGAATTCCGGGGAGGGAAAGGGATGCCGCGGCAGGGAAGGGGAACCGTGAGGAAAGTGCGCGCGTCCGCCGGGGCCGGCAGGAAAAGGGCCGGAGGACATCCCGCAGCGGGCTCAGCACGCGCCGGCCGTTCCCGCCGCCGCGCACGCCGCGCCGCAGGCACGGCGCCCGTCCGTCAAAGCTCCCCTTCGCCCAGCTCGGGCGCGAGCCCCACCACCCGCGTCACCGGCACCGTGAACGCGATGCCGGTCGCGGGATTCTCCAGGTTGCCGCAGATCTCCTGCAGGAGGGCGATCGCGCCGTCCACCTTTTCGTCCTCGTTGATCACGCTGAAGATCGTCTGGTTCTGCGGCCGGGACCGGGCGAGGAGCGTCTGCAGGCCGGCGAAAATGGGGATGTCGTGCGAAAGGACGCGCCCCATCCCCTCACTAGCGATGATCGTCGCGCCGGTGATGCCGAGCTCGAGGAAGCCCGACAGGATCTCGTCGAGCTTCTCCTCCTGGTTGATGACCGCGATCAGCAGTTGCATCGCCGGCCCTCACACGTGCTGGGCATCGATGCGCTCGAGGTCCCGGAGCAGCGCATCCGGACTCGCGGCTCCTTCCAGCCGCTCGACCAATCCCGGATGCCGCACCAGCCGCGCGATCCGCGCGAGCAGCTTGATGTGCAGCCCGGCACGGTCGGGCGGCGAGAGCAGCACGAAGAAAAGTCGCACGGGTTCGAGGCCGGCCGGACCGTACCTCACCCCATCACGCGCGACGGCCACCATCACCACGGGGCCGTCCAGCCCCGCAACCGTGGCGTGCGGCACCGCCACGCCATTCCCCATCGCCGTCGTGTGGACGGCTTCCCGCGCGAGCAACGCCTTCTCGATCGCAGCAGGGTCGGCGACGGCCTCGCGTTCCGCCATCCGCCGAACCAGCGTCTGGATCACTTCAGCGCCGTTTCGCGCTTCGAGATCGAGAACGATGAGTTCGGGACGAAGATACTCGCGCAGTCTCATGTCCGGCTAGGTACCCGCGGCCGGGCCGCTGGTGCCATCTTAGACCCGGGCCCGCGCGGGTGTCAAGCAACGCGGTGCCGGCCTGGAACATCTCTTGCTCCCGAAGCAGGCCGGAGGGCCTCCCCGGACGCACCGGCGGGGCCCGGACCCCGGCCCAGTTCCTCCGATGCGAATCGCACTGGTATCCACACCCTTCGTGGCCGTCCCGCCGGCGGATTACGGCGGGACCGAGCTGGTCATCCACGAGCTGGCCGAGGGCCTCATCGCCGCCGGTCACCAGGTCGTCCTGTTCGCGACCGGCGACTCACGCACCTCGGCTCGCCTGGAGTGGCTGCTGCCGCGCGCGTCCTGGCCGCCCGACGGTCTCATGGCCCTGAACCACTGTAGCTGGGCGATCTCCCGGATCGCGCAGGGGAGCTTCGACGTGGTGCACGCGCACAGCGCCGAGGCCCTGGCGCTCACCCGCCTCATCCCGGATATCCCGTTCGTGTACACGCTCCATCACGAGCGGGACGAGAGGTGCTCGGCCTACTATCCATTCTTTCCGGGGGTGTTCTACACCGCGATCAGCGAGCGGCAGCGCCAGCTCGAAGTCGCGCTGCCCCGGATCCGCACGATCCACCACGGGTTGCATGCCCCGCGCTACGCGGGTGAAACCAGGGCCGGCGACCACGTCTGCTTCATCGGCCGGCTGTCCGAGCCGAAGGGGCCGCACGTGGCGATGGACGTGGCGGAACGTGCGGGGGTATCCATCGTGGTGGCGGGCGCGATCCACGTGGAGGACCATCCGCCCGGTTTCGCGGCTCGCGAAATCGAGCCGCGGCTCCGGCGGCCCCACGTGCACTACGTGGGGAAGGTCGGGATGCGCCGCAAGACAGCCCTGCTGCGCAGCGCGCGCGCCCTGGTCATGCCCCTCCTGTGGGAGGAACCGTTCGGCCTGATCATGGTCGAGGCCATGCTGTGCGGCTGCCCCGTGATCGCCTTTCCGCGCGGCAGTGCGCCCGAACTGATCGACGAGGGGTGGACCGGTTTCCTCGCCCCCGACGCGGACGCGATGGTGGACGTGGTGCGGAATGGGCTCGCCGGGTTCGACCGCGAGGCCTGCCGCGCGCGCGCGATCGAACGCTTCGGGCGGGAACGCATGGTCGCCGACTACGTCGCCTGGTACCGGGAAGCTTGCCGGGCGAGAGCCCGCGCCCCGTCCGATTCGCGACTCGGCGCCGCGGCGTGACCGCGGATCATCGACGCAGATGGCCGACTCCCAGCGCAGCGACGAGCGCCGCCCCGCCGGCGCACACAGTGCCGACCTGGTCCCCGCCTCCGCCCTCGAGCTGCTCGGCTACGAGGGCATCGCCTGCGACGTCCGTTCGCTCGCCGCGACCGAGCTGGTCCTGAAGGAGAACCGGTTCTTCCTGCTCACGGATGCGGCAGGCAACATCGCGCCGGCCGGCGCGTGCGAGATGGGCCTGTTCTTCGAGGACACGCGCTTCCTCAGCCACTACGAGCTGCTCACGGCCGGCGGTAAGCCGGACGTGCTCAGCTCCCAGGCGGCGCGCGTGTTCGTCTCGCAGATCGACCTCACGATCACGGACCGGGAGTTCGGCGGCGAGTTCACCGAGCCGAAGAACTTCATGCACATCCGTCGCGAACAGCTCCTGGACGACTCCATGGCCGACCAGATGGTGTTCACCAACTACCTCGGTCGTCCGGTCGAGTTCTGGGCGGAACTCCGCTTCGCGGCGGACTTCGCGGACATCTTCGAGGTGCGAGGCGCGTTCCGCCCCCGCCGCGGGCAGTTCTTCCGGCCGCTGGTGGGCGAAACGGAGGTCGTCTGGGTGTACCGCGGCCTGGACGGCGTGCTCCGCCGCACGCGGCTCCAGTTCTCGCTCCCGCCGGACGAGCTCGAGGACAGACGGGCCCTCTGGCGGTTCCCGATGCAGCCGCGCGACTCCGTCCGGCTCGAGGTCCGCATCTTCGCGGAGGCGGCCGGCGATGCCGCGCCCCCGGCACGCCCCTTCGGCGCGCGCCTCAGCGCGCTCCGCGCCGCCTACGACGAATGGCGCCAGGGCAGCACCCAATTCCGCAGCGATGACGACTTCTTCAACGCCGCGCTGGACCAGGCGATCGTGGACCTGCGCGCGCTGATGGTCGACGTGGGGGGAGAGCGGGTGATCGCGGCGGGGATCCCGTGGTTCACCACGCCCTTCGGCCGGGATTCGATCATCACGAGCCTCGAGGTGCTGCCCGTCTCGCCCGCGATCGCGCGCGCGTGCCTCCGCTTCCTGGCCTCATTGCAGGGCACCCGCGTGGACGAGTTCACGGAGGAGGAGCCCGGCAAGATCCCCCACGAGCTGCGCCGGGGCGAGATGGCGGCCTGCCGCGAGGTGCCGCACGTGCCCTACTACGGCTCCGCGGACGCCACGCCGCTCTTCGCCTTCCTGCTCGCCGAAACCGTGCGCTGGACCGCCGACCTGGACTTCGCCCGGGAACTGCTCCCCGCGGCGGAGCGCGCGCTCGCGTGGATCGACAATTACGGTGACCTGGACGGCGACGGCTTCGTCGAGTACATCCGGCGCTCGCCCCGCGGCCTGTTGAACCAAGGCTGGAAGGACTCGCACGACGGCGTCGTCTTCCCGGACGGGACGCTGCCCCGGCAGCCCATCGCGCTGGTCGAGGTCCAGGGCTACGTGGTCGCCGCGAAGCAGGGGATGGCAGCCCTGTACGAGGTGCTGGGGGACGCGGCCCGCGCCGCCAAGCTCCGCGACGAGGCGTCCGCCCTCGCCGAGCGCATCCGGGAAACCTTCTGGATGGAGGACCTCGGCTACTTCGCCCTCGCCCTCGACGGCGAGAAGCGGCAGGTCCCGACCATCACCTCGAACCCCGGCCACCTGCTCCTGGCGGGCGTGCCCACACCCGAACAGGCCCGACGGATGGCCGAGGTCCTCCTGGGTGAGCACATGTTCTCGGGCTGGGGCATCCGCACGGTCGCGCGGACCCAGCCGATCTACAACCCGCTCTCCTACCACAACGGCACCGTCTGGCCCCACGACAACGCCCTGATCGCGATGGGGTTCGCACGTTACGGCCTGAGGCGCGAGGCGGGCACGATCCTGGGGGCGCTGTTCGACACCTCCCTCTACTTCCGCTATCACCGCCTGCCGGAACTGTTCTGCGGCATCTGGCGCGGCGAGACGGATGCGCCCGTCGCGTACCCCGTGTCCTGCTCGCCGCAGGCATGGGCCGCGGGCGCCCTGTTCCCCATCGTCCAGGCGGTCCTCGGAATCGAGCCGCACGCGACCCGGGAGGAGCTGCACCTGGTGCGACCCTACCTGCCGCCGCGGTTCCGCTACCTCGACGTGCTGCGCCTCCGGGTCGGCGCGAGCCGGGTCTCGCTCCAGTTCAACCGCGTCGGCGAGCGCACGATGGCCAACGTGCTGGCCGTGGAGGGAGAGCCGCTGAACGTTCGGATCGATGTCGTGTAGATCAACGCGGTTTGACCGCGCCGAGGACCGGCCGGTAGGTTGGCGCCCCGGGCCGCATCTCCCCTGCGGCCGGCAGGGAGACAGGCGTGGAACGGCCGCAGGCGCCATTGCAGGAGCAAGGAGATGCCGAAGCTGATCGTCCAGGGAGGATACCCACTCCGCGGCACCATCAGGCCCGCTGGCAACAAGAACGCCGCGCTGCCCGCGCTCGCAGCAGCACTGCTCACCGACGAGCCCGTCGTCCTCGAGAACATCCCTGACATCCGCGACGTCCGTACGCTCCTCGAGTTGCTCGGCCACATCGGCGTCGAAGCCGACTGGATCGCGCCCAACACCGTGCGGCTCCACGCGCGCTCGGTCAGCGCCTCCGAGCTCTCACCCGAGCTGACCGCACGCATTCGGGCCTCCATCCTCCTCGCCGGGCCGATGCTCGCGCGGGTCGGCCGCATGATGCTGCCGCCGCCCGGCGGCGACGTGATCGGCCGGCGCCGCGTGGACACCCACTTTCTCGCCCTCACGCGCCTGGGGGCGCGCGTGGAGAGCGCGCGCGGCTACCAGATCGAGAGCGACGGGCTGAACGGGGCGGACATCTTCCTGGACGAGCCCAGTGTGACGGCCACGGAGAACGCGATCATGGCCGCCGTCCTGGCGCGCGGGACGACGCGACTCCGCAATGCCGCCGCAGAGCCGCACGTCCAGGACCTCTGCCACATGCTCAACACGCTGGGCGCGCGAATCTCGGGGATCGGCACGCACGTACTGGAGATCGAAGGCGTGGAGCGGCTGCACGGCGGCCGCTATCGGATCGGCACCGACCACATCGAGGTCGGGTCCTTCATCGGCCTCGCCGCGGTCACCGGCGGCGAGCTGCTGATCGAGGACGCGGCCGTCGAGCACCTGGACTCGACGCTCCTCGCCTTCGAACGGTTGGGTGTACGCTGCGAGATCCGCGGCAAGGACCTGTTCGTGCCGGCGGACCAGGAGCGGGAGATCCGCATGGACATGGGCGGCCACATCCCGAAGATCGACGACGGGCCGTGGCCCGCGTTCCCGGCGGATCTCACGTCCATCGCGCTGGTCGTGGCGACGCAGTGCCGGGGGACGATCCTGATCCACGAGAAGATGTTCGAGTCGCGGATGTTCTTCGCCGACAAGGTGATCGGGATGGGCGCCCGGATCGTGCTCTGCGACCCGCATCGTGCCGTGGTGGTCGGTCCTTCCCGGCTGCACGCCGGCGTGGTGGAGAGTCCGGACATCCGGGCAGGCATGGCGCTGCTGATCGCCGCGCTCGGCGCGGAAGGCGAGAGCCACATCTACAACACGGGCCAGATCGAACGCGGCTACGAGCGGATCGACGAGCGGCTGCGGGCGCTGGGCGCGCGGATCGAGCGGCAGGATTCGCGCGAACTCTACTGAGGAGAGGAGGCGGCCATGAGCACCGAGGACATGCGGAGCCGGGAGGGGTTCCGGGCCTGGCTGGGCGTGCTGGATGCGTTCAAGGAGGCGATCGACGAGACGATCCAGGAGATCCGCGAGCGGGGCACGCCATCGCCCGAGCGCGCGCGGGAGGCGATGCGCAGCACGATGAAGCGGGCGCAGGCGGCCATGGGCGAGGCGCGCGAGCGGCTGGACTTCGTCCCGCGCCGCGAGTTCGAAGCGCTGCGCGATGAGGTGGCGGAGCTGCGGCGCCGCGTGGCGGACCTGGAGGGCGGCTCCCGCCAGATCCCGGTGGAGGGCGCCTGAGCGGCGTCGCGCGGAGCGCGGTGGACCGGGTGGCCGCCCGTGTCCGGGAGGAGCGGGTCGCCGGACCCGTACCGTGGTACGTGCACCCGGGGTGGGCGGAGCGTTTCCCGTGGCTGGTGCAGGGGATCACCGCGCGGGGGGAAGGAGCGGAGCCCTTCGATCTGGGGCTGGCGGGCAGCACTCCGGTGGGTGCGGCGCTGGGGCGGTTGCGGGCGCTGCGGGACGCGCTCGGCTGCCGGCGGGCGGTGCACGCCCGGCAGGTGCACGGCGCGACGCTCCTCTGGCACGAGGCAGGCCCGCCCGGCCTCTTCCTGGCCGAGGCCGCGGACGCGCACGCGACGCGGGCGGAGGGCGTGCTGCTGACGATCTCCGTGGCCGATTGCGTGCCGGTTTCATTGGTGGACCCGGAGCGCCGCACCATCGCGCTGCTCCACGCCGGCTGGCGCGGCACGGCCGCGGGCGTGCTGGAAGCGGCCGTCGAGGCGCTCGTCGCGGCGGGCTCTCCTGTGGGGGCGCTCCACATGCACCTCGGGCCCGCGATCTGCGGCGACTGCTACGAGGTCGGCCCGGAGGTGCACACGGCGCTGGGGCTGCCGGCGCCCGCCGGCCCGGAGCCGGTGGACCTGAGGGCGACGCTGGCCGGGCGCGCGGTGCGGCTGGGCGTCCCGCCCGAGCACGTCACCATCTCCGAGTTCTGCACCCGGTGCGGCTCGCCGCCCTTCTTTTCGCACCGCGCCGGCGAGCGCGGGCGGCAGTTCGCGGGGCTCGCGCTGCGCCCGGGCGCTGCGGCGTGATGGGAGCTGCCGGGGCGCGGGGGGACGGGCCCGGCGGCTTCGTGGACCCGGGGTTGTGCGCGCGCTGCGCGCACGTGCGGGTCGTCCAGAGCCGGCGCGGCTCCGTGTTCTACCTCTGCCTGCGCTCCGCCTCCGACCCCTCGTTCCCGCGTTACCCGCGGTTGCCCGTGCTGGCGTGTCGGGGCTACGAGTCGAACGCATCGGGATCCGATATCGTGGAAGACTCGGCCTGAGCGGCCGCGGCCGGCCTTGCATTCGGCAACGGTTTCCGTTATATTCGTCACAGTTCTGGTCGCCACAGGGTGGCGGCTGAGAAGTGGGGGACGCACCCCCACTTTTTTGTTGACGGGCTGCCATGGACGGGGATTCGTTCGAGCGCGAGCTCGAGAGCCGGCTCGCGGAGCTGGGGTTCGAACTGGTGGAACTCGAGCGTGCCGGCTCCCGGGCGCGTCCGATCCTGCGGCTCCGCATCGACGTCGCGGACGGAGGAGCGGGCGGGCCGCGACGCGCCGTCACGGTCGACGACTGTGCGCGCGTGAGCCGCGCCCTCGAGCCGTACCTGGACGCGCGGGGTGACCTGGGCGATCGGTACGTTCTCGAGGTTTCCTCGCCGGGCCTCGAGCGCCCGCTGGTGCGGGCGCGCGACTACGAGCGGTTCGCCGGCGAGGAGATCGCGGTGACCGGCCACGGCCCGCTGGCGGGCCGCGGACGCCGGCTGACGGGCCGGCTTCTGGGGCTGGCCAGCAACGGCGAGGAGCGGGTCCGGCTCCGGCTCGAGGACGGTGAAGAGGTGGAGATTCCCCGTGCGGAGATCGCTCGGGCGCATCTCGTGTTCCGGTGGAAGGGGCAGGCCTGACGGTCGGGCCAGTCGAGAGTACAGCAAGCAGGAAGGCCTATGACGAATGCGGCACAGGTGCTCGCGGCGTTCCGCGACATGATCGCGAACAAGAATCTCTCGCGCGCAGAGCTGCACGACCTGATCCGCGACGGGATCACGGCAGCGCTGGCGCGGAGGTTCGGCCCGAACGTCGAGGCGGAGATCGAGATCGACGAGGATCAGGGGAACATCGAGATCACGGTGCTGAAGGAGGTCGTCACCGAGGTCGAGGACCCGTCGCGCCAGGTCTCGCTGGAGGAGGCGCGCTGGGACGACCCGGAGTTCGAGCCGGGCGACGTGCTCGAGATCCCGGTGGACTTCTCCGAGTTCGGCCGCAACGCGGTGATGGCGGCGAAGCAGCGCATCATCCAGCGGATTCGCGAAAACGAGCGCCAGCGCATCCGCGACGAGTACGCCAACAAGATCGGGGAGCTGCTCAGCGGGGAGGTGCAGCAGGTCGAGCGGGGCAAGATCGTGGTCATGCTGAACAAGACGCGGGAGGCGGACGCGATCATCCCGTGGAAGGAGCAGAACCCGCGCGAGCGGTTCCGGCAGGGCGAGCCGATCCGGGCCGTGCTCAAGCGCGTCGAGGAGACGTCCAAGGGGCCGCGCCTGATCCTTTCGCGTGCCGATCCGCAGTTCGTGGCGGCGCTGTTCAAGCTCGAGGTCCCGGAGATCTACCAGGGGATCGTCGAGATCAAGGGGATCGCGCGCGAGGTGGGCGGCCGGACCAAGGTCGCGGTGACCTCGCGGGACGAGTCCATCGACCCCGTCGGCGCCTGCGTGGGGCTGAAGGGCTCGCGTGTACAGGCGGTGGTGAGCGAGCTGGGAGGCGAGCGGATCGACATCGTCCCGTGGCACCCGGACCCGGAGATCTTCGCGCGCCGTGCGCTCGCGCCGGCGAAGGTCGCCAAGGTGATCAGTGACTCGGCGCGCAGGGTGATCACGGCGATCGTGGACGAGGACCAGCTTTCGCTCGCCATCGGCCGCAACGGCCAGAACGTCCGGCTGGCGAGCCAGTTGCTCGGCTGGCAGATCGACCTGTACGGCAGCCGCGAGTGGCTGGAGCGCGGCGCGGAGGAGGCGCTGTTCGGCGGTGGGGAGCAGGAGTACGAGGTGGCGGACTTCCCGCTGCGGGAGCTGGACCTGCCGCTCTCCACTCTGGCGGCCCTGGAGGCGGCGGGGTATACTACGTTCTTGGATATCATTGACTTGGAGCGTGAGGACCTCCTGCGGATCCCGGGGCTGACGCCCGAGGACGCGGATGATGTCCTGCGCGTGATCGATCAACTCACGGTCGAGGAGGCGGCGTCCGAGGCCGCGGTTGCCGAGGAGGCTGGCCCCAGCGCGGCGGAGCTCGCCGAGGCCCGCGAGGTGGCGGCCGAGATCCTCGGGCTGCCCAACGTGGGTGCCGCGGAAGAGAAGGCGCCGGAGGCGGAGCGGCCGGATCGGGAGGATGCGTCCGCCTGAGGCGGCGTTGCGCATGCTCGGGCTGGCGGCGCGGGCGGGCTCGGTGGTGCCGGGGACGGCGCAGGTCCGGCAGATGGCGCGCGCGGGGCGCGTGCGGTACGTGATCGTCGCCGCCGATGCCTCGGCCAACAGCCGGGAGAAATTGTTGCCGCTCCTCGCGGCCCGGCGCATTCCGTTCACGGTGGCGTCGGACCGCGAGGCGCTCGGCCAGGCAGTGGGGCGGGGCCCGTTGAGCGCTGTGGGGATCACGGACGGCGCGTTGGCGGCGCGGGTCGCGGAGCTGCTGGCCGGGGCAGGAGAGGAATTCGCGGATCCGCCGGCGGGTGGGCGGGGAGTGGGGTAGCGGACGTTCTATCGAGAGGTGGTGCAGAAGGTTATGCGCGTATACGAGGTCGCCAGGGAGTTCGGCGTCACGGCCGAGATCATGTTGCAGCTTCTCCGCGACATGGGCGTTGCGGCGCGGACGGAGGCGTCCGCGGTGGACGACGCCGTGGTGGCGAAGCTGCGCGCGCGCTTCGAGCGCGAGCGCCGCGCCGGCCGCACGGACACCGAGGCGGCCATCGAGGCGGTGATCGAAGACGCGCAGGCCAGCAGCCGGCGGCGGCGGCGCCGCCGCAAGGTGGAGGAGCCGGAGCCGCAGCCGGAGGTCGCGGTGACGGAGGCGGATTCCTCGACGTCCGTCGCGGCGGAGGCGGCGGAGGCGCTCGCGGCGGAAGCCGCCGAGGAGGCCGCCGACCGTGGTGCGGACCTCGTCACCGTCGGCGGCAAGGAGCCGACCGGGACGACAGTCATTGTAGAGAGCCCCGGCCCGGTTGCGGCGGCCGCAGAGGCGGCCGTGGAGGGGGCCGCAAAGGAGGCCGTGGAGGAGGCCGCAGAGGAGGCCGCGGAAGCGCCGGCCGCGGAGGCGCCCGCGGTGGAGGCGGAGGCGCGAGAGCCGGAGCCGGCGCCGGAGGCGCCGCCGGCTCCGGTCGCGGAGAGCGCGCCCGCGGCACCGCGGGAGCGCCCGGCGCCGTCGGAGGCGCGGCCGCGCCCGCTCCGCGTGACGGAGGGCCTGCCGCCCGCGCGGCCCGCGCCTGCGCGGCCGGCGGCGCCGGCGCCAGCGGCGAGCGCCGGCCCCGGCGGGCAGGTGCGGATCCAGGCCGAGGGGTTCACCAGCGATGGCCGGCGCAAGAAGGACAAGCGGAAGAAGAAGCGGCAGCGGGTGGACCAGGAGGCGGTGCAGGAGAACATCCAGCGGGTGATGGCGGAGCTGAAGGCCGGGGGCCGGAAGCGCCGGCACCGCCGCGAGGAGGCGCCCAGCCGTCTCGAGCGGGAGGCGGAGCGCGAGAGGCTGGCCGCGGAAGAGGCACAGACGGTCCGTGTCAACGAGTTCCTGAGCGTGGCCGAGCTCGCGGAGCTGATCGGGCGGAGCGCGACCGAGATCATCTCGAGCGCGTTCAAGAACCTCGGCCTCAGGGTCACGATCAACCAGCGGCTGGACTTCGACCAGATCGAGCTGCTGCTGGACGAGTTCGGCTTCCGTGCGGTGCGCGAGGAGGAGTACGGCGCAGAGCTGGCGGAAGAGCTGGCCGCTGCGGACTCGGAGGCCGACCTGAAGCCGCGGCCGCCGGTCGTGACGGTCATGGGCCACGTCGACCACGGGAAGACGTCGCTGCTGGACTACATCCGGAAGACGAACGTCATCGCGGGCGAGGCCGGCGGCATCACGCAGCACATCGGCGCGTACCACGTGCAGTTGGGCGACGGGCGATCGATCACGTTCCTGGACACGCCGGGCCACGCGGCGTTCACCGCGATGCGGGCGCGCGGCGCTGAGATCACGGACGTCGTGGTCCTGGTCGTGGCAGCGGATGACTCGGTGATGCCGCAGACCGTCGAGGCGATCAGCCACGCGCGGAACGCGGGCGTGCCCATCGTCGTGGCGATCAACAAGGTGGACCTGCCGGCGGCGGACGCGGGACGCGTCAAGCGGGAGCTGCTCGAGCATTCGGTCGTGGTCGAGGAATTCGGCGGCGACGTGCTGGCGGCCGAGGTGAGCGCCAAGACGGGGCAGGGGATGCAGGACCTGCTGGAGAAGATCCTGCTCCAGGCAGACCTGCTCGAGCTCAAGGCGAACCCGTCCCGGCCGGCGCAGGGGACGGTCATCGAGGCGCAGCTCGACGTGGGCAAGGGTCCGGTCGCGACCGTGCTGGTGACGAACGGCACGCTGCGCGTGGGTGACACGTTCGTGTGCGGGCTGTACGACGGGCGCGTACGCGCGCTGCTGGACGAGCGCGGCAAGCAGGTGAGCGAGGCGGGCCCGGGCGTTCCGGTCCAGGTTCTGGGCCTGCCCGGCGTGCCGCAGGCCGGTGATCTGCTCATGGTCCTGGACGCGGAGCGCGCGGCGGAGATCGCGCAGACGCGCCAGAGGCTCGAGCGCGAGAAGCAGCTTCGCATCAAGAGCCGCGGCGTGAAGCTGACGGACATCGGCAAGCTGCTCGCGCAGGGTGAGACGGCACGGCTGAACCTGGTGATCAAGGGCGACGTGGACGGCTCCGTCCAGGCGCTCTCGGATGCGCTGGAGCAGCTCTCGACGGAGGAGGTGCAGGTCGAGGTGATCCACCGGGGCGTCGGCGCGGTCAACGAATCCGACGTGCTGCTGGCCGCGACCTCGGGGGCGATCATCATCGGATTCCACGTGCGTCCCGACGCCAACGCGAGGGCCGTGGCGGCCCGCGAGGGTGTGGACATTCGCCTCTACAGCATCATCTACGAGGCGGTGGAGGACGTGCGTTCGGCGCTCGAGGGCATGCTCACGCCCGAGGAGAAGGAGGTGCTGCTGGGCGCCGCGGAGGTGCGGCAGCTCTTCCGGGTCCCGCGCGTCGGCACGGTGGCGGGCTGCTACGTGACGGAAGGCGTGATGGACCGCAGGGGGCGCGTGCGCGTGGTGCGGGACGGCGTGCAGGTCTACGACGGCGAGCTGGCCAGCCTCAAGCGCTTCAAGGATGACGTGCGCGAAGTGCGTGAGGGGTTCGAATGCGGGCTCAGCATCGCAGGGTACAACGACATCAAGGTCGGCGACGTCGTCGAGTGCTACCGCGTGGAGTCGGTCGCCCGCACGCTGGCCGGCGCCGCGGGCAGCGAGGGGAGCTGAGGCGCGGGAGCAGGTCGGAGGCCGGGCAGCCGTGGTGATCGGGGTGATCGGCTGGGAGCTCGAGATCTTCGGGTGCCAGTCGCTGAAGGAGAAGCGGGCCGTCCTGAAGAGCCTCAAGGCACGGCTCCACGACCGCTTCAACGTCTCCGTCGCGGAGACGGGGCACCACGACCTCTGGCAGCGCGCGGAGCTGACCGCGTGCGTTGCGGCCGGGGAGCGCCGGCACGCGGAGTCCGTGCTGGACAGCGCGGACCGGCTCGTGGGTGCGGAGCCCCGGGCCCGCATCATCGATAGCTACCGCACGTTCTACTGACCGGATGCGGCGGCCGGCCCGGACCGGCCGCCGCATCACGTTCCGGCCCGGGCCGGGTCCGGGCGCAACCAGGGTGGGTGCAGGGGCACCGGGAGCGATGGCACGGCGTCGAGTCGCGCGGCTGGGAGAGCAGTTCAAGCGAGAGATCACGGAGATCCTGCAGCGGGAGGTCAAGGACCCCCGCGTGGGATTCGTCACCATCACGGATGTCGAGGTCACGCCGGACCTGTATCACGCGCGGGTCTTCGTCCGCATCATGGGCGATGACGCCCGCAAGGCGGAAGCGCTCGAGGGTTTGCGCGCGGCGGCGCCGTTCATCCGCGGGGAGCTGGGCCAGCGGCTGCGCATCCGACGCAGCCCGGAGCTGCACTTCGAGCTGGACCGCTCGCTGGAGCACGCGCTGCGCATCGAGCAACTGCTCCGCGAGGTGCGGCCGCCCGAGGAGGGGCAGGGCGGCGCGGCGGAAGGCGCCGGGCCCGGGGCCGGCGCAGGCGGCGGCGATGACGGGTGAAGCGGCGGCGGGCGTCCTCCCGATCGACAAGCCAGAGGGGCCCACGTCGCACGATGTGGTGGCGATGGCGCGCCGCGCGCTGAATACGCGGCGCATCGGCCATACCGGCACGCTCGATCCGTTCGCCTCCGGGCTCCTCCTGCTCTGCATCGGCTGGGCGACGCGCATCGCGGAGTACCTGTCCGGCCTGCCCAAGACCTACATCGCCGTCGCGCGGCTCGGGGTGAGCACGGACACGGCGGACCGCACGGGCGCGGTCACCGGCACCTCGGAGCGCTGGCGCGAGCTCTCCCGCGACGAGATCGTTCGCGCATTCCAGGCCCAGGTCGGGTCCTTCCTCCAGGTGCCGCCACGCTACTCGGCCAAGAAAGTCGCGGGCGTCCCCCTGCATCGCAGGGTGCGTCGCGGCGAGGACGTGGAGGCCAGCCCGGTGCGCGTGACCATCCACGAGCTCGAGGTGCTGGACGTACAGCCGCCGGACGTTCGGTTTCGCGTCCGCTGCAGCGCGGGCACCTACGTGCGTGCGATCGCGCGGGACGTCGGCGAGGCGCTGGGCACGGGGGGCCACCTCACGGCCCTGCGCCGCACGCGCATCGGGCCGCACGACGTGGAGGCCGCGCTGTCCATCCGTGAGCTGCACGACCCCGCCGCCCGCCAGCGGGCCATGCTCTCTCCTGCCGAAGCCCTGAGCCACCTGCCGGCGGTGGACATCGGAGCGCGAGAGGCCGCGCAGGTGCTCCACGGCCGCACGCTGCCGCCGCCGCCAGGGACGCCGCCGGAGGGGCCGGTACGCGTCCTCCACGCCGGCCGGCTCCTTGCCATCGCCGAGGCGGACGGCGGCGCGTTGCGGCCTCGCAAGGTGTTCCCCGATGCCTGAGGCGGCGCTCGGCCTGCATCCGGAGCCGGGGCTCCCGCGCCTGCCGCGGGGGAGCGCGATCACGATCGGCACGTTCGACGGCGTGCACCGGGGCCACCGGGCGGTGCTCGAGGAGCTGCGGCGGCAAGCGGAGACCGCGGGGCGGCCCTCCGTCCTGGTGACGTTCGACCCGCACCCGCTGCGGGTGGTGCGGCCCGAGGCGGCCCCGCGGCTGCTCACCACCCTCGTCGAGAAGAAGGAACTCCTCGCCGAGGCGGGACTCGAGTACGCGGTCTTCCTCCCGTTCACCCCGGCGCTGGCCCGGCTGACCGCGCGGCAGTTCGTGGAGGACATCCTGATCGCGCGGCTCCAGCTCGCGCACCTGATCGTCGGATACGACCACGGGCTTGGGCGGGGCCGCAGCGGAGACATCGAGACGTTGCGCCGGCTGGGTGCCGAGCTCGGCTTCGCCGTGGACGTGGTGGAGGCCGTGGAGCTGGAGGGCGTGGCGATCTCCTCGTCTCGAATCCGCCGGGCCCTGGAAGGCGGGGACGTCACGACCGCTGCGGCGGCGCTCGGCCGCCCCTACTCGCTGCGCGGCGTCGTGGTCCGGGGAGACGGCCGGGGACGCGCGCTGGGGTTCCCGACCGCGAACATCGATGTGGGCGACGTGGAGAAGCTGCTGCCGCTCGAGGGGATCTACGCGGTGCGCGCCGCCCTGCGGGACGAGCGGGTGGATGGGGTGCTGCATCTGGGCCCGCGGCCCACGTTCCGGGGCTCGGCGCCCAGCATCGAGCTGCACCTGTTCGACTTCGACCGGGAGCTGTACGGCGAGGAGGTGCGGGTGGAGTTCTGCGCGCGGTTGCGGGAGATCCGCGCGTTCGGGTCGACGGCGGAGCTGGTGGCGGCGATGCGCGCGGACTGCGAGGCGGCGCGTCGCGTGCTGGCCGGAGGCGGTGCGGCTTGCCTCACCGTCGGCGAGCGGTTAGACTAAGGGGCTAGGAAAAAACGGGACGACCCTTTGGCTTCCCGACCAGCGCAGACTCTCGAGGAGGCTTGGGCGAATGCCGCTCGACAAGAACGAGATCATCCGCAAGTACCAGCTCCACCCGAACGACCGGGGGAGCACCGCCGTCCAGATCGCGCTGCTCACCGCCCGCATCAACCACCTGACGGAGCATTTCCGCACACATCGGAAGGACCATCACAGCCGCCGGGGGCTGCTCATGCTGGTGGGCAAGCGGCGCCGGCTGCTCGAGTACCTGAAGCGCCGGGACCTGGAGCGGTACCGGGAGCTGATCGAGGATTTGGGGCTGAGGCACTGAGCACGTCCGGGGACCTGGCGCCGGCGCGTACGGCGTGCCAGGTCCCGCAGACTTTCTTGGGATAGGTCATGCATAGGATCGAAGAGACGTTCGCCGGACGCCGGCTGGTCCTCGAGACGGGTCGGATGGCGAAGCAGGCCCACGGCTCCTGTGTCGTTCAGTACGGCGAGACGGTGGTGCTGTGCACCGCGGTGGTGCAGGATGAGCCGACATCACTCCCCTTTTTCCCCCTGACGGTCGAGTACCGGGAGCGGAGCTACGCGGCGGGGAAGATCCCCGGCGGGTTCATCAAGCGGGAGGGCAGGCCGAGCGAGAAGGAGATCCTCTCGGCGCGCCAGATCGACCGTCCGATCCGCCCGTTGTTCCCCGACGGTTTCATGCACGAGGTGCAGGTCTTCGTGTACGTGCTCTCGGCAGACCAGGAGAACGATGCGGATGTCCTCGGGCTGCTCGGCACGTCCGTCGCGCTCAACATGTCCAAGATCCCGTTCGCGGGGCCGGTCGCGGCGGTGCGTATCGGGCGCATCCAGGGCAAGTGGGTCCTGAATCCGACGTTCCAGCAGCTCGAGTTCAGCGACGTGGACATCGTGGTCGCGGGGACGGAGAAGGCGATCACGATGGTGGAGGGCGGGGCGCTCGAGGTGCCGGAGGAGCAGATCGCCGAGGGCCTGATCGTTGCGCACAAGGGGATCCGGGAGCTGATCCGCATCCAGCAGGAGCTGCTGCGGGAGGTGTCGGTCCCCAAGATGGAGTGGACGCGGGCAGAGGTTCCGGATGAGATCCGGCGCCGGGTCGAAGAGCTGGCGCGGAGCCGGGTCGCGGAGTCCCTGAACCTGCGGGAGAAGGCGGAGCGAAACCAGGCGCTCGCGGCGTTGCGCGAAGACGTGCGGGCGGCGCTGGCCGAAGAGTTCCCCGATCAGGACGCCGCGATCGGCATGGTGCTGTCCGAGATCGAGAAGGACACCATGCGGCAGCAGATCCTGGAGAAGGGCGAGCGCGCGGATGGCCGGCGTCCGGACGAGATCCGGCCAATCACCTGCGAGGTCGGCGTGTTGCCGCGCACGCACGGCTCCGCCCTGTTCACGCGTGGGCAGACGCAGGCGCTGGCGGTGGTCACGCTGGGGACGACGGCGGACGAGCAGCGCATCGACACGATCGACGTGCCGCAGGAGACGTCGAAGTCGTTCATGCTGCACTACAACTTCCCGCCGTTCGCGACCGGCGAGGTGAAGCCGATCCGGGGGACATCGCGGCGGGAGTACGGGCACGGCGCACTGGCGGAGCGCGCGATCCAGCCACTCTTGCCGCCGTACGACGAGTTCCCGTACACGATCCGCGTGGTCTCGGACATCCTCGAATCGAACGGCTCCTCCTCCATGGCTTCGGTCTGCGGCGCGTCACTCGCGTTGATGGACGCGGGAGTGCCGATCCGCGCGGCCTGCGCGGGCGTCGCGATGGGATTGATCAAGGAGGGCGATCGCGTCGCGGTGCTGACGGACATCCTGGGGCTCGAGGACGCGCTCGGGGACATGGACTTCAAGGTGGCGGGGACGCGGAAGGGCGTGACCTCGATCCAGATGGACATCAAGATCGAGGGCCTGACGGTGGAAATCATGCGTCAGGCGCTCGAGCGGGCCCGCGAGGGACGGATGTATATCCTGGACGTAATGGACCAGACGCTGGCGAGGCCGCGCACGGAGCTCTCGCAGTACGCGCCGCGCATCATCACGATCCAGATCAATCCCGACAAGATCGGAGAAGTGATCGGGCCGAAGGGGAAGACGATCCGGGGCATCCAGGAGGAGACGGGCGCCGAGATCAACGTGGACGACTCGGGGCTGGTGACGATCGCGAGCGTGAGCGCGGAAGGCGGCGAGCGGGCCCGGCAGATGATCGAGGCGATCGTGCAGGAGCCGGAGATCGGTCGGGTCTACGAGGGGGTGGTGAAGAACACGACGACCTTCGGCGCGTTCGTGGAGATCCTGCCGGGCGTGGAAGGGTTGGTGCACATCTCCGAGCTGCAGGAAGGCCGGACGGAGCGGACGGAGGATGTGCTGAAGAAGGGCGACGTGACGCGGGTCAAGCTGCTCTCCATCGACGAGAAGGGCCGGCTCCGGCTGTCACGCAAGGCCGCGCTCTGAGGCGGTTTGGACGGGGATCGTTTCGCGCGCGCGGAGCTCGGCGGCGGGCTGGTCGTGCTGACGGAGGAGATGCCGGGCGTCCGCTCGGTGTCCGCCGGGGTGTGGGTGCGTGCGGGGTCGGTGTACGAGTCGGCGGCCGAGATGGGCGTGAGCCATCTCCTCGAGCACATGGTGTTCAAGGGGACGCGGCGGCGGAGCGCGCGTGAGCTCGCGCTGGTGCTGGAGCGGCTCGGCGGTTCCCTCGACGCGTATACCACCAGGGAGTACACCAGCTTCCAGGCACGGACGCTCGACGAGCACCTGGACGTGGCACTGGACGTGCTGGCGGACCTGGTGCTGCACCCGTTGCTGCGGGAGGAGGACCTCGAGCTCGAGCGCGAGGTCGTGCTCGAGGAGATCTCCACGGTGGAGGACACGCCGGACGACCTGGTGTTCGACCTCCATGCGCAGGCCCTCTGGGGCGAGCATCCCTACGGCTACAGCATCCTGGGCACGCGGGCCACGGTGGGCGCGCTGACCGCGGCAGACCTGCGGCGCCTGCACGAGCGGACGTATCGCCGGCCGAACTTGCTGGTGGCGGCGGCGGGCAATATCCGCCACGACGCGGTGGTGGCCCGGGTGGCGGAGCTGTTCGGGGAGGCGGCAGACGGCGCGAGGGCTGCGCGGCCGCCGGTGCCAGAGGAGACGGGGGGC
This sequence comes from Longimicrobiales bacterium, assembly GCA_036381195.1. GTDB lineage: Bacteria > Gemmatimonadota > Gemmatimonadetes > Longimicrobiales > RSA9 > RSA9. The sequence continues at coordinate 47,263 of DASVDH010000033.1, read as the reverse complement.
CGCGAGGTGCGGGTCGAGCGCGCGACGTCGCAAACGCACGTGGTGTTCGGAGCGCGGACGTTCCCGCACGGCGATCCGCGGCGCTACGCGCTGGTGCTGCTGTCGAACGCGTTTGGCGGAGGGATGAGCTCCCGGCTGTTCCAGCGCGTGCGGGAGGAGTTGGGGCTGGCCTACGCGGTCTATTCGTTCCAGTCGTTCTACACGGATGCGGGGCAGGTCGGCGTGTACGTGGGTACGCGGCCGGAATGGGCGGACCGGGCGGTGGAGGTCATCCGCGCGGAGCTGGCGCGGGTAGCCGGCGAGGGTCTCACGGCTGAAGAGCTGGACGATGCGAAGGGGCAGGTGAAGGGCCAACTGGTCCTGTCGCTGGAGTCCAGCGGTGCGCGACTGCATCGGCTGGCGGGGTTTGCGCTGTACGACGAGCCGTTCATGACGCTGGACGAGCTGATGGCCCGCGTGGATGCCGTGACCCTGGACGACGTGGCGGCCGTAGCGGAGTACCTCGACCCGGAGCGGCAGGTGGTGCTGCGGCTCGGCCCTACGTCCTGAACAGATCCTATTCCCTCGGGTGAACGACATGGTCATCGGCGTACCGAAGGAGATCAAGACGAACGAGAACCGCGTCGCGCTGGTGCCGGCGGGCGCGGAGGCGCTGGTACATGCAGGGCATCGGGTGCTGGTGGAGCGGGGCGCGGGCGAGGGCAGCGGATTCGATGACGATGCGTACGCGCGGGCGGGCGCGACCGTCGTGGACGGGGCGGCGGCGGTGTGGGAAGGCGCCGAGATGATCCTGAAGGTGAAGGAGCCGATCGAGCCGGAGTGGCCGCTGATGCGGCGCGACCAGGTGATCTTCACCTACTTCCACTTCGCCGCCTCGGAGCAGCTGACGCGCGCCGTCATGGAGTCCGGCGCGGTGGCGATCGCCTACGAAACGGTCCAGTTGCCGACGGGCGAGCTGCCGCTGCTCACGCCGATGAGCGAGGTGGCCGGCCGGCTGGCGGTCCAGCAGGGCGCGAAGTACCTGGAGAAGTACTTCGGCGGGCGCGGCGTCCTGCTGGGCGGCGTGCCGGGGGTGGCGCCGGCCACGGTGGTGATCCTGGGCGGCGGGACCGTGGGGTCGAACGCGGCGCGCATGGCGGCGGGGCTGGGCGCGCGCGTGGTGATCCTGGATGTCTCGCTGAACCGCCTCCGCTACCTCTCGGAGGTCATGCCCGCCAACGTGATGCTGCTGTACTCCAACCGGCACAACATCCTGGCGCAACTGGAGCAGGCGGACCTGCTGATCGGGGCGGTGCTGCTGCCCGGGGCGAAGGCGCCCAACCTGGTGCGGCGCGAGGACCTGAAGCGCATGAAGAAGGGCGCCGTGGTGGTGGACGTGGCCGTGGACCAGGGCGGCTGCGTCGAGACGATCCGGCCGACGACGCACGAGGACCCGATCTACGTGGTGGACGGGGTGATCCATTACGGCGTGGCGAACATGCCCGGCGCGGTGCCCTACACCTCGACGCTCGCGCTGACGAACGCCACGTTCCCGTACGCGCTGACGCTGGCCAACAAGGGGTGGCGGGAGGCCTGCCGGGGCGACCGCTCGCTCGCGCTGGGCGTCAACGTGGTGGACGGGAAAGTGACGTACCCGGGCGTCGCGGAGGCGTTCGGGTTGCCGTACACGCCGGTCGAGCAGGTCCTCTGAGGCCGTGGGTCCCATCAAGGTCCTGGTCCGCAGACTGGAGAACTACCCGGCCGGGTGGCCCCTCCCGGCGTACGCGACGGAGGGCTCGGCGGCCGTGGACCTGAGGAACGCGGGCCCGACGTTCGTCCTGCCGCCGCTCGGCCGGCAGCTCGTGCCGACCGGGCTGGCGATCGCTCTGCCGCCGGGGACGGAGGCCCAGATCCGGCCGCGGTCCGGGCTTGCACTGCGGCGCGGGATCAGCATCGTGAACACGCCGTGCACGATCGACAGCGACTACCGCGGGGAGATCCGGATCCCGCTGATCAACCTGGACCGGGAGCCGCAGGAGATCGAGCACGGGGAGCGGATCGCGCAGCTCCTGGTCGCGGTGGTCCCGCGGATCGAGTGGGAGGAGGCGGACGCCCTGCCTCCCACGGCACGGGGCGAGGGGGGCTTCGGCAGCACCGGCCGGTAGGCCCGCCGCCCGCTGGCTCCGGCCCGGCCCCGTCCCCGGGGCGACACGCGCCATCGCACCGGCGGGGGCTCCGCGGGGCCGAGCCGGGAGCGGGCCCGGGCCGCCCCCGGGTCGGGGCCGGCCGGGCCGGAGGCGGGGGACACGAGCGCGCATGCGGCTTGCCGCTAGAACCCGTGATGGTTAACTTGATGACTCTCCCCGAGGCACGTGAGCAGGTGCGTACCCGCGTTGGCGCGGGCAGGCGCGCGGGCTCCCCTGCGGGCACTATCGGCGGGTCGGTCTGGGACAGATGATGCGGCTCCGGAACCTGTTGAACTCGGGACGGCTGCTCCCGGTCAACGACATTGCTGTTGACCTCGGCACCGCGAACACCCTCGTCTACGTCAAAGGCGAGGGGATTGTTTTGAATGAACCGTCGGTGGTCGCGGTGGAGCGGTCGACGAACAAGCCGAAAGGCATCGGGCTGGAGGCCAAGCGGATGCTGGGCCGGACGCCGGAGGGCATCATGGCGGTCCGGCCGCTCAAGGATGGCGTGATCGCGGATGTGGACATCACCGAGCTCATGCTGCGCCATTTCTTGCGTCAGGTGACGTCCAAGCGGCTGTTCAAGATCAGCCCGCGGGTGGTGGTGGGCGTGCCATCGGGGATCACGGAGCTGGAGCGGCGGGCGGTGCGGTCGAGCGCGACGGCGGCCGGGGCGAAGGCGGTGTACATGGTGGCGGAGCCGATGGCGGCGGCGATCGGCGTGGGGCTGCCGGTGGACACGCCGACGGGCAACATGGTGATCGACATCGGCGGCGGGACCACGGAAATTGCAGTGATCGCCCTGAACGGGATCGTGTCGGACACCTCGATCCGGGTGGGGGGAGACGAGATCGACAACGCGATCGTGACGTTCCTGAGGAAGAACTACAACCTGCTGATCGGGGAGCCGACGGCAGAGGCAATCAAGATCCAGATCGGCTCGGCCTTCAACAACGGGGAGGAGCGGGAGATGGAGGTGAAGGGCCGGGACCTGGTGAGCGGAATCCCGAAGACGGTGCGGGTGCACTCGCAGGAGATCCGGGAGTGCATCCAGGAGCCGATCCAGCAGATCGTGGAGGCGGTGCGGCGGGCGCTCGAGATCACGCCGCCCGAGCTCGCGGCGGACATCGTGGACCGCGGGATCGTGATGACGGGGGGCGGCTCGCTGATCCGGGGTCTGGACCAGTTGCTCGCCCACGAGACGAACCTGCCGATCCACGTGGACGAGGAGCCGTTGACGTGCGTGGTGCGCGGCGCCGGTAAGATCCTGGACGACCTCGAGAAGTATCGCAGCGTACTGACGACATAAGTGGGGAACTACTTCGACGGCACACGTAGGGGGCGGAGGCGCGATGCGGCGATCGCGGGCGGGTTCCTCCTTCTGGCGCTCCTCCTGCTCCTCGTGCCTGCGTCGTACCAGACCCCCCTCAGGAGTGCCATTCGCGGGACAGCGTTGCGGCCGTTCCTCGCCGTGCAGGCGGAGCTCGTGGCGCGGCGGGCGCGGAGCGTCGATGTGAGCCAGCTCCGTGCGGAGCGGGATTCGCTGGCGGCCGTGGTGGCGGCGCAGGCGAGCCTGGCGGAGGAGAACAGGCGGCTGCGGGCGCTGCTGGGCCTGCGCAGCCGGGCGGAGCCCGACTTCCGGCCCGCGGAGCTGGTCCGCGCTGGAGTGCCGGGAGCGGAGAGCACGTTCTTCATCGACATCGGTGCGCGTGACGGGGTGGTGGTGGGCAGCCCGGTGCTGGCGGCGGGCGGGCTGCTGGGGGTCATCCAGGCGGTCGAAGAGCACACTGCACAGGGGATCGACTGGACACATCCGCATTTCCGCGCGAGCGCGATGACCGCAGATGGCGATGCGTACGGAATCGTCGAGCCGAGGCGGGGCCGCTTCCGGGAAGAGGACCTGCTGACGTTGACCGGGGCGCCGTTCCACACGGACATCCGGCCCGGGACGCGGGTCGTGACGACCGGCCGCGGCGGGATCTACCCGCGGGGCATTCCGCTGGGGACGGTGGTGGGCATCGACGAGGCGGATACGGGATGGCGCAAGAACTACCTGCTGCGCCCGGCCGTGCGGCCGGAAGGCGTGACGCACGTGATCGTGGCGATCCGGCGGGAGGGTGAGACCGGGGACCTGTCGCCGCTGTGGCAGGCGGACGCGCCGGCCGACACGCAGGAAGCCGGAGCGGCGGAGGAGGGCGGGGCGGGGACCCGGTAGCCATGATGTCCGATCGGAACTGGCCGTTCTGGGCGCTCATCGCGCTCTTGGTGATCACGCATTTCGCGCTGCACCTCGCCGTCGGCCTGGGGGCGGCCGCGCCGGACCTCCTGACGCCGGCGGTGCTCCTCAGCGGGCGGCGGGTGCGCGCTTCCGTTGCGGCTGGCCTCGGGTTCGGCCTGGGTTTGCTCCAGGACTCGCTCTCGCTGGACGCGTTCGGTGCGGAAGCCCTGACGATGACGCTGCTGGGGTACCTGGGCGCCCGCTCGAGGGACCTGTTCGTAGGAGACAGCGCGGTCTTCCTCCTGGTCTACCTGTTCAGCGGCAAGTGGCTGCACGACGCGATCTTCTTCCTGCTGTCCGGCACGCCCGACCACGGGGGGACCGCGGTCTGGCTGCTGGTCTTCGCCCCGTTGGCGGCGCTCTACGCTGCCGTGGCGGGCGTTGCGGCGATGGCCGCATACCGCTCGGTGACCGGAGAACGCTGATGCGGTGGAGCGACCGGGGCGCCGCCGCCGCTCGCTCCACCGAACCGGCATCCTGATCCTCCTCGTACGAAATCATGCAGCCGTTCCACCTCTACGCGCGACGTCGCCGTGCCCAGGGAGCGGTGGCCGTGATCCTTGCCGGGATGGGCGGGCTCGCGCTGGCGTTCTTCCAGACCCAGGTGGTCAGGAGCGACACGTACGCGCTCCAATCCGAAGCGAACCGGCTGCGGCCGCTGCCGATCCCGGCGCCGCGCGGCACGATCTACGACCGCAACGGGCGGATCGTGGCGGAGAACATCCCCGGGTACGCGCTGTCGCTGCTGCCTGCGCCGCGGGACACGCTGTACAACACCCTCCAGCGGCTGGCCCCGATCCTGGGGCTGACCGAGGCCCGGATCGCGCAGCTCATGGAAAAGCAGCGCGCCGCGCCGGTCCAGCCGTTGCTGGTCTCCTCCGATCTCACGTTCGAGCAGGTCTCCGCGCTCGAGGAGCGGCATTTCATGTTCCCGGGCGTGTACATCGACACCCGACCCAAGCGGCACTACCCGGCCGGGGAGGCGGTGGCGCACCTGATCGGGTATGTCGCGGAGATCAGCGAAGCGGAGCTCCAGAAGCCGGAGTTCGCGGACTACACAGCCGGGCAGCTCGTGGGGAAGGCCGGGCTGGAGCGGCAGTACGAGCACCTCCTCGGGGGCTGGCCCGGGGTGCGCTACATCGAGGTCGATGCGCTGGGCCGCATCGTCGGCGAGTACGCGCCGCAAACCAAGATTCCCCCCGTGCCGGGCAAGGACCTGCACCTCTACCTGGACCTCGACCTGCAGGAGTGGATCGCGAAGATCTTCCCGGACGACATGCGGGGGGCGGTGGTGGCGATCGAGCCGGGGACGGGGCACGTGCTGGCAATGTACTCGAGCCCGGGGTACGACCCGAACCAGTTCGTCGGAGGGGTGGATCCGGCGTACTGGCGGCAGCTGACGGCAGACGGGGCGCGGCCGCTCCTGCACCGCGCGGCCGCGGGCCTCTACCCGCCGGGCTCGACCTTCAAGCTTGCGACGGCGGCGATCGCGCTGGATCTGGGGCTGGTGGACCCGGACGCCTACATGCCGATCCCGTGCCGTGGGGGCATGGCGTACGGCAACCGGTACTTCCGGTGCTGGGAGCCGCGCGGCCACGGGTACCTGAACCTCGCGGACGCGCTCGCGAACTCCTGCAACGTCTACTTCTATCAGCTCGGGGTGAAGATCGGGCTGGAGCGGTTCCTGAAGGAGGCCTCCCGACTGGGCTTCACCCGCAAGACCGGAGTGGACCTGCCGCCCGAGCTCGAGGCCGCCGGCCGGTTCCCGGACGGGCCGGGCTGGTGGCGGGAGCGCTTCGGCTACAACGCGACCCCGACCGAGGTGCTGAGCCTGGCGATCGGGCAGGGTCCGAACGACCAGACGCCGTTGAAGATGGCACACTTCGCCGCCGCGCTCGCGGGCAACGGGAAGCTGCCGCCGCCGCGGATCGCCGCGGACTCGCTGGCGCCGGCAGGTCCGGATGCCGGCATCAACCTGAACATCGCGCCCGAGAACCTGGCGCGGATCCGCGAAGGCATGCGGCGGGTCGTCTCGCCGGGCGGAACGGCACACCTGTCCTCGCTGGAGCACTGGGACCTGCTGGGGAAGACCGGCACGGCCCAGAACCCGCATGGCAAGGACCACGCCTGGTTCATCGGGATCGCGGGGCCCAAGGGGGGAGCGCCGGAAATCGCGCTGGCGGCGATCGTCGAGTTCGGTGAGTCCGGCTCGCGGACCGCGGCGCCGCTCGTGGCGAAGGCGGCGGACTACTACTTGCGGCGGAGGCACGGCATGCCGGTGGACTCGGTGCAGACCCTGCGCGAGCACCTGATGGCGGGGCGCCCGGCGCCCTGGGCGGTGTGGGAGTGATCGGACGACTGCGGCGTCTCCTGGGTGATCCGCTGCTGGCGGCGCTCGTCGTCGGGCTCTCCCTGTTCGGCGTCGCGATGGTGTACTCGGCCGGCCAGCTCGACGTGCCGGACCCGACGGTGGCGGGTGCCTGGCGACTGCAGCTCCTCTGGCTGGGCGTCTCGGTCGTTTCGCTCCTGGTCGTGCTGGGGATCCAGACGCGCTGGCTGGAGTGGGCGGCGATCCCCGCCTACACGCTGGGGATCGTGCTGCTGGCGGCGACGCTGGTCATCGGGACGGGATTGGGCACCGCCCGGGGGACGAAGAGCTGGATCGACCTCGGGCCGGTCATGATCCAGCCCGCTCAGTTCGCCAATCTCGCCACCATCCTCATGCTGGCGCGCGTCCTGGGGCGCTGGCGGGAGCCGCCGCGGTCGATCTGGGGGCTCTGGCAGCCGGTCGCGGTCGTCGCGCTGCCGATGGGGCTGGTCATGCTGCAGCCCGACCTGGGAACCGCGATGGTCTTCGGCGCCATGCTGATCGCGGCGCTGTACTGGGCCGGCACGCCGCTCGGGCTGATGGCCATGCTGCTGAGCCCGATCGTCGGCCTCTTCCTTTCCTTTCATTCCGTGCTGTTCAGCATCTATGTGGTCGCGCTGATCATCTTCCTGCGGCTGTACCGCGCCTACCTGTGGGAGGGCGTGTCCGTGGTCGCGGCCAACCTGGCCGCGGGGGCGGTCGCGCTGCCGCTGTGGAACTCCCTCGAGCCCTACCAGCAGGCCCGGCTGATGGTGTTCCTGGACCCGGGGATGGACCCGCGCGGCGCCGGCTGGCACCTGATCCAGTCGCGGGTGGCGATCGGGAGCGGAGGCCTGTTCGGCAAGGGATTCACGCTGGGGACCCAGAAGCGGCTCGCGTTCCTGCCGGAGCAACACACCGACTTCATCTTCAGCGTGATCGGCGAGGAGTTCGGCTTCGTGGGGACGGTGGGCGTGCTCCTGGTCTTCGGGCTGATCCTTTGGCGGCTGACCCGGATCGCCGAGCGCGTTGCGGACCCCTTTGCCGGGATCGTGGTTTTCGGTATCTTCGGGGTCTGGTTCGCCCACGTGATCGTCAACATCGGGATGACGATCGGCCTGATGCCCATCACGGGGATCCCGCTGCCGTTCCTGAGCTACGGGGGCTCGTTCCTGCTGGCCTCCTTCCTGGCGCTCGGGATGGTGCAGCGGATCGCGGCGGAGCAGGGGAGGATCTGAGCCCCCGCCGCGGCGAAGGCCGGAGGGGCGGCGAACGGGAAGGAGTCCTCTCGGTCATGCCGTGGTTCAAGAAGCCGGAGCGCAAGCTCCGGGCGGCCGAGCGCCGTGAGGTGCCGCCGGACGTCTTCGAGAAATGCCCGCGGTGCGCGACGATCCTCTACCGCGCCCGGCTGGCGCAGAACCTGAACGTCTGCCCGTCCTGCGGATTCCATTTCCGCATCAGGGCGGACGAGTACGCCCGTCTCTTGCTGGATGACGGAGAGTTCGTCGAGTACGATGCCGAGTTGCGCAGCGCTGACCCGCTCGGGTTCACGGACCTGAAGCCGTACCCGGAGCGGCTGGAAGCGGCGCAGGCGCGGAGCGGCCATCGAGATGCGGTCATCACGGGGGCGGGCCGGCTGGACGGGCTGGACGTCCACCTCGCGGTGATGGACTTCGAGTTCATCGGTGGGAGCATGGGCTCCGTGGTGGGGGAGAAGATCGCGCGGCTGGGGCGGCGTTCCCTGGAGCAGCGCCGGCCGCTGATCATCGTGAGCGCTTCGGGCGGCGCCCGCATGATGGAGGGCATCCTCTCGCTCATGCAGCTCGCCAAGACCTCGGTCGTGCTCGCACGGCTGCACGAGGCGGGGATCCCGTACATCTCGGTGCTGACGGATCCGACGACGGGTGGCGTCACGGCGTCCTACGGCATGCTCGGGGATGTCAACATCGCGGAGCCGGGCGCGCTGATCGGGTTCGCGGGCCCGCGCGTGATCGAGCAGACGATCAAGCAGGAGCTGCCGGAGGGGTTCCAGCGCTCCGAGTTCCTGCTGGAGCACGGAATGGTCGACCGGATCGTGGACCGGCGCGAGCTGAAGGCGACGCTTTCGCGGCTGCTGCGGTTCATGCTGGGCCTTCCCGCGGCGGGCGCCGCTGTGGCCGCGCCGGCTGCGCAGCCGGCGGCACAGGGTCCGAGGGCGCGTACGCGGCGGGCCGCCGAGGGCTCTCCGGCCGGTTCGGCGGACGGCGACCGTGCCCGGCGGGCATCCGGGCAGAGGGGGTCCGCGGAGGCTTGACCCCCCTCACGTACCAGGAACTGATCGGCTCCCTGTTCCCGCGCCTGACGGGCGGGATCCGGTGGGGGCTGGAGCGGACGGCGCGGCTGCTCGCTGAGGTGGGCGATCCCCACCTGGCGTACCGGACCATCCACGTCGGCGGGACGAACGGCAAGGGGTCGGTCGCCGCGATGATTGCAGCCGTGCTGCGGTGCGCGGGCGTCCGGACCGGCCTGTACACCTCTCCTCACCTGTGCACGTTCCGCGAGCGGGTCCAGGTCGACGGCATTCCGGTGAGCGAGGAGCAGTTCGTCGCCGCGGCGTCGCGCCTGTGGCCCCACGTCGAGCGCGAATCCCCATCCTTCTTCGAGGCGACGACGGCGATCGCGTTCCTGGCGCTGGCGGAGGCGGGCGTCGAGGCGGCCGTGGTCGAGGTCGGTCTGGGCGGGCGGCTGGACGCCACGAACGTGGTCCGGCCCGACGTCGTCGCCCTGACCAACGTGGCGGTGGACCACGCGCAGTACCTCGGCGACACGCTGGAGTCCATCGCGTACGAGAAGGCGGGCATCATCAAGCCGGGCGTGCCGGTGGTCACGGCGGAGCCGGCGGGGGCCGCGCGCGAGGTCTTCCGGCGCTGCGCGGCGGAAGTGGCCGCACCCTTCGCCGCGCTCGAGCCAGGCGACGTGCGGGCGGTGCGGGTGCGCGCGGACGGGACGCGGTTCCTGCTCCCGAGTAGCGCGTGGGGCGAGCTGGAGCTGTGCACGCCGCTCATCGGCCCGTACCAGGCGACGAACGCCGCGCTCGCGGTCCGGGCGCTGGAACGGCTCGCGCCGGAGTGGCGCCCGACCCGGGACGCGATCGAGGAAGGGATCCGGACCGTGCGCTGGCCAGGCCGCGCCCAGATCGAGCGGGTGGGCGCACAGACCTGGGTGTTCGACGTCGCCCACAACCCGGCGGGGGTCGCGGCGCTGACCGCCACCCTGGAGGCGCTGGCCCTGCCACGGCCGGTGGCGCTGCTCGTGGGGATCCTGGGGGACAAGGACTGGGAGGGAATGCTGCCGCCGCTCGCGGAGCTGGCGGACCACACGGTGCTGACCATCCCGCCGACGGCGCCGCCCCAGCGCCGGTGGGACCCGCACGCCGTGCTCCGGGCGGTGCCCGGGCTGACGGCGGAAGTCCTGCCGGACTTCCTGGCGGCACTGGAGCGCGTCGCGGATCGGGCGGGGCCGGGCGGGAGCGTGGTGGTGACCGGCTCGTTCCATACCGTGGGCGACGCGCTGATCGCGCTCGGGCGGGCGCCGTTCGGCGCGGACGCGCCCTTGCCTGAGCCGACGCACGCCGCCTAGATTCGCGCGCCATGCCGACATTCCGCGGTTTGCCGGGCTTCCGCGACTTCTATCCCGAGGACTTCGCGGTTCGCGAGCACGTAGTGTCCGCGTGGAGGGAAGTCTCGCGCCGGTACGGGTTCGAGGAGTACGACGGTCCGCCGCTGGAGCCGCTCGAGCTGTACGTGGAGAAGAGCGGCGCGGAGATCGTGCGGCAGCTCTACAACTTCGAGGACAAGGGCGGGCGCGAGGTCGCGCTGCGGCCGGAGATGACGCCCACACTGGCGCGCATGGTGGGCGCCCGCGCGCGGGCGCTGCGCAAGCCGATCCGCTGGTTCTCGGTCCCGCAGCTCTTCCGCTACGAACGGATGCAGCGGGGCCGCCTGCGCGAGCACTTCCAGTGGAACGTGGACCTGGTGGGCGAGGAGGATGTCGGGGCGGATGCGGAGGTGCTCGCGGTCGCGCTGGACGCGCTGCGGCTCCTCGGCCTGACGGCGCGGGACGTCGTGGCGCGCGTGAGCGACCGGCGGCTGCTCGAGCGGCTGCTGGCGCACGCGGGCGTGGAGCCACCGGCGATGGCGGCGGTGTACGCGATCATCGACAAGCTGGGTCGCGAGGATGAGGCCCGCATCCGCGAGCGGCTCGCGACCGAGGCGGGACTCCAGCCCGAGGTGATCCAGCGGATCTTCCGCATCTTCGAGCATCAGGACGTCGCGGCGCTTCGTCAGGCGTACGGGGGCGCGGAGGGCGTGGCCGCGGAGCTCGAGCGGCTGGAGGCCTACTTCGAGCGCCTGGCGGAGATGGGCCTGGGCGATTTCGTCCGTTTCGACCCGACCATCGTGCGAGGGCTGGCGTACTACACGGGGATCGTGTTCGAGATCTTCGACCGCCGCGGCGAGCTGCGTGCGTTGTGCGGTGGGGGGCGCTACGACGACCTGCTGCGCGCGGTCAGCGATGCGGATCTGCCCGCGATCGGCTTCGGCATGGGGGACGTGGTCCTCACGGAGTTGCTGCGGGAGCGCGGCCTGATCCCGGCGGTCCTGCGACCCGTGGACTACTTCCTGGTGGCCGTGACGGAAGAGGAACGCCCGCTGGTGCGGCGTCTCGCCCACGAGCTGCGGGACGCGGGGCGCTCGGTGCTCTACGCGCTCGCGCCGGCCAGCGTCGCACGGCAGTTCAAGGAGGCGGATGCGCGAGGCGCGACGCGGACGGTGGTGATCGGGCCGGCCGAGCGGGCCGAAGGCGTCGCGCTGGTTCGGGAGATGGCGAGCGGTGCCGAGCACCGCGTGCGCCTCGACGAGCTGGTGGGATGAGGCGGTCCGCACGCTGGCTGCTCGTGGCCGCGCTGCTCGCCTGCGGAGAGGATCGCGGCGCGCCGCCGGGGACGGAGGAGGCGCTGGCGCCCGCGGCGCCGGGCGGAGCGGGGAGCACGGCCGTCGAGCCCGTGCAGGCGGAAATCTTCATGCGGGAGGCGGCGCCGGAGGTCGGGCCGGGCCGCGCGATCCTCCACGTCCTGGTCCCGGCCGGCGCGACGCAGGATCAGGTCAGAGAGGCGTTGACGGGCGTGCTGCTCCGCACCGCGGAGGAGGATACGACGCTGGTCGCGCTCCGGGCGGTCGCCTACGTGCTTCCGCAGGTGCGCACGGGTGAGGTCACGCTCTCGCCCACGGCGTGGGGCGAGTGGCTCCCCCTCGAGGGCTGGGAGCGGGCCGCGCCGGAGAGCCGGGACGCCTTCCACCGGATCTACACCTACTTCGGGGCCCCGCCGGCGTGGTGAACCGAGGGCCGCCCGATTCCCCGGAAGCGATCCGGCGGCGAATCCGCCGGAGGGTGAGGCGGTTCACGCTCGGGGCGTTGATCGCTGCGGCGGGCACCGCCGCGGGTGGCGCAGCGCTCGTGGCCTGGTTGCTCAGGCCCGCCGGCCTGCCGCTGGCGGAGACCTGGGCCGTCTCGGGTGTACTGATCCTGGGGATCCCGCTGGTAGGCCACGGGCTGCGGTACTGGCGAGAGCAAAGGTCGAGCGTGCGCGGCGAGCGGGGCCGCGCGAGGTGATGGCACGAGCCGAGGTGACATGGCGGAGGAGAAGGCGCTGACGACGCGGGCGGAGGACTTCGCCGCGTGGTACAACGAGGTGGTGCTGCGCGCGGAGCTGGCGGATTACTCGCCGGTGCGCGGCAGCATGGTGATCCGGCCGTACGGCTACGCGCTGTGGGAGAACATGCAGCGCGCGCTGGACGGAATGTTCAAGGCCACCGGCCACCAGAACGCATACTTCCCGCTGCTCATCCCGCAGAGCTTCCTGGCGCGCGAGGCGGAGCACGTCGAGGGGTTCGCCAAGGAGATGGCGATCGTCACGCACACGCGGCTGCGTGCGGCCGAGGGCGGGGGACTGGAGCCGGACCCCGAGTCGCGGCTGGAGGAGCCGCTGATCATCCGCCCGACGTCGGAGACGATCATCTACGCCATGTTCGCGAAGTGGGTGCAGAGCTACCGCGACCTGCCCCTGCTGATCAACCAGTGGGCGAACGTGGTGCGCTGGGAGATGCGGACTCGCCTCTTCCTGCGGACGGCCGAGTTCCTCTGGCAGGAGGGCCACACGGCGCACGCGACGGAGGCGGAAGCGGAAGATGAGGCGCGCCGGATCCTGGGGATCTACCGCGAGTTCATGGACGGCTGGATGGCGATGCCGCCGGTCCTCGGCCGCAAGACGGAGAGCGAGAAGTTCCCCGGCGCGGTGCGGACGTACGCGTGCGAGGCGATGATGCAGGACCGGCGGGCGCTGCAGGCCGGGACGTCCCACATGCTGGGGCAGAACTTCTCACGGCAGTTCGACCTGACGTTCCAGACCGAGACCGGGGCCCAGGACTACGCCTGGAACACGTCGTGGGGGGTCTCGACGCGGCTGGTCGGCGGCCTCGTGATGACGCATGGAGACGACACGGGCATCGTCTGTCCGCCGCGGCTCGCGCCGATCCAGGTGGTGATCGTCCCCATCCACCGGGGGGAAGGCGAACAGCAGGTGGTGCTGGAGAAGGCGGATCGTGTTGCGAGGGCGTTGAGGGAGGAAGAGATTCGCGTCCACGTAGACACGCGGGAAGGCATGACGCCCGGCGCAAAGTTCTACGAGTGGGAGCGCAAGGGCGTGCCCCTGCGCATCGAGGTCGGCCCTCGGGATGTGGCGCAGGAGCAGCTCGTGCTGGTGCTGCGCAGTACGCCCACGGGCCGGCCCCGCAAGGAGACGATGAACGACGCCGAGGCATTGGCTGCGGTCCCGCGCCGGCTGAACGGCTACCAGCAGGCGCTGCTGGAAGCGGCGCGGGCGTTCCGGGAGGCGAACTCCCACCGAGGCGTCACGGACTACGGCCGCATGCGCGAGATCATCGAGGAGAGCGGCGGCTTCGTGTACGCAGGCTGGTGCGGGGACGCGGCCTGCGAGGAGAAGGTGAAGAGCGAGACCAAGGCGACGATCCGCGTGCTGCCGTTCGAGGAGTTCCGGAGCCCGGAGGCGCCGACGCGATGCGTCGTCTGCGGCGGCAGTGCGGCCGCCGAGGCGATGTGGGCCCGGGCATACTGAGGCACGCGTGGGCGGACAGTTCCATTACCGCGACGGAAAGCTGTACTGCGAGGGGGTGCCGGCGGAACGGCTGGTGGCCGCATTCGGCACGCCGCTGTACGTCTACAGCAGACAGGGCATCATTAGCCGGTTTCGCGAGCTGGATCGCGCCTTCGCGCCGCTCGATCGCCTGATCGCCTACTCGGTGAAGGCGAATGGGAACCTGGCCATCCTGCGGCTACTGGCCGCGGAAGGGGCGGGCGCCGACATCGTGAGTGGCGGAGAGCTCTACCGAGCGCTCGCGGCGGGCGTGCCGGCCGAACGCATCGTGTTCAGCGGCGTGGGCAAGACGGTGACCGAGATGGCGGCGGCTCTGGAGGCCGGCATCTACGGGTTCAACGTCGAGAGCGAGGGCGAGCTGCGGGCGCTCTCGCAGCTCGCTGCGGCGATGGGCGTGACGGCGCCGGTGGCCTTGCGCGTCAATCCGGACATCGAGAGCCCGACGCCGCACCATTACACGCGGACAGGCCACCGGGCGACGAAGTTCGGCATCCCGAGCGAAGATGCGCGCCGGCTCTACCACCTCGCTGCGGAGCTGCCGGGGCTGAAGGTGCGTGGGGTGGACGTCCACATCGGCAGCCAGATCGTGGAGGCGGAACCCTACCGGCAGGCACTGCTGCACGTGCTCGAGCACGTGGAGGTGCTGCGCTCGGACGGCATTGCGCTCGAGTATCTCGACCTGGGCGGCGGCTTCGGTGTCGCGTACGACCCGGGCGAGGCGGAGAGCGATGCGCAACAACTGGCTGATCTCCTCGCCCCGCTGATGGCGCCGAGCGGCTTGCGCCTCGTGCTCGAACCGGGCCGTTACATCGTCGGACGGGCGGGCGTGCTGCTGACGCGCGTGCTGTACATCAAGGACATGGGGCCGCGCACGTTCGTGATCACGGATGCAGGGATGAACGACCTGCTCCGGCCGAGCCACTACGCCAGCTATCACCGGGTCGAGCCGGCGGAGCGACACCCCGAGCGGGGCACCATCCGCGCGGACGTGGTCGGGCCGATCTGCGAGAGCGGGGACTTCCTCGCGCTGGACCGGGACATCGAGCGGCCCGCAGAGGGAGAGTTGCTGGCGGTCGGGACTGTCGGTGCCTACGGCTTCTCGATGGCGTCCACCTACAACGGGCGGCCGCGGCCCGCGGAGGTGCTGGTGGACGGGGAGACGTTCCGCCTCATCCGCCGGCGCGAGACGTACGAAGACCTCGTGCGCGGAGAGATCGAACTCCTGGAGTGAGGGGGGGCGTACGAGCCGCATCCTGATCCTGGACTACGGCTCGCAGTTCACGCAGCTCATCGCGCGGCGCATCCGCGAGGAGCGCGTCTACTGCGAGATCCACCCGCCGACCGTCTCGCTCGATTGGATCCGTGCGTGGGAGCCGCACGGGATCATCCTGTCGGGCGGGCCGGCCTCGGTCTACGCCGACGATGTGCCGACGGCCAGTCCGGAGCTCCTCACGCTCGGGGTCCCGATCCTCGGCGTCTGCTACGGCATGCAGCTCCTGGCCCAGCTCGAAGGTGGTCGGGTGATCCACGGCCGCCGCGAATACGGGCGCGCCGAGATGACGGTGCTCGTGCCCGACGAGGTCTTCGACGGGTTCGCCCCCGGCGACCGGACGACGGTGTGGATGAGCCACGGCGATCACGTGACCGAGCCGCCGCCCGGGTACCGGACGCTTGCGAGCACGCCGGCGGTGCCGGTGGCGGCGTTCCGGGCCGAGGGCCGCCCCATCTACGGCGTGCAGTTCCATCCGGAGGTCGCGCACACGGCCCGTGGCGCGGAGATCATCTCGAACTTCCTGTTCCGGATCTGCGGCTGCGAACCCACCTGGACGGCGGGCTCGTTCATCGAGGAGGCCGTGGGCCGGATCCGGACGCAGATCGGCGATGGCCATGCGATCTGCGGGCTGTCCGGCGGCGTGGATTCCGCGGTCGCGGCGGCGCTGGTCCACCGCGCGATCGGGGACCGCCTCACCTGCATCTTCGTGGACCATGGCTTGCTGCGCAAAGGCGAGCGGGAAGCGGTGGAGCGCACGTTCCGCCACCACCTGGGCATGCGGCTCGTGGTGGTGGACGCCGCAGCCGACTTCCTGCAGCGTCTCGAGGGCGTGGAGGATCCGGAGGAGAAGCGCCGACGGATCGGGGAGACGTTCGTGCGCGTGTTCGAGCGGGTCGCGCGGGAAGAGGGTGGTCAGGCGCGCTGCCTCGTTCAGGGCACGCTCTACCCGGATGTGATCGAGTCCCTGTCGGTGCGCGGCCCTTCGGCCACCATCAAGACGCACCACAACGTGGGCGGGCTGCCGCCTGACATGCACTTCGAGCTGGTGGAGCCGCTGCGCGAGCTGTTCAAAGACGAAGTGCGCAGCGTGGGGCGTGAGCTGGGGCTGCCGGAGGAGCTCGTCGGCCGTCACCCCTTCCCGGGCCCCGGCCTCGCCATCCGCGTGCTGGGCGCGGTCTCGCAGGATCGGCTCGACATCCTGCGGGAGGCGGATGCGATCTATCTCGAAGAGATCCGCGCTGCAGGGCTCTACGATGACATCTGGCAGGCGTTCGCCGTCCTGCTGCCCGTTCGTAGCGTCGGGGTCATGGGAGACGCGCGGACCTACGAGCACGTGGTCGCCCTGCGGGCCGTGACCAGCCGCGACGGCATGACGGCGGACTGGTTCCCGTTCCCGCACGACGTGCTCGGCCGCATCGCATCGCGCATCATCAATGAGGTGCGCGGCGTGAACCGTGTCTGTTACGACGTGAGCTCGAAGCCGCCCGCCACGATCGAGTGGGAGTGAGCCCGCGCCCGGGCGCGGCGGCGTCGTAGCGAGGTGGAAGGCGTTGCTCGTGGGCTGGCGAGGCGGGGGCGTGGTGGGCCGCTCGCGCCCTGAGGCGACCGGGACCACCCGGCTGCAGGCGGCCGCGGGGCGGCGTCAGGCCGCGTCCCGTTCCGAGTCGATCTGCGACGCGCCCTCGGCGGTCAAGCGGCGCAGGTAGATGCCGGCGTAGTTCTCGTCGATCGCCGCCAGCCGATTCTCGGGCGTGGCCGAGTACCGGGCGTCGCAGCGGTCGCACCGGATGGAGCGTTTCTCCCCCGTCCCGACCAGCCGCCAGTTCCCGGTACACTCGCCATACGCGTGTTCCAGCGACGCCATTCCACTCCTCGCATCGCAAGCGAGCGGCCGGTGTCGACCGCCCCGGGGGCGACAGGTGCAATCTCTACGCCATCCACAGGACGGGTTCGAGGGCACGCGGCAGGGCGACGGGCGCGACTACACAGGTCGGGGCGGACCACCGGAGATGCAGCTTGCGGCGCTGGCAGCGGCGTTGACGGGCGCGCGACCGAACGGGCCGCTGGACGGGACGGCGTCGGGGATCTCCGCGGATTCGAGGCGGGTCCGGCCGGGCGACGTCTTCGTCGCGGTTCGCGGCGTGCGCGCGGACGGGCACGGCTTCCTCGCCGAAGCGCTGGCGCGGGGAGCGATCGCCGTGGTGGTCCAGGACGGCGCCGCCGTGCCGGCCGGCGCGACCGCGATCGTCGTTCCGGACACGCGCATTGCGCTGGCGGAGCTGAGCGCGTGCTGGTTCGGCCGGCCGGCCGATCGGATCCCGATCGTGGGGATCACGGGGACGCTGGGCAAGACGTCCGTGCTCTCCATCCTGAGCGAGATCCTCGCACGCGCCGGGATCGAAGCCGGGACGATCGGCTCGTTGGGCATCCGCTTCCGCGAGGTGTCACGGCCGACGCGGCTGACCACCCCGGACTCGTGGGACCTGCACGCCGCACTCGCGGAGATGCTCGCGGGCGGAGCGAAACTGGTCGCGATGGAGGTCACCAGCCACGCGCTGGTCCAGCACCGCATCCACGGGCTGACGTTCTGCCTCGGTGCGTTCACGAACCTGGCCCTCCTCGAGCACCAGGATTACCACGGGTCGTTCCGCCGGTACGTCGAGGACAAGACCCGCTACTTCGACCATCTACAGGACGGCGCGCCGCTGGTCTACGCCTGCGGGGACCGGTTGCTCCACGCGCTCATGCGCCGGCGGCGCGGGATCACGCCGATCGGCTGCGGTCCGGGTGGCACGGTATCCGTCCGGGCGGAACGGCGCACGCCCATGGCGGGCAAGAGTCGGGTGACCATCACGGTGCGGCGCGAGCTGCCGCGGATCGACGGAGGCATCGTCAGCCCCGTGGCCTTCGGACTGGACGTGCCGCTCCTCGGGCGCCCGAACGTGGGGAACGCCGCCCTCGCGGCCACGGCCGCGCTGTGCGCGGGCGCGGAGGTCGAGCACGTGCAGGCGGCCGTGGCGGCGATGCCTCCGCCCCGGCGGCGCATGCAGATCGTGCACCGTGGCCGCTTCACCGTGCTGGACGACACGGTGGGACACCCCGACAGCATCACGGCGGTGTTCGAGGTCGCGGCGCGCTTGCCGCACCGCCGGCTGCACGTGGTCTACGCGGTCCGCGGCCGGCGTGGCGTCGAGATCAACCGGAGGGACGCGGAGGCGATCGCCATCTGGCTGCGCCGCGCGCCCGCAGCGACGGTGGTGGTCACGTCCAGCGAGGACGCCGCGGACGCCGCGAACCGCGTGCAACCGGAGGAGGAACACGTCGTCCTCTACGAGCTGCGGCGCCACGATCCGCAGATCGAGTTCCGCCCGCGGCTGGAGGACGCCGTCTGGCTCGCGCTCGACAGAGCCGGGCGCGGCGATCTGGTGCTGCTCCTCGGAGCGCAGGGGATGGACGGCGGAGCCGCCGCCGTCGCACGCTGGTTGGAGGCCCACGAGGGGAAAGCGGCCGAACGGCCGGGGTCGGCGCCTTGAGGGGCGCGCGCGCCGCGCGCGCGGCCGCGCCTCAGCACCAGATGTCGCCGACCGAGCACACCAGCACGATCACGTGCTGCGGCTCCGAGACCGCCCCCTGGACCGACGATGCGAAGGCCAGGCCGTAGATGTCGATCTGGGTGTTCGACGCGAGGGAGAGCGGAAGCGCCCACGCGAAGCGGACCGTGGTATCCGCGACCGGGTCGAACCGGACGACCACGGAGTCGAGCGGCGGCATCTCGGGGCCGGGTCGCCGGGCCACGAAACCCACGCCCCGCAGCCGACCGGCGTCCTCCTCTCCGTGCACCACGACCACGGCCGTGTCGCCGGCAAGGAAGGCGTCGTTCGTGACCGGCGAGACGACCTCGACGCGCAGGCGCAGCTCGCCTTCCACCTCGGGCGGAAGAGGGCGGCTGCGGACATCGCACGCGGACGCGGCCGCGAGCGAAACGACGAAGACCCCGACCGCTCCCCAGCGCATGGACTCCCTCCTGAGCGGAGAGCACGCCAGGGCGGAAAGGTAGAGAGGGGAGCCGTGCCCGGCCAGGCAGGGCAGGCGGGCGCGGGCGCCCGGCCAGGCCGGCGGCGGATGTGGCGCCTGGAGCCCGCAGCCCGCCGCGACCGGGGGGTCACCTGGACGCCGCGGAGTCCGTCGCCTCGACGCGCGCCTGAATGGTGTCCCAGAGCGCGGCGAGGAACGCCGGGTCGGCGGCGTGCTCGTCCACGAACGCCTGGAGCGCTCGCGGTGTGGCGCCGTGCCGGCGCAGGATCTCTGCCCTGCGCGCCTCCCATGCCGCCGAATCCTCCAGTTCACGCGCGGCGCGGCGAAGCTCCACGTAAACCGCCACGAAACGTTCGGGGGAGAGCCGGGCGCCCGCCTCCCGCGTGGGCGTGTCCGCGCCGCAGGCGCCCCCGGCCACTGCCAGGAGGCACGCCGCGGCGAGCGCCCGTGCGAGGGCGCCCGGGCGCCCGACAACGCGGTTCGCTGGGGGCCGTCGACCGATCTCGGGCCACGTCGGACCCGGCGGGCTGCCGGCCGCCGGGCAGCAACGCGGTGGGTTCTCCAGCATGGACTCGCCTGGCATTCGTGGGACGAAAGGGACTGACTTCGGCGCGGAGATGGTAACGCGCGGGCCGGCCTCGGGTTCCCGGCACGACCGCCGGCGCCTGCTCGCCCGCGATGCAACCAGGGGCCTCTCTACCCGTGCCATGCGACCGCGCCGGGTCGAGCCGCGGGACGGCGCTCGCAGGGCGATGGAGCCGTCCGGTGGTGCCTGGCGATGACGCACAGGTCCCGCTGAGCAACCGCGCGCTGGCGCCGGGGTGGCGGGAGCGGGGCACGGGGTGGCAGGTCGGGCCGAAGCGGGTGCGGAGGGGTATCAGCCATTCTGGCAGGACTGGGGGGCATGCGCCTTGCCCCGACCCGGACGCGACACCCGACGCGGAGAATGCACGCAGAGTGGCGAATCTCGATCGTTGGACGGTAAAGGCGGCAGAGGCGCTCCAGGCTGCTGCCGCATCCGCGCAGCGGCGGGGGAACCCGCAACTGGAAGACCTGCACCTGCTGGAGGCGTTGCTGGACCAGCAGGAGACGGCGGTGGTGCCGGTGCTGAGGAAGGTCGGCGTGGATGTGGGGCGCCTCTCGGAGGAGCTGCAGCGGGCGCTGGGCCGGCTGCCGCGGCAGTCGGGCGCGTCTGCGCCGTCGCTGAGCCGGGAAGCGGCCCGGATCCTGGACCATGCGGAAGAGGAAGCGCGCGCGCTCAAGGATGAGTACACGGCGACCGAGCACCTCCTGCTGGCGCTGGCGGGGGAGAAGGGGTCGAGCACGCGGGACCTGCTGTCGGCGCAGGGCGCGACGCGCGAGTCGCTGGTGGAGGCGCTGGCGGCGGTGCGCGGGCCGCACCGGGTGCAGGATCGGGAGGCGGAGCAGAAGTACCGCGCGCTGGAGCGTTTCAGTCGGGACCTGACCGAGCTCGCCCGGCAGGGGAAGCTGGATCCGGTGATCGGGCGGGACGAGGAGATCCGGCGTGTGATCCAGGTCCTGTCCCGGAGGACGAAGAACAACCCGGTTCTGATCGGCGAGCCCGGGGTGGGGAAGACGGCGATCGTGGAGGGGCTGGCGCAGCGGATCGTGAGCGGTGACGTGCCGGAGTCGTTGAAAGACAAGCGGCTGCTGGCGCTGGACATCGCGGCAATGATCGCGGGGTCGAAGTACCGGGGCGAGTTCGAGGAGCGGTTCAAGGCGGTGCTGAAGGAGCTCACGGGAGCGGAAGGGCGGTTCATCGTCTTCATCGACGAGCTGCACACCATCGTGGGCGCCGGTGCGGCGGAGGGGGCGGTGGATGCGGGCAACATGCTGAAGCCGGCGCTGGCGCGCGGCGAGCTCCGGGTGGTGGGCGCGACGACGCTGGATGAGTACCGCGAGCACGTGGAAAAGGACGCGGCGCTCGAGCGACGGTTCCAGCCGGTTTACGTGGGCGAGCCGAGCGTGGAGGACACGATCGCGATCCTGCGGGGACTCAAGGAGCGCTACGAAGTGCACCATGGCGTACGGATCACCGACAACGCGATCGTGGCGGCTGCGCGGCTATCGGACCGGTACGTGGGCGGTCGCTTCCTGCCGGACAAGGCGATCGACCTGATCGACGAGGCGGCGTCGCGGCTGCGGATCGAGATCGACTCGATGCCGCACGAGATCGACGAAGTGCAGCGTCGGATCACGCAGCTCGAGATCGAGCGGGCGGCGCTTGCGGGCGAGGCGGATCGGGAGGCGGAGGAGCGGCGCGCGCGAATCGAGGAGGAGCTCGCGGATCTACGCGAGCGGGTGAACGCGATGAAGGCGCGCTGGCAGGCGGAGAAGGAGCAGATCCTGCGGATTCGCGACCTGAAGGAGCGCGCGGATGCGCTGCGAGTGGAGGCGGAGCGGGCGACGCGCACGGGTGACCTGAACCGGGCGGCGGAGCTCCAGTACGGCGAGGTGCCGCGGCTGGAGCGGGAGCTCGCGGCGGCGGAGGCGCGCCTGGCGGAGTTGCAGGCGGAGGGGAAGTTCCTCAAGGAGGAGGTGGACGCGGAGGATGTAGCGGAGGTGGTCTCGCGCTGGACGGGTGTTCCGGTGGCCCGGATGCTGGAGTCGGAGCGGCAGCGTCTCGTCCGGCTGGCGGATCTCCTGTGCGAGCGGGTGATCGGCCAGCGCGCGGCGGTGGAGGCGGTGGCGAACGCGGTGCGGCGCAGCCGCGCGGGGGTGCAGGATCCCAACCGGCCGATCGGAAGCTTCATTTTCCTTGGCCCGACGGGTGTGGGCAAGACGGAGACGGCGCGGGCGCTCGCGGAGTTCCTGTTCGATGATGAGGACGCGCTGGTCCGGCTGGACATGTCGGAGTACATGGAGAAGCACGCGGTCGCGCGCCTCATCGGCGCGCCGCCCGGCTACGTCGGTTACGAGGAGGGCGGGCAGCTCACGGAGCGGATCCGACGGCGGCCCTACTCCGTCGTGCTGTTCGACGAGATCGAGAAGGCGCATCCGGATGTCTTCAACATCCTGCTCCAGATCCTGGATGATGGGCGACTGACGGACTCGCAGGGCCGGACGGTCGACTTCCGCAACACGGTTGTGATCATGACGTCCAACCTCGGGAGTCAGCTCATCCTGGAGCGGTCGCCGCACACGGAGTGGGCGGAGGTGGAGGCCGGGGTGGTGGCGGAGCTCCGCCGGTTCTTCCGGCCCGAGTTCCTGAACCGGGTGGACGAGATCGTGGTGTTCCGGCCGCTCGGGCGCGCGGAGCTGGAGCGCATCGTGGACCTGCAGCTCCAGCGGGTGCAGCGGCTGGTCGCGAGCCGGAGGATCACACTGCGCGTGACTCCGGCGGCGCGGGAAGCGATCGTGGAAGAGGGATACGATCCGGCGTTCGGCGCGCGGCCGCTCAAGCGGGCGATCCAGCGCCTGGTGCAGGACCCTCTCGCCTTGCAGATCCTCGACGGCCGGTTGGCGGAGGGGGACACGGTAGTGGTGGACCGCGGGGAAGGCGGGCGGCTCGCGTTCCGCAGGGTGGAGGGTTCGGCGGAGGACGATGTGCGGTCGCACGCCGTTGCTTGACAGCACGGTGTGATCCGGGCTAACGTTCACGCCGCTCCCCGGGCCCGGGGAGCGGCGCGCTCCCCCTGGAGTCCGACCCATGAGATCGCTCGCTTCGATCGCGCCGATGCTCTTGCTGATCGCGGCCTGCGCGACGCGGACGGAACCCATCCGTCCGGCTGCGACGGCGCGAGGCGTCGCGCCAGCGCTTGCGGTCGAGCGATTCCTGCAGGCGGCGAACCGGGATGACCTGGTGACGATGGGGCGGCTGTTCGGGACGCGGGACGGGCCGGTGATCGAGCGCGATCCGCGCGAGGAAGTCGAGAAGCGGATGTTCGCGATCGCGGCGATCCTCAAGCACGAGGATTACCAGATCGAGGACGAGAGGATCGTGCCCGGCAGGGCGGATGCGACGCAGCTCGTGGTCCGCATGAAGATCGGGCAACGCCAGGTGCCCGTGGCATACACGCTGGTCCGATCCGAGGACGGGGCGTGGCTCATCGAGATGATCGACCTGGAAGCGATCACGTCGGGGCGCTAGTCGGGCGTGATCCTCGGAGCACGCTCGTCTTCCACCAGCTCGATCAGGACGCCGGCCGTGCTGGCCGGGTGGAGGAACGCGACCCGGCGGCCGTGAGCGCCGCGGCGCGGCTCGTGGTCCACGAGGCGGATGCCTGCGCGCCGGAAGCTCTCCAGCGCGGCGGCGACGTCCCGCACGGCGTAGGCCAGGTGGTGGAGTCCCGGGCCCCGACGCTCGAGGAAGCGGGTCACGGGCGAGTCGGGCGCGACCGGCTCGATCAGCTCGAGCCGCGGGGCAGCGGCGCCGATGAAGGCCACGTCGACCCCCTGGTCTTCGATGCGCTCGACCGCGGAACCGCGGCCGCCCGTGATGAGTTCGAGCAGTGGGAGCGCCTCGGCGATCGAGGGCACGGCGATGCCGATGTGATCGAGCGGAAGCTGGGGCATTGGAACGCTCCCGGCGAGCGGCGGCAGGCCCCGGCCGGAGTGAGGCCCGGGCCGGCTTCTTGCAGCCGCAGTGGACACTTGGAAGCATAATACGAGGGCCGGCGCGGAGCCAGGCGGCGGTCCTGACAAGGAGAGCGAGATGGCGGAGAACGGGAAGCCGGTCGCGGTGACGGACGCGAACTTCGCGACGGAGATCGAGGAATCGAAGGGGTTGGCGATCGTGGATTTCTGGGCCGCATGGTGCGGGCCCTGCCGCATCGTGGCGCCCGTGATCGACGAGCTCGCGCACGAGTACGCGGGCCGGGTCAAGGTCGCGAAGCTGGACGTGGACAGCAACCAGCGCACGACGGTTCGGTTCAACGTGCGGTCCATCCCGAGCATCCTGTTCTTCAAGGATGGCAGGCACGTGGATACGGTGGTCGGCGCGGTGCCCAAGCCCCACCTGGAGCGGAAGATCCAAGAGCATCTGTCCTGAGCCGGCCCCTTGCTCGCGGAGCCGATTGGCATCAATTTGAACGGAGCCCCGCCTCACCCCGGGAGAGCGGGGCTCCCGAACGAATAAAGGGGCTATGATCCGTCGGTTCCCCCGCGAGCAGGCCTTCCTGGAGCGAACCCGTCTCCGCTACGTCCATTTCCTCCACCTGCTGAGCGACGGAAAGCGAGACCGCGCCTCTCGTGTGCCGGGCTTCGTGGCGGTGTTTCTGGGACAACAGACGGATGTGATCCTGCTCCTCGATGGCGAGCCGGCCAACGCGATCAGCCTGACACCGCAGCGCCGCAGCGTGGTCCCGATCGCGACCGTGGTCGATCGGGCGGCGCAGGAAGCGGAGCGGGGCGACGTCGGGTTCTACGGGGCGCCCGAGGCGCAGCTTTGCGCGATGTTCACGACAGCGGCGTCCGATGCCCTGGACATGCCGGACCTCGACCTGACTCACCCCGGCCGGCTGTTCTCCCGGTTCGAGGCGGAGCGGTTCGACGGCGTCCTGGAGGTGAGGGAAGGGGACGGCGTACACTACCTTCGCTTCATGGACGGCGCGCTGCGGGATGCGTTTCTCGCGGAGGACAGCCGTGGCGCACCGCTCGCGGAGCGGGTCGAGCGGCTGTTCCAGCCGGAGCGCGCGCGGCAACTCGCGGCGCGGGCGTACCCGGCCGTGTCGTCCCTCCCCGTTCAGGCGGCGCCCGCCCTGGTGCAGCTCTACGCGCGCACGGTCGCCAGCGCGCTGGATGCGCTGCGGGATCCGCTCGGGCCGGAGACGGCCGTCCGGCTGTTCGAGGAAGCGCGCGTGCGCGCGTGCGCGCGTCATGGGGCCCTGCGGGGCTACCGCCTGGAGGCGAACGGGACGGTCAAGGGCGAGTCGGCCTCGGACGCGGAATCGCTCACGGATGCCGTGGCGGCGTGGCTGCTCGAGGCGCTGACCACCGCGCATCGCGTGGCGAAGGAAGTGGACCCGGCCGAATTGCTCGAGCGGGTGACGTACGAGAACCGCTTCGCCCTGGAGGCGCAGGGCTTCTTCCGGCATCTGCCCTGGCCGGTGGGGCGTTGAAGGCCGCCGGCCCCACCGCGGATGGGCAGCCGCGCGGGGCCGCGCCGTCACCTCCAGGGGCCAGGCGGCCCGCCGCTGCGCCGGGGCGGGGCCACCTGGCGTAAGTCCATGGCCCACCTGTATATTGTCAGCACGCCCATAGGCAACCTGGCCGACTTCACGTACCGGGCGGTGCAGGTGCTCGGTGCCGTGACCCGCATCCTCGCCGAAGACACCCGTCGGACGGCCATCCTGCTGAAGCACTACGGGATCTCGACACCGCTGGTCTCGGCACACGCGCACAACGAAGCCGCGCGGACGCGACAGGTTATCGAGTGGCTGGACCGGGGCGAGGACGTTGCCCTGGTGTCGGACGCGGGCACGCCCCTGATCTCGGACCCGGGCGTTCGCATCGTGAGAGAGGTGATCGCGGCAGGCCACGATGCCGTCCCGGTTCCCGGAGCCTCGGCGGTCCTCGCGGCGCTGGTCGTCTCCGGGTTCGAGACGACGCCGTTCACGTTCGTCGGGTTCTTGCCGCGCGCGGCCAGGGAGCGGGCGGCGTTTCTCGAGGAGATCGCCGCGTCACCGCACACGGTGGTGATCTACGAGGCCCCTGGCCGGCTGGTCCGGCTCCTGCACGAGCTCGAACGGTGCTGCGGGCCGGAGCGCCGGGTGATGGTCGCACGGGAGCTCACCAAGGTGCACGAGACGCTCGTGCGCGGAACATTGGCGGAAGCGCTCGCCTATTACGGAAGCGCCCCGCCACGCGGAGAAGTCGTCGTGGTCCTGGCCGGGCGCGAGGCAGCGACGGCAGGGGACGAGGTGGACGAGGCCCCGGCGCGGGCGCTGGCGAGTCGCCTCCTCGCGGAGGGGTTGCGGCCCAGCGCGATCGCCCGGGAGTTGACGCGTCGGCTGGGCACGCCACGCAACCGGGCGTACGAGATCGCGCTCTCTCTGGCAGGAGAGCGGAGAGGAGGCAAAGCTTGACCGCGCTGATCCTGTGCCTGGTCCTGCTGCTTGGTGCGCCGGTCGCCGATGGGTTCCTGGGACCGCGGCCGGGCGCGCAGCCCGCGCCGCGGGTGGCGCCGACGGGGCGTCCCTTGACCATCGCCCAGCTCCAGTACGGCGGCGGCGGCGACTGGTACGCGAACCCGTCATCGCTGCCCAACCTGCTGCGGGAAATCCGGGAGCGGACCGGATTGCCGGTCGCCGACCGGCCCGCGCACGTCAAGTTGACCGACGCGGCACTCTGGACCTACCCCTACATCTACATCACCGGCCACGGCAACATCCGGTTGACGGACGAGGAGGTCGTCCTCCTGCGCCGCTACCTCCTCGCCGGCGGCTTCCTGCACGCGGATGACAATTACGGGCTGGACGAGAGCTTCCGGCGCGAGATGCGGCGCGTCTTCCCGGACAAGGAGCTGGTGGAGCTCCCGGCGGACCACCCGGTGTACCGGTCGTTCTACGAGATGCGTCAGGGGCTGCCCAAGATCCACGAGCACGATGGCAAGCCGGCGCAGGGCTTCGGGATCTTCCACGAAGGCCGGCTGCTGGTCTACTACAGCTATCAATCGGACCTCGGCGATGGCTGGGAAGACGCCGATGTCCACGGCGACCCGCCGGAGCTGAGGGAAGCGGCGTTCCGGATGGGCGTCAACCTTTTCCTCTACGCGCTTTCGCAGGTGGTTTCATGAGTCCGGCAGGCCAGCGGCTGCGGTTCATGGTCCGCGCCGCAGAGAAGCGGGTGCGGCGCGACGGCGTCGTGGCGGTCGCCAGCGCGGTCGGCGCTGTTGTGGCCATGGCGCTGGTCACTGCATGGCTGGCGGGCGGCGTGCGTGTGTGGGCCGCGCCGAGCGCCGCGCCGCTCATCTTCGAGCTCGTTGCACTGGCCGTGGTCGCCGCGGTGGCGTTCATCGGCATCGGCTGGATCCTCGAGGTGGATGAGCGGCGCGTCGCCGCGGCGGCCGAGGCGCGACGCGGGCTGCCGGCCGGCAGCTTGCGCGGCGTCCTGGAGCTCGGCCGGGGGTTGCCCGCTGGCGCCTCCCCGATGCTGTTCCGGCGGGCGGAGGCCGAGATCGCGGGTGAGCTCGCGGGGATCTCGGTGCTGGAGATGGCCGGCACCGTGGGTGAGATGGCCCGGGCGCGGAGCCGGCGAGCGCTGCTGTTGTTCGGCATGCTGGCCAGCGTGGCGGCCGCGCTGGCATTCGTCTCGCCAGAGCGTTCGAAGGCGGCATGGTCGCCGCTGCTCAACCCGGTGGCGCACCTCACGCCGCCGCCGCTCCCGCCCCTGGTCGTCGAGCCGGGGGACGCGGAGGTCCAGCGCGGCGCGGACCTGGAGGTGAGGATCCACGCCCCCGGCCGAACGCAGGTGGTCCTCCATGCCCGCTCGGCCGGCGATGTGCCGACGGAACGGCGTGTCGTGGTCACGGGCGACCGCGCCACGGCGATGCTGTCCGCCATCGATGCGCCACTGCTGTACTGGGTCAGTGCCCCCGACGGCGCCACGAGCGATACGTTCCGGGTGCAGCCGCTGGATCCGCTGCTCGTTTCGGACCTGGTGGTGGACGTGGTCTACCCGGCGTACCTGGAGCGCGCCGCCGAGCGCTACGAGGGCGACGTCCCGCCTCTCGAGATCCCGGCGGGGACGGAGCTCCAGATCCGCGGCAGGACGACCCGGCGGCTGGACGATGCGAAGCTCGTCCACGATGAGGGCATCGAGGTGCCGCTCACCGTGCAGGCGGACCGGTTCGACGGCCGCTGGACGCCGCGGACCAGCGGGCTCTACGCGTGGGCGTTGCAGGGAGCGGACGGGGAGGCCGCAGTCGTGACCCCGGCTCCCCTGGACATCACCGTCGTGGCGGACAGCGCGCCCGGCGTGGAGATCACGTTCCCGGGTACGGATACGCTGCTCGGCCCGGACATGCGCCAGCCGGTCCACGCGGATGCATGGGACGATCACGGGCTGACCCGCGCCGTGCTGGTGAGCTGGCGAGTGTCTGCCCTGGGCGAAAAGGAACCCCCGATCGAGCAGCCGCTGGAGCTCGAAGGCGAGCCGGCCAGCGCCGCGATCCGGACGCTGCTCGATGCGAGTCAGCGGCGCCTCCTCTCGGGCGACACGCTCTACTACTACGTGCAGGTCACGGACAACTCTCCGGCGCACCAGACGACCGCCTCGGAAACCTACAAACTGTGGATGCCGAGCCTGGTCGAGCTGCGCGAGCAAGCGCAACGGGAAGCCTCAGACCTGGTGGCGGACGCCTCCCGGCTCACCCGTTCGGCGCGCCAGCTGGGCGAGGAAACGCGCGACCTGAGCCGCCGCCGGTCTGCTTCCGCATCGCCGGACGGCCGGTCGGGCCGCAGCGGCACGCAAGCAGGCGGGCGTCCGGGGGAGGAGGACGCGGCGCGGAGGACTGTGGATTACCGGCAGGCGCAGGAGGCCCAGCAGCTCCTGGACCGACAGGAGCAGATGCTGGAGGAGGTCGCGGAGCTGCGCGAGCGCGTCGAGGAGCTGCAGCGCGCGATGGAGGCCGCGGGCCTGCAGGATCCCGAGCTGCAGGAGCGGCTCCAGGAGCTGCGCCAGCTCTATGACCAGATCCTGACGCCGGAGCTGCGGCAGAAGCTCGAAGACTTGCGTGGCGCGCTGAACGAGCTCGACGCGGAGCAGATGCGGCAGGCGCTCGAGCAGCTCGCACAGCAGCAGGAGCAGTTCCAGCAACAACTCGAGCAGAGTCTCGAGCTGTTGCGCAGGGCCGCCGCGGAGCAGCAGATGAACGCGCTGGCGAACCAGGCGCAGGAGCTGGCGCGGCAGCAGGAGGCCCTGGCGGAGGCGATGAAGCGGGAGGGCGCGCAGTCCGGGCAGCTCTCGCCGGAACAGGCCGCCCAGCGGAGCGGACAGCAGCAGCAGCTCGCGCAGCAGGCCGCATCGCTCGAGCAGGCCTTGCAGCAGTTGCAGCAGCAGCTCCAGCAGATGGGCGAGTCGCAGGCCGCCGATCAGGCGGGCGAGGCCGCGAGGCAGATGCAGGCGGCGCAGCAGGGGATGGAGCAGGCCGCGCAGCAAGCTGGCCAGCGGCAGGGCCAGCAGGCCGGCCAGAGCGGCGAGCAGGCCGCGCAGCAGGCCCAGCAAGCCGCACAGACGCTGCAATCCGCCCGGCAGGCGATGGCGCAGGCGTGGAAGCAGGAGGTCCAGCAGACCGTCCAGCAGGCAACGCAGGACGCGCTCTCCCTCGCGCAGCGGCAGAACGCGCTCGCGCAGCGGATGCAGCAGGCCCAGCAGCAGGGCGGGCAGCCGAGCCAGGCGGAGATGCAGGCCATGCGGTCCGAGCAGGCCGCACTCCAGCAGGGGCTCGAAGCCCTGGGCCGCAACCTCGCGGAGGCGTCCGAACGCTCGGCGATGATCAACCGCGAGGTGGGGGCGGCCCTCGGCCGCGCCAATCTCAGCATGCAGCAGACGCTGGACGCGCTCGAGGGCAAGGACGGCGCGCGGCGGCTTCCCACGCAGGAGGCGGCGCAGTCGGTCGAGGCGCTGAACCGGCTGGCGCTCGCGCTGCTCGCCAACGGGCAGCAGATCGCGCAATCTCAGTCGGGCACGGGCCTCCAGGAGGCGCTGGAACAGCTCGCGGAGCTCGCCCGCCAGCAGGGCTCGCTCAACGGCCAGGCCAGCTCGCTCGTGCCGCTCGACCTCGCGCCCCAGCTCATGGGCCAACAGCTCCAGCAGTTGGCCCGGCAGCAGCGTGAGATCGCGCAGAAGCTGGGCGGCATGAACGACATGCTGGGCGGCCGCGAGGACGTTCTCGGCCGGCTGGACCAGCTCGCACGGGAGGCCGAACAGCTGGCGCGCGACCTGAGCGGCGGCCGCCTCGACGCGGAGCTGCTCGCGCGGCAAGAGCGGCTGTTCCACCGGCTGCTGGATGCGGGGCGCACGCTCGAACGCGACGAGACGACGGAGGAGCGCGTGGCGGAACGGCCCGGTAACGTGCCGCCATCCGCAGGCCGGCCCCTGGACGCGAAGCTGGTGCAGAGCGCTCCGCGCTTCCCCACGCCGGATGCCGAGCAGTTGCGGTCGTTGCCTCCGGCCTACCGCCGATTGATCCTCGAGTACTTCGACCGCCTGAACCGGGGTCGGAGCGAAGAGCTGTCGGAGGGCCGGCGGTGAAGGCGGAGGGCGCGGCTCGAGCTCCACGCGGGCACACCGCCGCCTGCCTGGTCCCGGTGCTCGCCTGCGTGGCGCTCTGGGCCGGACCGGCCGCGGCGCAGCGGGCGAACGGCCAGGGCGTGCAGGAGATCCGGTTCCTGCGTGATGCCGCGGCCCGCGAGGCGGCCGGAGACCTGGAGAGCGCGGAGCGCATCCTGCGCTCCATTCTGAGCAGCCGACCGACCTCGCTGAGCGCGTTGCTCGCGCTGGAGCGCGTGCTCCGGATCCAGGGGCGCATCGAGGAGATCGTCCCGCCGGTAGAGAAGCTCCTCGCGAAGGATCCTGCCTCGGTCATCGCCCATCAAATGCTGGTGCGCACGTACTCCACGCTGGACGATCTACCGGCCCTGGAGCGCGCCGCCGAGGCGTGGATCCGCGCCATGCCGAACGTCGAGACGCCCTACCGGGAAATCGCGCGGATCTGGGAGGCACGTGGCGACTACCAGAAGGCGGTTCGCGTGCTGGAGCGCGGCCGTTCCCGGGTCGGCCGGAAGGACGCGTTGGCGCTCGAGCTCGGCGACGTCTACGCGGACATGGGCGACCTGGACAGGGCGGTCCAGGAGTGGGATCGCGCGATCGGCCCCAAGGCACGCGGGTTCTCCCTCGTCCGTCGTCGCCTGGCCATGTTGCCGGACGGGGGCGCGAGCATCCTGCCCCGCCTGATCGAGCGGCTGACCCGCACGTCGCCGACGCTCGAGCGGCGTCGCGCGGCCGCGGAGCTGGCGATCGACGCGGGCCTCGCCCTCCAGGCCGAGGCGATCGCGAAGACGGTGGTCGCGGAGCTGCCACCGGCGGAACGCCAGGGGTTTCTCGTCGAGGTCGCCCGCAGGGCGGACGGCGCGCGCCTGACGCGTCTCGCGTACTGGGCCTACTCCGAGTTGGTGGCGTACGGCGGGGCCGCCGACCAGATGCTGGCCGTGCGCAGCCGGGTCGCCGAGCTCGCGCTCGAGGTCGGGGACACGGCGCGCGCGAGAGAGAATTACCTGGCGCTGGAGAAAGCGTTCGCAGCCGGCTCGCCGGAGCGACGCCAGGCCACGGCCTTCCGGATCGAGCTGACCGCGCGCGAGGGCGACCTGGACGCGGCGTTGCGCGAGCTCGCGGAATTCGAGCGGGCCTTCGAGGACGCACCCGAGCTGGACCGCCTCGTCGCATCGCTCGCCGAGATGCTGCTACGCCGGGGCGAGCCCGAACGCGCCGAGCGCGTGCTCGGCGCACGCAGCGGACCCCGCACGAGCCTCGTGCGCAGCCGGCTCGCCCTGCAGCGCGGCGACGTGGCTGCGGCGCGTGCGGCGCTGCTCGCAGCCGCGCCGTCGCTCCACGGCGAAGAGGCGACGGAGGCGATCGCTCTCGCCACGCTCCTCGGCCGCGTGTCCCCTGCCGGCGCGGAGCTCCTCAGCCGCGCCATGGTCGAGATGGCGGCAGGCCGACTCGCGGACGCGGTCGCCGTGCTGTGGGCGGACTCCCCCCAGCTCTCGTCGAGCGAGCGCCCGGCGATCCTCGAGTTCGCGGCCCGGCTCGCGGATCGAGCCGAGCTCGAGGCCGAAGCGGAGCGCATCCGGCGCGCACTGATCACCGATCATCCGCACTCGCCCGAGGCGCCTGCGGCGCTCCTCGCGCTGGCGTACTCGGTGAGCGCGCGGGACCCGACCTCCCAGGAAGCGCGGGAGCTGCTCGAGCGGCTGATCCTCGAGCACCCGCGCAGTGCCCTCGTGCCGCAGGCGCGGCGCGAGCTGAACCGGCTGCAGGGCCGGATCCCGAATTCCTGATGTCTCCGGAAGTACCACGGCAGTCAAGGAAGTAGTACGATGCGTCTCCTCTCCCCGACCCTCCTCCTCCTGAGCATGGGCCTGGTCGCCGCACCAGCGCGCGCCCAGTACCTGCTCGTCCCGATGGACGCAGCGCAGACCAACCACCTCAAGGCATACGGCCTGACGTACTGGACACTGCAGCGCGGCCTCACGGCCGAATGGCTGCTGAACTACCGCGCGGGCTCCTTCTTGCTCCGGGACCGCCCCGAAGTCCGCCGCGAAGCGGCCCTGCGCGGCGTCCACGTGGAGCCCATCGATGCCGGCCGGCTCGCCCAGATTCGGGCCACCATCGAGGAGAACAACATGGAGAGCATCATCCTCGAGAAGGCCCCGAAGATCGCGGTCTACACGCCTCCCAACACGCCGCCGTGGGACGATGCCGTCACCCTTGCCCTGACGTTTGCCGACATCCCGTACGACAAGGTCTGGGACGAGGAGGTGTTGCAGGGCCGGCTCAAGGAATACGAGTGGTTGCACCTGCACCACGAGGACTTCACGGGGCAGTACTCGAAGTTCTACATCGGCTACGCGGGCCAGCCCTGGCTCCAGGAGGAAGTCGCACGCAACGAGGCGATGGCCGCGAAGTTCCAGATGCCGAATGTCCCCGCGCTCAAGAAGGCGGTCGCCAACGAGATCGCACGCTACGTGGCCGAGGGCGGGTTCCTCTTCGCCATGTGCACGGCGACGGAGACCATCGAGCTGGCGCTGGCCGCGGTCGGCGTGGACATCGCGGGCCCGTTCAGCGACGGCACACCGGTGGACGCGGACGCGACCGCGCGCATGCAGTGGGACCGGACGATGGCGTTCCAGGGCGCGGAGGTGCAGGCCAACCCTGCGGTGAACGCGTTCAGCGACATCGACGGCCACCAGGTGAACACGCCGTGGCGGCAGCCGCTCGGCGCGTTCACGCTGTTCGAGTTCAGCGCGAAGTTCGATCCTGTGCCCTCCATGCTCGTGCAGAACCACGAGAACGTCCTGCCGGACTTCTACGGCCTCACCACCTCCTTCCGGCGCGATCGCCTGAAGCCGGGCGTGATCGTGCTGGCCGAGGAGGAAGGCGCCGGATGGGTGAAGTACATCCACGGCACCTACGGCCAGGGGACGTGGACGTTCCTCGGAGGCCACGATCCGGAGGACCCGCAGCACCAGATCGGCGACCCGCCGACCGATCTGAACCTGCACCCGCATTCGCCCGGGTACCGGCTGATCCTGAACAACGTGCTCTTCCCGGCGGCGAAGAAGAAGACGCTGAAGACCTGAGCCGGAAGCGAGGAGGGGCGCCGCATGGGCCGGCGTCCCTCGCACATGTGCGGCGAGAGGGGCGCGAGGGGGCCCCCGCTCGCTCCACATCGCCGGGGCCTGCACGGGCTGCGGCCCGTCCTCTCAGCGGGGCGGCGCCGGAGCGCGCCTGACGGCAACGAGTGCGCTGCCACGTCGCGTGTGGGCCAGGGGGCGCGCCACGACCGCGGCAGGGGCCTGGCACCGGGTCGTCGCTTCGGTGTATCTTCGCCCGTGCTGCGGGCGGCGCGAACGGCGCCGTGTGCCGCCCGCGGGGCGGCGTTCCATCCACCCGAGGCCCTCCTGAGCATTGAGCCGCATTCTGTTCCTGACGGCCGAAGCATCCCGCCGCATGCGGGAAGAGATCGCGCGCGCCCGAGGCAACGAAGTCTGCTTCATCTGCGAGGTCGGCGACGCGGGCGACGTGCGAGAGCCGCGCGTGGTGGCGCGCGGCCACGACCGCGCAGTGCCTGCGGCGGTCGCGAACGCTGCCCCCGGGATGCTGGTCGTGCACAATCATCCGTCGGGGTTGCTGGACCCCTCGGACGCGGACCTCGGCGTGGCGGCGGCGCTGCACGAACGGGGCGTGGGTCTGGCGATCACGGACAACGCGGCGCGCGAGCTGTACGTGGTAGTGGAGCCCGTGCCGCCGCGCGAGCCGGAGCGGCTGGATGAGGCGGCGATCGAGGCGGCGCTCGCGCCTGCCGGCGCGCTCGCGCGCTGGCATCCGGGATACGAGGACCGGCCGACGCAGCGCGAGATGGCGGTGCTGGTCGCGCGCACGTACAACGAGGGCGGCATCGCGCTCGCGGAGGCGGGCACGGGGACGGGGAAGTCGGTGGCGTACCTGCTCCCGGCGATCCAGTGGGCTGCGCTGAACCACGAGCGGACGATCATCTCCACGAACACGATCAATCTCCAGGAGCAGCTCGTCGGGAAGGACCTGCCGCTGTTGCGGCGGGCTCTCGGCGAGCCCTTTCGCTTCGCCCTGGTGAAGGGCCGGCGCAACTACATCTCCATCCGCCGTGCGCGCCTCGCGGCCGCTGCGGAGTCCTCGCTGTTCAGCGATGCCGAGCGGGTCGAGCTGAGCGCGATCCTGGATTGGCTGAAGGAGACGAAGGACGGCTCGCTCCAGGACCTGCCGTTCACGCCTTCGCCCGAGGTGTGGGACGAGGTGGCGAGCGAGTCGGACGTGTGCCTGCGGGCGAGATGCCCGCACTTCGAAGCGTGCTTCTACCAGCGCGCGCGGCGCGACGCCGCGACGGCCGACGTGCTCGTGGTCAACCATCACCTGCTTTTCTCGGATCTCGCGGTGCGGCGCGCGCAGGAGAACTACACGGCGCCTGCGGTGTTGCCGCCGTACCGCCGCGTCATCCTGGACGAGGCGCACAACCTCGAGGATGCGGCGACGGCGCACCTCGGCGCGAGCGTTTCGCGCCGCGGGCTCGAGCGGCTGCTGGCGCGGTTGGACCGCCGCGGCCGTGGGGTGCTGCACGCGATCGAGGCGCGGCTGCTGGAGGGCCCGGGCGACCTGCTCCAGCAGGATGCGCTCGACCGCATCGCTGGACAGCTCCGTCCGGCGGTGGAGCAGGCGCGGCGGCGGGCCGCTGAGCTGTTCGGGCAGCTCGAGGCGCGGGTCGCGCGCGCGGACGAGGGGATGGTCCGGCTGGGAGATGCGGCGGAGGAGGAAGGGGAGGGCAGCGGAGAAGCGCTCGAGTCCCTCGCCCTGGTGTTGACCGAGCTGGCTGCGGGGCTGCAGGCGCTGAGCGAGCGGATCGCGCTGGACACCGGTTGGCGCTCTGCCATGGAGGAGCAGCTCCTGGAGCTGGAGGCGCTCGCGGAGCGCGTCCGCGGAGTGGTGGATGCGCTGCGTCTCGCCCTGCTGCCGGGCCGCGATCCGGTTCCTCTGGTACGCTGGCTGGAGCGGCGGGGGGGCGGCCCGGGCAGGGAGGCGAACGTGCTGGCGTGCGCCGCGCCGGTGGACCTGTCCGGCGCGCTCAGGGATGCGTTGTTCGAGCGTGTGGACACGGCGATCCTGACGTCGGCGACCCTGGCGACGTGCGACGGCTTCGAGTTCCTGCGCTCGCGGCTCGGGTTGCGCGGCGGCCTGCGGATCCAGGAGGCGACGCTCGCTTCGCCGTTCGACTACAGGACGCAGACGCGCATCATGATCCCGACGGACCTGCCGGAGCCGCGCGGGGAGGCGCACGCCGAGTTCGACTTCGCGACGGCGGAGGTCGTCGAAGACGTCGTCGAAGCGAGCGATGGGGGCGTTTTCGTGCTGTTCACATCGTACCGCTCGCTGCGCGCGGTTGCAGCGGAGCTGCGGCGGCGGGGCCTGGACACGCGCTGGCCGCTCTTCGTGCAGGGCGAAGGGCCGCGCTCGCGGCTGGTGCAATCGTTCACGGCATCGGGGCGAGGCGTGCTGCTGGGCGTTTCGTCCTTCTGGGAGGGCGTGGACGTGCCGGGCGAGCCGCTGCGAGGCCTCGTGCTCGCGAAGCTGCCGTTCAAGGTGCCGAGCGAGCCGCTCACGGCGGCGCGCATCGAGGCGATCGAGCAGGAAGGCGGCAACGCGTTCTACGAGTACATGCTGCCGCAAGCCGCGCTGCGCCTGAAGCAGGGCTTCGGCCGGCTCATCCGATCCCGTGGGGACCGCGGCGTGGTCGTGCTGCTGGATCGTCGCATCGTGAGCCGGGGCTACGGGCGGTACCTGCTGGAATCGCTGCCGCCCGCGCCGGTGCGTGCGGCCGCCTGGGCGGATCTGGTGGAAGAGATCCGCGCGTTCTACGGGCGGGAGGGCAGCGGCGGTGGGGCGGGGCGCGGGAGCGCGTAGCGGGGCCGTGCGCGCGCGTAGCGGGAGCGCGGGCGCGTGTAGCAGGAGCCCGGTGGCGCCCGTCGCTGGGGGGCCGGTGGCACGCGTACCAGAGGTCGGTGGGCGCGCCTAGCGAGGGTACGGGCGCGCGGGGCGGGGAGCGCGGGCGCGCGTAGCGGGGGTGCGGCGGGCAACCGCCCACGGCGTGGGCCGCGGCTCGGCAGGCGCGCGGGCCGCGCGCGAAAGGGGCCGCGCAGGCGACGCCCCGTCCCCGGTACGGCCGGATGGGGCGCTCGCCGATGGTGGGACGGGCGCGCCGCGAGAGCGGCCTGGCGGACCCACCCTCTGCGCCGTACACTCACACGGACCCGTCACGATGCTGGCGTGAGGACGATGCTGCCGAAACCATCGAAGATCGTGTGCGTGGGCCGCAACTACGCGGCGCACGCGAAGGAGCTGGGCAACGAGGTTCCGGAGCGCCCGTTGCTCTTCCTGAAGCCGCCGTCCGCGCTGGTGGCCAGCGGCGAGGCGATCGTGCTCCCAGAGGAGTCAGAGCGCGTGGAGCACGAGGGCGAGATCGCGGTGGTGATCGGCCGGCGCGCGCGGCGCGTGTCCCAGGCCGAGGCCCTCGCCGTCGTCGCGGGCTACGCCGCGCTGAACGACGTCACGGCGCGCGACCTCCAGCGCCGTGACGGGCAGTGGACGCGCGCGAAAGGGTTCGACACGTTCTGCCCCGTCGGCCCGGTGGGTGGCGCCGGCGCGGACTGGCGCGAGCTGGAGGTGGTGTGCCGCGTGAACGGGGAGGTGCGGCAGAGGGGCCGGGGCGCGGACATGGTCTTCGGCGTGCCCGAGCTCATCTCCTACATCAGCGGGATCATGACGCTCGAGCCGGGCGACCTCATCGCGACGGGCACGCCAGAGGGCGTCGGCCCGCTCCGCGCGGGCGACGTGGTGGAGGTCGAGCTGGTGGGCTGCAGCGTGACGCGCAACCCGGTCGCCGGGCCCGCGACGCCAGGCCGGTAGCGGGCCGGTGCACGTCTTGCCGGTGGAAGAACGTTCGGTGAGGAGAGGATCGGAGGCCCATGCCACGACTCGCGGATCGGTTCCGGAGCTTTCCGACGTATCCCCTCGCGCAGGTGCCGGAGCTGAAGCGGCAACTCGCGGCGCAGGGGGTGGATGTGATCGACCTCGGCGCGGGCGATGCGGATCTGGCACCGCCGCCCGCGGCGGTGCAGGCGCTGGCCGAAGCGGCCGCCACGCCCGCGATGAGCCGTTACGGCTTCCAGCTCGGCCTGCCGGCGTTTCGCGAGGCCGTGGCGCGGTGGATGAAGAAGCGGTTCGGCGTGGAGGTGGACCCGTACCGCGAGGTGCTTCCGCTGATCGGGTCCAAGGAGGGGATCGCGCATCTCGCCCTGGCCTACGTAGGCCCGGGCGATGCCACCGTGGTCCCGGATCCCGGCTATCAGCCCTACATCGGCGGAACGTTGCTGGCCGGCGGCGAGCCGCACCTCGTTCCGCTGCGGCCGGAGAACGAGTTCCTGATCCCGTTCGGCGAGTTGCCGGCGAGCGTGGCGCGCCGCGTGCGCATCGTCTACCTCAATTACCCGAACAACCCGACGGCGGCGATCGCGCCGCGGGAGTACCTGGCGGAAGCGGTCGAGTTCTGCCGCCGGCACGGCGCGCTGCTGGCCTACGACAACGCGTACAGCGAGATCGCGTTCGAGGGATACCGTCCGCCCAGCATCCTGGAGATCGACGGCGCGCGGGAGGTGGCGATCGAGTTCCACTCCTTCTCCAAGACGTACAACATGACGGGGTGGCGGATCGGCTGGGCGGTGGGTGGCACGGATGCGATCGCGGCGTTGGCGAAGGTGAAGTCTTTCGTGGATACGGGCGCGTTCCTGGCCGTGCAGGCCGCTGCTGCGGCGGCGCTGGAGTCGTCCGCGGAGTGGGTGCCGGGCAACGTCGCCGCCTTCCAGGAGCGGCGCGATGCGCTGGTGGAAGCGCTGTGCACGCACGGATTCCAGGCCACGCGCCCGCGCGCGACGATGTACCTCTGGGTGCCGGTGCCCGGAGGCGCGCCGTCCGAGGAGTTCGCCCGGCGCGCGTTGCTCGAGCAGGGCGTCGTCGTCATGCCAGGCGCCGCCCTGGGTGCCGGCGGCGAAGGGTACCTCCGACTCGCGCTCACTCAGCCGCCGGATCGGCTGAGGGAAGCGGCGGCACGCCTGGGGCGGCTGCCGTGACCCGGAACCGGCCGTCCGGGCGGGGTTAGAAACCGCGGGATGAGCTCGCCAGCCCTGCAGCGTCCGCCGGTGCAGAACGCGCCACCCGCCCCGCCAGCCCTCCCTGCGGCACGGTCGCCGTTCCAGCGGCGTGCCGTGGAACGGCGGGCAACGCACAGGCGGGCGCTCGCCGCGGGCCTTGTCGCATCGGTTGTCCTTCACCTGCTGGCCGTTTTCGCCTCCCGCTACCTGGTCACCTACGCCGTGCCGTACGGTCCTGCGCCGCGGGGCGGTTCCGAGCGCCGCCCTGCCGCACCGGGAATGCGCGTCTACCGGATCGAACCGGTCGCCGGCGAAGCGCCGCCGATCGAGGAGCCCGTCATGCAGACGCGTCGCGAGACGGTGCCGGCGACCGTCGCGCCCCAACCGGGTGGCGAGCGCGCGACCGGAGGCGCGGGAGGCCCGAGCGGAGACGCGGGAGCCAGCCGCGTGGCGGCGCCAGCGGAACGGCTGCGCCCACACGATGTGGGCGATCCGCGCCTCTGGGCGCCGCTGCCCCTGCTCGTCGAACGCGCCGTGACCCCCGCGGAGGCCGCGCGGGAGAACCTGCGCAGCCGGATCGAAGCGCTGAACGACTCGCTCGCGATCGAGGCGGATGCCGCCCGCCGGGCCACCGATTGGACGATCAAGGGCCCGGGAGGCCAGCGCTGGGGCATTTCTCCCAAGGGCATCCACCTGGGCGGCATCACGCTTCCCGTGCCTTCCCTGGGGGCGGGGAGGGAGGATGCGAGGGAACGGCAGCGCGAATGGGACGAGATCCAGGACCAGGCGGACCGCGCGCGGATCCGGGACCGGTTCGACGAGCGGGCCCGGGAGATCCGCGAGCGGAAGGACAAGGAGCGCCAGCAGAGCAAGCAGGGCCAGAAAGACCAGCAGGGCAGGCAGGGACAGCAGGGGGAAACGAAGCCGCCGGCGGGCTGAACGAGGACTGCCCGTCGCGGCTCCGCGGGCGCCGCGTGGTCTACGACTTGCACCGCCCCTCCGTACAGGCGACCATCACGGGATGGGAGAGGCGATGCGCCGCGAGCGGCCGGCCAGACTCTCGGATCAGGCGTGGGCGATCGGCCTCGGGGCGGCGGCGGGCGTGGCGGGGGGCTGGTGGCTCTCGCGGCGGCAGCGCCGGGCACTCCCCGGCGCGCCCATTGACCTCGCCGGGCTGGAGGAGCAGGTCGTCAGCGCCTTCCTGGAAGATCCGTTGCTCAGCCAGCGCCCGATCGAGGTCGCGGCGCTCTCGGATGGCATCGTGGAGCTGAGCGGCTCCGTGAGGACGGAGCACGAGGCAGACCGGGCCGTGCACGCCGCGCAACGCGTGCCCGGCGTGACGACGGTGCTGAACCGGCTGGACGTCGAGTTGCTCCGTTCGCGCCTCGCCGAGACGCGGCGCCGCTTCGATGCCGGTGCGCCGGACCTCACGGAGACGCACTGGTACGGCCTGCGCGTCGGCACGGGCCCGCGCCGGCAGGGGCAGGAAACCGAGCCGGACCGCCCCGACGAGAAGGTGCTCCTCGTCTCCCGCGCGCTCGGCGTGAACCGCGCCGAGGAGCAGACCAGCGAGGCGCTGGCCAAGCTCTCGCCCGGCGTCGAGGGGCACACGACCGCGCCGGCGGCGCCGACCGACCGCGGCCGGGCGGAGGATGCGGCGCACCGGCGCCTCGGAAACGTCCCTCCCGATCCCCTCCAGGACCTGAACCCCGCCTCGGGCATTCACCAGGAAGTGAAGAAGGGGACGGAACTGACGCTCGAGGAGTCCGGCCTCGAGGCGGAGGAGCGCGGCGCCGAAGGCGGTCCCTGACCGGCCCGACGAGTCCCCGACACACGGCGGCGCGGTGGGTGTATCTACGGTGCGGCGCATGCCGGCGAATTCGCGTCGACGCGGCCGGCGCCGTTCCCTCGCGAACGGTCTCTGCCGGTGGTTGACGCGCCGCGCGGGCCGCCGCTACCCTGTGCGGCCGGACCACCATCTCACGGAACATGACGGAGCCACTCGCACCACAGTACGATCCCAGGGCGTTCGAGGCGCCACTCTACCGCGGCTGGAAGGAGCGGGGCTACTTCCAGGCGGATGCCGGTGTTGTGTTGCGCGGCGAACGCGAGCCCTACGTCATCGTCATTCCGCCGCCCAACGTGACGGCGGTCCTGCACATGGGTCACGGCCTCAACAACACGGTGCAGGACGTGCTGATCCGGTGGCGCCGGATGCAAGGGCGCGAAACGCTCTGGGTGCCGGGAACGGATCACGCCGGGATCGCGACGCAGAACGTGGTCGAGCGGCAGCTCGCTGCGGAGGGCAAGACGCGCTACGACCTGGGGCGCGAGGCCTTCGTGGAGCGGGTGTGGTCGTGGGTCCGCGAGACTGGCTCGACGATCCTGCGGCAGCTCGAGGCCATCGGCTCTTCGTGCGACTGGACGCGCACGCGCTTCACGCTGGATCCCGGCCTCTCGCGTGCGGTCCGCGAGGTGTTCGTGCGGCTGTACGAGAAGGGGCTGATCTACCGCGGCAACTACATCATCAACTGGTGCCCACGCTGCCTGACCGCGCTGTCGAACGAGGAGGCAGAGGGCGAAGAGACCGCGGGCAAACTGTACCACCTGCGTTACCCGCTGGCGGCCCCGCCGCCTGAAGGCGTGCGGCTGCCCACCCTTCCGGACGGGCGGGCCTACCTCGTCGTCGCGACGACGAGGCCCGAGACGATGCTGGGAGACACGGCCGTCGCGGTCCACCCCGACGACGAGCGTTACCGGGCGCTGATCGGGCGCGAAGTCGAGCTGCCGCTCACCGGCCGGCGCATCCCGATCGTTGCGGACGAGTACGTGGACCGCGAGTTCGGCAGCGGCGCGGTGAAGATCACGCCGGCGCACGATCCGAACGACTTCGAGCTGGCGCAACGCCACGGGCTGCCGGCGCTGAACGTGCTGACGCCCGAGGCGACGATGAACGAGAACGCGCCTGCCCCGTTCCGCGGGCTCGATCGCTTCGAGGCGCGCCGGCGCGTCGTGGATGCGCTCGCGGCGGATCACCTCCTGGAGC
This sequence comes from Longimicrobiales bacterium, assembly GCA_036381195.1. GTDB lineage: Bacteria > Gemmatimonadota > Gemmatimonadetes > Longimicrobiales > RSA9 > RSA9. The sequence goes on along the minus strand of DASVDH010000033.1, from coordinate 5,491 downwards.
GCGTGGAGGAGCACACGCACGCGGTGCCGCACTGCTACCGGTGCGACACGGTGGTGGAGCCCCGCCTGTCCGAGCAGTGGTTCGTGCGCATGCGGCCGCTGGCCGAGCCGGCGCTCGCCGCATCCCGCGAGGGGCGGGTGCGCTTCACGCCGGAGCGCTGGACCAAGGTCTACGAGGATTGGCTCGAGAACATCCGTGACTGGTGCATCTCCCGCCAGCTCTGGTGGGGCCACCGGATCCCGGTGTGGTACTGCCGCGCGGACGGCTGCGCCGAGACGATCGTCGCGCGGGAGGACCCCACCCACTGCCCGCGCTGCGGCTCGGCTTCGCTCGAGCAGGATCCGGACGTGCTGGACACCTGGTTCTCGTCCTGGCTGTGGCCGTTCTCCACGCTCGGCTGGCCGGAGGAGACGGAGGACCTGAAGGCGTTCTACCCGACGAGCACGCTGGTCACGGCGCCCGAGATCCTGTTCTTCTGGGTCGCGCGCATGATCATGGCGGGGCTCGAGTTCATGGGGAAGGAGCCGTTCCGGGAGGTGTACCTGCACGGCACGGTGCGCGACCACCTGGGCCGCAAGATGTCCAAGTCGCTGGGGAACGGCATCGATCCGCTGGCCGTGGTCGAGCTGTACGGCGCGGACGCGCTGCGCTACACGATCGTGTCGCAGGCCGGCCCGGGGACCGACCTGTACATGAACTACGAGGACATCGAGTCCACGTTCGCCCCGGGCCGGAACTTCGCGAACAAGGTCTGGAACGTGGGGCGCTTCGCGCTGCTGCGGATCGGGGATGGTCCGGTGCCGGCCCTCGAAGACGTGGAAGACTCGCTGGAGCTGGCCGACCGGTGGATCCTCTCGCGGCTGTCCGCGGCGACGCGCGACGTGACGCGGCATCTGGAGGCGTTCCGGCTGCACGAGGCGGCGAATACGCTGTACCACTTCTTCTGGGGAGAGCTGGCGGACTGGTACGTCGAGCTGGTGAAGCCGCGCCTCGCGGGCGAGGCTGGGGAAGCGAGCCGCGAAGCGGCGCGGGCGACGCTCGTCGAAGTGCTGGACCAGGCCTTCCGGCTCATGCACCCGGTGATGCCGTTCGTCACGGAGGCGTTGTGGTTGCGGCTGCCGCGGCGGGCCGGCCGCCCCCGGGAGGAGTCGCTCGTCGTGGCTCGCTGGCCCGTGCCCGCGCCGGAGCGGGAGGATGGCGAGGCGGAGGCCGCGATGGATGCGCTGATCGAGCTGATCGGCTCGGTGCGCGGCCTGCGCAAGGAGTACGAGGTGCCGGTGTCGCAAGAGCTCGAGCTGCGCCTGGCCAACGTGTCCGCTGCGCTGCGCGGCGCGCTGGAGGCCGAGGAGCGCGCGGTGCGCCGCCTCGCGCGGGTGCGGGAGATCCTCGTCGATGGGCGTGCGCCGGCGGCGGGCGGCGCCGCCGGGGAAGGGAGGCCGCCGGGCGCGCACGCGGTGCTGCGGGACGGCGCCGAGCTGTTCATCCCGCTGGCGGGCGTGCTCGACATCGAGCACGAGCGGCGCCGCCTGCACGCCGAGCTGGAACGGCTCGGCGGGTTGCTGCGCGCGGTGGACGGGAAGCTGGCCAACGAGCAGTTCGTCACACGGGCGCCGGAGGCCGTCGTCGCACGCGAGCGCGAGAAGGCGCAAGCGCTGCGCGATCAGCTCGAGCGCCTCTCGGCCAAGCTCGCAGCGCTGTCGTGAGCCCCAGGGTGTGGGCGGCGCTCGGCACGGCGGCCGCCGCGGCAGTATTCGCGTGCGCGCGGCCGTATCCGCCGCCTGGCGGCGACCCCGACCAGCAGCCGCCGGGCGTCGTCTCGATCACGCCCGAGCCGCTGACCGTGGGCGTCGCGCGGGACGCGCGCATCGTCATCCGCTTCGACGAGCGGATCAGCGAGCGCGGCGTCGAAGAGGCGGTGCTGGTCTCGCCCCTGACGAGCGAGCTTCAGGTCGACCGCGGCCGGTCCGAGCTGCGCGTCTCGCTGCGCGGCGGCTGGGAGCCGGGCCGCATCTACCATGTCGTCATCCAGCCCGTGATCCAGGACCTGTTCCAGAACACGATCGAGCAGCCGCTCGAGATCGTGTTCTCGACGGGGCCGGAGATCCCCCGAACGGCCCTGGCGGGGCTGGTGCAGGACCGGGTGACCCGCAGCGCCGCCGCAGGGATCTGGGTCCTCGCCGTCCGGGAATCCGATTCGGTGTCATACGCCGCGACGACGGACAGCGCGGGCCTGTTCGCGCTCCGCTACCTGCCCGCGGGCACGTACCGGATCCGCGCCTTCCAGGACCGGAACCGCGATCGGGATGCGAGCTTCCGGGAGGAGCAGGACAGCGCGAGCGTCCGGCTCGCGGAGGGCGACACGGCGGTCGTCTCGCTCGCGCTGCTGCTCCCGGACACGACACCGGCGCACGTGATCCGCGCCGAGGCGCCAGACTCCATGCAGGTCCGGGTCCACCTGGATGATCACGTGGATCCCACGGAGGGCATCGGAGAGGTCACCGCGTCGCTACGGCTGCTCCCGGACAGCAGCGAGTGGCCGATCGCCCGGATCCTGTTCCCGCACGAGTACGAGGCGGAGCAACGCGCGTTGCGTGCTGCGGCGGATAGCGCGAGGGCGGATAGCATGAGGGTGGACAGCGCCGCGGTGGACAGCCTGCGCGCCGCGGGCATCGCTCGGGCAGACACGCTGGCGCCGGACGCGCCGAGGCGGGCGGCGGGGCCGCGCGCCCCGGGTCCGCCGGAGGCGGAGGCCGCGCCGGACTCGGTGGCGGAGCCGCTGCCGGTGCGAGAGCTGGTGATCGTGCCCGGGGCGCCGCTCCGGCCGGCCAGCCGCTACGTCGTCGAGCTCGCGCGCATCGTCAACATCAACGGCCTCGCCGGCGGAGGCGGATCCGCGGAGTTCGCGGCGCCCGAGCCGCCGCCGCCTGACACCGCGGCGCCGGGTCCGGCGCGGGACACGATCCCGCCGGATACCATGCAGCCGCCGCAAGGGCACAGGAGATGAGGATGGCGGACGCGCGGCGCGCGATCCCGGCAGTGGAACGCCTCCTCGCCAGCGAGGCATTCCGGCCGCTCCTCGCCCTGAATCCGCGGCCGCTGGTCCTCCGGGCGCTGCAGGAGGAGCTCGGTGCGCTGCGAGCCGCACTCGCTGCGGGCGGCGCGCCGAGCGGGCACACTGCGGACCCGGCCTGGTACGCCGCGCGCGTCGAGGAGCGGCTCGCGCAACGGACCAGGCCATCGCTCCGGACCGTCATCAACGCGACCGGCGTGGTGCTGCACACCAACCTCGGCCGCGCCGTACTGGCGGATGCCGCGCGGCTCGCGCTGGACCGGGTCGCGCGCGCCTATTCCAACCTCGAGTACGACCTGGAGGCGGGCGAGCGCGGCTCGCGTTACGAGCACTGCGCAGCGCTGCTCACAGAGCTCACCGGCGCGGATGCGGCGCTCGTCGTCAACAACAACGCTGCGGCCCTCGTCCTGGCGCTGAACACGATCGCGCTCGGACGAGAGGCGATCGTGAGCCGCGGCGAGCTGGTCGAGATCGGGGACTCGTTCCGGATCGCCGAGATCATGGCGCGGAGCGGCGCGCGGCTGGTCGAGGTGGGCGCCACCAACCGGACGCACCGGCGGGACTACGAGCAAGCGTTCTCTGCCTCGACCGCCGTCCTGCTCAAGGTGCACAGGTCCAACTTCCGCATGAGCGGCTTCACGAGCGAGGTCCCGCTCGCCGAGCTGGCGGGCATCGCGCGCTCGCGCGGCGTCCCGCTGCTGAACGACCTGGGATCCGGGCTCCTGGTGGACGGCCGGGAGTTCGGCCTGCCGCCGGAGCCGACGGCGACGGACGCGCTGCGCGGAGGCGCGGATCTGGTCACGATGAGCGGGGACAAGCTGCTCGGCGGGCCGCAAGCGGGCATCGTGCTCGGGCGGCGAGACCTGATCCAGCAGTTGCGACGCAATCCGCTTTGCCGCGCATTGCGCGTGGACAAGCTGACGCTCGCGGCGCTGGAGGCCACGCTGGCGTTGTACCGCGATCCGGCACAGGCGCGCCGGGAGATTCCCACGTTGCGCATGCTCGCGCTCGGCGCCGACGAGCTGGCGGCTCGGGCACAGGCCTTTGCCGAGCGGCTCCGGGCCGGCGGCATCGCGGCGGGAACGCAGGCGGGTGCGTCGGCGGTGGGGGGCGGCGCCTACCCGGATGCGGTGTTGCCGACCACACTGGTCACGCTGGACGTGGACGCGCCCCCGGACGGGCTGGCGCGCCGGCTCCGGCACGGAGCGCCACCCGTCGTCGGCCGGATCCAGGAGGGGCGCGTGGTGCTGGACCTGCGCACCGTCGCTCCGGAGGAAGAAGACGACCTGGCGCGGGCGGTGATCCGTGCGTGCACGTGAGCAGCCGGATCCCCGCTCAGGCGGCCAGCTCGCGGTGGGGCGCCCCGCGGTGTTCCTGGACCGGGATGGCACGCTGGTCGTCGAACGGCACTACCTGGCGGATCCGGCGCGCGTCGAGCTGGTCGAGGGTGCTGCGGCCGCGCTGAAGGAGCTGGCGGCGGCGGGGTACGCGCTGGTGGTGGTGACCAACCAGTCCGGCATCGCGCGCGGCCTCTACGGCGAGGCGGAGTACCGGGCGGTGCAGCGCCGGATCGAAGAGCTGCTCCGGCGGGAGGGTGTCGAACTGGACGGGGTTTACCATTGCCCGCACCACCCCGACTACACGGGCCCGTGCGAGTGTCGCAAGCCCGCACCGGGCCTGTTCCGCCGGGCCGCACGGGAGCTGGGCCTCGATGTCTCGCGCTCCGTCTGCATCGGGGATCGGATCAAGGACGTGCTGCCCGCCCGGGAGCTGGGATGCGCCGCGATCCTCGTGCGCACCGGCTACGGCGAGGAGCAGGCGCGGGACGCGCCGGAATGGGTGCGCGTCGAACGGGACCTCGCCGCCGCTGCCGAGGCCATCCTGGCGCCGGATCGAGCGCCCTCCGGCGGGGGCGCCGCCCGTCGTGCCCGCGGCGCGCCCGGCTGGCGCCCTGGCGAGGGTTGACACGGCCCCGGACCTGCGTCTATCGTTAACTTGAAACCTGCGGATTCCGGAAGTGTACCCGTGATGTCGGGGTCCGTACGCGGGCCGCTGCGAAGTCTTCTCGGAGGAGAGAATGAACCTCACGGTCACGCCGACGGCGGTTTCTGAGGTCAAGAAGTTCATGGAGGAGCAGGGCGCGGCGGAGTCGGCCGGGCTGCGGGTGGCCGTGCTGCCGGGCGGGTGCTCGGGCTTCCAGTACGGATTGAACATCGAGGACGAGCCCCAGGAAGACGACGAGGTGCTCGAGTCCAACGGCCTGCGCGTGTTCGTTGACCCGTTCAGCGGGCAGTACCTGGACGGCGTGGAGATCGACTACGTCACGACGATGATGGGGTCCGGCTTCACGTTCAAGAACCCGAACGCGACGGGCGGGTGCGGCTGCGGCAGCTCGTTCACGGTTTGAGGCGCCAGCGCCCC
>DASVDH010000032.1:0-63432 GCA_036381195.1 Longimicrobiales bacterium | reverse complement strand
GGAACATCTTCACGGCGATGCGAGCAGTCGGTCCTCGGCTCCCGGGGCGCGAAAGCACGGATCCGGCGGCGCCGACGCGCGGCACCTCCAGGGGTGGAAGTTTGTCGTGCTGCCGGAGTTCGTGCAAGGTACGCCCCGTTCCCCGGGCGCTGCGCGCCCCCCGGAGCGAGGAATAAGCGGCAGCGACCCCCAGACTGGCGCCCCTGGCGTAGCCGGCGGGACGATGAAAAAGGTGCAGCGCTCGCGGCGGTCGTGGCGGCGGGATCCTCCCCCGCGCCGCCCTCCGCGGGCCCCGGCCCGCCGCTTGCGCCTCTGGCCGGGCGGCGTTCGGCAGGAGGCAGGCGATGAAGCGGAGGCGCAGCGGAGGATACTGCGGCCCACTCTAGAGACACGGCAGGGTGCCGGGGACGCCGGAGCGGGGCTGCACCCTCCTGCGCGCGAGGGGCTGGGCCCCGCGGGCGCGTCGTGGCCCGGGCGGCCGCTTCCGGCGGCACTGAGGCAAACCGTATGGAATCGGGCGCGCGGGCGACTCCGCCTTCGGAAACGCAGGGTAGTGCGGGCGGGACTGTGCACCGCGTCCCGGGCTGGCTGGTCCCCGCGATCGCCGGCCTGGTCGCGGCCCTGTCCGCGGTCGCGCTGGTGGACTGGGTGGTCCCGGTCGAGATCGTCAGCCGCACGGAAGCGGGCTACGTGCCGATGTCGCCGTGGACGGCGGCCGGCCTGCTCCTCGCGGCGGCCGGGCTCTGGCTGGTGGCACCGGAGCGCGGCGGGCGGCGGCGCCGGCTGGGTACCATGGTCTGCGCGCTGCTCCTCATGACGCGGGCGGGCGTCTCTCTGGTCCAGAACGGACTGGGTGTGGACCTCGGGATCGACGGGCTCCTCTTCCCGCGTGCGATCGCGAGGACGGGGGTCCCGTTCGGCGGGCACCTGGCGCCGGCGACCGCCTGGGTGTTCCTCGCGTTCGGGGTCGCCTTGCTGCTCCTGCTCACGGGCCGCGCGCGGGCGGCGGTTGCCGCGCAGTACCTCGCGCTCGGGGCCGGCCTCGTGGCGGTGCTCGCGCTCGTGGGGTACGCCTACGGCGTCCAGGGTCTCTACTTTCTCGCCAGCGCCGTGCGCGTGGCGCCGAGCGCGGCCGCGGGCATCCTCGCCACGGCGGTCGGGCTGTTCCTCTCCCGGCCCGAGCACGGCCCGGCCAGCGTGGTCACGGCGCCGGACGTGGGCGGCCTCGTGGTGCGGCGCCTGCTGCCGCTGATCGTGCTCGTTCCGGTGGCAGTGGGCTGGCTGCGGCTCGAGGGCGAGCGCGCCGGCTACTACGGCACCGAGCTGGGCACCGCGCTGGCGGCCATCGCCATGATGGTCTTGCTCGGGACCGCGATCTGGGTCGGCGGCGCGGCGCTGGGGCGGCTGGACCGCCGCCGCAGTTCGGCGGAGGCCGCGCGCGCGCGGCTGCTCGTGCAGGAGCGGGCAGCGCGTGCGGACGCGGAACGGGAGGCCCGGGCCGAAGAGGCGCTGCGCCGCGCGGCCGAAGCCATCTCCGCCGCCGTGACGATCGAGGACGTGGTCCGCCGCATCGCGGAGGGCGCCCTCGAAGCGACGGATGCGGCCGGCGTCGTCGTCAAGCGGGTGCGACTCGCGGAGGATGTGGTGGAGGTGATCGCCGTCGCCGGCCGGAGTGTCCCTCCCGTGGGCAGCCGCGGCCCCTACCGCGGCTCCTTCACGGAGGCCGCGCTGATCGAGGGGCGGGTCAAGGCCGTGCCGGTGGTCGAGGAAACCAGGCAGCCCTTCTCGCCCGGGCTGCGCGAGGTGTGCGGGCGCTGCCGCGCGGCCGTCGTACCGCTCGTGGCCGGGGGTAGGCCGATCGGCGCGCTCACGCTGGTCCGGCCGCCGGAGCGGGAGCCGTTCCGCGAGGACGAGCTCGCCCGGGCGCACGCGTTCGGGGACCTCGCCGCGCTCGCCTTCCTCAAGGCGCAACTGCTGGAGGACGCGCAGCGCAGCCGCGACGAGGTCCTGCGTGCCGCCGAGAGGCGCGCCCGCCTCATTCGCGGCTTCAGCCACGACGTCAAGAACCCGCTGGGCGCTGCGTCCGGCCAGCTCGCGCTGTTGGAGGAAGGAGTGGCCGGCGCACTCGCGGATGCGCAGCGCGATGCCGTGTCGCGCGCGCGCCGCGCTGTCGAGGCGGCCGTGGACCTCATCGACGACCTCGTCGACCTGGTGCGCGCGGAGGCCGGCCAGCTCTCGATCGAGCGCCAGCCGACGGACGTGTCGCGGGCCGCCGCCGAGATGGCGGAAGAGTACCGGCCGCAGGCGGAGGCGAGGCGCATCGAGCTCCGCGTCGAAGTGGCGGGCCGGCCGCGGCCCATCGACACCGACCCCTCCCGCGTCCGGCAGATCCTGGCCAACCTGCTCTCCAATGCAGTGAAGTACACGCCGGAGGGCGGCCGCATCACCGTGCGGGTCGAAGAGCGTGCGGACGGCGCCCCCGCGCCCGGCGCCTGGCTGGCGGTGGACGTCGCGAACACGGGCCCTCACATCCCGCCGGAGAAGCAGGAGTTCATCTTCCAGGAGTTCACCCGCCTGGAGCCCGGGGGCCGGCGCGGCGGCGGGCTGGGGCTCGCGATCAGCCGCCAGGTCGCACGCGCGCTCGGCGGCGACGTGACCGTGCGTAGCGAGCCGGGCGAGGGCCCGACGTTCACGCTCTGGATCCCCGCGGACGCCGCGGCCACGCGCGGCCGGCGCGCAGCCTGACATGTTCGCCCTCACGCTCGCCCTCGTCGTGGCCGGCGCGACGCTGCTCGCCGTGCTCGGGCTCGTCGCGGCGAGGCGCGTGCTGCCGCGGCCGCTGCTCGAGCGGCACAACACGGTCGTCGGCCACGGCTACGCGGTGCTCAGCCTGTTCACCGGCGTGCTGCTCGCGCTCATGGTGGTCGCGGTCTGGGAGCGGTACGTGGAGGCGCTCGAGATCACCGAGCGCGAGGCCAACGCGCTGGCCGACCTGTTCGGCGCCGCGGCGGCCTTCGCTCCGCCGGAGCGGGACCGGCTGATGAATGCGATCCGCGAGTACGCGTTCCTGGTCGAGACGGAGGAATGGCCCGCCATGGCCGAAGAGAGGGAGAGCGCGCGGGCATGGCATGCCTACGCCACGATCCGCGACGGCTACCTGTCCCTCGTCCCGCAGACCGAGCGCGAAGCCCTCTGGCTCCGGTGGTCCATCGAGCGCCTCAACGAGCTGGGGGACGAGCGGCGGCTGCGGCTGCTGCGAAGCCGGGCCGACCTGCCCACTCCCATGTGGGTGGTGCTCGGGATCCTGAGCGTGGCGACGGTCGCGTTCTCCTACCTCTTCGGCGTGCGCGAGCTGCACTTCCACGCGCTCGTCACCGGCGCGATCGCCGCTGCGCTCGCGCTCACGCTCACGCTCGTCGCAGCGCTCCAGCATCCGTTCGGGCGGCTGTCAGGAGTGTCGCCGGAGGCGTTCCGCGAGCTCCGCGTCAGCTTCGGCCAGCCACCGCCGCGGTGATGGCGCCGGTTGGCCGCGGCCCGCCCGGCGCCGGCCGCGCAGCCGGCAGGCGGCTCAGCCCGCTTGCCCCTGACGCCTGCCGCCCCCTATCGTCTCCTCCGCTCGCATTCCCCCGGCAACGGCCCACTTGCCCGGAGCGTCGACATGCTCCCGACGCCGCATCGCCGCGCCCACGCGCGGCCCGCATCCTTTGCCGCGTTCCCGCTCGCCACGATGGTCGCGCTCGCCGCATCGTCGCTCACTGCACCGGCAGCGCGCGCGCAGGGCGTGGACACCGCGTACACCCGGCTGGTCAAGGAGGCGACGTCCGACCCGCGCTTCCTGCCCGCGTCGGTCGCGGCGATCCCGGAGCACCCGGCCATCCCCTCGCCGCGCGACCATTTCGGCACGATCGCGGGTGCCGAGGGCGTGATGCACCCCTCCGCCGAGCTGTACGGCTACTACCGCGCGCTCGCCGCGGCCACGCCGCGCGTCCGCGTCGAGCGCATGGGGACCACCGAGGAAGGCCGCGAGCTGCTGCTCGTCATCATCGCGGACGAGAGCACGATGGGCCGGCTCGACCACTACCGCGCGCAGATGAAGCGGCTCGCCGACCCGCGCACGCTGCCGGCGGCCGAGCTCGAGGCCGTGCTCGACCAGGCCAAGCCGATCTACTACGTGATGGGCGGGCTGCACTCGCCCGAGATGGGCTCGCCCGAGATGCTCACCGAGCTGGCGTACCGCCTCGCCGCGAGCGACGACCCCGCCATCCGGCGCATCCGCGGGAGCGTCATCACCCTCATCAACCCCGTGGCCGAGCCGGACGGCCGCGACCGTCAGGTGGACTGGTACCACCGCTACACGAAGCACCGCACGGAGTGGGACGACGGCTTCCCCCGCTCCGCACCGTACTGGGGCAAGTACGTCTTCCACGACAACAACCGGGATGGCATCCAGATCTCGCAGGAGCTGACGAAGGCGATCCACAAGGCGTACTGGGACTGGTACCCGATCGTGATGCACGACCTGCACGAGTCCGTGCCGCTGCTCTACATCTCGACCGGGTTCGGCCCGTACAACGCGAACATCGACCCCATCACGATCGGCGAGTGGCAGACGCTCGCGAACCACGACATCACCCAACTCACGGCGCAGGGGCTGCCCGGCGTGTGGACCTGGGGCTTCTACGACGGCTGGTGGCCGGGCTACGCGATCTGGATCGCGAACAACCACAACGGCATCGGCCGGTTCTACGAGACGTTCGGCAACGCGGGCGCGAACACCTACGTGCGCGACCTCTCCAACTCGCGCTACGCGGGCGAGCCGGTGACGGAGCGGACGTGGTACCGGCCGTGGCCGCCCACGAAGAAGGTGCGCTGGTCCGCGCGCGACAACATCAACTACCAGCAGGCCGGCGTGCTCGCGTCGCTCCAGTACGTTGCGGACAACGGCCGGACGTTGCTGCGCGACTTCTGGCAGAAGGGCGTGAACAACATCGAGCGCGGCCGCACGATGGAGCCGCACGGCTACGTGATCCCGCGCTTCGAGCAGCAGCGCGACCCGGCGCGCGCGGCGTACCTGGTGAACCAGCTCCTGCGCCACGGCATCGAGGTGCACCGCCGCACGGCCGGCGACTCGGCGGGCGACTTCGTCATCAAGCTCGACCAGCCCTACCGCAACTTCGCGGTGGATCTGTTGAGCGAGCAGCGGTTCCCGGAGGACGCGGCCAACCCGCCGTACGACGACGTGGCCTGGACGCTCGGCTACCTGTACGGCGTGGACGTGGACGCGGTGGACGACACGATGGTCTTCCACTGGCCGGGCCTCGAGCGCGTGACCGGCGAGGTCCGCGCGCGGGGCGGCGTCACTGGCACGGGCGACGTGTACCTGATCGCGTACCGCGCGCAGGCCGAGGTGCTGCCGGCGCTGTACTGGCTGCGGGAGCGGGCGTCGCGGGCCCGCGCCTACGCCGCGGAAGACGGGTTCGCGCTCGACGGCGGGGCCCGGGCGAGGGCGGGGGCGGGGGCGGGGGAACAGCGCGAGGTGGGCGGGGGCGCGGGCGCCACCCAGGCCCAGGCAAGCGACACCTTCCCCCGCGGCTCCATCATCCTGGAGAACGTGCCGGCAAACGTCGCCGCGGAGCTGGCCGACCGGTTCTCGCTCACGCTGCACGCGGCCGCGCGCGCGCCGGACGTGGCGCGCCACGAGCTGGACCTGCCCCGCGTCGCCATCTACCACACCTGGTACAGCACGCAGGACGAGGGCTGGGCGCGGTTCAGCTTCGAGCAGACGGGCGTGCCGTACACCTCGATCCACAAGGACGACCTGCGCCGCGGCAACCTGCGGCGCAGGTTCGACGTCATCGTCGTGCCCAGCGTCCGCGGCAACGTGCAGGCGCTGATCCACGGCGTGGACCGCAAGTTCGGCCCGCTGCCCTACACGCGCACCGACGAGTTCCCCTCGCACGGCTCGCCCTCAGCCACGGAGGACATGACGGGGGGCCCGGGCTTCGAGGGCATGGCCGAGCTCCAGCGCTTCGTCGAGGAGGGCGGCACGCTGGTCACGCTCGGCGGCGGCACGCGCATCGCCGCGGAGACCGGCATCGCGCGCGCGCTCACGCCCGTGAACACCGGCAACCTGTTCCACCCGGGCTCGGTCGTGCGCGTCATGGCGAGGAATCCCGAGCACCCGTTGCTCTACGGCTACCCGGACACGACGCACGTCTTCCGCGGCAACGACCCGTTGTTCGGCGTCGCGCACCGCGACCGCGACGCCATGATGGTGCTCCAGTACGGCACGCGGCCGCTGCCCGACGAGCGGGCCGACTCCGCGGCGGACGGGCCCATGCTGGGGATGGCTGCGCAGGCCGGGGCGAGGGCGGGGGCGGGGGAACAGCAGAAGGCGGGCGGGGGCGGCGCGGCGGCCGCAGGTGACACCACCGCCCCCGCCCGGGCGGCGGAGCGGGGTACGGGCGCCGCCCCCGCCCAGGCCCGGGGCGGGGGCGGCGGGGCCGGGGACACGTACCTCCTCTCCGGCATGGTCCGCAACGAGGACCGGATCATCGGGCACGGCGCGATCTTCGACGTGCCCGTCGGCCGCGGGCGCGTCGTCGCGTTCACGTTCAATCCCCTGCACCGCTGGCTCAACCACCACGAGCACCCGATGGTCTGGAACGCGCTGCTGCACTGGAACGACCGGCCCGCGCGGCGCGCGGGCGGCGAGACGGTCGCAGCGGGCGAGCGGTAGCGCGGCGCCGGGGCCCCGCCGAGGCGGGGCCCGTCGGAGGGGAAGACTTGCGGCGAAGGCGCCGCCTCGCCATGCTCGGAGCCGCCGGCGCGTGCCGGCCCCGCCTGCTCGCGGGCAGCCACCCGCTCCGCCGGCAACCCCCCTAGCCTCACCACCAGAGCGGACCGAGGTCCCATTCCGATCCTGACGACCGGTCTCGATGGCCGGCCAACCGCGGATGGAGGTGCGTGATGGTCGCTTCGCAGAATCGGGCGTGGCGGCAGGATCCGCCGCCCGCCGCGTCGCGGCGCCGCCCGCAGGGCTGGATGCTCACCGCCGCCTTGATGGCGTGCGCGCTCGCGCTCGCCGCCGCGTCCCCGGCCGCGGCGCAAGGCCTCTCGCCCGAGGAGCAGAGGCGGGCCCGCAGGATCCTCGAGCAGACCCAGGAGCTGCTCGAGAAGCACTACTACGACACCACGTTCCATGGCCTGGACCTCGACGCGCTGCGGGAAGAGGTGGCGGAGGCCGCCGTGGCCGCGCAGAACGAGTATCACATGATGGCACTGCTCTCGCGGTACCTCCTCGAGCTCGACGACTCGCACACGGCGTTCCATCCCCCGGAGTACGTCTCCAAGGTGGATTACGGCTTCTCACTGCAATTCGTGGGTGACACGTGCTTCACGTGGGGCTGGACGAGACGAGCGATGCGGCGAAAAAGGGGCTCCGCGTGGGAGACGCGGTGCTGGCGCTGGACGGGCTGAGGCTCGAACGCCAAAGCTTCTGGATCATGGAGTACCTCTATAACATCCTGACGCCGCGCACGCGTGTCGAGCTGATCGTGCGCAGCCCCGGCGGCCCACCCAGGCGCGTCGAGGTGCTCTCCCGGGTCAAGGAATACCTGGCGCGCGTGGACCTGAGTGACCCGCGCCATCAACACATCCTGGAGGACCGGGACTGGCGGGCGAGGCGTCGCTACGCGCACCAGTTCGTTCAGGTGGGCGACAGCGTACACCTCTGGAGGATGCCGGCCTTCGTGTACGGAGACGACCGCAACATCCGGGACCTGATCAAGCGCGCGCGCCAGGGGCACACGCTGATCCTGGACCTGCGTGGCAACAGCGGCGGCGCGGTGCGAACCCAGCTCCAGCTCCTCTCCCGGCTGTTCGACCGGGAGGTCGAGGTGGCCACGATCAGGAGGCGCGGGAAAACGGAGACGCTGCGCGCAAAGCCAGAAAAGGACGCGTTCCTGGGCCCGTCGGTGTCGCCGCGCTCCCGCATCCTGCGCCGTACCCGTCTCAGCCCCTCTCCCCGCCGCGAGGCCTGAACGCGTCCGCATGGTCCCGCGCGAAGTCGCGGATCGTGCGCGGCGGCCGGCCCAGGATGCGCTCCACCTTGTCGGACACCATCGAGGTCGGCCCGCCGGCGCGCTGGTACGCGGCGATCGCGAGCATCGCGTCCACCAGCTCCGGCGGCGTGCCGCGCGCCTCCATCCGCTCGCGCGCCTCCTCCATCGTGATCGGCTCGTAGGTCACCGGCTCGCCGGTCGCCTCGGACAGCGCCGCCGCGACATCCGCGTAGCCCACGGCCTCTCCACCCGTGAGGAAGTACTTCTTGCCGGCGTGCGGCTCCGGATCCAGCAGCACGCGCAGCGCGACCTCCGCGATGTCGCGCGCGTCGATGAACGGGACGCGGCCGTCCTCGATCGGCGAGTAGATCACGCCCTCGGCGCGCACCGTCTCCGCGACCTCGCCCAGCCAGTTCTGCATGAAGGCGTGGGGACGGAGGAGGGTCCACGTCATCGAGGTCTTCTGGAGCGCCTGCTCGGCGCGCCAGTGCTCGCGCGCGATGCCGGACCTCGAGTGGTCCGACGCGCCCAGCGCGGAGAGCTTCACGACGTGCTCCACGCCGAGCCGCTCCGCCGCGCGGATCACGCCGATCTGGACCTCGCCGAAGCCGGGCTCGTTGCCGGTGAGGAGGAACAGCCGCGTCGTCCCGGCGAGCGCGGGCTCGAGCAAGCGGGCATCGGCGAGGTCCGCCTGCGCCCACACGACGCCGCGCAACGGCCGCGCCTTGCGCAGGTCGCGGAGCACCGCGCGGCTGGCCGTGTCGGCATCCGAGAGCAGGCGGACCAGCTCCGAGCCGATCGTGCCGGTGCTGCCGGTGATGGTGATGAGCATGGGAGGGCTCCTGCGTGTCGGGGGGTGGGCGGGAACGAGCGCCGGGCGCGAGCGCCGCACGGACACCCGGCGCCGGGCCCGCGCGCCAGGGCGGCAGGCTACGATGCCGGGAGCGCGCCACGCAAGGCGCGGGGGGCGGCGCGCGGCCCGGCCGGCGCCCGCTTGCCCGCCGCCGTGCCGCCGTGTAGCGTTCGGCGCGTGGATGCGCTGAACCCCGCCCGCTGGCGCAGCCGCGGCGATGCCCGCGGCAGGTGCTGATTGCTTCCTCGCGCCCTCCTCCTGTCCGCCGTCGTCATCTGGGGCTGGACCTTCGTCGCCACGAAGGTCCTGCTGGCGGAGGTGGGGCCGCTCGAGATCCTCGCCCTGCGCCTGGCGATCGGGCTCCCGTTCCTCGGCATCGTGCTCCTGGTGAAGCGCGTGCCGCTGCGCTTCACACGCGCGGATGCGCGGCCGCTGCTGGTGGGCGGCGCGGTCCTGACGGCCCATTTCCTGATCCAGATCGCGGGGCTCGAGACGACGACGGCGAGCAACACGGCATGGATCGTCGCGGCCTCGCCCCTCGCGCTGGCCGCGCTCTCGTTCGTGTTCCTGCGCGAGCGCATCGGCCGGGGCGGCACAGCGGGCATCGCCGTGGCGACGGCAGGCATCGTGCTGCTCGTCTCGCGCGGCCGGCTCAGCGACCTGGGCTGGCTGCGCAGTACCGGCGACTGGCTGGTCCTCGTCTCCGCGCACACGTGGGCGGTCTACACCGTGGCGACGCGCGACCTCGCGCGCCGGCGCGACCCGCTGGCGGTCACCTTCGGCGTCCTGCTGGTCGCGGCCGCGTCCACCGGCATCCTCTTCGCCGCGTCCGCGGATCTGGCGAGCGTGCGCGCGCTTTCTCCCCGCGGCATCGCCGCGGCGCTCTACCTGGGGATCCCCGGCCTCGCGCTCGGGCAGTGGTTCTGGCAGGAGGGGGTGGCGCGGCTGGGCGCCGCACGCGCCGGGCTCTACCTCTACCTGGAGCCGCTCGCGACCGTCGCGCTGGCCGTGCCGCTCCTCGGCGAGCCGTTCGGCGCGCCCGTCGTGCTCGGCGGCGGACTCGTGCTCGCCGGCGTGTACGTGGGGCAGCGGGGACGGGCGCCGGCCCCCGCTCGTGACGCGCGCGGATCGCACATTGCCCGGCGGACCCCGGCAAGCCCCGGCAACGGCGCCTGCCGGTCCGAGCATCACGGCTGGCCGCGATCCCCGTGTTGAATCAGCCGGGACGTTGCGCGCCGGTTGGCCCCTCCCCACATTTCGCTCGACACTCCAACCATTTCCCCGGAGGGTTCCGTGACCTCGACCCGGCGCCGGGTTGTCGCGAGCCGGATCGCGCCCGCAGGCACGCCGACCCTGGTCCTCTCGATCCTTGCCCTCGCCGCCTCCGCTCTCTGGAACGCGGCACCCGCCCAGAACGGCCCGGCCACGCCGGACACCGCGCCCGTGCGCGACGTCGCGGCCGACCGGCCGGAGTACGGCCCCGGCTCGGCCAACTACCGGCTCGCCGCCCGCTGGGCGCCCTACAAGATCGACAAGCTGATCTACAGCACCACGGTCGAGCCACACTGGATCGAGGGCACCGAACGGTTCTGGTACGAGTGGCGGACCTCGGCGGGCACGTTCTACTACATCGTGGACCCGGTCCGCGGCACCAAGCGCCAGATCTTCGACAACGACCGCATCGCCGCCGAGCTCACGCGCATCACGCGCGACCCGTGGGACGGCCAGCACCTGCCGATCCGCAACATCCGCTTCATCGACGCGAACACGCTCCGCTTCGAGGTCCAGTCTTCCCAGGAAGAAGAGGTCGAGGAGCAGCAGGACACGGTCCAGACCGAGCAGCGCGTCATGACGCGGGCGAGCAGGCCGAGGCCCCGGACGCGCAAGAAGGTGCACCACTTCGAGTACGACGTGAACACGCAGACGCTGCGCGAGCTCGAGGACTTCGAGGAGCCGGACGACCATCCGTCCTGGGCGAGCGTCTCGCCCGACGGCCGCACCGTCGTCTTCGCGCGCCATCACAACCTGTACATGATGTCCGGCGACGACTACCGCCGCATCCTCGACGCGCGCAGGGGCAAGCAGGGCGAGGAGGCGGAGAAGGCGGAGGAGGCCGTCGAGGTGGAGGAGATCCAGCTCACGGAGGACGGCGAGGAGCACTACAGCTACGCGGTCCAGGAGCGCGGCCAGACGGATGCCGAGCGTGAGAAGAACAAGGACAAGCGCAAGCGCGCCGCGATCTCGTGGTCCAAGGACTCGCGCCGCTTCGCCCTGGTCCGCTCCGACCGGCGCAAGGTCGGCGACCTGTGGGTCATCCATTCGGTCGGCAACAAGCGGCCCGAGCTCGAGACCTACAAGTACGACATGCCGGGCGAGGAGAACGTGACGCAGCAGGAGCTGCTGGTCTACGACCTCGAGACCCGCACCATGGTCAGGGTCAAGGCGGACGCGTGGAAGGACCAGTCGCTCCAGATCGCGACCGACCGGCAGTTCAACTACCCGGATTCCGAGGAGCCCCGCCGCTCGCTCTGGCTCTCCGACAACTCGGACGAACTGTACTTCCTGCGCCTCAGCCGTGACCGCAAGCGCGCGGACCTCGCCGTCGCGAGCACGACGACGGGCGAAGTGCGGGTGATCATCGAGGAGCGGATGAACACGTACCTCGAAACACGCCCGCCGGAGCTGCTGCCCAACGGCGACATTCTCTGGTGGTCCGAGCGCGACGGCTGGGCCCACATCTACCGCTTCGGCAACGACGGCAGGCTGAAGAACCGGCTCACGCGCGGCTCGTTCTCCGTCCGTGGCATCGAGGGCGTAGACGAGGAGAACGGCGTCGTCTACTTCGTGGCCGCCGGCCGCGAGCCGGGCGAGGATCCGTACTACCAGCACCTGTACCGGGTGAACCTGGACGGCTCCGGGCTGCAGCTCCTGAACCCCGGGAGCTACGACCACCGCGTCAGCCTGAGCGAGTCCAACCGGTACTTCGTGGACAACTTCTCGCGCGTCAACACCGTTCCGGCCGCGGTGCTGCGCGACCACGCGGGGCGGGAGGTGCTCGAGCTGGAGGCGGCCGACTTCTCCCAGCTCGAGCAGGCCGGCTGGCAGATGCCCGAGCCGTTCACGGTGAAGGCCGCGGACGGCGTGACCGATCTCTACGGCGTGATGTACAAGCCGTTCGACTTCGACCCGAACCGCAAGTACCCGATCATCGCCTACGTCTACCCCGGCCCGCAGACGGAGGCGGTGTCGAAGTCGTTCAGCACGAATCGGTTCGAGACGGCGCTCGCGCAATTCGGCTTCATCGTCATCACGGTGGGCAACCGCGGCGGGCATCCCTCCCGCTCGAAGTGGTACCACAACTACGGCTACGGCAACCTCCGGGACTACGGGCTGGCGGACAAGAAGGCGGCGATCGAGCAGCTCGCGGACCGGCACCCGTTCATCGACATCGAGCGCGTCGGCATCTACGGCCACTCGGGCGGCGGCTTCATGTCCACGGCCGCCATGCTGGTCTACCCCGACTTCTTCAAGGTCGCCGTCTCCTCGTCCGGCAACCACAACAACGATGTCTACAACCGCTGGTGGTCCGAGACGCACCACGGCGTCAGGGAGGTCGTGGACGACTCGGGCAAGGTCAGCTTCGAGTACGACATCGCGAAGAACTCGGACCTGGCGAAGAACCTGAAGGGCCATTTGCTGCTCGTCACGGGCGACATCGACAACAACGTGCACCCGGCGAACACGCTGCGCATGGCTGAAGCGCTGATCCGCGCGAACAAGCGCTTCGACTTCTTCATCTTCCCGGGCCAGCGCCACGGGTACGGCGACATGAGGGACTACTGGTTCTGGCTGCGCGCGGAGTACTTCGTGAGGCACCTCCTGGGCGACGACCGCTGGAGCGCGGACATCATCGAGCTCCAGGTCGAGCAGGAGAAGACGACGACGTAGCGGCGGCGTGACGAGCCATGCGACGCGTCTCCCTCGTGATGCTGGCGGCCGCGCTGCCGTCGGCGCGCGTCTCCGTCAGCACCTTCCAGGTACCGGAGCCGGTCGACCACGGGGAGGTCATGCTCGGGTTCGGCGCCACGACGATGGTCGTGGAGTCGAATGTCGGACTCGCTCCCGAGCTGTACGGCCGCGCTCGCGCGCATCCTCGTGGGCGAGCTGCGCCCGACGCACGGCGAGACGTCCGTCGGAGCGATCGGGATCGAGCGGGTGCTGGCGGTGGGTGGGTGCTGATGGTGCTTGCCGTCTGCGGCCTGGCTGTGTACAATCCGCGTCCCGGCGGACGCACCGGCGCGCGTTCCCACTCCCGGCCTGTCGCACGGCCATTGCATCGAGGCGTCCACACGCACACCGACGCCACCGCGCTCCGGCAGGCGGAGGCCCCGGTGCCCATCGCACGGATCAGTGCGTGATGGCCAGCCGCACGCTCGCCCTGCTCGGCGACTCGATCCTCGACAACGCGCCGTACACCGGCCCGGAGCCGGACACGGCCGCGCACCTCCAGCGCCTGCTCGGCCCGGACTGGGACGTCCTGCTGCTGGCGCAGGACGGCGCGGTCATGCGCGACGTGCCGCACCAGCTCCGCCGGCTCGGCGGCCGGCCAGACCTGGCCGTGCTCAGCATCGGCGGCAACGACGCGCTCGAGCACGTCGGCCTGCTGGACCGGCCCGCATCCAGCTCCGCCGAGGTGCTGGACGAGCTGGCCCGGATCGCGGACGCGTTCGCCCGGCAGTACGAGGAAGTCGCGCGCGCGGTCGCCGAGCGCGCGCAGCGCACGCTGCTCTGCACGATCTACGACGTGCGGCTCGAGCCGCCGCGCTACGCACGGCTCGTGCGCGTGCCCGTCGCGCTCCTCGACGACGTCATCATCCGGACCGGCGCGCGGCTCGGGCTGGACGTGCTGGACCTGCGCGGCGTGTGCACCGACGACGCTGACTTCGTGCTTCAGATCGAGCCGTCCGCGCGCGGTGCCGCGAAGATCGCTGCGGCCATCGCGGCCGCGGCGCGCGACGGCGCCGGCCTCGCGGCCGGCCGGCTGTTCACGGGCTGACGGGATGCAGCACTGAGCCGGCCGCACACCGGGGCACACGCCCTCACCGCCGCTTCGCCGCGCCGAAGATCATCAGCGCCGGCTCGCCGATGCGCTCCCGCCACGCGGGCCGGCGCTCGGCCGCCGCTGCATCGATGGCGGGCTCACGCTCCGCGACGACGTCGAGCCCCGCAGCCGCCAGCGCGGCCCTCACCTGCCGCGGCGAGTGGACGTACCCGCGCATCCGAAACACCTCGCCGCCGGCGCGGAACGTGACGTCCGCACCCCTGCGCCGCTGCATCGCCGGATGCACGCCCGCGAGCACCGCGCGGCCGCCCGGGCGCAGCACGCGCGCGACCTCCCGGAAGCACGGCTCCAGGCGGGGCAGGTGATCGAGGACCAATCCGGAGACGACGACGTCGAAGCTCGCAGCGCGGAACGGCAGGACGCTCGCGTCGCCCAGCACCCACCGCGCGCCGGCCGGGCCCTGGCGTGCCGCGCGCATCAGCATGCCGGCCGAGAGGTCGAGCCCGACGACGCTGCCCGCGCCGGCCGCCGCGAGCAGCCGCGCGTAGCGGCCGGTGCCGCAGCCGAGGTCGAGCGCGCGCACGCCCGCCAGCGGGCCGCACAGCTCGAGCACGATCGGCTCGTCCAGTGTGGTCGACGGGTCGGCGTCGTCGTACGCCGGCGCCCAGCGGTCGTAGCCGCAGCGGACGGACGTGCGCCGCGGGCGTGCGGCCGCGCCGTCGTCCCGCCGCCCCGTCATGGGGCCTCCGCGCGCGCGTAGACCTCGAGCCAGGGCGCGAGCGCGGTGCCGCCGCCCGCGAGCGCCGCGAGGCCGACCGCCGCGCGCACCATCAGGCGCAGCACGCGCTCCTCCACCGCCGCCCACGCAGGCGTCCACTCGTCCGCGAGCGGCACCAGCGCATCGCCGAGCGTGCGAACGATGCGGAAGCCATGCGCCCGCAGCAGCCCCATCAGCGCATCGATGCAGAACGCGTGACGGTACGGAAAGCCCAGCAGGTTGCTGTGCGCCAGCAACGCACGCACGAGCGGCGCGGCCCGCCCCGTGAGCCGCGGCCTGAGCGTGGCGTAGAACGCGCCGTTCGGCGTCCGCAGCGCGAGCAGCCCGCCGGGCTGCAACCGCCCCCGCACGAGCCGCAGCATGCCGCACGGGTCCTCGAGCTGCTCGAAGCAGTTCCAGATCGCGATCACGTCGAAGCGGGCGTGTGCGGGCACATCCTCGAGCGAGCCGCACGCGGCGCGCAGCCCGCGCGCGCGAAGGAACCGGACGACCCCGGGGTTCACGTCCACGCCCTCGAAGCGCCAGCCGCCCGCCTCCGCCGCGGCGAGGAACGCGCCGGCGTAGGGGCCGACCTCGAGCCCCGCGCCCGGCCGGCCGAGCAACGCGGTGAGCCGCTCGACGCGCGCGGCGAGGACCGCGCGCCCGAGCTGGGACAGGCGCGGCAACGCGCTGGTACAGAGCGCGTCGCGCGCGTACGCCTCCCGGATGCCGCGCTCCGCCGGCTCGCGCCGCAGCGTGCCGCACGCGCGGCAGCGCAGCACGGCGTGCGGCGGCGGCTGCGTGAACACGAGCCGGTCCACCAGTCCCGCGATCGGCACCGCGGGCCGCAGCCGCCGCAGCCGGAACGCCCACAGCGCCTCGACCTCCGCGAGCAGCGCGTCGCGGCCGGCGAGCTGTTCCGCGTCCCCGCACCGACAGGCGGGGCACATGGTGAGCGAGGCCGGCGTCACCATGAGGGCGCGGGCGGCGCACCCTCCGTGCCGCGCGCGGCGCGGCGCGCCGGCCCGGCGGCGTGCGGCCGGCCGGCGCAAGGCGGCGCCCCGTACCCGCCACACCCTCCCCGCACCCGCACGGGCGTCCGCCTTGCATTGTCCCGCCCTCGCGATGGGCGCCTCCGGCGAGCTCACCCTCTTCCTCTGCGGCGACGTCATGACCGGGCGCGGCGTGGACCAGGTGTTCGCCCGCTCGTGCCCGCCGGACCTCTACGAGCCGCACGTCAGCTCGGCGCTCGAGTACGTCGAGCTGGCGGAGCGCGCCAGCGGCCCGATCCCGCGCCCCGTGGATCACGCGTACGTCTGGGGCAATGCGCTGGAGGTGCTCGATGACGTGCAGCCCGCCGCCCGCATCATCAATCTCGAAACCGCCATCACGACCAGCGAGGACGCGTACCCCAAGGGCATCAACTACCGCATGCACCCGGACAACGTCCCGGTGCTCACGGCCGCGGGCATCGACTGCTGCGTGCTCGCCAACAACCACGTGCTGGACTGGGGCGAAGCCGGGCTGCTCGAGACGCTCGACACGCTGGCACGCGCACGCATCGCCGCCGCCGGCGCGGGCCGCAACGCCGCGGAGGCGCGCACGCCGGCCGTGCTCGCGGCGGGCGGAGGCCCGCGGATCCTCGTCCTCGGGCTCGGCTCGACGGACAGCGGCGTGCCGCTGGGCTGGGCGGCGGGCGGCACGAAGCCGGGGGTGCACGTGCTGCGGGACTACTCGGACGCGAGCGTGGACGAGGTCGCGCGCATCGTGGACGCGGCGAAGCGGCCGGGCGATGTCGTCATCGCCTCGATCCACTGGGGGACCAATTGGGGCTACGAGATCCCGCGGAGCCACCGCCGCTTCGCGCACGCGCTGATCGCGGACGCGGCCGTGGACGTCGTCCACGGCCACTCGTCGCACCACCCCCGGGCGATCGAGGTGTACCGCGACCGGCCGATCCTCTACGGCTGCGGCGACTTCATCGACGACTACGAGGGCATCCTCGGCTACGAGGAGTACCGCAGCGACCTGGCGCTCATGTACTTCCCGACGCTGGACGCGCGGAGCGCCGGGCTCCGGCGGCTGGAGATGGTCCCGCTCCAGGTCAGGCGCTTCCGCCTGCACCACGCGGCGGAGCGCGATCGCGCGTGGCTGCGGGAGATGCTGGACCGCGAGTGCCGCCGGTACGGCGGGCGGATCACGGCGCGCGGCGGCGTGCTCGCGCTCGAATGGGGGTGAGCCGCCGGGGCGGATCGGGCCCGCCGGCTCGCGCGACCGTGCCTGCGCGGCCTACGCGTACACCTTCTGCCTCGCCGCCCGCCCCGTGACCTCGATGCCGGCCGCGCGCGCGAGCTGACGGTGAATGCGGCCCACGCGCTCGACCTGCCCCTTGGCCGGGAACCGCTCGTAGAAGCCGTCCGCGCGGAACTCGCGCCTGAGCTCGGCCCAGGGCGCGAGCCGCTGCCGCCAGCGCTCGAGCCGGCCGTCCTCCGGGTCCGCGTCCTCGCGGGCCAGGTCCGCGGCGACCCGCACCATCGCCTTGAGCGTCACGGGCCGCGTCACCATGTAGTTCGCGTTGCCCCACGCCTCGCCCCACGCCCGCTCCGCCGCGCGGAAGAAGTCCCGCACCACGCGGTAGTAGGAGTCCGCGCGCACGCCGCTCCGCGCGATGTCCCGCCACTCTTCGCGGACCCAGCGGTGCAGCTCGTTGAACAGCTCGGCCTGGAGGATCCACTTCTCCTTCCGGCTGCGGCCGCCCAGCCGGTTGATGCGGTAGCGCAGCGGGCTGTCCGGCTCGGCGTACAGCTTCTCCGCGATCCGTGCCGCGAACTTCCGGTCCGGGTCCGCCCAGGTCACGCGCTCGTACAGGTCCACCAGATGGCTCTTGTTGATGCGCGTGGGCGTCGAGTTGATGATGACGAACATCTCGGCCGCGAAATCCTCCGTGCGGCCATCGAAGATCACGCACGGCACGTACACCGCCCGCGCCTCCTCCGGATGGTCGCGCACGTAGAAGTGCAGCGCGGCCAGCCGGTGCTGCCCGTCGACGATCAGGAACTTGTCCTGCGGAGCCGAGAGGAAGCCCATCCCCTCCGCGCCGCCCGCGGTCTGGAAGCGCAGCCGTTCGGGCGTGAACAGCAGCACCGTGCCGGGGATCAGCGGCTGCGCGCCCGCCGTCTCGTAGAAGTTCTTGATCGCGCGGACCTTCGCGCGAGAGAGCTCGCGCTGGAACGCGCGCTCGCTGCGCTCGATCCGGTGGATGAAGCGCGCGACGTCGTCCCCCTCGGGCACCTCGTCCGGCGCGATCTGCTCGCCTTCGCCGTAGAACCGGCTCATGAATCGAACCTTCTCGAGCAGCGCCGCCGCCGGGTACGCCGCGAAGTAGAAGATGCTCTCCTTTTGCCGGATCTGGGTCGCCAGCACGGGGCCCTCCTGGCTGGGGATGACGGGGAACCGTACCCAAATATGGACCGGGCCGGCCAGCGAGGCCAGCCAGGCGCCGGGGCGAGGCCGCCCGGCCCCGCCTCTCCGCCGCTACGGCCCCACTCCCCAGGCGCTTTCCATGTAGTCTGCCTCCCACTCCCACGGCCCCTCGCCGCCGCCGGCCCAGAGGGCCAGGGCGGCGCCGGCCAGCCCGAGCAGGCCCGGCTCGACGTACCGGCGCAGCCACGCGCCGCCCGGGAGCTGGCCGAGCAGCCAGCCCTCGAGGGGACCGGCCCAGGCGATTTCCGCGAAGTCGTCCTGGACCACGTGGACCCGCTCGTGCGCGATCAGCGCCCCGCGGGGAATGCGGCCGCGCAGCCGGCGGTCGTCGAGGTCGCTCAGCATGACCACCCCGGCGAGCGCCAGCCCGAGCGTGATGCTGCCCCGCGTCTGTCTCACCACCCCGTCCCGCATGTCGAAGATGGGCGTGCCGGCGTGCAGGGTGGCGCGGGGATCCAGCCGGAAGTCCTCGCGGATGATGAGCGCCGTCAGGAGCGCGGCCCGCACGAGGCTCAGCTTCACCGGCGCGTGAGTGGTGTCGTTTTCCGGGCGCAGGTACAGGGTGAGCGGGCCGACGGGCAGGAGCACCAGATCGAAGGCGCCGCGCCCCGCCGCGCCGTTCCGGATCATCGAGGCGCCGACGGCGGCGAAGAACCGGCCGGCGATGCCGGATCCCGGCACCCCGTACCAGCTCGCGAAGCGTTTGCCGCCGTAGACCAGCGTGCCGCCCGCCAGGCCCAGCCCGAACGCCCGGAAGAACGGCCGGCCCCGGACCAGCGCCGCCGTTCCCGAGGTCACGCCGCCGAGCAGGGCATTGATGCCGAGCACGGTGAACTCGGTCCGCGCGTTCGCCTGCGCTCGAGCCGGGCCCGGCGCCGCCAGCGAGGCGAGCAGCGCGCCGAGGGCGACGACGACGGCGCCCCGCCGCGCGGCTCGCACCTTCCTGCCGTGTCCGTCCCCGGCTCCGTCGGCACCCCACCCGACCCGCTCCATCCCGACCTCCCGCGCCCCGCGTCCCGAGCGGGCGTGGCGCCGGCGGATCCGCCGGCCCGGCCCCTGCCATCCCACGCCCCGATCCGCCGGGGGCACTGGCACGGCAAGCGCGGCTCCACCAGGAGCATGAAAGGGGCCAGGCACGGGCCTGGCCCCGGTGGTGGTGTGCGTGCTGGCGGCCGAACGGCGGAGCACCGGGGCGCGCCTGGCGGGGCCTGGCCGCGCGCCCGGGCGCTACGGCCGCTGCGTCACCGGTCCGCGGATTCCGACGCGGCGACGTCTGCGGCCTTGCGCTCCTCCTGGCCCGCGTTCTTCACGTGCGTGTCCAGCCACGCGACCCAGCGTGCCCACAGGTCCAGCAGCGTCTCGCGCGTGGCCGGGCCGTGGTCCTCGTACGGGTACATGTACAGCGCCGCGGTCTTGCCCAGCCCGTCCAGCGCGTGGAACAGCCGCTGCGAATTGATCAGGTGCGTGCCGACGTTCTGGTCCTCGATCCCGTGGTACATCAGCAGCGCGCCGTTGAGCTGCTCCGCCCACAGGAACGGGGACATCGTGAGGTAGACCTCCCGCGCGCTCCACAGGTCGCGACGCTCCGTCTGGAAGCCCAGCGGTGTGAGCAGCCGGTTGTAGTTGCCGTCCCCGGCGATCCCCGCCTTGAAGAAGGGCGTGTGCACCATCGCGTTCACGGTGCCGAACGCGCCGTAGCTGTGGCCGCCGATGGCCAGCCGCGTGCGATCGATGATGCCCAGCCGGTCCAGCTCGTCGATCACCGCTGCCAGCGTGTTGCGCAGGTCCGGCACGTAGCTGTCGTTCATCCGACCCTGCGGCCCGACGATGGGCGCATCCGGCTCGACCACGGCGTAACCCAGTCGGACGAGCGCCTCCATGGAGCGCGGGCCGAGGGCAGGGAACCGGTTCTTGTTGTACGTCCGGTTGCGCCGGTCGTACGCAGCCTGGTCCGTGAACTCGCGCGGGTAGAACCAGAACAGCGCGGGCAGCCGCGTGCCCTCCACGTACCCCGGCGGCAGGGTGACCTCGACCCAGAAGCGGAACCCATCCACGCGCGTCACCCGGATGCGGCGCCGCGGCGCTGCCGTGAGGTCCGGCGTGTAGTCCCGGTTGCCGGTGATCTTGCGGAGCCGGCCGGTCGCGACCTCGCGCACGTACACGTCCGGCACCTGGGTCGGCGACTCGCGCGTCGTGGCCAGGCGGGTCGCGTCGTCGTCCAGCACCAGCACGAGGTTCTCGTAGACCGCCGGCTCGCTCTCGAAGATGCGCGCCTTCTCACCCGTCTTCAGCTCGAGCCGGTCCAGGTAGGGCCGCGGCGCCTGCTCCATGGGGTCCTCCGCGTACGTCGTCCCCTCGAGGAAGACGAAGCGGCCGTCGGAGGAGAGTTGCACCACCGGCTCGCCGACGGGCCCGGGCCGCATCACGAGCGATGCGCGGCCCGGGTCCGAGCCTCTGCGCTCGCCGGCTCCGCTGCCGCGCGTGCGCGAGATGGTGTACTTCCGCGACGGGTCGCTCAGGAACACCGCGTACTCGTGCGTCGCGCCGTCGGACGACTCCGTGATGAACAGGACGCTCCCGTCTGCGGAGTAGCGCACGTTGCTCATCCGGCTGTCGCTCTCGTACACGACCTTCACGCTCGTGCTGTCGAACGGCGGCAGCCACTGCATGACCCGGTCCTTGCGCCGCGCCGGCTGTCGCCCGCCGTCCGCCGCGCTGTCCGCCGCCGCGCTATCGGGCGGCGCGGCCTCCCGCGACGGCGCGGGCTCGAGCTGGAGGAAGCTCAGCCCCTGGCCATCCGGCCGCCAGGCGAGGGCGCGGCGGCCGTTGCCCTGCGTGCTGTCCCGTGCGCCCGGCGTGCCGTCCCGCACGGGCTGGCGCGCGAGCTCGGCCAGCACGCGGCCGTCGAGGTCCCGGATCTCCTCCACGGTGGCGAAGCGGCTCACGGGCACGATGTACGGGAACGGCTCCTGGATGGTCGTGACGCGCACGTACTGGCCGTCCGGCGCGACGTCGATCTCGCTGTACATCGCCGGCTCGCCGATGCGGCGCACGGCCCGGCTGTCCACGTCGATCAGCGCGAGCTGGCCCGTGATGTGGTACTCGAGCAGGTCCTTCTCGTACGGCGTCTCGAGCAGGTCCACGAACGTGCGCAGCCGGTTCTCGCCCTCCGCCGTCAGCCGCACCTTCGGCCCGGTCGCGACGGCCGGCGGCCGCGGCTCCTTGCCCCGGTCCGGGACCAGCACGGTCAGGATGCGTCGCCCGTCCCCCGTCCAGTCGAAGTTCGTGACGAGCGTCGCGAGCACGGGCGTCCGCGTGACGCGGCGCGCGCGCCCCGTCGCCGGGTCGGCCACGTAGATGTGCGTGGCATCCGGCAGGTGCACGAAGAAAGCGATGCGCGAGCCATCCGGCGACCACCGCGGGCTGCTCACCTTCGCGCCTTCCGGGACCTGGACGCGGACCCGCGTGCCGTCCTCGAAGGAGATGATCTCGAGCCCCACCGCATTGCCCGTGGTGAGCGACCGTGCCCGGTTCGCCGCCGGGTCGATCTGGAGCCCGCCGAGGTTGTAGTGCAGACGCGCGTAGTCGGCGAGCCGCGGCAGCCCATCCCTCACCAGCCAGGCGAACCGGGTACGGTCCGGGCTGGGGTTGCTCACCGAGACGTTCCGGTGCCGTGGGGCCAGCACGAACTCGGCGATCTCCGGCGGCGGAGTGGCGTAGGCCTCCTCGGCCAGCGTGCCGTCCTGCGCGCGCAGCACGCCGCACGGCAAGCAGGGCAGCGCGAGCAGCTCGGCGAGGACGAGGAGCGCTACGCCGGTGCCGCTCCCGCGGCGGGCGGCATGGGTCATGAACATGCCTCCAGGGTAGGGGTCGGTGATCGCTGATGTACGCCGGCCGGCCGCGCGCGGTCAAGCGAAGGGGCCCGCGACGCCGCGGCCGGCCGCGCGTGAGTGCTGCCTACGGCTCGCCCGGCCCGCGCGGTGCCGTCAAGCCGGCGCGCCGCCCTTTCCCGCGAACCCGCGCAGCAGCTCGACGAACCGCCGCACATCCGCCTCGTTGCTGGACAGGCCGAGCGATGCCCGCACCGCGCCGACGGGCCTGTCGTGCAGGCAGACCGAGAACTGCTTCAGTGTGAAGGTGTCCCTCGCCAGCTCCTCGAAGCAGCGGCGCGCCTCGTCCTCCGGCAGCTCGAATGAGGCCTCGGCCGCGCCCGGATTACAGAAGTAGCCCGTGCGGATCGAGATGTTCGCGTCGGCCGCCGCCTGCTCGACCAGGCGGCAATCGATGACGGCGCCATCGGGATCCAGCAGGTTGAGCGCGATGGTGCCGCCCCGCCCCTCCGTGGTGCACGGCCCGTAGATGCGCACCAGCGGCGCGCCGTTCGGGTGCTCCAGCGCGCTCAACTCGTGCAGCAGCAGCGCGGTCAGCCCCATCACGTGCGCCTGGATGCGCTCCATGCCCAGCGCCTCGAGGAAGGCGAGGCCCGCCGGTACGGCGGGGATGCTGAGGAAGTCCACCGTCCCGTCCTCGAACGCGGCTGCGTCCCGGTACGGGATGTGGACGAGGTTCTGCGCTGAGGCGAAGCGGACCGTCCCGCCGCCGAACCAGGTCCGGTGCAGCTTCTCGAGCGCGGCGCGGCGGGCGATCAGCGCGCCGACGCCGGTGGGGAACCCGAACATCTTGTAGAACGACACAGTGGCGAAGTCCGGCTTCACGTGGCCCAGATGCAGCGGGTTCGTGGGCACGTAGGCCGCGGCGTCCAGCAGCACGTCGTACCCCATGCCGCGCGCCGTCTCGATCCACTCGAGCGGATGCTTCACGCCGGAGAAGTTCGACTGGGCGGGATACGCGAACAGGTTCGGCGCGCCCGGGTCGGCGCCCTCGAGCTGCGCCTCGAGGTCCGCCACGCGCAGGTCGGTCCCGATCCGCACGTAGCGCACCTCCGCGCCCCGGCTGGCCGCGTACTCCCGGATCCCGTTCACCGAATTGTGGTTGTCCGCCGTCAGCCGGAAGCTCGACCGCGGCCCGAACGGGTAGCCCTCTCCCACGAGCTTCAGCGCACCCGTCGCGTTCGCCGTGAAGACCACCTCGTACTCGGCGGGGTCCGCATGGAAGAAGGCGAGCACCTTCGCGCGCGTCTCCCGCACCAGGTCCGTGCTCAGCCGCGACGCCGGGTTGCGCGAGTGCGGGTTGCCGAGCACGGCGCGGCACAGCCACTCGCCGTGCTCGCGCACCAGCGACTCCGGATAGAGCGCCGCACCCGTATGATCCAGGTACACGTGCCCAGCGGCATCCAGCCGTGCGAACTCGCGCTCCCGGAGCTCCCGGAATCTCCCGTCCATCGCAGATCACCCCTTCCCGCGGATGCCGCGCCGGCCAGCCCGAGCCCCGCGGGCGCGCGGGCCACACGGCTCACGCCGCCTTCACATGTCCGGCCCGGACCGGCAGCTCGCGTCTGCCGCGCATCGTGGCCGCTCTCACATCAGGAGAGCCGAGCAGCGGATCGTGACGCGGCGTACCGCGACAGACTGCGTCACCAGCAACGCGGGGATAATCGGTCGGGAACGCCGGCACGGCAAGGAGGACACCAGCACACGGGCGGCCATCACAGGCACCGCCCCGGCAGCGCGCTTCGCGCCACCGGGGCGGGCTCGGCGAAGAGTTCGTCCACGCTTCCGGCCGGACCGCGGCGCCGGGACTCCGCGCGCATCGTCCGGCCGTCGCGTGGAGGGGATCAGCGACGGCGCGAACCGCGCTTCGCCGCCTTCTTCGCGGTGCGACGCTTGGCGGCCTTCTTCGCCGTCTTCTTCGCGCCACGGCGCTTGGCCGCCTTCTTCGCCGTCTTCTTCGCGCCACGGCGCTTGGCCGCCTTCTTCGCCGTCTTCTTCACGGCGCGACGCTTGGCCGCCTTCTTCGCCGTCTTCTTCGCGGCGCGACGCTTGGCGGCCTTCTTCGCCGTCTTCTTCGCGGCGCGCTTGGCGGCCTTCTTCGCCGTGCGCTTGCGCGCCGCCTTCTTCGCCGGACGCGCGGGCGCACCCGCAGGCGCAGCCACTGCCGGCTCGGGCGCGGGTGTGGGCTCGCCCATCTCTCCGCCGTAATACCCTGGACCTTCCATGTTCGGCCTCCCGGGTTCACGTGGTGAACGTTGGACGTCGCGAGGGTGATCTCCCGGACCCTCCGGGCTGCCGAGCGTCAGCGGCAGTTCACCCTCGCCAACGCGTGCGCATCAAATATACGCAATGCGCGCGCAATTGAAAGCATCTCGTTGGACACATCTGCGCCGACCCGATGCGTACGCCCACCCGATGCGCGGCCGGGTGTGCGCATACTCGATTGTCGGCCGTGGGAAGGTCAGGTCATGAGGAAACCGAGCCGCGGCTCCTTCTGCAGCTCGGCGACTGGATCGCGATATTCGCGACGGAGGCGCTGGCGGCGGCGGGGTGCGTCAGACCGCTGCGGCCTGCGCCCGCCGCTCGAGCCGACGCCTCACACCGGCGGGCCGCGCGAGCCACGACCACGCGCCCGCCGCGAGCCCGAGGTGCGCGGGCAGCGCGAGCGCAATGATGTCTCCGTTCACCTGGTCGATGCCGGGGAGCGCCTGGAGCAGGAAGCCGGAGAGCGAAAGGAAGGCGAGCGCCACGGCCGACCAGCGCAGCGCCGCGGCGGAGCGCGCCTCGCCCCGCACGGCCAGTGGGAGCAACACGAGCAGCGCGAGCGACAGCGGACTCGTCTGGAGGAGGTTCTCGTTGCCGTAGGTGACCCAGTGATCCGTCCCCGCCCAGAGGAAGGCGAGCAACGCACCCAGCACGCCCGCGAGAGCCGACCACGCCAGCGCGAGCGCGACGAACACGGCGCGTGCCCCTCGCCGCCGCCCCGCCGCGTGGCCCGCCAGCGCCAGCGCGCCGCCCAGCACGACGCCGAGCAGCAGCGAGAGGGCGAGCCGCGTCGGCACGCCCTCCGGCGCCGGCGCTCGCGACGCCTCGAACAGCAGCGTCTCCGACTTCACCAGCGGGACCTCGCGCCCGGCCGCGTCGGTCACCGTGACGCGCCGGATGTTCTCCATGAGCTCCATCGGCAGGAAGGCCTCGGCCCAGAGCGAGAGCGGCGCGTCGATCGCCGCGCTCATGGCGAGGTCGAGCCCGTAGTATACGGGGAGGTCATCCGCCACCAGCCGGCGCGTGTGCGCGCGGTACGTCATCCCCGACGGCTGCGCGTCCAGCACCTGCCGCAGCCGCCCGCCCAGCACCCGGTCGATCGCGTCGCGGACACGCGTCGAGCAGTTGTCCCGATAGTAGTCGTAGCGGTACGTCCGGTTCTCCGGCCGCGCGTTCCACTGGAGGAACCGCCACAGCTCGAGCCGCTCGGCCGGCGTCAGGTTCAGCTCCTGCACCCAGACCGAACGGTTCGCCGCGGCGTACGCCCGCAGCATCGCCTCGGCGTCCACCGCCTCGACCCAGTAGTCCAGCCGGCCGCGGATGAAATTGCGCAGGTAGCCCGGCGCCGCGAAGTCGAAGACGCCGTAGTTGTAGGCCACGTCGAGGCCGGTCGCCGCGTCCCGCACCCAGAGCGCGTTGTGGCCGAAGCGCTCCCAGACCGCGTCACCCGGCCCCATCGTCACCAGGTAGATGGTCAGCTCGCTGCCCGGCTCTGCCGGCTGCGCCGCGCTCGCCGGCTCAGCGCCGCTCGCCGGCTCAGCGCCGCGGGCCGGCTGCGCGCCGCGGGCCGGCTGCGCGCCCGCAACCATCAGCCACGCCGCGAGCAACGCGGCGAGCATCGCCCGGCCCGAATCGGCCCGCGCCCCGCGCTTCCCCTGCCGTGCTGCCGCCATGATTCCGCTCCCGCAGTGGGTCGCCGGCGTGTACCCGCGGCAAGGCGTGTTGCTCCGGCCGTGCGGCCGGATGTCTGGCGCACGGGCCGCGCGCCCGGGTGGCGGGCGCCGCTGGATGCACGGCGCGCACAGCAGGCACTGCCGGCTGCACTGCGTGCGCCGGGGCGCGAACAGCGGGCGCCCGGCTAGCGGGTGCCACCTGCGCGGCCGGCGCCGCGGCGCAGGCAGCCGCGCGGGCGCTGGCCGGCGCGGTCGGCCCCGTGCTCACTCGCGCCGCCGCTCTTCGCCGGGCCTGTAGCGCTCCACCAGTTGCTCGCGGATCTGCTCCTCGGTGAACGCGACCTTCTTCATCCGCCCCGCCGCGAACATCGCCGCCTGGTCGGCGTGGTACGGCGAGGCCGGGTCCGGGCTCTGCCCGTACGCCAGCACGGAGTACGCCCGCGGCGGGTCGGTGAACTCGACGGCCAGCACCCAGCCGTCGCCGCCCACCGCCACGAGCTTGCCATCCTCGTCCTCACGGAAGTTCAGCACGCGGAAGCACCCCAGGGCGCCGCTGCACCCGCCCACCGGCACGTCCACGTCCCCGCGTCGCACCCGGTGCACATCGCCCCACGCCACGTCCCAGCTCCCGTACCGGCGCTTCGTCTCCTCGACCGCCCAGGCGAACGCCTCCGCCGCGCGCTGCGGGTCCGCCAACCCGCGCGGCGTCTCGAGCGGCCGCTCCGGCGTCCACGGCTCGCGGAACAGCAGCGCTTCCCGCTCGGGCCCGTCCGGCAGGCGGGGCGAGCCGCCAGCCTTCTGCTCTCGCGCCCGCGCCTCCACCAGCGACACGTAGCGCCGCCACCACGCCTCGAAGAGCACGCCGCCCCGGCTCTCCGGCGCCGCCGTGTTGTCCCACCGCTCGATCAGCTCCAGCGCCGCTGCCACTTCGCCCGCGGGATCCGTGGCCCGCACCGCCGCCACCAGGTCCTGCTTCACCCGATCGGCGAGCAGCATCTTCATGCTGTGCTTGAGCGCGATCACGTCCTCCAGGCGCAGCTTGCGGCGGTTGTGGATCAGCTCGACCGCGTGCTGGCTCCGCAGCCGCAGCCGCGGCTCCGGGAAGTACGGCGGGAAGGACGCCGGGTCCAGCGGCCGGTGCATGTTGGTGTAGTAGGGCGCGTCGTTCTCGTTGTGGATGTAGCCGCCCGGCGGGTTCAGGAAGTGCGGCAGCGAGTCGAACGGGAACAGCGCCGTCCAGACGTCCGAGGACCGCCGCGCCGGCACCGCCGCCGTGTCCCCGCCGCTCGCATGCGGGAACTTCGGCAGCGCCGCGTTCCAGATGTAGAAGATGTTCCCTTCCCGATCCGCGTAGGTGAAGTTCGACGTCGTGCGCGCGCGCAGCCGCATCGCGTCCTTCCACTCCCCGAGGCTCCGCGCCTTCATCATCCGCATGAACTGCTCGCCCACGCGGTACTCGCCATCTCCCGCCGCGCGCAGCACGTAGATCTTGCCGCCATCGCGGTGGATCACCGGGCCCAGCGGCGTCGTCCAGAACGTGCGCGTCTCCGTGCCGATGCCGGGCCCGTTGCGGAACTCGACGGTGACCTCCATCCGCCGCAGCGGAATCGAGGCGCCGTCGAACAGGTAGTGGTCCGGCCGCGAGGGGTCCACATCGAGCGCGTAGATCTCGTCCGTGTCGGGATTGTTGTTCGTCGTCGCCCAACCCAGGTACTCGTTGAAGCCGCCGATGATCGTGAACGGGCCGCCGATCCGGAAGTCGCCGTAGAAGTTCAGCTTTCCCGGCACGGTGATGTGTGCCTCGTAGTAGCCCGCCGTCCACGCCAGGTGCGGGTTGCGCAGCAGGATCGCCCTCCCCGAGCGCGTGCGGCTCGGCGCGAACGCCCACGCGTTCGAGCCCTCCTCGATCTCGTCCTCCGCCACGCAATAGGCCCACTCGCCGCACGCCTCCGCGCCCTCTCCTTCCTCCGCCGCGATCGCCGGCGCATCGCCCCGCAGCCGCCGCAGGAAGCGGCGCGCAGCTCCGGTGGCGCCCACGCTGATGTCCCGCGCGGCCACGTCGTGCCCCGTGAAGATCGGCGCCGCCCACTCCGGGACCCGGTCCGGGTTCTTGCGGATGTAGTAGTTCACCCCTTCCGCGAAGCCCTCCAGCATGTCCCGCGTGTCCTGGCTCAGCAGGTGGTACGTCTCCACGGCGCGCGCGTGCGCCAACCGGTTCAGGAAGTCCGGGCCCATGCTGTCCGGGCCGAACGTGAGCCCCCGTGCGCCGCGCGCGTTGATCAGCCCGCGGATCACGCGTTCGCCGTAGTCCTCCACCTGCACGTAGCCGAGCCCGAAGCCCGCGGCACGGATGTTCTCCGCCAGGATGTGCGGCACGCCGTGCGTCGTCCGCCGGATCTCGACCTGGCGCGCGAGCTCCTCGCCCGTCTGCGCGGCGAGCGGCGGCGCGGCGGACGGCAGCAGAGCGAAGGCGAGGGCAAGGGCGAGGGCGGGGGCTGCCCGGCATGGTGTGTGGCGTGTCGGGTGCACATCGGCCGGGCGGCGGATCAGGGTCATGGTGCGGTCTCCAGTTCTGTATACACGTTGCCTGCCCTTAATGGCCACACCACTCCCTGACGTCAAGGGCAGACGGCAACGCGCGTCACCGCCTCTCGGGGGTGCTCCTCGGGGAGAAGCGCCCGGTTCAGCCCGCGCCCAGCGCCTGTTCCAGGTCGGCGACGAGGTCATCCGGGTGCTCGAGCCCGATCGAGAGCCGCAGCAGGTTCTCGGGCGTCGTCGTCCCCGGCCCCTCGATGGATGCCCGGTGCTCGATCAGGCTCTCGACGCCGCCAAGACTGGTCGCGCGCGTGAACAGCCGCACCCGCGCCGTCACCTCGAGCGCGCGCTCCCGCCCGCCCTGCACCTGGATGGACAGCATGCCGCCGAACCCCGCCATCTGCCGTGCCGCGATCTCGTGTCCCGGGTGCGTCTCGAGGCCCGGGTAATGCACCCGCTCGACCGCGGGATGCGAGGCCAGGAATCGCGCCACCACGGCCGCGTTCTCGCAGTGCGCGCGCATGCGGTACGGCAGCGTCCGCAGCCCGCGCAGCACCAGCCAGCAGTCGAACGGCGAGGGCACCGCGCCGCCGCTCGACTGGATGCGGCGCACGGCGGCGAACAGCTCGTCGTCCGGGCTGCGCGCGATGACGACGCCGCCGAGCACGTCGCCGTGGCCGTTCAGGTACT
The DNA here is from genome assembly GCA_036381195.1 of Longimicrobiales bacterium. GTDB lineage: Bacteria > Gemmatimonadota > Gemmatimonadetes > Longimicrobiales > RSA9 > RSA9. The sequence continues at coordinate 34,161 of DASVDH010000032.1, read as the reverse complement.
TGGTCGTGGAGTGGACGACGAGGTCGGCGCCGAGGTCGAGCGGGCGCTGCAGCAGCGGCGTCGCCCACGTGTTGTCGCACGCCACGCGCGCGCCCACGGCGTGTGCCGCGTCCACGGCGCGGCGAATGTCCGTGATGCGCAGCAGCGGGTTGGACGGCGTCTCCAGCCACACGAGCCGCGTCGTGGGCCGGAGCGCCGCCTCGAGCCCGCCGGGCGCGGCGAGGTCCGCGAAGGTGACGTCGATCCCCCAGAGCGCGTCGCGCAGCAGCGCGGCCGTGCCGTGGTACGCGTCCACCGGCGCGACGACGTGGTCGCCCGGCCGCAAGGCCTGGAACACCGCCAGCGTCGCCGCGGAGCCGGAGGAGAACGCCGCGGCGGCGGCGCCGCCCTCGAGCGCGGCCAGCGCATTCTCCAGCGCGCGCCGGTTCGGATTGCCGTGCCTCGTGTAGAGGTAGCCGTGCGGGTACGTGCCATCCGGCGCTCGTTCGAACGTGGTGCTCGGGTAGATCGCCGGCGCGACCGCGCCGGTCACGGGGTCCGGCGCGTGGCCCGCGTGGACCGCCAGTGTCTCGAACCGCATGGGTCCTCTTCTCCGGTAAGGGGAATGGGTGCGTCGCGGGGTCGGCGCCGACGCGGCCGGTCACCCCAACAGCGCCGCGCCCGCGGTCGCGCCCGCGCCGAAGGAGACCAGGAGGACGCGGTCGCCCCCGGCAATGCGGCCCGCCTCACGCGCCTCGTCGAGCGCGATCGGCACCGTCGCGGCGCCGGTGTTCCCGTAGCGATCGATGTTCACGTAGATGCGCTCGCGCGGCACGCCGAGCTCGCGGCCGAGCGCCTCGATGATGCGGAGGTTCGCCTGGTGAGGGATGACGAGGGCGATGTCGTCCTTCCCGATGCCCGCACGCTCGAGCGCCCGCGCGGCCTCCGCCGCCATCGTGCGCACCGCGGGACGGAACAGCCGCGTGCCTTCCATGCGCAGCAGGTGCTCTCGCTCCGCGAGCACCCGCTCGTCGAACGGCCGGCGCGCGCCGCCGCCCGGCCGCACCAGCGCCTGCGCCAGCCGCCCGTCCGCCCACCACGTGCCGCTCAGCACCCGGAGCGGGAGGGCGCGCTGCCCATCGCGCGAGCTGCCGGCCGCCGCCAACACCACGGCGCCCGCGCCGTCGCCGAACAGCGGGCCGGTCGCGGGGTCCGTGCGGTCCGCGACCGTCGAGAGCTTCTCCGCGCCGATGACGAGCGCCAGGCGTGCGCGGCGCGCTGTGATCAATGCGTCCGCGAGGAGCAGCGCGTACAGCCAGCCGGCGAACCCGGCCTCCACGTCGAAGCAGGCGGCGCCGAACGCGGCGAGCGCCGGCTGCACCTCGCACGCGGTCGGCGGCGTGAGATGGTCCGGCGTGGACGTGGCGACGACGATCAGGTCCAGCTCCGCGCCCGTCACGCCCGCGGCGGCGAGCGCACGCTCCGCGGCGCGCGTCGCCAGCGCGGCCGTGCCCTCATCCGGATCCGCCACCCGCCGCTCGCGGATCCCGGTGCGCCGAACGATCCAGTCCTCGTCGACGCCCGCGAGCCGCGCGGCCTCCGCGTTGTCCAGCACCGCCGCCGGCAGGTGGCGCCCCGTCCCCACGATCACCGCCATCGCATCGCCACACCCGTAGACCGATCCCCGCGGCACCGCCGCGCCGAGCTGCGCCGCGCGCGCCTTCAGGCGCCCCGCCCGCCGGATCGGCCGGCGGGCCGGCGGCCGGAGCCGCCGCGCTCATCCCCCCGCATTACTTCACCCGCCGCGTCCGCCGGCGCAGGAAATCCCGCATGACGTACTGCCCCAGCGTCATCGTCGTGGTGAAGTAGGCCCTGCCGCGCGCCAGCTCGCAGACGCGCGCCACGAACCGCACCAGCGCGGGGTCGCGCGCGAGCATGAACGTGTTGATCAGGATCCCTGCTTTGCGGCAGGCTGCGACCTCGTGGAACGTCTCGCGCAGGATGAGCGGGTGCAGGCCCGCGGGGTTCTTGTACACGCTCCCGTCCGGGAGCGTCACGGCGCTGGGCTTACCATCCGTGATCATGATGATCTGGCGCATCTCCTTGCGCTGCGAGAGCAGGATGCGCCGGGCGATCCGCAGCCCTTCCGCCGTGTTCGTGTGGTACGGCCCGACCTGCGCGCGCGCGAGCTCGCCGAGCGGGATCTCCTGCGCACGATCGCCGAACGTGACCGCGCGCAGCGTGTCCCCCGGATACTGCGTGCGGATCAGGTGCGCGAGCGCGAGCGCCACCTTCTTCGCCGGCGTGAACCGGTCCTCGCCGTACAGGATCATCGAGTGCGAGACGTCCAGCAGCAGGACCGTCGCACACGAGCTGCGGTACTCGGCCTGGTGGACCAGCAGGTCGTCGTAATCGAGGTCCAGCGGCACGCGCACGCCGGCGCGCTTCATCGCGCGCGTCAGCGTGCCCGGGATGTCCAGGTTCAGCGTGTCGCCGAACTCGTACGGCCGCGACGCGGCCTCCGCCTCGATGCCCGTGGCGAGGTGCGGCGTTTCGTGGCTGCCGAAGCTGGACTTGCCGAGCGCAGAGAGCAGGTGCTTCAGCGTGCGGTAGCCCAGGAAGTCCAGCCCCTTGTCCGTGAGCTGGAAATCCACCTGGCGTGCCGCCTCCGCACCCTCGTCGATCTTGCCGACGCCGGGCATCTGGGAGTGCGTCGGCTCGCCCGGCGCCGCCGGCGCCAGCGTGAGGTATCCCTCGTCGACCAGCCGTTGCACCAGGTCGTCCAGCAAGCGCGCGAGCCGGTCCCGCACCTCCTCGTCGCTCTGCCCCTCCCCGCGCAGCTCCCTCAGCATCTCGGGCGTGAGCTGCCCGCTCTCGATCAGCGCGCGCAGCAGCGCTTCCTTCAGGGCCTCGAGCGACCGGCCGGAGTCCATGTCGAGCGGGTCCGCCCACCACGGCTGATCCTCGGGCCTGCCCGCGAACCCGCTCTGGAGCAGGAAGTCCGCGAGCCGGTCCAGCAGCTCCTGGATGTTCAGCGCGTCCAGCAGGCCGCCGCGGTACTTGGTGTAGGTCGTGAAGCGCATGGCAGGCCTTCCGTCACTCGGGGAGCGATGCTGGTATTATAACTCGCCGCCGCGCGTTGCGCCTCGGGGCCGCCATTCCTCCCCGTGCGCCGGGGTGGTCGGGCGGCGGCGGGTGCCGCCGGCCGGTGCGGCGGGCGCCGGCCGGCGAGGCGGCGCGCGACGGCAGGGCGAAGGGTGCGTGCCGGCAAGCGGAGATGGTACAACGTTGTACCATCTGGCGCGCGCCGCGACGCCGATCGCGCCGGCCACCGGCTCGCGAAGCGCAGAGAGACACCACTCTCGCTGGCCACGAGCTCGCGAGGCGCAGCGAGACATCGATCGCGCCGGTCGCCGGCACGCGAGGCACCGAGATCTGCGGCATCATCGCGGGTGCCGCGATCAGTCCGCCCCCCCGGACGACGCTGCGCACGCCGGGGGAACGCCGCCGCGCACGAGCGGAGGACGCCGCCGCGCACGGCCGGGGGAACGACGCCGCGCACGAACGGAGGACGACGCCGCGCACGGGCGAGAGACCACCGCGCACGGGCCGGGGATCACATCGCGCACGGGCGGAGATGGTTCAACCTTGAACCATCCGGCCCGATGAGGGACAACACGACCAGCCCCCGCGCGCTGCCTACCCCGCCTCCAGCATCCCCAGGATCCGCCGCTGCGCCGCCGGCAACGCGTAGCGCTCCAGCTCCCCCGGCGCCACCCACACTCCACGCGCTCCGCGGCGGCGCGTGACGCGCCGCCCTCCCTGATCCCCGCGCACCACCCCCTCGTCGCGCAGCGCCACCCCTTCATCGCGCAGCGCCACACGCTCCAGCGCCACGCGTTCGCGGCACGGCGCCACCCGCTCGCGGCACGGCGCCGTGCCCTCCGCGCCGGTGGCCGCGACCTCGAACACGAAGACGTGGTAGACCTCACGCCGGTGGCTGAACACGTGCACGACGCTGCCCCGCGGCCGCCCTCGCCCCACCGTCGCGAGGCCGGATGCCGCACGGCCCGCGCGCGCCGCCGCGTCCTCCACGCTCTCGCCAGCGCGCGCGACCTCGCCCGGAAACGACCACATGCCGCCCAGCAGCCCGTCCTCTGGCCGCCGGACCAGCAGCAGCCGGCCGTCGCGCGCCCGCAGCACCGCCGTCCCGACGTCGTACAACGGGACCTCCGGCCGCCGCCGCCGCGCCGGCCGCTCGGCTTGCGTGCCGCGCGCGCGGGCCAGGCACCAGCGCGCGAGCGGGCACTCGCCGCACGCCGGCCGGCGCGGCGAGCACAGCGTCGCGCCCAGGTCCATCATCGCCTGGTTGAAGTCCCCCGCGCGCCGCCGGGGCACCAGGCGTGCGGCGAGATCGTGGAGTGTCCCGGGCGCGGCGTCGGCGAGGTCGAAGAGCCGCGCGAGGACGCGCCGCACGTTGCCGTCCACCGCCGGGCACGGCTCGCCGAACGCGATGCTCGCGATCGCGCCCGCCGTGTACGCGCCCACGCCGGGCAGCGCACGCAGAGCGGCTGCATCGCGCGGCAGCTCGCCGCCGTGCCGCTCGCGCACCACGCGCGCGGCGCGGTGCAGGTTGCGCGCCCGCGCGTAGTAGCCGAGCCCCTGCCACGCGCGCAGCACGTCGTCCAGCTCGGCGTCCGCGAGCGCGTCCAGCGTGGGGAAGCGCTCGAGCCACCGCTCGTAGTACGGCGCGACGACGTCCGCCCGCGTCTGCTGGAGCATGATCTCCGAAACCCAGACGCGGTACGGGTCCGCCGTGCCGCGCCACGGCAGGTCCCGGCGATGCCGGTCGTAGTGGCGCAGCAGCGCGCGGCGGATGGCGGACAGGCGCCGCGCGTCGTCGGGCGGCGCGACGCCCGGCGTTTCGGGGACCGGCACCGCGCGCCCCCGTGCCGCGGGTCTGCCGGGGCGGCGAGTTTCGGTGAGCGGCGCCACGCACCCCGCTTCAGGGAGCGGCGCCACGCGCTTCGCCCTCACACCTCCAGCGAGCCCTTGCCGAACCCGGCGGGCGGGTGCCCCGGCCGGCGCGGCGCGCGCGTGTAGCGCCCCGACTCGGAGCGGCTGATGCGCCGCTCCGCGACCAGCGCTTCGAGAACCAGCTCGCAGCCCGCGACGATGTGGCCGGGCGACGCGCCGTGGACGAGCCCGAGCGCCTCGACCGCGCCCACCAGCCCGGGCACCGCGCGGAAGCCCTCGAGGCAGACCGCCGTCGCGGCCGTGTCCGCGACCTGGAGCACGCCGCCTCGCTCGAAGTGCTCGACCACCTGCTCGACCGCGTCCTCCGCGGCCTCACCGCCGCGTGCGAGGAACGTGTCCGCCGCCGCGCGGCTCACGAGCTCGCGCGCGATCCGCTCCGCGCCGACCAGCTCGCCCTCGTACTCGAGCTCGAGCTTCCCCGTGATCGCCGGCAGCGCGGCGTACACGTCCGCGAAGCGCGGGACCACGGTTTCCTCGCCGCACAGCAGGGCGCGCCGCTCCGCGTTCGACACCGCGTTCTCCAGGACCGTGATCGGCATGCGCTGGCTCACGCCCGACCGCTGGTCCACGCGCTTGTCCTCGCGCGCCAGGAACGCGATGCGCTCGATCGCCTCGGCCACGAAGTCGGGCACGTCCACGCGCAAACCGTCGCGATCGATCCACGCCTCCTGTCGCGTGATGGCCATGCCCACCTCGATCGTCTCCGGGTAGTGCGTCAGCACCTCCGCGCCGATCCGGTCCTTCAGCGGCGTGATGATCTTGCCGCGCGCGGTGTAGTCCTCCGGGTTCGCCGTGAACACGAGCAGCACATCCAGCGGCAGCCGCACGGGGTAGCCTTTGATCTGGATGTCGCCCTCCTGCATGATGTTGAACAGCCCGACCTGGATCTTGCCCGCCAGGTCCGGCAGCTCGTTGATCGCGAAGATGCCGCGGTTCGCACGCGGCAGCAGCCCGTAGTGCATGGTGAGCTCGTCGGCGAGCACGTGGCCGCCGCGCGCGGCGCGGATCGGGTCCACGTCGCCGATGATGTCCGCGATCGTCACGTCCGGCGTGGCCAGCTTCTCGACGAAGCGGGCGTCGCGCGGCACCCATTCCACGGGCGCGTCGTCCCCCTGCTCCGCGAGGAGCATGCGGCCGTACTTGGAGATGGGCGCCAGCGGATCGTCGTTCACCTCGCTGCCGGCCAGGATCGGGATCTCCTCGTCCAGCAGCGACGTGAGCTGCCGCACGATCCGGCTCTTGGCCTGCCCGCGCAGGCCCAGCAGGATGAAGTTCTGGCATGCGAGCAGTGCGTTGACGACCTGCGGGATCACCGTGTCGTCGTAGCCGATGATGCCCGGGAACAGCGTCTCGCCCGCGCGCAGCTTGCGCAGCAGGTTCGCGCGGATCTCGTGCTTCACCGGCACCGGCTGATAGCCGGCACGGCGCAGTTCCCCCACGGTCGCCGGGCGGCGTCGTGTCATGGCTGAACCTGCTTTCTCATTCTGGTGAAACCTGGGCCGGGGCGAGGGCGAGGGGGTTGTCCCTGGCCCGGTCCGGCGCGCTGCCCGTGCGGGCCCCCGTGCCCGTCATCCCGGCGTTCGTTGCGATGCGACGGCCGGGACGCGAACCCGCGAGCCCGGCCTCATGAGTGCCGTGCCCTTCATCCCGGCGTTCCCTTCGATGCGACGACGGCAGCCGAGCGACCGCGATGCTCCGGCTACCCTCCCGCGCCCCCGTGCGCGGTGCCGGGCCACAGTGGGGGAGCGCCCTCGCCCTGGCCCTGGCCATCCACCACGATGGCCACGCCCTCCGGCGTCCTGACCAGCCGCGGCAGGATCGGCGCGACGATGCAGCCGCGAAACGCGGCCAGCGCCTCCTCCACGTTCCGGAACCCCGCCAGCGACTCGAGCGTGTGCACGGTCGGGAAGACCATCGGCAGCCGGCCTGAACGGAAACGCGCCAGCGCCTCGGCGGGGGACAGCCACAGCGCGTCCGTCAGCTCGCGCGCGTGCACGTCCGGCTCGGCGCCGGCCGGCAGCCGCGCGAGGAAGAAGCGCGTGTCGTAGCGCCGCGGCTCGGCGGCCGGCGTGATCCAGTGCGCGCAGTACACCACGTCGGCGGCCACCACGCGCAGGTCCAGCGCCTCGAGCGCGTCCGCCAGCGTCGCGCGGTCCTCGAGCAGCGCCGTGCGCCAGCGCGCGACCTCCCGCGCACGCGCGTCTGGCGCCGGCCGGCCTGCCGCGTCCCGCGCCAGCAGCACGCCCGTCTCCTCGAGCACCTCCCGGACCGCCGCCAGGATGTACGCCGCAGCCGGCTCGCCGCCCGGCTCCCACCCCTCCAGGCGGGCGAGCGCCGCGGGCTCGCCGTCCGCCGCGTCCACCCGGCCGCCCGGGAACACGTACGCGCCCGGCACGAACCCGCTCGACCGGTTGCGCCTCAGCAGCAGCACCTCCGGCCCCGCGCCGCCGTCGCGCAGCAGCACGGCCGTCGCCGCGGGCAGCGGCGTCGCGGGCGGGTCGGGCGGATCGTCGATCCGCTCGGCGAAGCCCGGCGGCAGGTGTTCGAACGGGATCACTCGCATGTCTTCGGTTTCCGGGCCACCCGCCGACTCAGGGCTGCCCATCGGCTCAGGACTGCCCGCCGACTCAGGGCCGCCCATCGGCTCAGGACTGCCCGCCGGCTCAGGGCTGCTCGCCGACTCGGGGCTGCGAGGGCCTGCTGCCCCCCTGGAGCTGTCGCACGCGGTCCAGCCACGCGGCCACGTCGGCCGCGGTGATGATGCCCTCGAGCTGGCCGTCCCGCGTGACCAGTACCCGCCGCACGCTGGATCCTTCCATCTTCTCCAGCACGCGCGTCATCGGCTCCTCCGGCCGCACGGTCAGCCCGTCCTCCGCGGCCGCCATGATCGAGCGCACCGTGCGCAGCGGCCACTCCTCGCGCGGCAGCTCCTTGACCTGATGCAGCGTCACGATCCCCACCGGCCGCCCGTCCTCCGCCACCGGGAACGCCTGGAACCGCCGCCGGAGGAAGTAGTCGTCCACGAGCTGCTGCACGGTCAGATCCGGGCCGACGGTCTCCGGGTTGCGCGTCATCGTGTCCGCCGCGCGCACGCCCTCCAGCACCATGCGTACCAGGTGCTGCTCGTAGCTCGCGATCGCCGCGTTGCGCAGAAACCACCCGATGAAGACCAGCCACAACCCGCCCAGCACGTTGCCGCGGAACGCCTGGAGGATGCCCAGGCCCACGAGGACGTAGCCCAGCCAGCGGCCGCCCGTGGACGCGACGCGCGTCGCCCGCGTCACGTCCCCCGTGACCTTCCACACCACCGAGCGGAACAGCCGCCCACCGTCCAGCGGGAAGCCCGGCAGCAGGTTGAACACGGCGAGCGCGACGTTGAGCACCCCGAGGTACGCCGCGACGCCGGTGATCGCCGGGCTCCACCCCGCACGCGAGCCCACCCACCACACCAGCCCGAACAGCGCGCCGATCACGATGCTCGACACCGGGCCCACGACGGCGATCAGGAACTCGTCGCCCGGCTCCGACGCCTCGAGCCGCGTGCGCGCCATGCCGCCGAAGATGAACAGCGTGATGCCCTCGACGGGCACGCCCTTGGTCCGCGCGACCAGGGAGTGCGAGATCTCGTGCGCCAGCAGCGACGCGAAGAAGAGCAGCGTCGCCGCCACGCCCATCCCGATGTACGTCCCCGCGCCCAGCCCCGGGAAGCTCGCCGGGAAGACGCCGAACGCGAAGCTCCAGAGGATCAGCGCGAAGATGATGAACCAGGAAAAGTCGATGCGGATCTCGAATCCGAACACCGAGCCGAGCCGGAAGTCTCCCATCTCGCTTCCCCTTTCGCTGCCGGCGTTCGCCGCACGGCACGTACGGCCGCCGGCTACGCACCGGCCCGGCTGCGCGGCGGCCCCCTCCCTCGATCGGCCTGCGCGGGTGGGCCCCGGCGCGTCGCGAGCCGGGGGCCCCACCGCTCCGGCGGGGCAAGGGCCGTTCCATGCCCGGCCCGAGGACCGCGGCCCATGATCGTCCCGGGTCGGCCCGGAAACCGCGATACCGATGGCCGCCTCGCGGGCCGGACGGGCGACCGTGGCACCCCTGGCCACCCGGCTGGCGCGCCCGCGCGACCCCGCCGCGGCCCCGCCCCCGCCTCAACCGCCCTGCAAGGCCAGCCGCGTCCGCGTTCGCGCCTGGACGGCAACACCCTGCGCGCCCAGCGCCGGTAGCTCCATCGTGCCGCTCAGCTCGGCGCTCTCCTCCCGGATCACGAGCAGCCGCCGCTCCGGGTCCCACAGCGCCACTCCGGCCGACTCGCCCGTCAGACTCTGCTGGATCTCGATCCCCTGCGACACGCCGTGGACCCCTAGCGAGAGGGCGCCGGCCCTGCGGATCACGCGCAGCGTCCGCCCCTCCACGATCGTGTCCCCCGCCCACGTGGACGTGACCACCGCCTGGAACGTCGAGGTCAGCCCCTCGCCCTCTTCCATGACCCGCACCGTGTCCACCCACGCGGCGCCGGGCTCGACCGCGTGGCCCGGCAGCCGGATGAACAACGCTTGCGCCATGATGCCCGGCGTGCCCGCCACCTGCCGGAACGCGTCCGTGAGCTGCGGCACGTCCACCAGCTCGACGCGCCCCCGCTCATCCACGCTCAGCACGAACGGCCCGTCGATCCCGCTCTCATCCGCGTCCACCGCGCCCTGCGGGCTCGACAGCCGGCCCTCGAAGTCCACCCAGCGCACCGTCGCCCTCAACCCGCCGTCCGCCGGCTCGAACGCCAGCTCGACCGTCCCCCGCGAGCGCACCTCCACCGCCGCCATCTGGATGTCCATCACCGTGGTGTCCCCGTACGCGTACACCGCCGCCGCGACGGCCGGCAGCCCGTACGCCAGCGCGCCGTCCCCGCCCAGGGCGCCCCGCAGCGACGCGCAGCCGGCGGCCGTCAGCCCGGCAGACGCCGCGGCCGCCAGCGCGGCAGCGGCGAACGGCAACCTCAGCGACGAGCCCCTCATTTCCCAGCGCTCCTTTCGGATCTCGTGGTGCGCGCCGGCGGCCACGGGAGAGTCGCGCCCCGGGCTCGCGGCGCCGCCCTCCGTTCGCTATCCTGCCGCCGGATCACGCCGCCAGGGAGATGCTGCCATGCCGAACGCATCCGGAGCCCAGGCCCCCGCGCGCCGCGTGCCCGCGGCGCGCACAGCGAAGTCCCCCTCCGGCCTCGCGAGGGCGACGGAACCCGACCCGCCGCGTGCGTGGCCCCCAGCCCTCGCGCCCGCATCGGCCCTGCTCATCGCACTGGCCGCGGGCCTGGGGCCGGCCGCGCAGCCCGCCGGCGCCCAGCCGGCGCGCGCCGCCGACTCCGCGCAGGCGCTCGCCGCGTTCCGCTCGAACATCGCCGCGATCCACGCGCGCGACCGCGCGCGCTACCTCGAACACTACCTCCAGTCGCCCCGACTGGTTCGCGCCGGGCCCGCGGGCCTCCAGTACGGCTACGCCCCCATGGCCGGGTCGCGCGACGACACGTGGCCCGATACGCTCGTCGCCTCCCACTTCCGCGTCACGCCCCTCGCCGACGGCGTCGTCTACGGCGCCTACCACTACCGCGTGACCCGGGATGGCGTGAGCAGCCGCGGCATCAGCGAGCGCCTCTTCGTCCGTACCCCCGACGGCTGGAAGATCGCCGTCACGACCGCGTTCGACTCGCCGCCCGGCACGCCGCCGCCGCCCATCGCGTTCACCGGCGCCACGCTCGTGGACGGCACCGGCGCCGCACCCGTGCCGGACGCCGTCGTCGTCATCCGCAACGGCCGCATCGCCTGCGCCGGGCCCCGCTCCGCGTGCCCCATCGAGGACGACGTCGAGACGATCGACGCTCGCGGCAAGTGGATCATCCCCGGCCTCGTGGACGCCCACGTGCACTACTCGCAGACCGGCTTCGCGGACGGCCGGCCCGACGCGCTCGACCTGCGCGAACGGTTCCCCTACGAACGCGCCATCGCCGACCTGCGCGCACACCCCGAGCGGTTCTACCGCTCCTACCTCTGCACCGGCGTCACCGCGACGTTCGACGTGGGCGGCTACCCGTGGACCTGGGACCTGCGCGACGACGCCGAGCGCAGCACGCTCGCGCCGCACGTCGCCGCCGCCGGCCCGCTGCTCTCCACGCGCGACCACTGGCTCAACCTGCCGGCCGAGCGGCAGTTCATGCACATCCACGACGAGGCGTCCACCCGCGCCGGCGCCCGCTTCCTCGCCGCGCACGACGCCGACGCGTTCAAGGTCTGGTTCCTGATCGGCCGCAACTCGCCGGACACCGCGCTGGCGCGCACGCTCATCCGCGCGGCAGGCGAGGAGGCCGCGCGCGCGGGGAAGCCGCTGATCGTGCATGCGACCGGGCTCTGGCAGGCGAAGCTCGCGCTCGAGGCCGGCGCGAAGCTGCTCGTGCACAGCGTCGAGGACGCTGACGTGGACGACGAGTTCATCCGGCTCGCGCGCCGCAACGGCACCGTGTACACGCCCACGCTCGTCGTCTACCAGGGTTACCAGCAGCTCCGCGCGCGCAGCTTCGACGCGTCGCGCTACGAGCTGCCGTGCGTGGACCCGGCCACACGCGCCAAGGCGTTCCTCACCGACTCGCTGCCCGGCCGGCCGGACGCCGCCACCCTCGCGCGCATGGAAGAGGCCGGCCGCGAACGCTATCGGCAGATGCTGCGCAACGTGAAGCGCCTGCACGACGCCGGCATTCCGATCGCCATGGGCACGGACGCCGGCAACCCGCTGACGCTGCACGGCCCCGCCGTCTACCTCGAGATGGAGGCGATGCAGGAGGCCGGGCTGACGCCGCTCGAGGTGCTGACCGCCGCCACGCGCAACGGCGCGCTCGCCATGGGCCGGCTGGACGACTTCGGCACCGTCGAGCGAGGCAAGATCGCGGATCTCGTGGTGCTGGACGCGGACCCGACGGCGGACATCCGCAACGTGCGCCGCGTCGCGCTCGTCGTGCGCGGCGGCGAGGTGTGGACGCGCCGCGAGCTGGAGTACGGCGCCGCAGCGCGAGCAGCCGCGAGCCAGAGATGAGCCGTCGGCCGGGCGGCGCTCGGTGCCGCAGGGCTGCATCAGGCTCTCGCCCCGCGCAGTGATACGCGTGCGCGAACTGGAGAGATGCGTTCCGCAAGGTCGCTTGCCGATCGTACACGACCTCGCGGTCCAGACGGACCTGCATGCGGACGCTCACATCCCGACCTTGCTCGAGGATAGCTGCCTATGTCACAGACGATCGTGCAGGTGGACGCGTTCACGGACCGGCCGTTCGCCGGCAACCCGGCGGCCGTGTGCGTGCTGCCCGCGCCGCGCGACGAACGCTGGATGCAGGATGTCGCCCGCGAAATGAACCTCTCCGAGACCGCGTTTCTCGTGCGGCGCGACGACGGCGCCTACGACCTGCGCTGGTTCACGCCGGCCGCCGAGGTGGACCTCTGCGGCCATGCCACGCTCGCCAGCGCCCACGTGCTGTGGGAGGACGGGCACCTCGCGCCGGACGAGACGGCGCGCTTCCACACGCGCAGCGGACTGCTCACCGCGACGTGGGCGGGTGAGTGGATCGAGCTGGATTTTCCCGCCACGCGGCCCGGCCCCGCGGAGCCGCCCGCCGGCCTCGCCCGCGCGCTCGGCGCCGCGCCGCAATGGGTCGGCAGGAGCCGATTCGACCTGCTCGTGCTGCTGGACGACGAGCGCACCGTCCGTGAGCTGCGCCCGGACATCACCGCAGTGCGCGAGCTGGACGCGCGCGGCATCATCGTCACCGCCCCCGCCGCCCGCCGGGACGCCGGGTACGACTTCGTCTCCCGCTTCTTCGCCCCGCGCGTCGGCGTGGATGAGGACCCGGTCACCGGGTCGGCGCACTGCGCGCTCGGGCCGTACTGGGCCGAGCGGCTGGGGAAGGACGAGCTGGTGGGCTACCAGGCGTCCGCGCGCGGCGGGCTGGTCAGGGTGCGGCTGCGCGGCGAGCGCGCGCTGCTCGGCGGCCGGGCCGTGACGGTGCTGCGAGGTGAGCTGGTGAGCTGAGGGGGACGTTTACGGGCACGAGTACGAGCACGAGTACGTTTACGTGTACGTGTACGGCCGTGGCCGCCGCGGTCGCCGCGACCAGGGCCGGACAGCTCACGCCCGTCGCGGCCGCTGCCGCTGCCACGGCCGGATGGGCCGCGCCGGTCACGCGGGGGGCCGGCTGCCCGACCCTCGCACCAGCCTCACGCCGCCCGAGCCCGTGTCGATCACGATGCGGCCGGCGCCGTCGCCGATCGTGCCGCGGAAGCGGGTGCGTCGGATCTCCCTGACCTGCACGGGGACGTCGAGGGTGATGCCGCCGGAGCCGGTGTCGACCATGATCTCGGCGCCGAGCGTTTCGGGCACGCCCAGCGTGACGCTGCCGGAGCCGGTGTCAACCACGAGCTCGTCCACATCGGAGAGCAGGCCCAGACGGACGGAGCCGCTGCCGGTGTCCACCTTGATGCTGCGGGCGCTCACGTCGGAGAGTCTCACTGACCCGGAGCCGGTATCGACGATGAGGCCGTCGACCTCGATGCCGCGCGCCTCGACGCGGCCGGAGCCCGTGTCCATGACGAGCCGCGGGCCGCGCACGTCGGCCGCCGTGATGCGGCCCGACCCCGTGTCCAGGATCACCTCGCCCTCCGCGCCGCGCAGGTCGATCGAGCCGCTGCCCGTGTCCAGCCGCAGCCAGCCGCGCGTGCCGGCCGCCTCGATGGGCGCGGTCCCGACGTCGACCAGCAGCTCGCCCTCGACGTTCGAGACGGTTGCACGGCCAGCGCCGAGGAACACCGCGATGCGCTGGCCCCGCGGCACCAGCACGCGCATGTCCGCGTACGCCTCCAGGCCGCTGCCGCGGCCGGAGATGCGGACCCGGTCGCCGCGCTCGCGCGCGAACGCCATGGTGGGCTGATCCCCCGCGCCCGGCATGTCGATGCGGCCGAACGTGCCGTCCGTCCGCACGTTCATGTTCGTGTTCGACCAGGGGCTCATGCGCGGGTAGACGATGCGGTCGCTCGGGTAGATCACGCGCAGCGACTGCCAGCCGCCGATGTCGCCGACGTCCACCTCGAGCTGGCCGGCGTCCGCGCCGCCGCGCGTCAGCTCGACCACGACCTCGGAGCCGTCGCCGGCCTCGATCCGCACCTCGCCGGCGAGGTTGTACACGGCCACGTTCGCGCCCGCGAGCGCGTACCGCTCGGTCTGCTGCGCGGCGGCGGGCACGGCCAGCGCCGCGGCGAGGATCATCACGAAGGAGAGGCGGGCGCTCGAGAGATGCGCGTGCATGGCGGGCCTCCTGAATTTGCCGGGTCGCTCTGCTGTCCGTTGCCGCTCTACGCCCTCGCGGGACGTCCGGTTTCGCTCCCCCTGGCCCTTCGCCCACGTCCTGGCCACCCGGCCGGGGCGAGGGCGGGGGCGAGGGAGCGGCGAATCGGTCGCCGCGTTTGGGTTGGCACCGCGGTCCGGGGGCTTGTACGGACGCCCCAGCCCGGGGTCTGGTTGGCGCCTCGGCCCTGGGGTTGGATGGGCGCCCCGGCCCCGGGGGTTGCGCCTCACTCCACCCGTGCGGCCACGCGCCGGAACGCGGCGGCCGCGTCGTCGTCCAGCACGTGGCGCCGCTGCTCGATGCGCCGCACGCCGCCGACCCACACGTCCGAGACCACGGCGGCAGGCGCGCACAGCGCGAGCAGCGCGGCCAGCGAGTCGTCGCTCCACCCGGCGAGGGCCGGGTGCTCGAGGTCGATGGCGACGATGTCAGCGAGCACGCCGGGCGCGAGCCGGCCCGCGTCGATGCGCAGCGCGCGCGCGCCGCTCTCCGTCGCCAGCTCGAGCAGCAACGGGGCGACCTCCAGCCGTCCATCCGCGCCAGGGACCGCGAGCACCACGCGCCGGAGTCGCCGCAGCCGCTCGTGGTACTCGACGAGGCGCATCTCCTCGAACGGGTCGATGACCGTGTGGCTGTCCGAGCCGAGCGCGACGCGCGCGCCCGCGGCGAGCAGCTCCGCGCCGGGCAGGAAGCCGTCGCCCAGGTCGCGCTCCGTCGTGGGGCACGCGCACACCGTCGCGCCCGCATCGCCCAGCAGCGCGACCTCGTCCGCGGCGAGGTGCGTCGCGTGGATGGCGGTGAGGCCGTCGTCCACCACGCCTTCCTCCGCGAGCAGCTCGACCGGCCGCAGCCCGTACGCCGCGCGGCACGCCTCGACCTCCGCGGGCTGCTCGGCGACGTGGATGTGGAACGCCGCGCCGCGCTCCGCCGCCCAGCGCCGCAGCGGCGCGAGCCAGCCGCGCGGCACCGCGCGCACGCTGTGCGGCGCGACGCCGACCGTGACCAGCGCATTGCCGGCGTAGCGGTCCGCGAGCTCGGCCGTCTCCGCGATGAACGCGTCCAGGTCCGGCGTCGCGAAGCGGCGCTGCGCCGGCTCGAGCGGCCGGCCGATCCCGCCCGCCGCGTAGCACGTGTTCAGCAGGGCGATGCGGATGCCGACGTCCTCCGCCGCCGCGATCACGCGCAGCGCCAGCTCGTTCGGATCCGCGTACGCATCGCCCGCCGGGTCGCGGTGCAGGTAATGGAACTCGCCGACGCTCGTGAACCCCGCGCGCAGCATCTCGAGGAAGCAGAACCGCGACGCATGGTAGACGTCGTCCGGCGAGAGCGAGAGCGCCGCGCCGTACATCGCCTCGCGCCAGCTCCAGAAGTCCGCCTCCGGTTCCGCCGCCGGCCGCCACTGCGTGCGCCCGCGGATCAGCCGCTGGAACGCGTGCGAGTGCGCGTTGACGAAGCCGGGCACGAGCGCGCGGCCGGGGAGCGTCTCGACGACGTCGCCCCGCTCGCGCGCGGCGCGCTCCAGCTCCCGCGCCTCCTCCACGCGCGCGATGCGGCCGGACGCGGCGTCGATCTCGAGGCCGAGGCCGCGGCGGAACGCGCCGTTGTCGTACACGAGGTCCGGGATGAGGACGGGCATGGCGGGGAATATACGCGGCGGGGGCTGCGCGCGCCGGCAACTCCCGCCAGGTGGGCGGTGCTGCTGGGCCGGGGCGAGGGCGAGGGCAGGGGGTGCCCGGGAGGCGGGAACGAGGGTTGGGGCGAGGGCGACCCGGGGATGAAAGCGTACACCGGGGGCCGCGTACGCCGTCGGGGCGAGCGGAAGGCAGCGCCCTATGGCCCGAGGCGGGCTGAGCAGCGGACTGGCGGCACCGGCGCGAGATGGGCCGGAACTGTGCGGTTCGGGCGTGCCCGGGGGGGCTTGTATCACTCGCCTTGAGACAAGATCGAGCGCTCCGTTATTGTACCAATCGCTCTGATACAAGTCCCCGACCGCGAGGGCCGAGGGCACAAGGCGGGGAGGACGCCATGTTCGGCTGGAAACGGCCGAAGCCAGAGGACCCGTACCCGTTCACCGATCGGGTCCGGAAGGTCCTGGTGATGGCGCGCGAGGAGGCGATCCGCCTCCAGCACGACCATGTCCGCCCGGAGCACCTGCTCCTCGGGCTGATCCGCGATCGCGGAGGCATGGCCGTGACCGTGCTGGCGAACCTGCGCATCGACCCGCAGGAGGTGCGGAAGCGGGTGGAGGAGGCCATCCCCAAGGGGCAGACGACGGTCGTGCCGGGGGAGTTGCTGTACACGGAGGAGGCGAAGAAGGCCCTCGAGTACGCGATAGCAGAGGCGCGCGAGCTGAACTCGTACATTGGCACCGAGCATGTCCTGCTCGGCGTCGCAGCCGCGGGCGGCATTGCCGCGGAGGTGCTGGGCGAGTTCGGCGCCACCCCCGATGTCCTGAAGGCTGTCCTGGCCGATGCTGGCGGAGCGCGGCGGGCGGTCGGCAAGGAGGCGGCGCGCGCCGCAGCGGTGCCGCGGTTCCGCATCCGCATCGACGACTCCGCACCCGTCTCGATCTACGAGCAGATCATCGCGCAGGTGCAGGAGGCCGTGGCGACGGGTCAGCTCCGGCCGGGCGACCGCCTGCCGACGGTCCGCCGGCTCGCGGACGACCTGGACATCGCGCCCGGGACCGTCGCGCGCGCGTACGCCGAGCTCGAGCGGCTGGGCATCGTGGTGAGCGAGGGTGCGCGAGGCACGCGCATCGCCGAGCAGAAGAAGCCGCTGGTGGCTGACGCCGAGCGGCCGGACACGCTCGTGGGGCTGCTCCGGCCGGTCGCCGTCGCGGCGTTCCATCTCGGCGCCAGCGCCGGCGAGCTACGCGCGGCGCTCGAGGAGGCGATGAAGGGGATCTACGACCAGCCGGAGGCGTGAGGCGGGTGCGCGCGGCGGGCCACCAGCACTCCGTGGTCAGGGCCAGTACTGCCTGGTCACGTCGGGTCCGGCCCCCGACGCCCACCCTTGCGAGGGGGGCGGCAGGCGCCGGTGCGGCCGCGCAGCGCGTCGCGCCCTCGTGGGGGGGGTCGCGGCGACGTTCCGCACGCAGCGCGGCACGGCGCCGCGCCGTGGAAGTTTGCCGCGCTGGGCGCGGCGAAGTCCCAACGCAGCGCCCCACGGCCTGGCGTCGTGGAAGTTGATCGGGCAGGGCACGGCGAAGTTCCAACTCGACCCCGTAGGGCTTCGCGAGCATGGAGGTTTGCCGCGCGGGGCGGGCGAAGTCCGCACCCAGGAGGCGGATGAACGGGATGGCGGAACTCGGCCGCCACCAGCACGGCCGAGTCCGCACGCGGCGGCGCACCGGGTGCACGGGTGCGGAGTTCTCGCGTCCGGCCGCGCGTCGCGCCTTCACGCCCCGCGCCGCGGCGAGGCCGCTGTCAGCGATGCGCACCGCGCCGAGGAGCGCGGCCTAAGCCCGGCGCCGCATCGAGCCTCCTCCTGGACGGTGTCCTTTGCGCCCGCCCCTACCCCTCCACCATCGGCAGCCGGATCCCGTGCTTCCTCGCGGTCTCCAGCGCTTCCCCGTAGCCCGCGTCCGCGTGCCGCGCCACGCCGAGCCCCGGGTCGTTCGTCAGCACGCGCTCGATGCGCTCGCGCATCTCGGGCGTGCCGTCCGCCACCAGCACCTGCCCCGCGTGCAGCGCGTTGCCGATTCCCACGCCGCCGCCGTGGTGGAACGAGACCCAGCTCGCGCCGGACGCGGTGTTGAGCAGCGCGTTGAGCACGGGCCAGTCTGCGATCGCGTCGCTGCCGTCCTTCATGCCCTCGGTCTCGCGGTACGGCGATGCGACCGAGCCGGTGTCCAGGTGGTCCCGCCCGATCACGATCGGCGCGGACACCTCGCCGCTCGCGACCAGGTCGTTCAGCGCGACGCCGAAGCGCGCGCGCTCGCCCTGACCCAGCCAGCAGATGCGCGCGGGCAGGCCCTGGAACTGCACCTTCTCGCGCGCGAGCCGGATCCAGCGGGCGAGGTGCTCGTCGTGCGGGAAGAGCTCGAGGACGAGCGCATCCGTGCGGTACAGGTCCTCCGGGTCGCCGGAGAGCGCGACCCAGCGGAACGGCCCCTTGCCCTCGCAGAAGAGCGGGCGGATGTAGGCCGGCACGAAGCCGGGGTAGGCGAACGCATCCGCGAAGCCGGCGTCCTTCGCCTGGCCGCGCAGGTTGTTGCCGTAGTCGAACGTGACCGCGCCGCGTCGCATGAGCTCGACCATCGCCTCGCAGTGCACGCGCATGGAGTCCATCGAGCGGCGCACGTACCCGTCCGGGTCCCGCGCGCGCAGCGCGTCCGCCTCCTCGAGCGAGAGGCCCGCCGGGTAGTAGCCGTTAAGCGCATCATGCGCCGCGGTCTGGTCCGTGAGCACGTCGGGCACCACCCCGCGGCGCACCAGCTCCGGCAGCACCTCCGCACAGTTCCCCACCAGCCCCACGGACAGCGCCTCGCCGCGGTCCCGCGCGCCGAGCACCCACCCGAGCGCCTCATCGAGGTCGTAGGTCATGCGGTCGCAGTAGCGCGTCGCGATGCGGCGCTCGATGCGGCGCGGGTTGACCTCGACGACGAGGATCGCGCCCTCGTTCATCGTCGCAGCCAGCGGCTGCGCACCGCCCATGCCGCCCATCCCGCCGGTCAGCACCCAGCGACCCTTCAGCGTGCCGCCGAAGTGCTGCCGCGCGACCGCGCCGAACGTCTCGTACGTGCCCTGGAGGATGCCCTGCGTGCCGATGTAGATCCACGAGCCCGCGGTCATCTGGCCGTACATGGTGAGGCCCTGCCGCTCCAGCTCGCGGAAGACCTCGTAGGTGGCCCAGCGCGGCACCAGGTTCGAGTTGGCAATGAGCACGCGCGGCGCCCAGGCGTGCGTGCGGAACACCGCGACCGGCTTGCCGGACTGCACGAGCAGCGTCTCGTCGTTCTCGAGCTCGCGCAGCGCGCGCACGATCGCGTCGAACGCCTCCCAGCTCCGCGCCGCGCGCCCGGTGCCGCCGTACACGACCAGGTCTTCCGGCCGCTCCGCGACGTCCGGGTCGAGGTTGTTCATCAGCATCCGGAGCGCGGCCTCCTGCGTCCAGCCCTTGCAGGTGCGCTCCGGGCCGCGCGGCGCGCGGACTTCACGGGCAGCGGTGATCGCCATGCTGGCCTCCGGTCGAGGTACGCGTGCGCATACACATACACATACACGTGCACGTGCACGAGTACGTTGACGTTTACGTTTACGAGATACGTACACGTGCTCATCCTCCTGCTCGTGCTCCTGCACGTGCACGCGTACGCATCACCCGTCACCCTCGCTGGCGCTGCCGGTACCGCCTCACCTTCGCCCGCGTGCCGCAGCCCTCCATGGAGCACCAGCGGCGGCTCCGGTTGCGGCTCTCGTCGACGAACAGCCAGCCGCACTCATCGTCCGCGCAGCGGCGCACGCGGTGCACGAGGGGCGAGGTGAGGAGGGACGCCGCGGACTCCGCGATCGGCCACAGCACGCGGTCGAGCGACGTCGCATCCCGTGGCCACGCCCACGCGTAGCCGCCCTCCGGCGCGGACTCGAGCCGGCGCGCGGCCAGCGCCGCCGACGCGTGTGCGCTCAGCGTGTCGAGGTCTTCCGCCGTCGGCGGGCGGCCCTCACCCACGCCCACGAGGATCCGGTAGATCGCGCCGCGCAGCGCGCGGGCCTGCTCCAGCACGCGCGCGGCCTCGGCCGGCTCGCGCTTCGCATTCCGCGCCAGCCGGCTCGCCGCTGCGTCGTCCAGCAGGCCGGCGCGGGCCGCCCAGTCCACCAGCGCCGCGTAGCTGACCAGCTCGTCGTCGGACCGGTCTCGCGGGCGCCAGCCCACCGTCTTCGTGAACTCGATGCAGGGCCAGCCCATGACTCGCGTCCTCCCCGCGGGGCCGCCGGTTGCCCCATCGGCGCCCGTGGTCGCTCCGGGTACGGGCGCCGACCCGAGTATAGGCGCCGACGCGGTCCCCTGACAGGTCGCTGACAGCCGGGCCCGCGGATGTAACCGTCGCAATCGTATTGACAGGTTACACCGCCCGCCGCAGTTTGTCACGACCATCGGCCGATTCACCGGTTTCAACCCGACGGCCGGCAGCGCGGACGGCCGCGGTGGCGGGCAGGATGGGAACCGGCTCAGCCGCGTGGACATTCCCGGGCCCACGCCGCACAGCGGCCAGGGGGCAGCACGATCCCGGGCCATCGCCGCGCTGCTCGCCCTGAGCGAGCGGCCGGAGCACGGTGAGCCGGGCGGGCAGCAACGATCTCTGGCGGGCAGCAACGATCCCGGGCTGGCAGCACCGGTCCCCGGCGGCCAGCACGATCCCGGGCAGGCAGGCCCGGCTGCGCACCCGTGCGACGGCCGGCGCTGCACGAGACGAACGCGGCAGGAGGCAGGGAGATGAACGGAGAGCTGGAGCGGCTGGTCGATGGCATGGAGCGCGTGTTCGCGGGCCGCGCGTGGCATGGGCCGTCGGTGCTGGGCGCGCTCAGGGGCGTGGACGCGGCCGCGGCCTCGTGGCGACCTGGCCCGGACCGTCACGATATCTGGGAGATCGTCCTGCACATGGCGTTCTGGAAGCACGTGGTGCGCAGGCGGCTGGGCGATGACGCGGGGCCGTTCGCTCGGTCGCCGCGCGACTGGCCGCGCGCGCCGGAGCGGCGCACGGAGGCGGCGTGGCGGGAAGACCTGGCGCTGCTGCGCGCGGAGCATGCGGCGCTGGTCTCGGCCGCGCGCGCGCTGGACGGCGCGCGGCTGGACGAGCGCGCGGGCCGGTGGACGCGCGCGGAGATGCTGTTCGGCATCGCGGCGCACGATGCCTACCACGCGGGGCAGATCCGTCTGATCCGGAAGCTGTACGAGGGCGCGCGCGGGCGGAGGCGCGTGCGCGCGTGACACACGGGAGGCGCGCGTGGCCGCCGCCGTGGCGCAGGGGTGCTTCAGGGCGCCGCGGGCGCGCGCATCAGTCCTGCCGTAGGGCGGCCATCGGGTCCACTCCCGCGGCACGGCGCGCGGGGAGCAGGCTCGCCGCGAGGGCGACGCCGACCAGCAGCGCTGCGACGACGAGGAAGGTGACCGGATCCAGCGCGCTCACGCCGAAGAGCTGACTCCGCAGCAGGCGGGTGAGCCCGAGCGCACCCAGGGCGCCGAGCGCGACGCCAGGCAGCACGCGCGCCATGGCCTGGCCGACCACGAGCGCGAGGACGCTGCGGCGGTCCGCGCCGAGGGCGAAGCGGATGCCCACCTCGCGCGTGCGCTGGCCGACGAGGTAGGCCATGACGCCGTAGATGCCGATCGCGGCGAGCACGAGCGCGACGGCGGCGAAGATGGACAGCAGGAGCATGACGAAGCGGCGCGCGGCCACGGCTTCCGCCATGAGCTGCTCGACCGTGCGGACGTCCGAAAGCGGCTGGAGCGGGTCGATGCTGCGCAGCACGGCGCGGATGGGGCCGGTGAGCGCGAGCGGATCGCCCGCCGTCCGGACGAGCACGGTCATGCCGCGACTGGCGACCTGCTGCTGTGGCAGATAGGCCTCCGGCCGCACGGGCTCCGCGAGGCCCGAGCGGCGCGTGTCCGCGACGACGCCCACGATCGTCCACCAGGTCGCGTCACTGTCCTCCGGATCACCCCAGGTGAAGCGCCGGCCCAGCGGATCCCCCTCCGGGAGGAAGCGGCGCACGAACGTCTCGTTCACGACGGCGACGGGCATGCCATCCGGCCCGTCCTGCTCGGTGAACTCGCGGCCGAGCCGGACCGGGATGCGCATCATCCCGAAGAAGCCGGGGGTGATCGCATCGCGCGTGACGGACACGACGGTCTCGTCCTGCGTGCGCGGCGGCTCACCCTCGACCGTGACCGGCCCCATGTTGGGCAGCCGCGAGAGGAACAGCGTGGAGATCGCGGACACGGACTCGACGCCCGGCAGGCCGCGCACGGAATCGAGGAACTCGTCGTAGAAGGCGCGCACCTGGTCGGCCTCGGGGTATCGCGCGGCCGCGGGGACCACGCGGACGGTGAGCACGCGGTCGCCGTCGAAGCCAGGGTCCACCGACTGGAGCGCAGCGAAGCTGCGGATGAGCAGCCCTGCACCCATCAGCAGCACGAGCGCCGTCGCGACTTCGACCGTGACGAGCAACGAGCGGAGGTGGGCGCTGCGGGCGGCGCCTGTTGCGCCGCGGCCGCCGTCCCGCAGCGCGTCGGTGAGCCGGGTCCGGGACAACTGGATCGCGGGTGCGACCCCGAAGAACAACCCGGTCAGCAGCGACGCAGCGAGCGCGAAACCGATCACGGTGCGGTCGACGGTCACCTCGCCCAGGCGCGGGACTTCCGCCGGGCCCATGGCCGCGAGCGCTCCGACCACCCAGTAGGCGACGAGCAGGCCGGCCGCGCCGCCGAGCAGCGCGAGCACCACGCTCTCGGTCAGGACCTGCCGCGCGATGCGCGTGCGTGCGGCGCCCAGCGCGACGCGCACGGCGATCTCCTTGGCGCGCCCCGCGCCGCGCGCGAGCAGCAGGTTTGCGATGTTCGCGCACGCGATCAGCAGCACGAAGCCGGCCGCGCCGAGCAGGAGGAGCAGGGCGGGGCGTACGTCGCCGACGATGGAGTCATGCAGGGGCTCGAGCAGGATGCCCAAGCCTTCGTTCGGGCCCGGGTACTCCTGCTCGAGTCGGCGCGCGACGGCCGTCATCTGCGCCTGCGCCTGCGCGAGCGACGCACCGGGCGCGAGCCTGCCGATCACGCTCAGCCAGAGCGCGCTGCGCGCATCGAACAGGTTCGCGAAGTCCGGCGTGCGGACCAGAGGCCGCCAGAACTCGGCGTCCTCGGGGTAGCGAAAGCCGGGCGGCATCACTCCAACGACCTCGTACGGGCGGCCGGTCAGCAGGATGGTGCGCCCGACGATCCCGGCGTCGCCCCCGAAGCGCCGCTGCCACAGGCCGTGGCTCAGCACCACGAGCTGCTCGCGCGCAGCGCGGTAGTCCTCGGCGGACGGCACGCGGCCGAGCGCCGGCGCGACGCCCAGCACCGCGAAGAAGTCCTCCGTCACGAACGCGCCGCGCACCTGCTCCGGGTCACCGCCCTCCGTCACGCTCGCAGACGTGCGGGTGTACGCGGCCATGTGCCCGAACGAGGTGCCCTGCGCGCGCCAGTCCGTGAAGTTCGGGTACGAGGCGACGTCCTTGTCGATGCCCTCGCGCTGGTTGTTCAGCCACAGCACCACCAGCCGGTCCGGCTGCGGGTAGGGCAACGGGCGCAGCAGCACCGCGTGTACGGCGCTGAAGATGGCTGTATTGGCGCCGATGCCGATGGTGAGGGTGAGCACGGCGGCCAGGGTCAAGCCGCGGTTGCGGCCGAGCGCGCGGAGCGCGTAGCGGACGTCCTGGAGCAGGGTCTCCATCGGCGAAATCCCCGTTCGCGGCGGATCTGAAGATGAGGGTCGGACCCGCCGCAAGTGGCAAGCCGGGCGCCGGACAGGCCCGTCCCGCCAACCGATTGAAAAGGAAGCGGTTGCCAACGCGATCGCGGCGGCCGCGCCAGCACCCGGCTGCCCGCCCGTGGGATCCTGCATCCCAGAAGCGGGAACGGGCGGCGCTCCCGCCGCCCGTTGCTCCGCGCCCCCGCGGGCTGCCGCAGGATCTCCCGCACGCGCTCGAGGTGCGGCGCCCGTTGCTCCGCGCCCCCGCGGGCTGCCGTCAGCCAGCCGGCGCCCCTCCTCCCCGACCACCGCGAAGCCGCGGCCATGCTCGCCCGCGCGCCCCGCCGCCCCCGGAACGCGAGGGGCCGGAGCCCGTCTGCCGTCTCCCCGTCCTCCGCCATTGCCATTGCCCCGCGCACTCGCGCGTCTCCCCGTCCTCCGCCATCGCCATTGCCCCGCGCACTCGCGGGCCCGAAGTTGGCCGCGGGCGGCGCGGGGCGCGCCTGCCCGGGTGTTCCCTGAAAGAGTGGAGGGTTCGGGCCTTGGAGCTGGAGTTCGAGATCCTGGAGTTGCGGACGCGGCACGAGTTCCGGATCGCGCGCGAAGCGGCCGGGCCGGTGCGGCGCAGGGTATGGGTGCGCATTCGCGACGGGGATGGCGCGGAGGGCTGGGGCGAGGCCGCGGCGACGCCGTTCTACGGCGAGACCGCGGAGACGGTGGCGGCGGTGCTCCCCCGGCTCGCGGAAGCGCTGGAGCAGTCGGCGGCCGGGGACGCGTTCGGGCTCGAGCGCATCGAGCGCGCGCTGGAGCATGCGGTGGGCCGGAACCCGTCGGCCAGGGCCGCCGTTTCGGCGGCGCTGCACGACCTGGTGGGGAAGCGGCTGGGCGTGCCCGTGTGGCGGCTCTGGGGCCTCGACCCCGCGGCCGCGCCGCTCTCGTCGTTCACGCTCGGGATCGACGAGCCCGAGCTCATGCGGCTCAAGGTGCGCGAGGCCGCGGGTTACCCCGTGCTCAAGATCAAGGTCGGCACGCCGCAGGACGAGCAGAACCTGGCGATCATCCGGGAGGAGGCGCCGTCGGCGGTGATCCGCGTGGACGCGAACACGGCATGGACGGCCAAGGAGGCGCTGGCCCGGATCCCGATGTTCCAGGAGTACGGCGTGGAGTTCGTGGAGCAGCCGGTGCCGGCGGACGATCTCGAGGGGCTGCGGCTGCTGCGCTCGCGTTCGCCGCTGCCGATCATCGCGGACGAGTCGTGCCGCGTCGCGGCAGACATCCCGCGCCTCGCCGGCTGCGTGGACGGGATCAACGTCAAGCTCGCGAAGTGCGGCTCCCTGCGCGAGGCGGTGCGCATGGTGCACGTCGCGCGCGCGCACGGGCTGCGCGTGATGCTGGGGTGCATGGTCGAGAGCACGCTGGGCATCGCGGCGGCCGTGCAGCTCGCGCCGCTGGTGGACTACGCGGACCTGGACGGCGCCGCGCTGCTGGCGAACGACCCGTTCCGCGGCCCGGGCCTCGAGCCGGACGGGCGACTGCGGTTCAACACCGCGCCAGGGCTGGGGGTGGAGCGGGCGTAAGGGTGAAAGGCGCGCCGCACCGTTCGCATGGGGCCGGGCGAACGGTGCGGCGGCGAGCCGGCGCCGCGCCGCCGGTCAATCCCTTCCCGTCGCTCCGCATCGACGCCGGGCGGACGATGCGGCGGCAATCCGGCGCCGCGCTCGCCTCCGTCCCGCGGCCCGAGCCGGCGGCGTTACCCGCGCCGCGGTTCGCGGGCGGCTGGCGCCGCGTGGGCGTCCAGCCGCCGGCGCGGCTCCGCGGCCAGCGCTTCCTTCGCGCTGCGGCCGGCGGCGGCCGCGCGGCTCACGCCGGCTGCGCGATCGAATCAGGGCGCACCAGGGCGGCCGGGCCGGCCGCCTCGAGGATCGCCCGGACGAGCGGCTCGGGGCCGAAGCGGACCGGGTCGGTCGCGGGCAGGCCCGTCTCCTCCTCCGCACGCTGCACCGCCTGCCGCGCCTCCGCCTCCGGCAGCTCCGCGGTCTTGAGCGAGATGCCGATCACGCGCGCGGGCCGGAGCGGCTCGAGCATCGCCTCGTTCATCCGGATCGCCTCGGTCAGGGACGACATGCGCACGAAGTCGTAGACGCCATCGCTCCGGATCCGCGTGCGGGTCGCGTCGTGGCAGAGGATCATCGCGGAGGGCAGCGTGCCGTGCAGCAGACCCAGCGTCACGCCGGAGTAGCCCGGGTGGATCAGCGAGCCCTGCCCCTCGACGAGCACGATCCCGCCCGGCCCCACCCGCTTCGCGCCCTCCAGCACCAGCCGCTCCGCGGCGCCGGCGACGAAGTCGGACACGACCGCGTCGACCGCGATGCCCCAGCCCTCGATCAGGATGCCGGTCTGGCCGGTCGGCGCGAACACGACGCGCGCGCCCGCCTGCTCGAGCCCGCGCCGGATCTCGAGGCCCGCCGTCATCTTCCCGATGTTGCAGTCCGTGCCCACGGTCAGGACGGTGAACGCGTCCACCTCGCGGGCCCGGCCCGTGGAGACCAGCAGGTCGGTGGGCGGGCGGCGCAGGTCCACGATGGCGACACCCGACCGCTCGGCCGCCGCGCGGATCGCGGGGATGTCCGCGAGGAAATCGTGCAGCCCCGAGACCACGTCGAGGCCCTGCTCCGCGGCGCGCACCACCAGCGGGATCCAGTCCGCGGGCAGCCGGCCGCTGCGCGGGGCGACGCCGATCAGCAGCGCCGTCGGCCGGGCCGCCCCCGCGGCCAGTCCCTCCTCGAGCGAGGCGACGATCGGGATCGCGCCGCCGAAGCCCAGCACCTCCCCCACCGTGCGGCCGGCCTGCGTCGAATCGATCACCGCCGTCACGCGCTCCGGGAGATACCGGATCGCCGACGAAGCCGTCTTGGCTCCGTGCAGACTCAGCGAGCCCTCGGCCAGGATCAGGTACGTCGCCCGTGATAGGTCCATACCGGACAGCCCTCCTCGTCTCTACGGTCGCAGCGTCCGCGGACCCAGCCGCCACCGCCGGCGGCGCGCGGGCGCCAAAAAAACGGCCTCTCGCTGTCTCGGGAGGCCGCGGTCGAATCTCTCGCGATTCGCGCTCGCTACACGCAGCCCGCGCCGCCGCCTCCGTCGGGGAGTCGGCACCCGATCGGCTGACAGGTGACGGCGGCGCTCGCGTGTCGCTTCGGCATCGCGTCTTCGGATTCGGTTCGCCAGGCCGCAACGATAGGGGGCGCGCGCGATGGCGTCAAGCCGAGCCGGGACCGGCCCGCCCCGGCCCGGAGCGCCCATCGCCCCGGCGACCCCGCGCGGGCCGCCCGCCCGGCTGCGTGCAGGCGCCGCGCGGCCTGCCGGTGGGGCAGCAATGCCGCCGGGCCTGCCATTCCGGCGGGACTTTCGCTATATTTCAACACCTGTTGAAACAGCTCGGAACTCCTGTAGTCACAACGGGATTCCCGGGTATTGAAGGGCGTGGCAAGCAAGATGCTTCAGGGCCACGTCCAGCGGCGCCGCGCGCCGGCGATGCGCCGGAGCGGCGGACCGCCGATCTTTGGATGAAGCAAGGGAGATCGCGATGTCCGAGCGACTGACCCTTCCCGTGCTGCCGTTGCGGGAGACGGTGATCTTCCCGGGCGTGGCCGTGCCCATCAACGCGGGCCGGCCGGGCACCGTGGAAGCGATCCAGAAGGCGCTGGAGGGAAGCCGCGAGCTGTTCGCGGTGTGCCAGCGCGAGAACGTGGACGACGTGAAGCCGGAGGTGCTGCACCAGGTCGGCACCATCGTGCGCGTCGTGCAGGTACAGCGCACGAGGGGCGGCGTGCAGCTCCTGATCCAGGGTCAGGCTCGTGCGTTCGCGCTGTCGTACGCGCCGGCCGGAGAAGCGATGCTGGAGGCCATCGTGCGTCCGCTCCCGGAGCACCCTCCGCTCGACCCGAAGAACGAGGCGTTCATCGCGCTCGACCGCGAGCTGCGGGAGCGCGCGACGGAGCTGGGCCACCGGCGCGGCATTCCGCAGGAGGCGCTGACGCAGCTCGTGGAGGGCGTGGAGCAGCCGGGCGCGTTCGCGGACCTCGTCGCCTTCTACCTGGAGATCCCCGCGCAGGAGAAGCAGGCGCTGCTCGAGCTGACGGAGGTCGAGGAGCGCATGCGCAAGGTGCTGGTCGCCGTCGAGCGGGAGCTGCTGCGGCTGGAGACGCAGGAGCAGATCCAGCAGAAGGTGCAGGAGGAGCTCGGCGAGAAGCAGCGCGAGATGGTCCTGCGCGAGCAGATGAAGCAGATCCAGAAGGAGCTGGGCGAGGACGACCAGGCCAGCGAGATCGAGGAGCTGAAGCAGCGGGCCGCGGCGCTCGAGCTGCCGGAAGAGGCGCGCAAGGAGGTGGACCGCGAGATCCACCGGCTGGAGCGCACGCACCCGCAGTCCGCGGAGTACCAGGTGATCCGCAGCTACCTGGAGTGGGTGCTCGAGCTGCCCTGGAACACGCGCACGGAAGACCGCATCGACCTCGCGCAGGCCGAGCAGGTCCTCGAGGAGGACCACTACGGCCTGGAGGACGTGAAGGACCGGGTCCTGGAGTTCCTGGCCGTGAGGAAGCTGCAGATGGAGCGGGCGGCGGCCGCCGCGGCGGCGTCGCCGGAGTCGGCTCCCGCCGGCGAGGGTGCCGGGGCGCCGTCGAGCGGCGAGGGCGCCGAGGCGGCGTCGAGCGGCGGGACCCCGGAGGCAGCGTCGAACGGCGAGAGTGCGGAGGCGACGTCGAGCGGCGAGAGCCCGGAAGCCGCGTCGAGCGGCGAGGGCGCCGAGGCGGAGCCCGGCGCGGCTGCGGAGCGGGGCGACGCTGCGCGTGCGCGGGCCGTCGGGCGTGGCCCGATCCTGCTGTTCGTCGGCCCGCCGGGCGTGGGCAAGACCTCGATCGCGAAGTCCATCGCGCGGGCGCTGGGCCGCAAGTACGTGCGCGTCGCGCTGGGAGGCGCGCGTGACGAAGCGGACATCCGCGGGCATCGCCGCACGTACGTGGGTGCGCTGCCGGGGCGGATCATCCAGGGCCTGCGGCAGGCGGGGACCAAGAACCCGGTCTTCCTGCTCGACGAGGTGGACAAGCTCGGCGTGAGTCTCCAGGGCGATCCGGCGGCAGCGCTGCTCGAGGTGCTGGACCCGGCGCAGAACCACGCGTTCGTGGACCACTACCTGGGCGTCCCGTTCGACCTCTCCGAGGTGCTGTTCATCGCGACGGCGAACTGGCGCGACCAGATCCCGGCGCCGCTGCTGGACCGGATGGAGATGGTCGAGTTCTCTGGCTACACGGAGCACGAGAAGCTGGAGATCGCGAAGCGCTACCTGCTGCGGAGGCAGCGTGAGGAGAGCGGCCTCTCGCCAGAGCAGCTCGAGGTCACGGACGCGGCGATCCAGCGGGTGATCAGCGAGTACACCCGGGAGGCCGGCGTGCGGCAGCTCGAGCGCGAGCTGGGCAAGCTGGCGCGCAAGGCGGCGCGCAAGATTGCGGCGGGCGAGGCCACGCGCATGGTCATCGACGAGGCGGACGTGCAGCCGCTGATCGGGCGGCCGCGCGTGCGTCCGGAGCGCGCCGCGCGCGAGGACGCGGTCGGCGTCGCCACGGGGATGTACTACACGCCCATGGGCGGCGACATCATGTTCGTCGAGGCGAGCGTCTCGCCGGGCAAGGACGCGTTGATCCTGACGGGCCAGCTCGGCGACGTGATGAAGGAGAGCGCGCGCGCCGCGCTGACCTACGCGCGCACGCACCACGATGCGCTGGGCATCCCGGAGGAGCGGCTCAAGGATATGGAGATCCACATCCACGTGCCGGCGGGCGCGGTCCCGAAGGACGGCCCGTCCGCGGGCGTGACCATGGCCACGGCGCTGGTCTCCGCGCTGTCCGGCCGGCCCGCGCGCTTCGACGTGGCGATGACCGGCGAGATCACGCTGACCGGCCGCGTGCTGCCGATCGGCGGCGTGAAGGAGAAGGTGCTCGGCGCCTACCGCGCGGGCATCCGGCAGGTGATCCTGCCGCGGGAGAACGAGCCGGACCTCGAGGACCTGCCCGAGGAGGTGCGCGGCGAGATGCAGTTCCACCCGGTCGGCAGCCTGCGCGAGGTGCTGGCGCTCGCGCTGCGCGGCGCGAGCCTGCACGAGGGGAGCCTGATCTTCCCCGAGCCGGGCATCCCTGCGCCGGCGGGCCGCTTCCCACCGTCCGGCCCGCTGCTGAACCGCGAGGCGTGAGGCGCAGCCGGCCGCACGAGGAGCGAGAGCCCCGCGGAACGTCTTCCGTGGGGCTCTCGCGTTCGGTCCTCCGCGTCCCGGGGCCGGCCAACGGTCAGCGCGTCGTGCCTCGCCCCGTCGGCGCCAGGATCTCGCCCGTGTAGTAGCGCGCGTCCGCGGACGCGAGGAACACGTACGAGGGCGCGATCTCCGCGGGCTGGGCGGGCCGCCCCCAGAACGTGTCCGCGCCGAAGCCCTTCACCTCGCCCGGGCTGAACGTGGACGGGATCAGCGGCGTCCAGACCGGGCCGGGCGCCACGCAGTTCACCCGGATGCCGCGATCCGCCACGGCCTGCGCCAGCGACTTGGTGAACACGTGGATCGCGCCCTTGCTCGCGGCGTAATCGATCAGGCCCGCGCTCCCGTCGAGCGCCGTGACCGAGCCGGTGTTGATGATCACGCCGCCCTCGCCCATGTGCACGAGCGCGAACTGCGCCATCCAGATGTACGCGTAGATGTTGGTCCGGAACGTCCGCTCGACCTGCTCGGGCGTGAGCTCGGCGAAGTCCTTCACCTCCCACTGGAACGCGGCGTTGTTGACCAGGATGTCCAGCCGGCCGAGCTCCGCGGCCGTGCGCTCGACGACGTCCCGGCAGTGCTCGCGGTCCTGGAGGTCGCCCGCGAACGCGAGCGCCCGCCGCCCCGCGTCGCGGATCCAGCGCACGGTCTCGCGCGCGTCCTCGTGCTCGCTGTAGTAGGCGATGGCGACATCGGCGCCCTCACGGGCGAAGGCGATCGCGACCGCGCGGCCGATGCCGCTGTCGCCGCCGGTGATCAGCGCGGCGCGCCCCTCGAGCTTGCCCGCGCCACGGTAGGTGTGCTCACCGTGGTCGGCCTGGGGCCGCAGCTCCGCCTCCGTCCCCGGCCACTCCTGGTGCTGCTCGTCCGGTCCGCCGCGCGCCCGCTCTTCCGCGAGCGGGCTCGGGCTCTCGTCCAGGCCCTGCGTGTATTGCGCCATGCGCGCCTCCCGCTGCGATCCGGCCCACTCTCCGTGGCATGCAGCGGCCGTGCCGTGGCCCGCACGCCGGAGCTCGTCCGCCATGGTTTTCCGGCACGCCCGGAACCCTCGCGCGGCACGCCGGTACTCGCCATCCGCGGGGCTGCCGGGCCACGCGCGCGCCCCTGTCCGCGCCGGGACGCGCCGCTGAACGCCACGACCACTCGCGCCACCACCACTCGCGCCTGCACGCGCCGATGATGCCCCTTCGTCTGACCCGCAGCGGGATCGCCGGGACCCTGCTCGCGCTCGCCGTCGCAGCGGTGTGCGTGCGACTCGGCATCTGGCAGCTCGACCGGCTCGAGCAGCGGCGGGAGCGGAACGCCGCGATCGAGGAGCGCCTCGGCCGCCCACCGCTCGCGCTGCACGACCTGCCCCCGGACACCACCGGCCTGCTGTTCCGCGTTGTCACGCTGGAGGGAGACTACGACGTCGCGCACAGCATCGTCCTGCGCGGCCGTGCGCTGAACGGCGCGCCCGGCGTGCACGTGCTGACGCCGCTGCGCCTGCCGGGCGGCGCGGCCGTGCTCGTCAACCGCGGCTGGGTCCCCTCCCCCGATGCCGCGACCATCGAGCTGGCGACGATCCCGCCGCCCGCGGCTGGAGCGCTGCGGGGGCTCGCGCTGCCCTACCCGGCGGATGGAGAGGCGGTGGCGGAGGACGGCGGGTTCCGTCGGACCTGGGCACGGCTCGATCTCGCCGCGCTGCGCCACCAGTTCCCCTACGCGCTCGCCGCTTTCTACGTCCAGGCGCTGCCTGCGGACACGGGGGACGCCGCCACCGTGCCAAGGCCGCTCGCGCCGCCCGAGCTGGACGACGGGCCACACCTCAGCTACGCCGTCCAGTGGTTCGCCTTCGCCACGATCGCGCTGGTCGGCTGGACCACGCTCGCGCTGCGGCGGGGGTCGCAGTCCACTCGCCGGCCGCCGCCGGACGAGCGTCGCTGAGCCGGCGCCCGGGCAGAAGGCGCTCCGGGCCCACGCGCTTCACGCTACCAAACGGACACGCTCGAGAGCGGCAGGTGGTTCTCCAGCCGCAGCTCCACGCGCTGGCCTTGCTGCACCATCACCGGCGGAAAGAGGTACGGCGTCGCGCCGCCGATCGGGTCCGCCAGGAGCTGAACGTCCCCGCTGCTCGCCAACAGGCCGGCCGGCACCGGGAAGCGCTCGCGGTTCATGCTCGTCACCATCCCTAGCCGCGTGCGCATGCCGTTCCGCACCGCGTACACCACGATGTCCGCCCAGTTGTGGTTCTCCACCTCGATGAACACGCGCGGCGCCGGCGCCGGCACGCCCTCCTCGCCGCCAGCTCCGCCGGCCGCGCACGCGGGCGCCGCGATCATTGCCAGGATCACGAGTAGCCGCGGGATCCGCGGCCTCGACCTCACCGACTGCATTGCTGCTCCTTCTCCAGCCGGGAAAAACGAAGGGCGCCCACAAGGGCGCCCTTCGCGGGGTACAATCCTCCCCGGCCTGGCGAGCGGACAAGAAGCGTGCCGGCGGCGCAAGAGCGCCGCGCCATGGCCCTCCCCTCAGTCGCTGATCCTCTCGAACGGCACGTTCAGGATCGGGTACTGCCTCCAATCCTTGTAGTCGAAGTGCCACCACTCCGCGTCGTACACGCGGAAGCCCTCCGCCTCCATGGCGCGGCGCAGCAGCTCGCGGTGCCAGCGCTGGCGTGCCGTGCCGCCCGGGTGGTCCGGGTACGCGCGCGGCGAGAACTCGTCGTAGCCGCTCACCATCTCGACGGGCTCACCGGTGGCCAGGTCGTAGAGCGTGACGTCCACGGCGCAGCCGCGGTTGTGGCGCGAGCCGCGGCTCGGGTCCGCGACGAAGACCCTCTGCTCCTCTGGCGTCGCCTCCCAGAACATCTTCGTGACGTACCACGGCCGGTAGGCATCGAACACGATCAGGCCGTAGCCGTACTGCGCGAGCCGGCGGTGCGCGCGCAGCAGCGCCTCGGCAGCCGGCTTCTGGAGGAACGCCCGCGCTTTCCCGTAGAGGGCGAGGCCCAGGAAGTTGTTCGTCGTCGCGTAGCGGATGTCGAAGCGGAGCGTCGGGTCCAGCGTGGCGAGGTCCACCAGCTCGGGTTCCCGGAAGTCGCCGGTCTCGGCGGGCGGCTGCTCGGCGAGCGCGATTCGGTGTAGCACGTCCAGGAGATGGTCCCGTACCAATCCCTCGGGACTATGGGCCAGATCGCGACGGCTGCGGAACCTCGCGCTGTCCGCCGCGCCGACGGCGCGCCGCTGGAACCGGATGCCGTTGAGCGCCACGGCGCTCGCGCGGCCGTCCGCGCCGCGCGAAAAGACCAGCCGCTCGCCCGCGTACAGCCCCCAGTCCGGGAACGCGAACGTATCCGCGCTCGCCTCGCGGAGCGGGTACAGGAAGAACCACTCGATCAGCGCGTGCAGCCGGCCATCCTTCTCCAGGATGTAGAGCACGTCGTGGTCGGGGCCGTATTCGCCGATCAGCCCGCGCCACCGCTCGGGCGCGGGCTCGGGCCTGCGGAGCGGCGCGCGCGTGAAGGTGTCCGGACCGATGATGAGCCGGTCGCCGTCCACCAGCACCTGCGGCCCGAACATGAGCCGGTCATCCACGACCAGCGCATCGCGCAGCGAGCGCAGCGCGACGCGCAACCCGGCCGGGCCCGGCCAGAGGAAGAGGTGGCCGTCCCGGTTGACGACCTCGGCGGTCCAGTCGCCGAGCGCGTACCGGCCGGGGAGCGTGGCGGCGAGATCCGCGGGCACGGCGACGGTCGTGTCCGGCACGGGCAGCGGCCGGCCCTCCCGCAGCGCCAGCATCAGCCGCAGCGCCGCGTCGGCGATGCGGTCCGTCACGCCGTTCGCCGCATCCACCGTCGTGATGGCGACGACGCCGAGCTTCTCGTCCGGCAACGCCGCCAACTCCGTCGCGAAGCCGTAGATCGCGCCGCCGTGCCCCATCCTGCGCCGCCCCTCAAGCTCCGAGATGCCGAAGCCGAGCCCGTAGCCCGCGATCTCACCGGGCGCGGCGAACTGCGGCCGCCACATCTCCTCGAGCGACTGCCGG
>DASVDH010000031.1:0-63499 GCA_036381195.1 Longimicrobiales bacterium | reverse complement strand
GAGAGGCGTGGGCCGGTCGGGACCACCGGCGGCACCGGCTACCTCAAGCGCTACTCGTACGACGAGTGCGGCGTGCTCCAGCCGCCGCCCTACTTCCCCACCACGGGACGGTTCAGCCGCTCCCAGTACTTCGACGTGGATCCCGCCGACTTCGGTGACGCGGAAAGCTACTTCGACAAGCTCCAGGCCGGCACCTGACGCAGCGCCCGCCCTCGCCCCGCACCCCGCCGGCCGGGCGCGCGGGGCGAGGGGCGGTGCGGGCCCCACACCCCGCGTCGGTGCCCGGGGCCGCGGACCCGCCGCGCGATCAGGAAGACGAGTACGCCGCGTTCTCCGCGATGTAGCCGGGCGTGAGATCGCAGCCGAACGCCGTGGCACGGCCGGTCCCCAGCCCCACATCCACCCGGATGTCCACGGGATCGCCACCCAGCAGCGCGCGCACCGCCGGCTCATCGAAGTCGGCGCGCGCGCCGTTCGCGAAGACCACCACCTCGCCCACCCGGATCACCAGCCGCGCGGCCTCGACCTCGCAGTCGAAGCACTTGCCCAGCGCCATCAGGATGCGTCCGATGTTCGGGTCGGCGCCGTACGCCATGGTCTTGACCAGCGGCGACTCGACGATCGAACGCGCGAAGCGACGCGCCTCGTCCACGCTCCGCGCGCCCTCGACCGTCGCGCGCAGCAGCTTCGTCGCGCCCTCGCCGTCCCGCGCCAGCATCTCGGCCATGCGGATGCACAGCGCGTTCAGCGCCGCCGCGAACGCGTCCTCGTCCACCGGCCCCGCCAGCCCGTTCGCCATGAGCACGCACGTGTCCGAGGTGCTCGTGTCCGTGTCCACGGACAGCATGTTGAACGAGTCGGCGACCGCCGCGCGCAGCAGCGGGTCGGCCGCGCCGGGCGCGAGCTCCGCGTCCGTGAAGATGTAGACCAGCATCGTCGCCATGTTCGGCGCGATCATGCCGGCGCCCTTGCCCACGGCGCTTAGCGTGGCGGCGCCCACGGAGAGCGAGAGCGCCTTGGGCACCGTGTCCGTCGTCATGATCGCACGCGCGGCGACCAGCGGGTCGGACTGGAGCTCCGCCGCCATCCCCTCGAGCGCCGCCTCGATGCGCTCGATCGGCAGCCGCCGGCCGATCACGCCGGTCGAGCTCATGAGCACCTCGTCCGCGGGGACGCTCAGCTCCCGCGCGGCCGCGATGCCCATCCGCCGCGCGTGCTGCACGCCCTCCTCCCCAGTCGCCACGTTGCTGACCTTGCTGTTCACGACGATCGCGCGCAGCCGGCCGTTGCGGATGATCTCGCGGCCGACCACGATCGGCGCCCCCGGGAACTGGTTGCGCGTGAACACCGCCGCGGCCTGCGCCGGCGCCGCCGAGTAGAAGAGCGCCAGGTCGGGCTGGCCACCGGGTTTCAAGCCGCAGCTTCGGGCCGCGCAACTGAAGCCGGCCGGCAGGACGGGGACCTCGTGGAACGCGAACGGCGCGCCGTGATCCTCCGGCGCGCGCGGCGTCGTCTGTCGTGGCATCATCACCTCCGAGCAAGGCGCGGCAAGGTAAAGGCGCGGCAAGGTAGCGGATCCGGCCCCGCGCGTCCATGCGGGCGGCGCGGGTCTGGCGCGCGCGACCGCGGCCTCGGTGGCTGCCGGCGGCGCGCCAGGGGAACCACGTGTCGTCATCGCTCAGCGCCGCGCGTCCACGCGGGCGGGGCGCGGGCCGGTGCACCGGCTCCTGGCGGCCGGGACGCGGAGCCGCCGTGGGCTTCCCGCGTATTCTATATTGTCCGTTCGATTCGGAGCGCTGTGCGAATCTCCGGCCCGGGGCAGCGCCGCCCGGGCCGGTTTCGCGCAAGCGGCCGGAGACCGTGCGCCAGACGCCGGGATGCCCCGCGGAAGGAGGAGGACACGACGATGCAGGACGGGCAGGCAGCGGCGGCGCGGGGCCACGCGCCCGGCGCCGCGCCGCGGGCGGCCGGGCACGGGCGGCGCGCGGCCGCCGCCGGCGGCATCCGCCGGCTCCGGCGGGTCCGCCGGGAGGCGCGGCGCATCCTCCGGCTGGCCGGCCCGATCGTGCTGAGCCAGCTCGGCGTCATCGGCATGAACACCACCGACACCCTCATGGTCGGCCCGCTGGGGCCGACTGCGCTCGCAGGCGTCGGCGTGGGCGGCGCCATTCACTTCTTCGCCCTGGTCATGTCCATGGGCCTGGTGCTGGGGACGGGCCCGCTGGTCAGCCAGGCGTTCGGCGCGGGCCGCCTCCGGGACTGCGGCCTGCTCCTGGTGCAGGGCGTCTGGGTCGCCCTGGCGGCGAGCGTGCCCGTCATGCTCGTCTCCGCGGAGGGCGAGCGCATCGCGCGGCTGCTCGGCCAGGCGCCGGAGATCGCCGGCCTGGCCGGCGCGTACATGCGCGCGCTCGCGCCGGGCGTGCCCGGGTGGCTGCTGTTCATGGCGTTCCGCCAGTACGTCGAAGGCATCGGCCGGCCGGCGCCGCCCACCGTCATCACGCTCCTCGGCCTCGCGCTCAACGCGCTGGCGAACCACGCGTTCATCCACGGCGTCGGCGGCATGATCCCCGCGATGGGCGCGGTGGGCACCGGTTGGGCGACGACGCTGGTGCGCTGGTCCATGGCGTTCGCCGCGGCCGCGTACCTCGCCTTCCGCGCGGACTCGGCGCCGGTGCGCGGCGTCGGCGTGCTCGCGCCCCGGCCAGCGCTGGTCCGCAGGATCCTGGCGGTCGGCGCGCCGATCAGCGGCCAGCTCGTCCTCGAGGTCGGGCTCTTCTCGTTCGGCGCCGCCATCATGATGGGCTGGCTCGGCGCGGTCCCGCTCGCCGCACACCAGATCGCGATCAACCTCGCCTCGACGACCTTCATGGTCGCGCTGGGCGCGAGCCTCGCCGGCCAGATCCGCGTCGGCCACCACATCGGCGCGCGCCGCCCCGCGGCCGCGCGCCGCGCCGCGCTCGCCACCTACATGCTGGCCGTCGGCTTCATGGCGGCGTGCGGCCTCGTCTTCCTCGGCTTCCCCACGCTGCTCGTCGGGCTCTACACGGGGGAGCCGGACGTGCTGCGGCTGGGGGCCACGCTGCTCCTCTTCGCCGCGGCGTTCCAGGTCTTCGACGGCGCGCAGGTCGCCGGCCTCTGCGTGCTGCGCGGCGCCGCGGACACCGCGGTCCCCATGCTCGCCGCCGGCCTCGGCTACTGGGGCGTCGGACTGCCGGCTGCCTACCTGCTCGGCTTCCACACGCCGCTCGGCGCCGCCGGCATCTGGGCGGGACTCTCGCTGGCGCTCGCCGTCGTCGCCGCGCTGCTCGCGCTACGGGTGCGGCACGTGCTGTGGCGGCGCGCGCCCGGTCCGCCGCAGCCCGCCGCCGCTGTGGTTGGCCGCGGCGAGGAAGGGCAGGGGGACGAGCGCCGGCCCGCGCTGCGGGCGGATCCCGCCGAGCGGCTGCCGGGCCCCGCTCCGTCGGCGCAGCCGCATGCCACACGGGAGGACGCATGGAGCGCACCCTGCTGATCGGCGGGGCGATCGCGGTGATGATCGTCGCGCTGGTCCTCATCCCGCTGGGCGTGCCGGGCCTGTGGATCATGATCCTGGTGCTCGCCGGCGCGGCGTGGCTCGGCGAGGTCGGGTGGGCGGCGCTGGCGGCGCTGACCGCGCTCGCCGCCGTCGCGGAGCTGCTGGAGTTCCTGATCGTGAAGCGGTTGAGCGAGCGCTACGGCGGCAGCAGCCGCGCCTTCTGGGGCGCGATCCTGGGAGGTATGGCCGGCGTCTTCGTCGGCGTGCCGGTCCCGGTCGTGGGCCCCGTGATCGCGGGCGTGCTCGGCTCGTTCGCCGGCGCCGCCGCCGTCGTGCTCTGGGAGACGCGGCGACCCGGCCACGCGGCGCGCGTGGGCTGGGGCGTCGTCCTCGGCCGCGCGTTCGCCGCGGCCGTGAAGACGGCGGCGGGCGTGGCGATCCTGGCGGTGGGGGCGACAGCGCTGGTCCTGCGGTGACCTCGCGGCGCGGGGCAGGGCAGGGCGGCGGAGGCGGGCTGGGAGGGTTCGGCCGCTGGTGGGGAGGAGGCGTGTTGCGGGGAGCGACGGCTACGCCGCGGCCCTGGGGCGGGGGGAATGCGGTGGGCGGAGGCACCGCGCCCCGGTGGCGCTCCGCCAGCGGCACGGGAGGATGTGCGGCGCGCCGCCGGATCTCACCCCCGGCAGCCGTCAGGCATGCCGACGGCGGACCGATGGAGCGTCGTCTCGTCACGCGCACACAGCCGCGAAAGGAGGGGAGCCGACGTGCGGTACACCCACGACGTGCAGCTCGTGCACTTCCGCCACGATCAGGTCGAGCCACGGGGGCCGGTGGATGCAGAGGGCGCGGTCGCGGCGCGACCGGGAGGGCGTCCTTGCACCTCCTTTCCGCTGGTCCCGGCGCGACACAAGCCGGCCCATCTGGTGAACAGGGACGCCGATCGACTCGGTGCCGCGCAGCGAGCTGCGCGTCTGCCACGGGCT
Source organism: Longimicrobiales bacterium (assembly GCA_036381195.1). Classification (GTDB taxonomy): domain Bacteria; phylum Gemmatimonadota; class Gemmatimonadetes; order Longimicrobiales; family RSA9; genus RSA9. The sequence goes on along the minus strand of DASVDH010000031.1, from coordinate 59,005 downwards.
GCACGTCTGCCGTGAGTTGCGCGTATGCCCAAAAAGGCGAGACGGCCGGTCGCTCCACGCGAGCGGTAGGTCTCGCTAGGTCGCCGTGGGTCGAAGCTCGACCGCGAGGTGGCGCCGCGTCACCTCGGGCTGGAGCCGCTGCAGCGAAACGGAGCGTCGGCAAGATGCTCAGGCGACCGTCACCTGAGCAAGGAGAACGCGGGGCACATTACGCTGCTTCCCGGACGAGGAGGGCGCGGCTGTTGGCAGCTCCATCCTCCCGTCGACCGATCGGCACCCGGACGCCGGCGAGGGATCCCAATCCGGCACGCCGGAGCCGCATGGACCGTGGCGTGGGCCCACCGGCTCGGCCGCCAGGCGTTCCTCTCCGCGGCCGAGGCGCTGGCGAAGTCGCTTCGGCTCTGGGGCGCCGAGCCGCCGGCCCTCGCAGGCGCGACCCAGGCCCACCACCTCGCCCCTCGCCCCCCCTCCCCTCCACGCACCTGCCACGCCCACAGCCTCGCCAAACGCCCTCGCCCCACCCACGCACCCGCCTCGCCGTCGCTCCTCCCCCACGGCGCCCACACCCTCGCCCAAACCCGGCCTCCCGCCCGCAGTCTCACGCACCCTCTCGCCCACGCATGTCCCCCTCCCACACCCTCGCCCTCGCCGTGGCCAGGGGCCGGCGAGCCAGGGGGCCGGGCCGCCTTCGTTGATTCGCTCCCCGTTCTCCCGTTATATTTCGACGGAGTCAAGGAAAAAGACGCGTAACCCGTTCCTTCCGAACGGCTTCGGGTCACGAGGAGGTGGTGCGCCTTGGCCGGGCATAGCAAGTGGGCGCAGATCAAGCGCAAGAAGGCCGCCAATGACGCCAAGCGCGGCCACATGTTCACCAAGCTCATCCGCGAGATCACGATCGCGGCCCGTGAGGGCGGCGGCGACCCCAACTTCAATCCGCGGTTGCGGCTCGCGGTGGACACCGCGAAGGCCGCGAACATGCCGGCCGACAACATCGAGCGAGCGATCAAGCGGGGCACCGGCGAGCTCGAGGGCGTCAACTACGAAGAGATCACGTACGAGGGCTACGGCCCCGGCGGCGTCGCGCTCTACATCGAGGCGGTGACGGACAACGCGAACCGTACGGTCGCGGAGATCCGCCACATCCTCTCCAAGCACGGCGGCTCGCTCGGCCAGAGCGGCTCGGTCGCGTGGCAGTTCGACCGCAAGGGCCAGATCTACATCGATGCCGAGCGCTACGACGAGGATGCGACGATGATGGCGGCGCTCGAGGCGGGGGCCGAGGACCTCCGGCGCGAGGACGGGACGTACGTCATCACGACGGACGTGGCGAGCTTCCACGCCGTGCAGCAGGCGCTCGGGGAGCAGGGCATCGTGTTCGAGCAGGCGGAGCTGGCGATGGTGCCGAAGGCGACCGTGCGCGTCGAGGGCGCGGAGGCGCAGCGGCTGCTCAAGCTCCTCGATGCGCTGGACGAGGCCGACGACGTGCAGAAGGTCCACAGCAACGCGGACATTGACGAGGCGGCGCTCGCGGAGGCGGCGTCTTGACCATCGTCCTCGGGGTCGACCCCGGGACGGCCACGACGGGGTACGGCGTCGTCGCCCGTGCGGCGGACGGCGCCGTTTCGTTGCTGGAGTGCGGCGTCATCCGCACGGACGCGAGCCAGGCGCTGCCGCGCCGGTTGCGCGAGATCTACGAGGGGATCGGCGACGTCATCGGCCGCCACCCGCCGGACATCGTCGCCGTCGAGGGCGTGTTCTACGCGCGGAACGTGCGCACCACGGTGGTGCTGGGCCACACGCGCGGCGCGATCCTGCTGGCCGCCGCGCTGCGCGACCTGCCCGTCGTCGAGTACACGCCCGCCGAGATCAAGAGCGCGATCGTCGGCACCGGGCGCGCGACCAAGGAGCAGGTGCAGTACATGGTGCAGCGGCTGCTGCGGCTGAAGACGGTGCCGAAGCCCGCGGACGCCGCGGACGCGGTCGCGGTGGCGCTGTGCCACTGCTACGCCATCGCGCTGCCCCGGCTGCCCGAGCCGATGCGCTTCCGCGCCACCACGGTCGGGAGGGAGCGGTGATCAGCCGCGTGCGCGGCGAGCTGCTCCGCAGGCAGCCGGAGGCGGTGGAGGTGCTCACGCCGGGCGGCGTGGCGTACGAGATCGTCGTCCCGCTCTCCGTCTACGAGCGGCTGCCGCGCGAGGGCGAGCCCGTCGAGCTGCGGACGTACCAGGTGGTGCGCGAGGACGCGGTCGAGCTGTTCGGCTTCCTGGACGAGCACGAGCGCGCGGTCTTCGCGCGACTGCTCACCGCGTCCGGCGTCGGCCCGCGGCTCGCCCTCGCCATGCTCTCCACGCTCTCGCCGCAGCGGCTGGTGCGCGCGATCGCGGAGCGGGACACCGCCGCGCTGCGCCAGGTGCCGGGCGTCGGCGCGAAGAAGGCGGAGCGGCTGGTGGTCGAGTTGCAGGGCCGCCTGGACGACCTCGCGGTGGCCGCGGGCCCGCCGCCGGAGGGCCGGGCGGCGGAGGAGGCGATCCGCGCGCTGATCGCGCTCGGCTACTCGGCCCCGCAGGCGACGGCCGCCGTGCGCCGCGCGCTCGAGCAGGACGCGGCGCTGGCGGGAACCGAGCTGATCAAGGCGGCGCTGGCGCGAATCAGCGGGTGAGCCGTTCCTGCCCGAACGCCCTTGCCTCGACGAACGCGATCCTGCCCGGCCGCACCTCGACCTGCCCGATGTCCAGCGCCCCGCCGTCCGGGCCGGCGCCGGGGACGGACAGGGCGTGCGTGCCCGCGGGCAGCCGCAGCCGCGTCATGGCAATGCTGCCTGGAAGCAGGTGCCAGCTCCGCGTGTCCGCCTGCTCGAGGAGCGCGCTGCCCACGTTGGCGAACAGCGCCGCGACCCGCCCCGCCGTCTCGTCCTCCTCGCTCACCTCCGCCTCCAGCTTGCGCGTGACGAGCAGCTTCGCGATCGCGCGCGCGACGGTGCGCGCCAGGATCGCCGTCCGCTCCGCCTGGAAATCCCGGATCACCGCATCGGAGAGGTCCGCGCGCGCGCGCAGCGGCTCGGTCCGCCCGTCCGGCAGCGCCACCGTGAGGGGCGAGGCGGCCGGGGTGGGCCGCCGGTAGACCGGCCACGCGATCCTCAGCAGGTAGGGCTCCGGCTCGCGGCGTTCCCTGCAGTCCGGCGCCGCGGCTCGTTCCCCGGAAGCGCTCGCGCCTCGCGTCTCGGTGTGCTCGGCCGGCGCGGACCCGCGGACCGTCCCCGAGTCGGACACCGGAACGGCGGCCGGCAGGCGCGTTCCTGCCGCTTGCGTCTTCCGCGCGGTGTCCGGCGGCTCCGGGCACTCCTTCTGCCGCTTCCGTGGCCGCGGCGGCCTGTACCCTTCCGGCGGCGTCACGAACAGGGCGGCGGGCCGGCGCCCCGTGTAGCTCACGCTCTCCGCCGCACGCGCGACGACGCGCGCCGCGATGGCCGCCGCGAGCGCCGCCCGCTCCCCGGCATCGCCGTCGTCGAACAGCTCGATCTCCTCCGGCAAGAGCAGCACGTTCACGGACTGCTCGACGCGGTGCGCGACGAAGCCCTGCTCGATGAGGACGACGACGTCGCCCAGGGAATCCGGCGCGCCGTCCCACGCGCCGGCGGGCCGCAGCAGCAGCGAATCCACGCCCAGCGCACGCGCGTTCCGGTAGGCGACGTCCGCGTCCGTGTGCTCGCCGGCCGCCTCGAACACCGCGCCGGCGAAGGCGCGCAGCAGGCCGTGCAGCCGCGCATCGGCGCGCTCGTCGTCCCGGTAGCGCTCGAGCAGCGCGCTCAGCCGCCGCGCTTCCACCGCTGCGCCCTCGATGTCCTCCTGTCCCAGGTAGTTGAGCGCTGCGTAGTAGGGGATCATGAGCCGCTCGGCCGGGCTCGGCTCGAACGGCAGGATGCGGTCGCTCGTGAGGAGCGAGGCCGCGCCGCGGGAGAGGCTCTTCGTGTAGCGATCCTCCGCCAGCGCAACCGCGCGCTCGAGCGCCGCGTTGCTGGCCGCGTAGTCGCGCGCGTAGTGGGCGACCAGCCCCTCGTACAGCGCGCGGAGCAGCTCGTCGCCGGGATCGGCGTCGCCCTCCGGCGCGACCTTCTCGAGCGCCGCCGCCGCGCCGCCGCTCGCCAGCAGGCGTCGCAGCCGGTCGTCGCTGGTGCGGAGCCCGCTGGGCGCGACGTCGAAGGCGCCGAACAGCCCGGCGCAGCCGCCGAGGGCGAGCGCCAGCAGCAGCGCCGCGGGCCAGCCTGGCCGGGTCATCGCTAGCGGGTCTGTTTCTCCAGCACGATGATCCGCTCGCGGGCGCGCGCGATCGCGTCCGCCAGCTTGGCGTACGCGTCGCCCACGGCTTCGATCTTCTCGAGCTCGAGCCGGTGCAGGAAGAGCTGGTAGCGGATCAGCGCCTCGATGGGTCGGAGCTGCTTGTCGAGGACCGTCGCGATCCGGTACTCCAGCTCCACGTTCCCCGGCTGGAGGACCTGCGCACGGTCGTAGCGGTCGAGGGCGGCATCGAGGTCGCCGCGCGCGGCGAGGTCGTCGCCCTCGCGGATGAGCATCTCGGCGAGCGCGTTCGCCCGGCCCGCGGTCGTGGCGTCTTCCGGCCGGCTGACGACCCGCACGCCCTGCGCCTCGCGGTAGCTGTAGGACGCCACCCTGCCATCGCGGAGCTGCACCAGCGCGACCTCGCCCAGTGCATCGTGCGGCGGGTTGGCCGTGAAACGCGGCGCCATGATGGTCGAGCGCCCGTTCCGGCGGATCTGCCACGCCTCGTCGGTGGTGCGGGTGGCCGCGAGCACCTGCGCCTCGGTCATCTCCAGCGCGACCTCTCCGCGCGCGAGCGCATCGCAGACGGCGCCGGTGCACGTCGCCAGCGCCTCCGCCGTGATCTCGTCGCGCCGCGACGCCAGCTCTTCCCGCCGCCGTTCCATCTCCTGCCGCACCGCCTCCACCGTGTCGTCCGCCCCGGGGACCCGGTCCCCGGGGCGGGGGATCGGCTCCTCGTCCACGCGCTTGGGCGCACATGCGGCCGCCGTCAGCAACACCATCAGGGTCACGATTCGCGCGTTCATGCAGCACCCCCCGCCTGGCGCCGGGGCTCCATGGCCCGGCCGGGCCACGAGCCGTGCGGCGCGTACGGCGCCGCCGGCCACCGGCAGGGCAGCGGCGCCCGTGTCTGGTGAATTTGTGACTGTCTGGAGGAGGGAAATGTTCCGCCGGCGGCGCCCGGCCTCAGATGGCCGCCTCGATCTCGAGCTGGCCGGTGAGCGCCGCGCGCCGCTTCGCCGCCCGCCGGGCCCGCCGCTCCGGCGACCGCCCCTCGCGCTGCAGCCGCTCGAGATGGGCCTCGCACGCGGCGCGCGGCAGCCGCCACCGGCCGCCCTCGTCCTGCCACGCGCCGGCGATCACGCCCGCCTGCGCCCAGCGCCGCCAGCGCTGCACCGTGTAGCCCAGGAACTCGGCCGCCTGGGCGGTGGAGAACACGCGCGGCCCGCCCGCCCGCGCCTCCAGCGCCGCGAGCAGGTCCTTTTTCCTCACGGAAACCGTGAGCACCGCGTCATCCGGCAGATACGCCAGTGCACTGAGGAGTTCCTCCGAGGACATCGGCGCCCTCGCTGTTCGGTGGGATTCGGAGACACGGATCGCAGGCCCGGGCCTGCTCGCCGGGGGCCCGATCGCCGCCGGCCGCGCGAAAGGCCGCGGCCCCGCGCAGGCCGACCTCGGCGTCGGCAGCGCGCTGCCGGAGAAACAACGGCGGCGACCCACCCTCAGGACCGCCGCCGCGTCTCATCCTCTCGCGCGTGCCCGCAGCTCCTCGGGCTCACCCTCCCGCCAGACCATGTCCGTGCGGTTGTAACGATCGCCCCGTCCCGTCTCCGGGCACTCGAACTGCACATCCAGCGTCGCCGCCGCATCGAAGTAGAGCTTTTCCGCGTACGAGACCGGAGACGGGTGCTCGCCGCCGCAGGCCTTGCACCGATAGTAGACGCTCACCGGAACTCTCCCGCGTTGGAGTGGTCGCCCCCCTTCCCGGGTAGACTGACCCCGCACCGCCGCCGCGTCAAGCGCGCCGGTGCGGCCGGGCGGCGGCCACGCCCGGGCGCCGGGCGTGGGCAGGGCCACCGCCGGGCACCGCAGGGCCGGTGCGGGGCGCGGGGACCGGCGCTGGGCGCGGCAGCGCCACCGCCGGGCCCGATAGGGACACCCCGGCGCGGTAGGGACGCCCCCGGGCGCGGTAAGGACACCCCCGGCGCGGTAGGGACGCCGCCGGGTGCGGCAGAACCACGGTTCCACGGGCCGCGCCCCGGGGAGCCCGTGCCCGCGCATCCGCCCACGCGGGTCGCTCCCATCCGGCGTCCGGGCGCGAACACGCCCGCCCGGCGGCGCGTGCCCGCACCCGCTTGCGGCTCAGCGGCGCAGGGCCAGCGCTTGCGTCTTCCACGGCATCGGCGGGACGATCGCCTCCCGGCGGAACGGGCCGGAGGCGAGGAACGCCCACAGGTCCTGCTCCCGCAGCAGCCGTGCGGACAGGATGGCCACCCCTTCCGCGCCCGCCTCGCGGGCCCGCTCGATCTGCCGGCCGAGCTGCTCCGCGTTGCTGTTCTCCAGCGTGATCCCGATGTACATGTGCCGGCCCGCCACGGCCGCCGCGTGCTCGTCGGCGAGGTAGGCGAAGTCCAGGCGGTCGCCGTAGCGCGGCTGGATGGGCCAGTAGACCATCGGCACCAGCGCATCCACCAGCCCGTCCTCGGCCCAGGCGCGCGCATCCTGGAGCCGGTCGTCGTAGCCGGTCGAGACGCCGCTCCAGCCCCAGGTGTTCCGGTAGATGCCCCAGACGGCGGCGGAGAGCCGCACGGCCGGGCGTACGCCGGCGAGCGAGTCCGCCGTGAGGCGCACGGCGTCGGTCACGAGCCGGCGGCGGAACTCGTCGAACCCCAGGCCGGGATCGGACGCGCGGGCCGTGTCGTAGGCGGCCACGCTCGCGGCGTCGTGGGGCCAGCTCGCCGGGTAGCGGATGTAGTCCAGGTGGATCCCGTCCACGGGGTAGCGCCGCGCGATGTCGGCGGCGACGGCCGCGAGGCGCTCCCGCACGCCCGCTCGTGCCGGCGTGAAGAACGTCGTGGCGCCCTCCATGATCGGCTGCCCGTTCTCGTCGGCGAGCAGCCAGTCCGGGTGCTCGAGCAGCGCGTGCCGCGGCGAGGATTCCGGCGGCGTGTTGCCGGCCCAGGCGACGAACGCGTTGACCCACGCGTGCAGCTCGAGGCCGCGCGCGTGCGCCGCATCGAGCGCGGCCGCGAGCGGGTCCCAGCCGGGGTCGGCGCCCAGCGTGCCGGTGAGCACCGATGACCAGGGCTCGAGCCCGGGGCGGTAGAGCGCGTCGCCGCGGCCGCGCACCTGGAAGTAGATGATGTTGAAGCCGGCGTCGGCCGCGCTCTCCACGAGCCCGATCAGCTCTGCCTGCGTGCTCCAGTCGAACCGCGTGATCCACAGCGCCCGGGCCTCGACCATCGGAGGATCCCCGGGCGGCTCCACCCTCGGGGGCGGGCCGCTCGGATCGGCGCATGCGGCGAGCGCCGCGGCGGCCAGGCCCACGACGGCAGGGCGGGGAAGAGGGAGGCGGCGGAGCGCCGCAGCGAGCCGCCGGGCGGGAAGGGCACGCGTCTCCATGGCACCGCCGAATCTACGGCTCCGGATCGCGCCCGCGCCACCGCGCCGCTATCTTTTCTCAGCCCCCCGGAGTCACGCCGGCCCGGCCCCGGACGGCGCCGCGCGCCCTGCAAACCGCTCCACGCCGACCCATGACGACCCACGAAGAGCGGGATCCCACCCCGAAGGAGCCGGAGAAGCTCGACGCGCGCGCCGCCGCCGTCCGGCGCCTGGTGGCCGTGGCCGGCGCGATCGTGCTCCTGCTGCTGGTCCTGGCGGCGACCGGCACGCTCATCATCCATGCCCTGCCGCTCGCCGGCATCGCCCTCGTCGCGGCCCTCCTCTACTACGCCGGCTTCATCGCGCGGCCGTCCGCCCTGCGCCCGTACGCCGTGGCGGGCTTCGCCGTCGCGGCCGGCCTCTTCTGCGCGACGGCGTTCCTCGGATGGCGGGGCAAGCACACGGCGCTCGGGCTCGCGCGCGTGATCACGCCCGTCCCGGAAATCGTGCGCGTCACGCGCACCGTTCCGGGCGAGGAGCTGACGGCTGCGCTCGCGTTGAGCGTCACGCTGGACGCATTGGACAGCGCGCTGTCGCGGCAGTTGGCAGGGCGGGCCCCCGACACGGCGGGGCGGGGTCGCTGGGCGCGGGTGGCTGACGAGTCGAACCAGCGCTACTGGGTGGTGCACGCCGACATCGACATCCCGCAGATCATGGCGTTCTACGCGCGGCCCGAGAACCGCTCCGGCTGGACGGTCGTCGCGCAGCGGCCGGAAGGGCTGCTCTCGCTGCGGCGCGGCGCAGAGGAGCTCCTGATCATGGCGTCCGACGGCTTCCCGCATGCCCGGAGCAAGATCGGCTACCTGTACATCGGCCCTGAACCGGACTCCTGAGCCGCCGGCCTCGCCGCAGCGTCCGCGGCCACCGTTCGGCGCCGGCGCTGGCGGCCGACCCGGGCGCCGGGGCGGCGCCGCCCCTTACAGCCCGGGCCCGCCATCCGCGAGCGCCGAGAGCAGGTACGCCAGGTTCGCCGTCCCGTCCATGATCGGCTCGTTGGTCGAGTAGTCGCCGAAGTCGTCGTGGTAGACGATGTGGCCGGTGTTGAAGCGGGCGTACTCGTCCGCCTCGAGCAGCCGGACCCACTGGAGGTTCTCGAAGATCGAGCGGTAGACCGGCCCGTCCACCAGCCCGCCGCGCTGGCTCAGCGGCCCGTACTGGCGCGCGACGATCGAGTGCGGGTCCCTCGGCCAGTTCCCGTCCTCCGGCAGCCCGATCACCATCGAGACGCCCCACGGGTTGGTGCCGAAGAGCCAGTCCAGCGCGGCGAGCTCGTACTCGAGGAACGACGTGTCCCCCGTCATGCGCCGGTAGAGCAGCGCCTGCGTCGCGAACGAGGCCATCAGGTTGTTGGAGCACCAGATGAAGGGGATGCCCACGCGGAAGCCGTTGTCCGCCCGCTCGGCCACGTTGCGCAGCCCCCGGCGGTAGAACGTGGCGAGCAGGCGCTTCTCGCGGCCGTCGTCGAGCTGGCGCCACGTCTCGTAGTGCCCGTTGTTGTGCCACGGGAACCACTGGTAGTGGCGCGCGGTGTCCTGCCCCATCCAGGGCGTGACGGGCTCGCGGCGCGCGAAGTCCACGGCGTCGCGCAGGTACCGCTCCTCGCCCGTCAGCGCGTGCAGCATCGCCGCGCCGAGCTCCATGTCATCCGTCCAGTTGTCCTCTTCATAGAAGTAGGGCGCGCGGCCTGGCGCGGTCTGGCAGACGCCCGGGTACCGGATGCCCAGCTCGTAGGCCGCGATCGCCTTGCGCCGCAGCACCGCGGCGAACGCGGGGTCGCGCTCCGCCCAGAGCTGCGCGCCGAGGGCGAACGCGCCCGCGTACTTGCCCGCCGTGGACGCCAGCCCGTTCGAGCGGTTCTTCCCCTCGAAGAGCCCCTGGGGCCGGCCCGTGCACGGGTAGACCGGGCGGAACGAGCCCTTGCCCCAGCCGTAGTCGGAGGAGTCGGTCGTCGGCAGGTCGGGGAACGCGTGGTCGCGGTCGTCGCCGAGCTGGTTCAGCATCAGGTCGTCTTCCGGGTACATGCGCGCCAGCCATTCGAGGCCGTGCCGTGCCTCGTCCAGCACATCGGGCACGCCGTTGGCACCGGGCAGGCCGCGCGCGTCGTGCGCATCGCCGAACGCGCCCGGGTGGTCGCGCCACGCCTGCATGAGCAGGAACGTCGCGTTGGCGGAGGTGGTCACGTACTGCAGGTAGTCGGCGGCATCGGCCCAGCCGCCGGCGACCGGGATGAACTCGCCCTCGCGGGTCGGGTGGTCCACGAGGATCGCATCCGTGCGGTGGTGCACGGAATCGCGGAAGAACGGGTTGAAGCCGGAGCGCTGCTGGCGCAGGTAGGCGAGCAGGACGTCCGCGGCGCCGCGGTAGACGCCCGCGCCGACCCGCACGGGCGGCGAGACGAGATTCTCGACGGCGAGGCGGTACTCGCCCACCTCGCGCAACGCGGAGAAGTCCAGCCGCCACGCCTCCACGCACGGGCCGAACCCGCCGCCCGGCACCGCCGGCAACGGGCCGAGCACCCTCCGGCCCGTTCCCTGGGCGACGACGTGGAAGCTCTCGAACCGGCGCCGCTCGAGCGAGCACAGCACGGCCACCTTCGGCGCGTCCGGCAGGTAGCCGAGCTGGTTGACGCGGATGTGGTGCAGCGCGGTGTCGGCAGCGCCGCTGGCCGCGGCGGCCGGCGGGCGCGCCGCGCCCGCGCACGCGGCGAGGAGCGAGAGCGGGCCAACGCAAGCAAGCCAGGCCAGGGCGCGGATCGGCGGGGTCGGCGCGCGGCGCAGGCGCATGCGGAATGGAGCGCCCGCGGAGGCACGGGTTCTCGAGGCCGCGGCCCGCGTGGACGCGGCGCGAGGGTCGAGTCGGCGTGCTCGTCTCATTTGCGAGGCGGATCGGGGATTCGCAGGAGTCGCTTTGCCGGTGCCGGCGCGTTGCGGCCGGCCGGCCGGGCGGACCAATGTAGGCCGCCGCGCGCCTGTGGGCGATGCCGGCCGCGCCGTAGGCCGCCGCGCGTCGCCGGGCGATGCCACCAAGCACCCTCCCAGCGCGCCGCGCCCCGACGCGCACGGCGCGTGGGGCGCGGTGGCCGGCCGCATCTTCGGCGTCCGTGGCCGGATGAAGCGGCCACCGCCGTCGCCGCTTCCACCGGGCAGGAGGAGCGGCGATGGCGATGGCCGCCATTCCGGACTGCGCTGCGATGTGCGGATCGCCCCGGCACCGCGCCGCCAGGGCCTCGCAGCCGTGGCGGTGGCCGGCTCCCCGGACGGCGCTGCGACGGCGGCGCCGCGAGGCCGAGAGCGCCTACGCGACCCGCGCGGGTGTGACGCCTACGGCCTGAACCTCGACCTCTCGATGTACTTCTTGATCTGGTATTGCCCGACCCACGCCTTCTCGTTGGACTCGAGGTCCACGAGCGTGGCGTCCACCTGGTAGAAGACCACCTTCTCGGAGCCTTCCTCGTCCTCGATCGCCTGGATCTCGCCCTGGAGCATGTAGCGGGCGCCCAGCTCCTGGCCGAGCCGCGCGCGTGTGTCCGCGCGCGCGTATTCCTGCTGGTCCTCGCGCTCGGCGCGGATCTCCTTGCGCTCGTCGGAGCTGGCCACCACGCGCACGGCGCCCGAGTTGACGAACGCGCGCTCGAGGTCGCGGATGAACGTGCCGACGGGGATGTGCTCCAGCGTCCTGTTACGGAACTCGCCGACGATGACGGTGGGACGCTCGCCGCCGTGCGCCTCGGCGTAGCGGCGCGCCCAGGGCGCGGTCAGGCTCTGCTCGATCAGCGCGTTGGCCACCAGCCGGGAATCGGTGTCGTTCCAGCGGCCGGACAGGTCCGTCACCGTGGCCGGATCGATGCGGGAAACGCGCTTGCCGCCGCAGGCGGCGAGAGTGAACGCCGAGAGGCCCAGCACCACCAGGGTGACCGGGCGCCGCGTCGCGCTACGGGTGCTTCGGTGGTCCATGTTCCCTCCCGGATCAGGTCGGATCTTCTACACGGCCGGGCGAGGGCGGGTTCGCGGGCCGCGCTGCCCGGCCATGCGCCGCCAGCGGAGTCGTGCGGACCGGCCGCGCGGCGCGGCCGGTCCACGTGTCGCCGGACGGGCCTCGCTCGCTCGCGCGTCCGCGTCGACGGCCGCAGGGCCGCGCCGCCGCGCCGCGCGGCGGAGGCGCCATGCCGCGAGACGGAGGCGCCCCGCCGCGAGGCGGAGGCGGCACGCCGCGAGGCGCAGCCGCCACGCGGCGAGACGGGACCGCCACGCCGCGACGCGCCGCCGCACACCGCGAGACGGGGCCGCTCCGCCGCGAGATGGAGCCGTCGCGGCTCCCTTCACCCCTTGCGGGGTAGCACCCCCCGGAACCCACGGCGGCCCAACGTCAAGGTGGCGCATGCGTTCGGAGATCACCACGCCGGAAGTGCTCAGCGAGGAGAGCGCGGTCGAGCTGTCGCTCCGCCCCCAGCGCCTGGCCGAGTTCATCGGCCAGGCGAAGGTCAAGGAGAGCCTGCGCATCGGGATCGAGGCGGCGCTCGCGCGGCGCGAGCCGCTGGACCACACGCTCTTCCACGGCCCGCCCGGCCTGGGCAAGACCACGCTGGCGATGCTCATGGCGCGCGAGCTGGGCGTGAACATCAAGACCACGTCCGGCCCCGTGCTCGAGAAGCCGGGCGACCTGGTGGGGATCCTCACGAACCTGCGCGAGGGGGACATCCTCCTGATCGACGAGATCCACCGGCTCCGCCCGATCATCGAGGAGTTCCTCTACCCCGCGATGGAGGATTACCGCATCGACATCCGGCTCTCCGAGGGCCCGAAGGCGCAGACCATCGCGGTGCCGATCGAGCGCTTCACCCTCGTCGGCGCCACGACGCGCTTCGGCCTGCTCACGCCGCCGATGCGTGCGCGCTTCGGCATCGTGCAGCGGCTGAACTACTACCCGCCCGAGGACCTGCAGGTGATCGTCGAGCGTAGCGCGGAGATCCTCCAGGTCGAATGCACGCCCGAGGGCGCGGCCGAGATCGCCAGGCGCTCGCGCGGCACGCCGCGCGTGGCCAACCGCCTGCTCCGCCGCGTGCGGGACTACGCGCAGGTCCGCGCGAACGGCGTGATCACCCGCGAGGTGGCGCACGAAGGGCTCCAGATGCTGGACGTGGACGAGTACGGCCTGGACGAGATGGACGCCCGCATCCTCAAGACGCTCATCGAGCTGGGCGGCGGACCCGTGGGGCTGAATTCGCTCGCGGTCGCCGTGGGCGAGGACGCGAACACGCTGGAGGAGGTGTACGAGCCGTTCCTCATCCAGAACGGCCTGCTCCTGCGGACGCCCCGCGGCCGGATGGCGACTGCGCGCGCCTACGAACGCTTTGGTTACGAGCTGCCCGCCGCGCGCCGCGCGGAGCTCGAGGCCCAGGCCAACCTGTTCGATGCCGGATGACCGAGGTCCTGCGACTCGACGAAATGGATTGCCGGCTGCTCTCCGCGCGGTTCAGGCAGCACGCCAACTCGCATCGCCGCATGGCAGGCGCGCTGCGCGAGGCCGGCGCGCTCGACATGCTCGACCGGCTGCGCGCGCTCCGCGGCCTCGAGCGCCGCTTCGCCATCGATCTCGGCTCGCTGTGCCACCGCTTCGAGCGCCGCAACGACGCGAGCACGCACCCCATCGAGCGGAGCGTGTTGAGCTACGTCGCACGCCAGCGGACCGGGCCGGACGGGCGGATGGAGCTGCTCGTCCTCGTGGACCGCGTGCGGAGCGTGCGCGCGCTGATCGAGCGCGGGCCGCTGGTCTATGAGCCGGACTGAGGAGGCCCGCTCCTACCCGACGTCCGCCTTCGACTACCCGCTCCCGCAGGGTCTCGTCGCGAGCCGGCCCGCGGCCCGGCGGGACGAGAGCCGGCTGCTCGTGCTCGAGCGCGCAACCGGCCGCATCACGCATCGCATCTTCCGCGACCTCGCCCGCCTCATCCCGGCCGGGGACGCGCTGGTCCTCAACGAGACGCGGGTGTTCCCCGCGCGGCTCCTCGGGCGGAAGCCGACGGGCGCGCCCGCCGAGATCCTGCTGCTGCGGCCGCTGGAGGGCGAGGCCTCGCGAGCCGGGGAGCCGGCGCCGCGCGCGGCGGCGCCGGCCCTGGCCGCGGACACGCAGGCGGGCAGCGGGCCGGCCGACGCGCGGGTCTGGGAGGCGCTGGTCCGGCCGGGCGGCAAGCTGAAGCCGGGCCGCGTCGTGGAGATCGGCGAGGAGCTCCGCGTGGAGATCCTGGACGCGGCGCCGGATGGCACGCGGGTGGTGCGCCTGCACACGCCGCTCGCGGTGCGGGACGCGCTGGCGCGCTACGGCCGCACGCCGCTGCCGCCCTACATCGCGCGCGCGCCGGAGCCGGAGGATGCGGAGCGCTACCAGACCGTGTACGCGCGCGCGGACGGCTCGGTTGCCGCGCCCACGGCCGGCCTGCATTTTACGCCCGAGCTGCTGGCCGCGCTGGAGGCGGCGGGCGTGCGCCTGGTGCGGCTCGTGTTGCACGTCGGCGTCGGCACGTTCCGCCCCGTCGAGGTGGAGGATCCGGCGGACCACCGCATGCACGCGGAGCGCTACGCGGTCCCGGCCGATGCGGCGGCCGCGTTGAACGAGACCCGGGCGCGCGGCGGCGCGGTCTGGGCGGTGGGCACCACGGTCGCGCGCGCGCTCGAGACCGTCACGGACGAGCGCGGCGTCGTGCGGCCGGGAGAGGGCTGGACCGACCTGTTCATCCGGCCGCCGTACCGATTCCGCGGCGTGGACCGGTTGGTCACCAACTTCCACCTGCCGCGCTCGACCCTGCTGATGCTGGTCGCGGCGTTCGGCGGCTACGAGCGCGTCATGGAGGCGTACCGCGAGGCCGTGCGCGAACGCTACCGGTTCTACTCGTATGGGGATGCGATGGTGGTGGTGTGAGGGGGCCAGGGCGAGGGCGAGGGCAGGGGAGTGGCGGACGGTGGGTCCCTGGCCCGTGGGAGCGTTCCGGGCGGCAAAGGCGCGGGGCGGCGTGCGTGGGCTGACGCGAACCGTCTCCGTTTGCGCGACGCTCGGGGGCCTGGGCACGGGCGGGGCCGGTTCTCCCGCTCCCGTCCGCATCCGCGGCCCGGCTCCGGCCCGGGAAGCGCGCTGCGGGAGCCGCGATGTTTGACTTCCGCGTGACCGCGACCGAGGGCGCGGCACGCGCCGGCGTGTTGAAGCTGCCGCACGGCGTGGTCCGCACGCCGGCGTTCATGCCGGTCGGCACGCAGGCCACGGTCAAGACGCTGACGCCGGAGGAGGTCCGGGCGGCGGGCGCGGACATCGTCCTCGCCAACACCTACCACCTCTTCCTCAGGCCGGGCGCGGAGCTGGTGCGGGAGCTGGGCGGGTTGCACCGCTTCATGCGGTGGGACGGCCCGATCCTGACGGACTCGGGCGGGTTCCAGGTGTTCAGTCTCGCGGCGATCAACGAGGTGAGGGAGGACGGCGTCGTCTTCCAGAGCCACATCGACGGCTCACGCCACCTCTTCACGCCCGAGCGCGTCATGGAGATCCAGCAGGCGCTCGGCGCGGACGTGATCATGGCGTTCGACCACGTGCCGCCCGGGCAGGCGGACCGCGCGCTCGCCGTGGAGGCGCACGAGCGGACGCTCGCGTGGCTCGCGCGTTGCCGGGACCGGTTCGCGGCGCTGCGGGCGGAGGGGGACGCGCCGCCGCAGACCCTCCTGCCGATCCTCCAGGGCGCGACGTTCGCGGACCTGCGGCGTGACGGCATCCGCCGCATCCGCGAGATCGGCGACTGGAGCGGGATCGCGATCGGCGGGCTCTCGGTGGGCGAGCCCAAGCCGGTGATGTACGCGATGCTGGAGGAGGTCGAGCCGGAGCTGCCGGCGGCGTGGCCGCGTTACCTGATGGGCGTCGGCTACCCGGACGACCTGCTCGAGGGCGTGCGCCGCGGCGTGGACCTGTTCGATTGTGTGGCGCCCACGCGCAACGGCCGCAACGGCACGGCCTGGGTCGAGGGGGAAGGGCAGGTCAACATCCGGTCGGGTCGGTTCCGCGCGGATGCCGGCCCGCTCGACCCGGCGTGCGACTGCTACACGTGCCGGACCTTCAGCCGCGCCTACCTGCGGCACCTGTTCGTGGCGGGCGAGGTGCTGGGGTTGCGGCTGCTGTCGCTGCACAACGTGCGCTTCCTGCTGCGGCTGGCGGAGCGCGCGCGCGCGGCGATCGAAGCGGGCGAATTCACGGCCTGGAGTGACGACTGGCTCGCGCGCTACCGCCGCGCGCGTGCCGAACACGAGGAGGGAGGGATGTGATGATGTGGAGCATGCTGGCGATCGCGGCGCCCCAGCAGGGGGGCAGTCTGGCTCCCGTGCTGTTCATGTGGACCGCGATCATCCTGATCTTCTGGCTGTTGATCATCCGGCCGCAGCGAAAGGCGCAGCAGCGCCACCAGGAAATGCTGGGCGCGCTGAAGAAGGGCGACGAGGTGATGACCGACGGCGGCATCATCGGCGAGGTCGTTCACATCAAGGAGGACCGGATCACGCTGAAGACGGCGGAGAACACGCGCATCGTCGTCGCGCGGCCGAAGATCGCGCGCGTGTTCACCGCGACGCAGGCGCCGGAGAGCAAGTAGGGCAGCGATGGCCGAGCTGACGATCCGTCTGCTGGGCGACCCGGTGCTGCGGCAGAAGGCCGAGCCCGTGGCCGCGATCGATGACGAGCTGCGCCGTCTCATGGACGACATGCTCGACACCATGTACGCCGCGGACGGCGTCGGCCTCGCCGCGCCGCAGGTCGGCATCGGCCGTCGCGTCATCGTGGTGGACATCCGCGAGCGGGAGGTGCCGCCGTTCGCGCTGGTCAACCCGGAGATCGTGGAGCGGAGTGAAGAGGTCACGCGCGACGAGGAGGGCTGCCTCAGCATCCCGGGGCTGAAGGACATCGTCGAGCGCTCGGCGCGCGTCGTCGTCCACGGGCTGGACCGCGACGGCAATCCCCGCCGCATCGAGGCGGAGGGCCTGCTCGCGCGCGTGCTCCAGCACGAGGTGGACCACCTGGACGGCATCCTGTTCATCGACCGGGTCAGCCCGCTCAAGCGGCAGATGCTGCTGAAGAAGTGGGAGAAGGTGAAGCCATGAGGCCGGCGGCCCCGGGAGCGCGGGTGTAACGCATGCGCATCCTCTTCTGGGGCACCCCCGAGTTCTCGATCCCGTCGCTCCGCGCGCTGCTCGGCGAGGGGCACGAGGTGGTGGGCGTGGTCACGCAGCCGGACCGGCCCGCGGGCCGGGGGCGCGCGCTCCAGCCGCCGCCGGTCAAGCGCATCGCCGAGGCCGAGCGCCTGCCCGTGCTCCAGCCGGAAAAGGCGCGGGGCCCGGAGTTCGTGGGGCAGATCGCGGCGCTGGAGCCGGAGGTGTCCGTCGTCGTCGCGTACGGGCAGATCCTCAAGCGCGAGGTGCTCGACGTGCCGCCGCTCGGCTCGATCAATGTGCATGCGTCGCTGCTGCCGGAGCTGCGGGGCGCCGCCCCCATCAACTGGGCGATCATCCGCGGGCACGAGCGCACCGGCATCACCATCATGCGCATGGTCGAGCAGATGGATGCGGGGCCGATCCTGTTCCAGGTCCCCGAGCCCATCGGGCCGGAGGAGACGGCTTCCGACCTCGCGGCGCGGCTCAGCGAGGTGGGCGCCGCCGCCCTCGTCGAGGCGCTGGTCCTGCTCGAGGCCGGGGAGCTCACGCCGGTCGAGCAGGAGCATGCCGCGGCGACGTTCGCGCCCCGCATCACGCGCGCGGATGCGCGGCTCGACTGGACCCTGGATGCCGTGGACGTGGCCCGCTGGATGCGTGGGCTGGACGAGTCTCCCGGTGCCTGGACCACCTGCGGCGACCTGGAGCTGAAGGTGTATCGCCCGCTCCCCGTACCGGAGCACGCGCACGATGCCGCACCCGGAACCGTGCTGGAAGCGCGGACGTACGATCCGGCGCAGAGCTTGCTCGTCGCCTGCGGCCGCGGCGCCGTGTGGGTCCGCGAAGTGAAGCCGGCCGGGCGGCGGCGCATGACCGCGGCCGAGTGGCTGCGCGGCCGCGCCCTCGCTCCCGGCGATCGCCTGGTCTGATGCTCGCGCGCCTGCACCTCGTCACGAACGACGCGGTGCTGCGGGCTGCGGATTTCGGTGTGCGTGCCCAGGCCGTGCTCGCGGCGCATGGGCCGGCGATCGCCCTGCACGTGCGGGGCCACGGCCTCGCGGCCGCCGAGCTGTTCGCCATCGTCGAGGACCTCGCGTTCGCCGGGGATGCGGCGGGCGCGGAGATCCTGGTGAACGACCGGGTGGACGTCGCGCTCGCGGCGGGCACGGACGGGGTCCAGCTCGGGCGGCGTTCGCTGCCGGTCGCGGCCGCGCGCGACCTGCTGGGCGCGGACGCCTGGATCGGCTACTCCGCGCACGAGGCGGGCGAGGCCGCGCAGGCGGCCGCGGACGGCGCGGACTTCATCCTGATCGGCACGGTGTACGAGACCGCGTCGCATCCGGGGCGCGCGCCGGCCGGCACCGCGCTCGTGCGGGCGACGGTCGCGGCGGTCGCGCCGGCCGGCGTGCCGGTCCTGGCGATCGGCGGGGTCACGCCGGAGCGCGTGCACGAGCTGATCGAAGCGGGCGCGTACGGCGTCGCGGCGCTGGGCGGCGTGTGGCACACGGCGGATCCGGTCGCCGCAGCGGCGCGGTACCTGGCCGCGCTCGGCCCGAACGGGTGAGGGTGGGGGGTCCGGGTCACGCTTGGACGATAGGAACGACGTATGGAAGGCATCGAGATCACATTGAACGGCGAGCCGCGCCGCATCGCCCCCGGCCTCACCGTCGCGGGGCTGCTGGCCGAGCTCGGACTGAATCCGGGGTTGGTGGTCGTCGAGCACAACCGTGAGATCCTCGAGCGCGCGCGGCTCGCGGAGACGCCGGTCGCCGCGGGTGACGTGCTCGAGCTCGTCCACTTCGTGGGAGGTGGGTGATGACGACGACGCTTCAGGAGGTCCGCGACGAGCCGCTGGTCATCGCGGGCCGCACGTTCCGCTCCCGCCTGATCGTCGGCACCGGCAAGTACCGGGACAACGAGACGATGGTGCGCGCGATCGAGGCGTCCGGCGCCGAGATGGTGACCGTCGCGGTGCGCCGCGTGGACCTGGACCGCACGAAAGAGGAAGGGATCCTCTACCATCTGGATCCCGAGCGCATCTTCCTCCTGCCGAACACGGCGGGCTGCTACACGGCGGAGGAGGCGGTGCGCTACGCGCGGCTCGGGCGTGCCGCCGGCCTGAACGATTGGGTGAAGCTCGAGGTGATCGGGGACCAGCGCACGCTGCTGCCGGACGTGGCGGCCACGCTCGAAGCCGCGCGCATCCTCGTCGCCGAGGGCTTCAAGGTCCTCGCCTACACGAACGAGGACGTGGTGACCGCGCTGCGCCTCGAGGACGCGGGCTGCGCCGCGGTCATGCCGCTCGCGAGCCCGATCGGCAGCGGGCTCGGCCTGGTGAACCCGTACTACATCCGGGAGATCAAGCGCCGGCTCTCCGTGCCCGTGATCGTGGACGCGGGCGTGGGCACCGCGTCCGACGCGTGCGTCACCATGGAGCAGGGCGTGGATGGCGTGCTGATGAACACGGCGCTCGCGGAGGCGCGCGACCCCGTCGCGATGGCGCGTGCGATGCGCCTCGCCATCGAGGCCGGCCGGCTGGCCTACCTCGCGGGCCGGATGCCGCGCCGCGAGGTCGCGGTGCCGTCGTCGCCCCTGGAGGGAATGCTGGACGCCGCGCCGGCCGCGAGCGGCGCGGGCCACTGCGCTTGAGCGTCACGCCGGGCCGCCGCGCGGCGCTCGAGGTGCTGCGCGCCGTCCGGCGGGGCGCACTCGCGGACCGGGCGCTCGCGAGGGCGCTGGACCGGCTGGAGCCGCGTGAGCGCGCCTGGACGCAGGAGCTGGTCTACGGCACGCTCCGGCTGCGCGGGCGGCTGGACCACCTCCTTGCGCCGCTGGTCCGCCGCGGCCTCGCCGCCCTCGAGCCGGACGTTCTGGCTGTCCTCCGGCTCGCCGCGTACCAGCTCCTCGAGATGGAGGGCGTGCCGGACTACGCGGCGGTTTCGCAGGCCGTCGAGCAGGCACGCGCCGTGGGCGGACGCGGCGCGGACCGGCTCGTGAACGGCGTGCTGCGTGCCTGGCTCGCCCGCCGGGAGGAGCCGGCCTGGCCGGATCCGGATCGCGATCCGGCCGGCTACCTCGCGGCGTGGGGCTCCCATCCCCGCTGGCTCGTCGAGCGCTGGATCGCCCGCTGGGGGGTGGAGGAAACGCGCCGGCTCGTGGAGGCGAACAACCGGCGGCCCGAGCTGTACGTGCGCCCGATCGGCGTGTCCGCCGCCGACGCGATCGCGCGGCTGGGGGCCGCGGGGATCGCGGCCGAGCCCGTACCGTTCGCGCCGGACTCGGTGCGCGTGCTGCCGCCCGCGGGCGCCGCGGAGGCGCTGGCGGCGGTGCCGGCGGTGGTGCAGGACCCGGCTGCCGCGCTCGTGGTCCGGTACGCGGCCGTGCCGCCCGGCGGCCTCGTGGCAGACCTGGCCGCCGCGCCGGGAGGCAAGGCGCTTGCGCTCGCGGAGCACGCGCGCTACACCGTCGCGGCCGATGCGTCGCCCGCGCGGCTGGGCAGGGTGCGGGAGAACGCGGCGCGCCTCGGCGCGCAGCGGCTCGGCCTGCTGGTCGCGGACGCGCGCCGGCCGCCGCTCCGCGACGCCGCCGCCGACGCCGTCCTGCTGGACGTGCCCTGCACGGGCACCGGCACGTTCCGCCGCCACCCGGACGCGCGCTGGCGGCTGCGGCCGGCGGACCTGGACGCGCTCGTCGCCCTCCAGCGCCAGATGCTGGAGGCGGCGGCGCCCTTGCCGCGGCCCGGCGGGCTCCTGATCTACTCGACCTGCTCGCTCGAGCCGGAGGAGAACGAGGCACAGGTGGACTGGTTCCTGGATCGGCACCGAGAGTACGCGCTGCGGCCGCCGGCCGGCTTCGACCCCGCGCTCCTGGATGCGCGGGGTCGGCTGGTCGTGCTCCCGCAGCGCTGGGGTGTGGACGGCGCGTTCGCCGCCCGGTTGCAGCGCCGGCCATGAGCTGGCGCCTGGGTGACTCGATCCGGCGGCGCCACGCGCCCGTGGGCTGGCGGCCCACCGGCGCCGCCCGCTGGCTGGGCATCGCGTTCGCCGCCGGCCTCCTCGCCTTCGGCACCGGCTACGCCATCGCCGCGCTGGTCCTGTTCCCCGCGCCCGCGGAGACCGGAGCGGGGATCCCCGTGCCCGGCCTGGCAGGGCGCCGGCTCGAAGAGGCCGAGCGGCAGCTCCGCGAGCGCGGCCTCGAGGTGGGCGACGTGCTCGAGCTCCCGCACCCGGACCGGCCCGCCGGCGTCGTCGTGGCGCAGAGCCCGCTGCCCGGCCAGCAGCTCCGCGCCGGCGCGCGCGTGTCACTCGGCGTCAGCAGCGGGCCGCCCCGCGCGCGGGTGCCGGATGTCACGGGGCTGACGGCGGAGCGCGCCGCGAAACTCGCAGGCATGGCCGGCTTCGAGGTCAGCCGGCGCGAGGAGGAGAGCGAGGCGCCCGCCGGGACGGTGATCCGGGTCGAGCCCGCGCCCGGGACGGAGCACGTGGTCCCGGCACCGCTCGTGCTCGTCGTCTCCAGCGGGCCGCCCTTGCCGCCGCCGGACATGGCGGCCGGAGACAGTCTGGCCCGGGACGCGCCTGCGCCGCCCGCGCCGGGGTTCATCCCGCGGCCCGGCTGAGACGCCGCACGGCCCGCGCTGCAAGGAACAATCGGTGCAGCGGTCGCTATTACTCGCTGCAGATGAACGAACGGCAACATCCCGCGTATGAGCGAGCGCACCCGCAACTGGCTGTTCCTGGGCTTCGTGCTCGGCGCGATCACGACGCTCGTCGGGATCGGCTGGACACAGCGCAGCCGTTTCGGCCCGCTCGAGACCGGCGCGCGTGCCCCGGGTTTCGAGGCCCGCACGCTGGACGGCCGCGCCGCTTCGCTGGATTCGCTGCGCGGCCGCGTCGTGTTGCTCAACGTCTGGGCGACCTGGTGTCCGCCGTGCGTGCAGGAGATGCCCGCGCTCGAGCGGCTGCACCGCGAGCTCGGCCCGCTGGGACTCGCCGTCATCGGCGTCAACGTGGACGCGTCGGTCGGAGCGTTCGACCGTGACGGCAATCCCGGCGGCAACGTGGGGGCGTTCGTCGAGCAGCTCGGCCTGACCTTCCCGATCTGGCTCGACCCGGAGGGGCGGATCGAGAAGCTGTACCGCATCAACGGCCTGCCGACCACCTTCATCATTGACCGGAACGGCCGGATCGTGCGCCAGGAGCGCGGTGCCGTGGCGTGGGACCAGCCGCCTCACTCCACGCAGATCCGCCAGCTCCTGGAGCGCTGACCGTGGCCTCGCGCGTGCCCGAGCTGTTGACCCGCAACTGGACGCTGAAGCTGGCCGCCCTCGGTCTCGCCGTGCTGTTGTGGGGCGTGGTCAAGGCGGAGGCGCCCGTGCGCGTCACCATTCCCGATGTTCCCGTCGAGGTGGCGCTCCGCGACGGGCGCTGGACCGCGACCGCTCCGCCCGTCCCTGGCACCGTCAGCGTGGTGTTCTCCGGCCCCGTGCGCGACCTGGTCAAGCTGGCGGTCGAACGGCCCCGCGTGATCATTCCCGTGGACGAGGTCAGCGACACCACGGAGATCCACCTCCTCCAGCCGCGCTGGGTCCAGCTCGGGCAGGACCTGGAGCGCACCCGCGCGGAGGACATCCGGCCCAGCACGGTTCGGCTGTCCTTCGAGCGGATCACCACGCGGCTGCTGCCCGTGCTGCCCGTCACGGAGGGCGAGCCGCCACCGGGGTTCCGGCTCGAGGAGCCGGTCCGCGCGGATCCGCCGGCGATCACCGTGAGCGGGCCCAGCAGCCGGCTCGCGCAGCTCCGGATGATCCGCCTCCCCGCGGTGGACATCTCCGAGCTTACCGGGCCCGCCGCCATCACCGTCGCGGTGGACACCACGCAGCTCGACGGCCTGGCGGTTTCTCCGCGGCAGGTCACGCTCACGGTGTCCATCGAACCCGTCCCGCCGGACAGCCTGCCTGCGGACAGCGCGGCCGTTGCCGGGGCCGCCGACTCGGCCGCCGCGGGAGGTTGAGCCGTGGCCGCGTCCGCTCCCGTGATCCTGGGCATCGAGACGTCCTGCGACGAGACCTCCGCCGCCGTGCTCCGCGGCGAGCGCGAGCTGCTCGGCCACGTGATCCTCTCGCAGGATGTCCACCGCCTCTACGGCGGCGTCGTGCCCGAGCTGGCCTCCCGGGCGCACCTGCGCGTCATCGATGATGTGGTGGACGGCGCGCTCGCCGAGGCCGGCATCGGCCTCGGAGACATCGACGTCTTCGCGGCCACGGCCGGGCCCGGCCTCATCGGCGCGCTCCTCGTCGGGCTCACGTGGGCGAAGGCCGCGGCCTTCGCGCGCGGCCGGCCCATGCTGGGCGTGCACCACCTCGAGGCGCACCTCTTCGCGGCCGTGCTCGAGGACCCGGCGGCCGCGCCGCCCTTCATCGCGCTGATCGTTTCCGGCGGCCATACGCTGCTGCTCTGGGTGCCTGCGTGGGGCCGCTACGAGCTGCTCGGCGAGACGCGCGACGATGCGGCGGGCGAGGCGTTCGACAAGGTCGCGCGCATCCTGGGCCTCGGCTTCCCCGGCGGTCCCGCCATCGAGCGCCTGGCCCGCCAGGGGGATGCCACGGCGCACCCGTTCCCCCGGCCCATGCTCGCGCCGAACCAGCAGCCGGTCGAGGCGGACTACTTCGACTTCTCCTTCAGCGGCCTGAAGACCGCGGTGCTGAACCGCGTGCGCGAGCTCGAGGCCGCCGGCCGCCTGGATGCCGAGATCGCCAACCTCGCGGCATCGTTCCAGGCCGCCGTGATTGACGTGCTGGTCGCCAAGACGATGCGCGCCGTGGAAGCGCGCGGTTGCCGCCGCGTCCTGATCGGCGGCGGCGTCGCGGCCAGCCAGGCGCTCCGCTCGGCGCTCGCCGACGCCCTCGCGCCGGACGGCGAGCTGTTCTTCCCTTCGCCGCGCCTGGCCACGGACAACGCCGCCATGGTCGCGCGGGCGGCGCTCTTCCACTACCAGCGTGGCGAGCGCGCGGGGCTGGACCTCGCGGCCCGGCCCGACCTGCCGTTCCCCGGCCTGGCCGGGCGCTGAGCGGAGCCGCGCCGTGTTGACCCTGCTGCACGCGTCGGACCTGCACTTCGGCCCGCACTACCTGCCGCGGGTGGGGGAGGCCATGCTGCGGGCGGTGGATGCGCTCGCGCCGGACGTGATCGTCATCAGCGGCGACTTCACGCACCGGGCCAAGCGCGCACAGTATGCCGCCGCGGCTGCGTTCCTCTCGCGCCTGCCGCCGCTGCCCCGCGTCGTCGTCCCGGGCAACCACGACGTGCCGCTCTACCGCGTGGGCGAGCGGCTGCTGTACCCCTACCGGCTCTACCGCGAGTACATCTCACCCGAGCTGGACTCCGTGCTCCATGTGGATGGGGCCGTGATCGTCGCGCTCAACTCGACCGCGCCGCTGCGCGCCATCACCAACGGCCGCATCGACCGCGCGCAGATCGAGTTCTGCGTGGATGCGTTCCGTGCCGCGCCCCCGGGGACGGCGCGCATCGTCGTCGCGCACCACCACTTCGCGCCCGCACCGGACTACGTGCGCAGCCAGGTCATGCCCGGCGCGAAGCGCGCCATCGACGCGTTCACCGCGCTCGGCGTCGAGCTCGTGCTCGGCGGGCACCTGCACCGCGCCTACATCGGCAACTCGCTGGACGTCTACCCGGGGCGGGACCGCGACCACGGCATCATCATCGTGCAGTGCGGCACCACGACATCCCGACGCGGCCGCGCGCGCGAGCGCGAGAAGAACTCGCTGAACCTGATTCGCATCGGTGAGGACGTGATCCGCATCACGCACTTCATGTACTTCGACGAGGATGCCGGCTTCGCGCCCGTGAGCCGCCACGTCTTCCCGCGCGCCGGCCGCCGGCATTTCCACGACGCGGAGGCGCGCGGCGCTGCGCTCGGCAGCGACGACCGGGAGGCCTGAGCGTGCGCACACCGCTGCGTGCCCTGCTGGCCCTCGCGGCCGCCACGGCCGCCGGCCTGCTCCCCGGCCCCGCCGCTGCCCAGCCGGCCGGCCCGGACGACCTCGAGCTGGAGGAGATCCGCTTCGTCGGCGCGCACACGTTCCCTCCCGCGCTGCTCCGCTCCGCCATCCAGAGCAGGCCCTCGAGGTGCAGCAACCCGCTGCTCGGGCCGATCTGCTGGCTTGGCTTCGCCCGCGAGCGCCGCTACGTCGATGACTTCACCGTCGGCGCCGATGTGATCCGCCTGGCCGCGTTCTACTTCCAGCGCGGCTACCGAGACGCCAGCATCGAGGCGGACACCCTGATCGAAGACGGCCGGGCGATCCTCGTCTTCCGGATCACCGAGGGCGAGCCGGTCCGGATCGTGTCGGTCGAGGTCGCCGGCGCGGAGGAGGTCCTGCCGCCCAACGGGCTGCGGGGCCTGCCATTGCGAGAGGGGCAGCCCTTCAATCTGCTGGACTACGAGGCCACGCGGGACACGCTCCTCAATCGGCTCGTCAACCGCGGCTATGCGCGCGCGGAGGTCCTCGCCTCGGCAGACATTCGCCTGGACACGATCCGCGAGGCGGCCGTCCTCTACGAGATCTATCCCGGCACGCTCGCCCGCTTCGGCGAGGTCGAGGTCCGTGGCGCGGAAAAGGTCTCGCCGGCCGTCGTGCGGCGCATGCTCACCTTCGCGCCGGGCGACCTGTACCGGCAGAACGAGCTGCTGCGCAGCCAGCGCAACCTGTTCAGTCTCGACATCTTCCGCCACGCGCGCATCGAGGCGGTGCTGGACGCCGAGCCGGACAGCATCGTGCCCGTCGTCGTCCAGGTCAACGAGGGAGACGTGCACCGCGTGCGGGTCGGCGCGGGCGTCAGCACGGCCGAATGCGCCAACGCCGAGGCCCGCTGGACCAGCCGCAACTTCCTGGGCGGCGCGCGGCGACTCGAGGTGCGCGGCAACGTCGCCAACGTGCTGGCGGAGCGGCTGGACGGAGGCTTCCCCTGCCTGCATACCGGCGGCGGAACCTATGGCAGGACCACCGGCGCCCTCGCCGTGGACTTCGTCCAGCCCTGGTTCTTCAGCCCGCTCAACACCTTCAACGCGGGCCTCTTCGTGGAGCGGCGCAGTCTGCCCGAGGTCTTCGTCCGCACGGCGCAGGGCGGTTACCTGAGCATCACCCGCCGACTCGGTTCCCGCTCCACGCTCACGCTCGCCTACCGACCCGAGCTGACCAAGCTCAACGCCGCGCAGGACCTCTTCTTCTGCGTCAGTCTCGTGGCGTGTGCCGACCGCGAGATCCAGGTCCTCCGGGAGCGCCACTGGCTGGCGCCCATCGCCCTGACCTACACCCGGGACGAGAGCAATGCGCTCTTCGCCCCGACCCACGGCTACGTCCTCCGCGTCGACCTGGAGTACGCGGCGGACATCACGGGCTCGGATTTCGCGTACAGCCGCCTGGCGGCGGAGTGGAGCGGCTATTGGGAAATCGCCGATGACTTCATCCTGGCTGGCCGGCTCCGCCCCGCATGGGCACGCGCGACCGACGAGCCGGGCGCGGGCCTGGGCCTGCACCCGCAGAGGCGCTTCTTCTCCGGCGGCCCGGCGAGCGTGCGGGGCTTCGCGCAGAGCCGGCTCGGCCCGAAGGTCGTCTCGGTGAACGCGACCCGATACCTCCTGCTGCCCGAATCCGAAGGCGGCGCGGGCTGCTCCGCCCGCGAGATCAACGACGGGACGTGCGATGCGGGGAAGATCGACCAGGCGCGGCACCCCGGCGCGTTCGAGCCCAGGCCGACCGGCGGCGCGGCCCTCCTCGAGGGCAGCGCCGAGCTGCGTTTCCCGCTGATCGGCGACCGGCTGCGCGGAGCCGCGTTCGTGGACTTCGGCCAGGTCTGGAGCCGCGCCGAGGACTTCGGCAAGGGCGGCCTCGTCTGGACGCCGGGCTTCGGCATCCGCTACTTCACGCCGATCGGCCCCATCCGCGTGGACCTCGGCTACAATCCCGGCCGGCCGGAGTCGATCCGCGTCATCACCACGGAGGTCTGCGAGAGGACGGGGGATGAGTGCGTCCCCATCGGGGCCGATGGCCCCGCCGATCCCGCACGGCTCGAGAACACGAACCGCCTCCGGCCGCTCGAGCGGGCCGTGCTGTGGGATCCCAATCCCCGCGGCGAGTTCCTGCGCCGCTTCCAGCTCCACTTCTCCATCGGCCAGGCGTTCTGACCGTGGGTCGCGCGGCTCGCATCGCCCTCGTCGTACTGGCCGCTCTCGCGCTGGGGCTCGCGATCGCGGCCATCGCCGTGCACGTCCTCACGGAGACGCAGTTCGGCGCCGAGCGCGTGCGCAGCTTCGTCGTCGGCCAGATCGAGCAGCGCATCCAGGGCGAGGTCCGGATCGGCCGCATCCGGCCGGGCGGCCTCCTCGGCGGCGCCGCGATCGAGGACTTCCGGCTCGTAGGCCCGCGCGGCGAGCCGTTCATCCGCGCGGACAGCGTGCGCGTGCGCTACGACCTCGGGAACCTGCTGGCCGGCCGCTGGATCTTCCGGGACGTCGTCCTCTACGCGCCCGCCATCGTCCTCGAGCGCCTGCCGGGAGACACGGCGTGGAACTACGAGTACGCGTTCGCGGACACCACGCCGGATGACGATGGCCCCGCTCCCTTCATCCTGATCGAGGACGCGCGCATCGTGGACGGGACGATCACCGTCCGCACTCCATGGGAGCCGCGGCCCGGCGAGGTCGTCGAGCCGGAGGACACCGCGCGGCTGATCCTGCAGCCCGCGCCACGCGCGTTCGGCCCCGGCACCGGCCTCGTGCGCGAGGTCCGCTTCGAGGACGTGGATGCCGTCCTGCCCCGCGTGCTGTGGAGCTCACCCATCGAGGAGGGCCGGCTCTTCCAGGTCGCATCCCTCAGCACGCGCGGCTACCTGTACGAGGACCCGTTCGTGCTCACCGGCTTCCGCGGCACGGTCACGCAGCGGGACTCGCTCGTCTCCATCGATGCGCGGGACCTGCGGCTGCCCGACAGCCGGGCGACCGGCGTGGGCCGGTTCATCAACGGGGATGAGCGCGATCTCTACGACCTCAAGATCGAGGGCAAGGAGATCGCGTTCCGCGACCTCCAGTGGCTGTACCCGGACTTCCCGGACGAAGGCGGCGGCACCGCGCGGATCCGCATCGAGAGTCTGCAGCCGCAGGGCACCCTCTGGATGATCGAGGATGCCCGCATCCGGGCGCCGAGCACGGAAATGGCCGGCTCCTTCGGGATCGTCACCGGGGACACGCTGTACTTCACGCACGTGCGGCTGCGCGCCTCGCCCCTGGACCTCCAGTTGCTCTCGGATGTCCTCCCTGGCGACCTCCCGCTCCAGGGCCTCCTGGTCGGCACGGTGGAGGTCGATGGGCCCATCTCCGCCCTCGAGACCCGGGGCGACGTCCGCATCTCGATCACCGTGCCGGTGCGGAACTCGTCCACCATCCGCTGGTCCGGAACGATCGGCCTGGGGCAGCCGGTCGCGCTCCGGGGCGTGCGGGCGACCGTGACCGGCCTGGACCTCGCCCTCCTCACGGCCGTTGGCCTCGACCCCGGGCTTGCCGGGACCATCTCCCTCGAGGTCACCGCCGACGGCCGCCTGGACCGCGGCATCGAGTTCGCCGGGCAGCTCCGGCACGGCATCGCCGACGGTCCGGCCACCGTGCTCAGGGGAGAAGGCCGGCTCGCGCTCGCGCCGGGACGCCGCACGATCGACGCGTCGCTCGAAGCCCAGCCGCTCGCGCTCGAGGCGCTGGCCGCCGCGCTCCCTTCGCTCGGCCGCTTGCGCGGGGAGGTCCGCGGCTCGCTCTCCGTCTCCGGCTCGCTCGCGGACTTGCGGGTCGCCGGCGCGCTCGAGACGTCCGCGGGGCCGATGGAGCTCGACGGCCGCTTCGACCTGGAGAACGCCGAGCCCCGCTACACGGCGGAAGGCCGTGTCATGGCATTCCGGCTGGACAAGATCATCAGCGGCCTCCCCGAGACCACGGCCGACGCATCATTCCACCTGGAAGGCCAGGCTGCCGGCCTGACGGCCGCCCGCGCCGACCTGCGGCTCGACCTCGAGGCCGCCCGCTTCGACGGCCTGCCCGTCCACGGCGGCGTGCTCCGCGCCAGACTCGAGGACGGGCTGGCGCACGTGGACACGCTCGAGCTGGCGACCAGCGCGGGCCGCATCGCCGCCGACGGCGCGTTCGGCCTGGTGCCCGAGCGCGCCGGTACCCTGCACCTCGCCGTCACGGCCGATTCCCTCGCTGCCCTGGACGCGGTGCTCTTCGCCGACTCCCTCGCGTTCGCGCTCGGCGGCACGGCGTCTGCCCGCGTGGGCGGTACGCTCCGGCTCGCTGCCGACCTGACCGGCTCCGTTCACGGCTTCCAGGCGGAGGGCGAGGCAGAGCTGGCGGCGGCCCGCTATCTCGGGACGCGCGCCGCGGCCGCCGCGGTGAGGTTCAGCGGCAACGGCATCGGCACGGACTCGCTCCGCATCGAGGCGACCGTGACCGCGGATTCGCTCGGCTTCGGCGAGCGGCTCCTGAGCGCCGTCGCCGCCGAGGCGACGTACACCGCCCTCGGCGCCGGCGAGGTGCGGGTCGACGCGCGCGCGCCGGGCGGGCAGACCTACCGGGCCGCCGCGCACTTCCAGCGCGCGGGCGGCGGACTGGAAGCCGAGCTGCGCGAGGTGGCCATCGCTGCGCATGGCGCCGGCTGGACGCTGGACTCACTCGCCGCGATCCGCTTCGACGCGACCGGCCTCGCCATGACCCCGCTGGTGCTGCGCCGCAACGATGGCGCGGGCCGCATCCGCATGCACGGGCGGCTCCCCTGGGTCGCAACCGGCGCAGCCGACGGAATTGCGGACGGAGGGGCGGACACGGCCCAGGCGGACTTCCGCGTCGAGCTCGAGGGCGTCCGCCTCGCAACCTTCCTGGGCGCTGCCGGCCCGGCGCCCGCCGCGGACGGCCTGCTCGGCGGTTGGGTCCGTGTGGAAGGGCCGGCGCAGGCGCCCCTGATGAGCGCGCGCCTCACGCTCGCCGGTTTCCGCTACGACGAAGTCCGGCTGGACAGCATCCGCGCAGACCTGAGCTACGCCGGTCGCCGGCTCGATGTCGACCTGCGCGCCATGAGCGACGGCCGCTCCCTCTTCTCCGGCAGCGGCCGGATCCCGCTGGACCTCTCGCTCGCGGCGGTCCCGGAGCGCCGCCTCGACGAGCCACTCCACTTCGCGCTCTACGCCGACAGCGTCCCCGCTGCGCTGCCGCTCTCCTTCTTCGACTCGTTCCGTGACGTGCGGGGTCGCATGGACGGCATGCTCACGCTCGGCGGGACCACGCGCGCCCCGACTCTGGGCGGCGGCATCACACTGCGGGAGGTCACGGCGCTCTGGCAGCCAATGGGCGTCCGGTACCGCGACGTGGAGGGCACCTTCCGCGTGGTCAACGACAGCGTGCTCGCCGTGGACGTGGCGTTCCGCAGCGATCCCGGCCGCGCCACCGTACAGGGCCAGATCACGTTCCGGCCGCTGGACGACCCGCAGTTCGACCTCACGGTCCGCCTGGACGACTTCCTCGCCGCGAGCCGCCGCGATGTGGAGGTCACGGGGAGCGGCGAGCTGCGAGTCGCCGGGCGCTACACCCGGCCGCTCGTTTCCGGCTCCTTCACCATCGACGAGGGCGAGCTGAACCTCGACGAGCTCTGGCGGCAGTACAACGTGGTCCAGCTCGGCGGGCCGCTGCTCTTCGAGGTCGTGGACACCACGCGCGTCTCCGTGCGCCAGATCCTGCCCGCGAGCGCGCATCCGTTCCTGCGCAACATGGTCGTCTCGGGCACCGTGCGCGTGGACCGTGACTTCTGGCTGCGCAGCCAGGAGATGAACGTCGAGGTCGCGGGGGAGCTCGATGTCGCCGTGGACCGCACGGCAGAAGACCTCAGACTCGCCGGCACGCTGGACGTCGTACGCGGGACCTATCAGCTCTACTACAGCCCGCTCTTCTGGCGCTTCCTCCAGGTCCGGGAGGGCACCGTCGAATTCGTTGGCACGCCAGGCATCGATCCCAACCTGGACATCCGGGCCGAGTACCGCGTCCGTACGCAGAACGAGCCGTTGCTGATCCAGGCGCTGGTCACCGGCACGCTCCGCAATCCCCGCGTCACGCTGCGGAGTGACGCCGACCCGCCCATCGCCGAGTCCGACCTGCTCAGCTACCTGATCTTCGGGCGGCCGACGTACGCGCTCGCCGAGAGCGAGCAAACCGCCATGGGCGCCGCCGCGCGGCAGATCGGCCTCTCCGCCATCGCACCCACCGTCTGGGGCTACGCGTCCAGCGGACTCGAGGCCTTCGCCCGCAGCTTCGGCATCATCGATTACGTCAGCGTCACGGCCGAGGGCGTGCCCCAGGGCGTCCCCACCACCTCGACGCTCGGCAACCTGTTCGCCGGCACGCAGGTCGAGCTCGGCCGCTACATCGGCGACAACCTGTTCGTCGCCGCCACACAGAGTCTGCCGGGCGAGGACGTGCGTCAGCCCGGCTTCCGGCTCGAATGGCGCTTCGACCCCACCTGGGCCGCGGAACTGTTCTACGAGGACCGCTTCGCCCGCCAGCCGTCGGTCAGCTTCGACCAGAGCCCCGTCGTCCGGCGCGTCTTCGGATTCTTCCTGTTCCGGGAATGGGGGTATTGACGGCCGAGCACGTGCACGTTGACGTGCACGTGCACGTGCACGTGCACGTACTCGTACACGTGCGCGTGCGCGGCTGTAGAGGTGCACGATCACGGCTCTACACGTACACGTACTCGTAAACGTGCACGACCAGGAGCACGCGTACGCCTAGAAGAACGGCCCCCTACCGCCGCTTCCCCTCCTCCTCCGGCGCCGGCATCGCGCCCAGGAACGGCGCGGCCGCCAGCATGACCAGCGCGGGGAGCACGAGCGCCAGCAGCGCGGCCGTCCCGATGCGCCGGAACGCCAGCAGCGTTGCCAGCAGTACGAGTGCGGCCAGGACGAGGAGCACGCGGCCGAGCAGGCGCGACCGCACCGCTGCCACGGCCGCCGCCAGCGCCAGCAGGCCCCCCACCGCCGAGCCCGCCCACCACCAGCCCTGGGCGCGCAGGTCCGCCTCGAGACGCGCGCCGCCGGCCAGGCCGGGGGACCACACGGCGAAGCCCAGCGCGTAAACCCCTGCAACAATGGCGGCGACGTTCGCCCATCGCCGCCGCTCCGCCCTGCGCCGCACGGGCCGCCCCATCCCAGCGGCCCCGCCGCGCGCTCGTTCCGGCCTCGCCATCCTCCGCCCCCCGGGCCCGTTCCCCCGGGAAGGGCCCGAGCAAGTCCCGAGCCCCCGGCCGGCGCCGCGGCAGGGAACGGGGCGGGGAAGGGACTGGACCGCCATCGTCGCCCAGGGGTAGATTTCATTGCGTTCACGCGGACGGAGGAGAGGCATGGAACGCATGAAGGTCTTCCTGCTGATGGCGGGGCTCACCGCCTTGCTCGTCGTGTTGGGCGGTGCCATCGGCGGGCAGAGCGGCGCCATGATGTTCTTCGTGCTCGCCGCGCTCATGAACTTCGGCATGTACTGGTTCAGCGACCGGGTCGTGCTGCGCATGTACGGCGCCCAGGTCATCGGGCCCGAGCAGGCGCCCGAGCTCTACGAGATGGTGGACCGCCTGCGTCGTCGCGCCGGCTTGCCGATGCCCACCGTCGCCATCGCGCCATCCGAGCAGCCCAACGCGTTCGCCACCGGCCGCAGCCCCGAGCGCGCCGTCGTCTGCTGCACCGCCGGCATCCTGCGGCTGGTCAACAAGGACGAGCTCGAAGGCGTGATCGCGCACGAGCTGGCCCACATCAAGCACCGCCACATGCTGGTCGGCACCGTGGCCGCCACCATGGCCGGCGCCGTCGCGATGATCGGCAACATCGTCAAGTGGGGCGCCATCTTCGGCGGCTTCGGCCGCAGCGACGACGATGGCGCCAACCCCGTCGCACTCCTCGCGATGGCCATCGTCGCGCCCATCGCCGCCATGATCATCCAGTTCGCGATCAGCCGCCAGAACGAGTACCAGGCGGATCGGACCGGCGCGCAGATCTGCGGCAAGCCGCTCGCGCTCGCCGGCGCCCTCAAGCGCCTCGAGGCCTACGCGCATCGCATCCCGATGCAGGTCAACCCGGCGGCCGCGCAGCTCGCCATCGTCAACCCGCTCGCCGGCGACCGCGGCCTCGGCCTGCTCCGCCTCTTCAGCACCCATCCCTCCACCGAGGAGCGCGTCGCCCGGCTCGAGGCGCTCGCCGGCGACCCCGCGTTCCGCCAGCTCAGCGCCTGAGCGGCGCCGCCGTCCCCACGCGGGTGGCTGGACCGGGAACGAGTCAGCGTGCGGCCGGCCCCAATGCCGGCCGCACCTTCATCATCCTGAACCCCGCCGCCGGGCAGGACGACCCCGCCCGCCTGCGCCGCCTCGTCGGCGGCGCCTTCGCCGCACGCCTCGCACCCTTCGACCTCGCGGAGACCAGCCACCCCGGCCACGCCACCGAGCTCGCCCGCGACGCGGTCCGCCTCGGCTACCGCGCCGTCTGCGTCGTCGGCGGCGACGGCACCCTCGCCGAGGCCGCCACCGGCCTCGTCGGCAGCGACGTCCCCCTCGCCATCATCCCGCGTGGCACCGCGAACCAGGTCGCCCAGAACCTCCATATCCCCCTCGCCCTCGAGCAGGCCGTGGGCGTCGCCGTCCAGGGCGCGCAGGTCCCCATGGACCTCGGGAGCGTCCGCGACCGCGCCTTCGCACTCGTCGCCGGCGCCGGCTTCGACGCCTCCGTCATGGCCGCCGCCACACGCTCGCTCAAGGAACGCTGGGGCTTCGCCGCCTACATCTACGCCGCCGTCAAGGAGGCGCTCGGCGCGGCGCCCGCAGAGTTCCGCATCGTCGCCGACGGCCGCGAGATCCGCGTCCGCGCCGTCAGCGTCATGCTCGCCAACGTCGGCGAGCTCTTCGCCGCCTTCCTCCCGTTCTCCCTCTCGCTCGCGCCCCAGCCCGCGCGCTCCTGGCAGGATGGCCTCATTGACATCGTCATCCTCGCGCCCCGCAACCTCGCGGACTTCGCCGGCGTCCTCTGGAGCGCGGCCCGCCACCGCTTCGGCGGCGACGAGCGCCTGATCCACCTCCAGGCCCGCGAGGTCGCCATCGACGCCGAGCCCGCCGTCCCCGTCCAGATCGACGGCGACCCCGCCGGACACACCCCCGTCCGCGCCGGCGTGCTCCCCGCGGCGATCCGGGTGCTCGTGCCGCGCTCGCGCGCCTGACCCGCCCTTGCGCGCCTCAGCGCGCTCTGCGCACCGGATCGCGCCTCGCCGCTCCTGACCGTGCGCCTGACCACCCTCCCGTGGCGGAATCGCCGCCGGGCGCTTGACCTCATCGCCCGCCTCCGCGATCTTTTATGGCTGAATCGAATTCGAACCCGACGGAAGGGAGTCC
Source organism: Longimicrobiales bacterium (assembly GCA_036381195.1). Classification (GTDB taxonomy): domain Bacteria; phylum Gemmatimonadota; class Gemmatimonadetes; order Longimicrobiales; family RSA9; genus RSA9. The sequence goes on along the minus strand of DASVDH010000031.1, from coordinate 24,644 downwards.
TCTGATCATGGCCATCCCCGCCACGCAGATCCGACGGGGAACCGTGGTGGTCCTGAACGGCGACCCGTGCCGCGTCGTCGAGTTCCGCCACCACACGCCCGGAAACCTGCGCGCGATGGTGCAAACCAAGCTGCGAAACCTGCGCACGGGCGTCCTCTTCGAGCACCGCTTCCGCGCGGCCGACCAGGTCGAGCGCGCGTCGCTCGAGACACACGAGCTCCAGTATCTCTACCACGACGGCCTGCACTACCACTTCATGAACCAGGCCAACTACGAGATGCTCGAGCTGGACGAGGAGACGCTGGGCGACGCCGCCCAGTGGCTCACCCCGAACATCGTCATCCTCGCCGAGTTCTACGATGGCCGGCCCATCGGCATCCAGCTCCCGTCCGCCCTCGAGTTGAAGGTCGTCGAGACCGAGCCCGGCGTGCGCGGGGATACCAAGACGGCCGTCCTCAAGCCCGCGAAGCTCGAGAACGACGTCACCATCCAGGTACCCGCCTTCATCAACGAGGGCGATGTCGTGCGCGTGGATCCGTCGGAGGGGAAGTACCTCGGCCGGGCCACCTGAGGCGCCCGTCCCGTTCGCGCGGGGCTCCGCGTCGGCCGCATCACCGTGACCGCGCCGCCGGCACGCTACCTCGTGCTCGCCGGCGCGATCGCCGGGCCGGCCGCCATCCTGGTCGTGCTCTCGTTCCGGCGGCCCGAGCTCCCCGTCTTCGCGCCCACGCCTCCGGCGCCCGCCGAGGTCGGCCCGCGCCTCGCCGGCCCCGTCACCATCACCGTCGACGCGGCGGACCCGTCCGCCTGGCGCTACTTCGACTTCTCGCGCGGCTCGGTCGTCGAGCGCCCCGGCCCCCTCGACTGGGACCTCGCGTTCCGGCGCTTCCACATCATCGCCAACGGCGGGCCGGGCTTCGCCGGCCGCGGCGGGATCCGCGCGCTGGAGGGCGCCGCCTTCGATTCCGTACGCGCCGCCCCGGCGGACGGCTACGTCCCCAATCGCGTCCGCTCGGACACGACCAACCCGGCGATCGCCCGCTGGTACGACTACGGCTTCACCACCCACCTCCTCACACCCAAGCCCGCCGTGTATCTCGTCCGCACCGCAGACGGCCGCTACGCCAAGCTCGAGCTGCTCGGCTACTACTGCCCCGGTGCGCGGCCCGGCTGCGTGACGTTCCGCTACGTGTACCAGGGCGACGGGTCGCGGGAGTTCTGACGCGGAGCCGGACCAGGCGGCCTCGCTCCCGGTCGAGCCGGTGCGCCCGCCCGCCAGGGCGGCCAATGCGTGGCGGCTGGGCGGACGAGCGCGCCATCACGGCCGAGGGCGAGACCAGCGGCCGCGCGCGCCGCTCCCGGCCGCTGCCCGTGCCCCGGCCGGGCGGCCTCGCTCCCGTGCCGGCGGGCGGCGGGACCCGTAGGCACCCGCGCACGGAGCCCCGTGCGGCCTCCGGGGTATCAGGCCGCGTGCCGCGCGTCCGTTGAACCGCGCGGCCGATCCGGTCAGGTTTCCGCTCCCCTATGCGCGACGAAACGCTGGTTGTCCGCGGCGCCCGCGAGCACAACCTCAAGAACATCGACGTCGAGATCCCCCGCGACCGGCTCGTGGTGGTCACGGGCCTCTCCGGCTCCGGGAAGTCCTCGCTCGCCTTCGATACCATCTACGCCGAGGGCCAGCGGCGGTACGTGGAGTCGCTCTCCGCCTACGCCCGGCAGTTCCTCGGCGTGATGGAAAAGCCGGACGTGGACGTCATCGAAGGGCTCTCGCCCGCCATCTCGATCGAGCAGAAGACCGCCGGGCGGAACCCGCGCTCCACCGTCGGGACCGTCACCGAGATCTACGACTACCTGCGGCTGCTCTGGGCTCGCTGCGGCACGCCGCACTGCCCCTCCTGCGGCCGCCCCGTCCGGCGCCAGACCGCCACGCAGATCGTGGATCAGGTCCTCGCCTGGCCCGAGGGCACGCGCATCGAGGTCGCGGCGCCGCTCGTCCGCGGGCGCAAGGGCGAGTTCCGTGACCTGTTCGACGACGCGCGCCGCAGGGGGTTCGTGCGCGTCCGCGTCGACGGCGAGACCTACGACCTCGAGCAGCCGCCGAAGCTGAACCGCTACGAGAACCACGAGATCGCCATCATCGTGGACCGCCTCGTCGTCCGCGAGGCGGATCGGCAGCGCCTCGCGGACTCGATCGAGACCGCGCTCCGCACCGCGTCCGGCGTGGTCGAGGTCGTGCGCCACGGAGGCACGGCGTCCCGAGCCCCCTCGCCCTCGCCCAGGCCCTCGCCCGGTCCCGAGGTGTTCCTCTTCAGCGAGCGCTACGCCTGCGTCCACTGTGGCACCAGCATCCCCGAGCTCGAGCCGCGCCAGTTCTCCTTCAACTCGCCGTACGGCGCCTGCACCGCCTGCGGCGGCCTCGGCACGCGCCGGGAGGTCAGCGCCGAGCTCATCATCGGCGATCCCGCGATCTCGATCCTCGAGGGCGTCATCCTGCCCTGGGGCGAGCCGTCCGGCCACCTGCGCCGCTCGGTGATCCCCGGCCTCGCCGCGCATTACCGCTTCGACCCGAACACGCCGTGGGGCGAGCTGCCCGAGGCCGTGCGTCGCGCCATCCTGCACGGCTCGGGCAGCCGCAGGATCCGCTTCCCCTACCGGGCCGGCGGCACGCAGGGCCATTACAGCGAGCCCTGGGAGGGCGTGCTCGCCAACATCAAGCGGCGCTACGAGGAGACGACCTCCGAGGCGGTCCGCCAGCAGCTCGAGGAGTACATGACCACGCTGCCGTGCGACGCCTGCCGTGGCACGCGCCTGCGTCCCGAGAGCCTCGCCGTGACCGTTGCCGGCCGCTCCATCGGCGAGGTGATCGAGATGAGCGTGGCGGAGGCCCTCGACTTCTTCACCGGCCTCCCACTGGACGCCGCCGCGCCGTCGGGCCGCGGCGGCGATGCGGCAGGCGACGGCGCGGCCGCCCCCGTGGCGGGCGAGGCGCTCCCGGCCGCCATCGCCGGGCCGATCCTCAAGGAGGTGACTGACCGGCTCCGCTTCCTGCGCGACGTCGGCCTCGAGTACCTGACCCTCGGCCGCAGCGCGGAGACGCTCTCGGGCGGAGAAGCGCAACGCATTCGGCTGGCGACGCAGATCGGCAGCCGCCTCGTCGGCGTGCTCTACATCCTGGACGAGCCCTCCATCGGCCTGCACCAGCGGGACAACGAGCGGCTGCTCACGACGCTCGAGCAGCTCCGCGACCTCGGCAACACGGTCATCGTCGTCGAGCACGACCGCGAGACCATCCTCCGCGCCGACCACATCGTGGACCTCGGGCCGGGCGCCGGCCGGCATGGCGGCCGCGTCGTCGCCGAAGGGCCGCTCGACGCCGTGCTCGCGAGCCGCGAATCGCTCACGGCCGCCTACCTCCGCGGCGACCGGCAGATCCCGTCGCCCCCCGAGCGGCGCCGCCCCGAGCCGGGCCGCGAGCTCGTGGTGCGCGGGGCGCGCCAGCACAACCTGAAGAACCTCACCGTCCGCTTCCCGCTCGGCACGTTCACGTGCGTGACCGGGGTCAGCGGCTCCGGCAAGAGCACCCTCGTCAACGACATTCTCTACCGCGGCCTGGCGCGGCACTTCCACCGCGCGCGGGTTCTGCCCGGCGCGCACGACGGCATCGATGGCCTCGAGCACCTGGACAAGGTGATCGACATCGACCAGTCGCCGATCGGGCGCACCCCGCGCTCCAACCCGGCAACCTACACGGGCGTGTTCACGCCCATCCGCGCGCTCTTCGCCGAGCTGCCCGAGTCGAAGATCCGCGGCTATGCGCCAGGTCGCTTCTCCTTCAACGTGAAGGGCGGGCGCTGCGAGGCGTGCCAGGGCGACGGCGTGGTCAAGATCGAGATGCACTTCCTGCCGGACGTCTACGTGACCTGCGATGTCTGCCGCGGTAAGCGCTACAACCGCGAGACCCTCGAGGTCTTCTACAAGGGGCGCACCATCGCGGACGTGCTCGAAATGACCGTGGACGAGGCGCTCGAGTTCTTCGAGCAGGTCCCGGCCATCCGCCAGCGGCTCCAGACGCTGTCGGATGTCGGGCTCGGCTACATCCATCTCGGCCAATCCGCCACGACGCTGTCCGGCGGCGAGGCGCAGCGGGTCAAGCTGGCGGCCGAGCTGGCCCGCCGGGACACAGGCCGCACGCTCTACCTCCTCGACGAGCCGACGACGGGCCTGCATTTTGAAGACGTGCGCCTGCTCCTCCAGGTGCTGCACCGGCTCGTGGATCGCGGCAACACGGTGATCGTCATCGAGCACAACCTGGACGTGATCAAGACCGCCGACTGGATCATCGATCTCGGGCCGGAAGGCGGGGCGGGCGGGGGCGAGGTGGTCGCGGAGGGGCCGCCCGAGGCCGTCGCGGCGAACCCCGTCTCCCACACGGGCCGTTTCCTGGCGGAGGTGCTCGGCCTGGCGCCGGTCGGCTGAGCGGGAAGCGGGCTGCATGCCCCCCGGCTCACCCGGCCGGACCGGAGCCGTCATGCCTGCCGGACCGGAGCCGTCTGGGCCGGAGCCGTGGAGCCGTGATGAAACACACGCCCACGCGCGCGCGTAGCAACGGGAGAGACCGGACGCGCGCTGCCCCCGGAGGGACCCCATGGTCACGCGAGAGGATTTCGAGAGCTACCTGATCCGCCTCGGCGTCGAGGTCGAGGAAGTGGCCGACGGCATGTGGGTGCTGCGCGGCGCCGACGGGGGCACGCCCGTCGTCGCGCATTACACCCCGCCGGTCGCGGTCCTCCGGCTGAAGGTGATGAACCTGCCCCCGGATGCCGACGACGCCCGCTACGGCTCGCTGTACCGCCGCCTGCTCGAGCTCAACGCCACGGACATCGTGCACGGCAGTTACGGCATCGAGGGCTCTGACCTCATCCTCTCGGACGCGCTCGACGTCGAAACGTTGGATTTCCCCGAGCTGCGCAGCTCCTTCGAGAGCATCGTTCTCGCTGCTTCGACCCATCTGCCGGGGCTCGCCGAGCTCGTCCCGGTCGCACACGAGGGCTAGCGCCATGGGCATCCTGCAACGACTGTCTCTGCTCATCCGCTCCAACATCAACGACGCGATCTCCCGCGGCGAGAACCCGGAGAAGGTTCTCAACCAGGTGATCGTGGACATGCGCGAGCAGCTCGCCCGCGCCAAGCAGGAAGTCGCGATCGCGATCGCGGACGAGCGCAAGCTGAAGGCGCAGGTCGAAGAGGAGCGCAGGCAAGCCGCAGAGTGGGAGAACCGCGCCGTGCTCGCCGTGCGCGAGGGCCGGGACGACCTCGCACGCCAGGCGCTGCTGCGTCAGCAAGAGTACGCCGAGCGCGCCGCCTCGCTCGAGGAGACCTGGCGGCGCCAGGCGGCCGAGACCGAGAAGCTGAAGGCCGCGCTCCGCGAGCTGAACGACAAGATCGAGGAGGCCAAGCGCAAGAAGAACCTCCTCATCGCGAAGCAGAAGCGCGCCCAGGCGCAGAAGCGCATCCACGAGACGATGGCCGGCCTCTCGGACCGCTCCGCCTTCGAGACCTTCGACCGCATGGCCGAGAAGATCGAGGAGTCCGAGCGCCGCGCCCTCGCCGCCGCCGAGGTCAGCGAGACACTCTCCGGAGACACCCTCGAGCGCGAGTTCGCCCGCCTCCAGGTCGCTGACGACGTGGACCGCCGGCTGCTCGCCCTCAAGGAGCGGCTCGGCCTGCCCACCCCCTCCGCCACCACCCCGGCCGCCCTGCCCAGCGGCTCGGACGGCCTCGACCAGACTGGCGAGAACCAGCTCAAGCCGGCCCGCGTCGAGGAGGATGGCGAGATCAAGGACGCCGAGCTGGAGGATCGAGTCTGATTCCTCCATGAGCCGCAGCACCTACAGCGTCTTCGCAGGCTCCGTCTTCGCCATCCTGCTGCTGCTGTTCTTCTACAGCGTCGCGGACATCCTGCTGCTGCTGTTCATCTCCATCCTCTTCTCGCTCTACCTGGGCGCGATCACGGACACGCTGCAGCGCCGCTTCCGGGTGCCGCGCGGCGTCGGCCTCCTCGCCGCCGTGCTCGTCACGGCGCTCGGCCTCGTTGGAGTCGGCTACCTGATGGTCCCGCCCGTCGCGCGCCAGACCCAGGAGCTGCTCCACGCGCTCCCGCCGGAGCTCGAGCGGTGGGAGGCCCAGCTCCTCGCGCTCGCCGAACGCTCACCGCTCGCCATGGAGCTCCTCGGGCCCATCGAGGAGGGCCGGAGCTACGTCGGCAGCATCCTGCAGCAGGTCGGCGGCTACTTCCGCGGCGTCGTGCCGTACGTCTTCAGCGGCGTCCAGTTCATGATCCACGTGGTCAGCGTCCTGGTCATGGGCATTTACATGGCGCTCAGGCCAGGGCTCTACCGCGAGGGCTTCATCGCGCTCGTGCCGCCTCTTCACCGCGATCTGGCTCGCGACCTGCTCTCCGACCTCGGCCACACCCTGCGCGCCTGGATCGTGGGCCAGCTCCTCGCCATGGTTTCTCTCGGCCTGCTCACCTGGGTCGGCCTCGAGGCGCTGGACGTCCCCTACGCGCTCGCCTTCGGCGTCTTCACCGGCGTCGCCGCCATCGTGCCCTTCTTCGGCACGCTGGTCTCCACGCTGCTGCCCGCCCTCTTCGTGCTCGGGCCCCAGGGGCCGATCACCGCGCTGCTCGTCGTCGGGCTCGGCGCCGTCGTGCATCTCGTCGAGGCCAACGTCATCGCGCCCATGATCATGGAGCGGCAGGTGCACCTCCCGCCCGTGCTCACCATGCTCAGCGTGCTGGTCATGGCGCACCTGCTCGATGTCATCGGCCTGCTCGTGGCCGTGCCCGTGCTCGCCAGCGTGATGGTCGTGGTGCGCCGGATCTACGTGCACCGCGTGCTCGAGGGGAAGGGCTTCCGCCGCGCCGTGCGCGACCAGCCCCTGGAGGTCCGGCTGCCTGCCGGCGGCGACGTGCTCGTCCACCCGGAAGCCCAGCAGGTCACGCTGCCGGCGGCGTTGGAGAGTTGAGCGCCTGCCCGCGCCGCAGGAGGCGGCGACCGGGGACGATGGCGCTCCCCATCGATGCCTCTGCGGGCGGCCGCAGACGGGGTCGGGCCTGTCGCCCGCGGCGCGCCGGTTCCCGCACGGCCGCGCCGGGAAGGAACACGCGGCGGCGCCGCCGCAGGACGGCGCGCCTGGTCGCAGGACGGCGGGCCTAGTCGCGCACCGGCGCGCCCGCCTCCACCACCTGCACCGCCTCACTCCTCGCTTCCGGGCCGCGGCGGAGCGCGAACGACGCCGGCGCCCCCACCCGGATCCACCGCCCGCCGCCGGGCGCATCCGCCAGCGCGGCGGGCAGCGGATGCACGAACAGCCCGCGAGCATCGATGGTGTCGCGCGCCTCGAGCTCCGCGAGGTCCCCGATCTCGACGATCCGCCCGCCCCTGCGCTCCAGCGGCTCCTCGAAGTTCACGGCCAGGTCGGCGCGGTACGGCGGCAGCCCCGGCACGACCACGGTCCCGCCCAGCACCAACAGATCGTTCACGGCCCGGCCGTTCTCCAGCAGCGTCTCGTACGCCGCCACGTCCGCCTGCTCGTACGCGCCGGTCGCGATCGCCCCCAGCGCCGTGAGGATCGCCACGAAGTTCACTCGCCGCAGGTACTGCTTTTCGGGATCGTCCTGCCAGCCGCCGGACTCGATCAGCACCGTGCTCGTCCCCCAGCTCTGCATCAGGTCGCCGAAGGCGCGCGGGTTGAACGTGTCATCGTAGCGCGCGATGTGGCCCGGCACGAGCGGCTCGATCGCCGCGCGGATCGTCGCCGCCACCTTCTTGGCGCGCAGCTGGCCCGGGGACTCCTCCCGTGTCGCATTCGGCCGCGGCGCCAGCAGCGCGATCGCCGCCAGCCGGTCCGTGCTGCCCACCCGCGTGCGTACGTTCTGGTCGTGCAGGTTGAAGCCGAACGCGGGCCGGTAGCGGTCTCGCACCGCTTTGAGCGTTTGCGCTTCCGGCGTCGCCAGTCTGCGGGCATCGCGGTTCACGTCGATGCCCTGCGCGTTCCGCCGCTGGAACCGCTCGGCGCCATCCGGATTCAGCATGGGGATGAACAGGACGGTCAGCCGCTCGGCGAGCGCCCGGACCCGTGGCGCCGTCGGGTTCCGCGCGAACAGGTGGAAGATGTCCGCCAGCGCCATCGTCGCGGTGGACTCGTCCCCGTGCATCTGGGACCAGAGCAGCACCGTGGTTGGCCCGCTGCCGAAGCGCACGAGGTACAGCGGCCGGCCTTCCGCGGACCGACCCACCTCCTCGCGGGAGAGGTTGCCCGCGCCATCCACGATCGGGCCGACCGCGCCCCAGTACTCCGCGTGCGTGAACTCCCGCTCCTCCAGTGCCGGCAGCCGGTACCGGTCGTGCAGCGCGAGCAGCTCGGCGACGTCCTCGGACACCTCCGCGGGCGGCGTCCACCCCGCCTCCTCTCTGACCCGCGGTTCCCCTGCCTTGCCCTCACCCGGGCGGCCGGGCAGCGGTGGGGCGGTCACGTCCGCTCGCCGTCCAGCCGTACCGACCAGCGCGTCCCACACCATCCGCGAGATCTCCGCGCCCACGCGCGCGCTCGCCTCTTGCTGCTGGAAGCCCCGCGTGAGCACCACCAGCACATAGGGCGCGCGGCCGGGCGGGTAGATGATGCCGCCGTCGTGATGGATCCCGGTGATCCAGCCCGTCTTGTGCGCGACCCGGGTCCCCGCCGGCAGGCCGGCCGGGATCATCTCGTTGAACTCCTGCGCCGCCAGGACCTCGACGATCTCCTCGCAGCCCCTGCGGCTGACGACCTCGCAGCGCGCGATCGCCTCGAGCACCCGCGCGAACGCGGCAGCCGTCGTCGTGTTGTTCATGCCCCGCCGGTACGCCGGCCCGTCCTCCACCCCGCGCAGCACCCGCATCCCGGCCGCGTCCAGCCGCGCCAGCGTCCGCGCGATGCTGTCCGCCGTCACGTGCGCGATCAGGTTGTTCGTCGCGAGGTTCGACGACCGCACGATCATGAGCCGCGCCAGCTCCCGCAGCGACACGCGCTCGCCCACGCGGCCGTACAGCGCCGTCTCGCTGTCGTCCTCCGGCGAGAGACTGTACGTGCTTCCGTCCGCGATGCTCGTGAACTCGTTCACGACCGGGACCCGCGCATCCAGCGAAAAGCGCCCCGTCTCCGCCTGCCGCACCAGCTCCAGCAGCACCGGGACCTTCATCGTGCTGGCCGCGTGCATGACGACCGTGTCCGCGATGCCGAGCCGCTCGCCCGTGCCCAGGTCCACCAGCGCGACGGCGACTTCGGCCGGCGCCTCGCGCCCGATCCGCGCCCGGAGCATTTCCTCCAGCCGGTCGAACGCCCCCGCCGCCGGCGGCGCGGCCGTCCGCGCTACCGCGCCGCCGCCTTCCGGCGACTCGGGGGCCGGGCCGGGCGTGCCGGCGCACGCCCAGAGGAACAGGAAGAAGACCATCACCGGCGTGTTCCGCATCCGTCGCGCTCCGCGTTCCTCGGTCGGTGTCGTGGCGAACGGCCATGATGGGCGGCGCGCCGGCCGCTGGCAAGCCGGCGCATGCTTCTTGCACCCCTCGTGCGCGCAGGAGCACGGGGGCGCACGCGTTGCGCCGGCTGCCGTGCCATGGGAGCGGGCAGGGAAGGGGGTGCACATGGCGCGCCGGCCGCGTGGCGGGCCGTCCCGCTACGAGCGGGACTTCTTCCGCGATTACCTGGAACGCATCGAGCGCGCGGACCGCATGGGGATCCACGACCTGTCCGAGCGCTACGGCCGCTACAGCGGCGGCTCGCCTTACTCCTACGAATACACCGAGCAGACCATCGAGCACCGGCGCCGCGGCGCGCGTGGCCCCATCGGGTTCACGCGGCCGCTCCGGCCCCCGCGCCCGCGCAGGCGGCTGTGGGGACGGCGCGGCCGGCCGGGCCGTCGCTGGCCGGGCGCCTGGGACTACGGCCGCTGACCCCGTGGCCTCGAGGCCGCGGCGCGGCGCGGGGCGCGCCGCGCCGCCCGCCGTTGCGCCACCACCGGCCGGCCGCTAATTTGCCAATTTCCGACACCAATCCGCGAGCGTTTGCAAATGGCCGGCCGCCCCGGTCGCGTGCGAGGAGCGCCGCGGAGGACCACGACCGGCGCCGCCGCCGGCCGCCAACGGGTGGAGGGTATGAACCGTCGTCGCTTGCCGATCCTGCTGCTCGGCTCCGCCATCGCCTGCGCACCCGCCATCGCTCCCCAGCCCGTGCCCGGGCCATCCGCCGCCGATGAATGGGCGGACCAGCAGCTCGCGCGCCTCTCGTTGCGTCAGAAGGTCGGCCAGCTCGTCATGCCCTGGATCAGCGGCGCGTACCTCCCCGTGGACAGCGACGCCTACGACCGCCTGCGCCAGTGGGTCGTGGACTACGGCATCGGCGGCGTGGTCGTCTCGATCGGCGCGCCGCTCGAGGTCGCCGCGAAGCTGAATCTCATCCAGGAGATGGCGGAGATCCCCCTGCTCGTCGCCGCGGACATGGAAAACGGCCCCGGCATGCGCCTCGACGGCGGCGTCGTCCTGCCCAGCGGCATGGAGCTGGGCGGCGGCACGGAGTTCCCGCCGCTCATGGCGTTGGGCGCCACCGGCGACGAGCGGCTCGCGTTCGAGCTGGGACGCATCACGGCCATCGAGGCGCGCGCCGTCGGCATCCACCTGATCTACGCCCCCGTCGTGGACGTCAACAACAACCCGGCCAATCCGATCATCAACACCCGCAGCTACGGCGGGGACCCCGCGATCGTGGGGCGGTTGGCGGCCGCGCAGATCCGGGGGCTCCAGCAGTACGGCGTGCTCGCCACCGCGAAACATTTCCCTGGCCATGGCGACACGGGGGTGGACTCCCACATCGAGCTGCCCATCATCACCGCGAGCCGCGAGCGCGTGGACTCCGTCGAGCTGGTGCCCTACCGCGCCGCCATCGCAGCGGACGTCGCCGCCGTCATGGGCGCCCACATCGCGTTCCCCGCGCTCACCGGGGACACGGTCCCGGCGACGCTCTCGCCGCGGCTGCTGCACGGCCTGCTGCGCGAGGAGCTCGGGTTCGAGGGACTGGTCGTCACGGACGCCCTGAGCATGGGCGGCATCGTGCGCGGCTACGGCAACGCACAGGCCGCCGTCGCGGCGTTGCGGGCAGGCGCGGACATCCTGCTCATGCCGCCGGACATCCCCACCGCCATCGACGCCGTGGTCGCGGCGGTCGAGCGCGGCGAGCTCTCGGTCGAGCGCATCGACCGCTCCGTCCGCCGGCTGCTCCGCGCCAAGGCGGCGCTCGGGTTGCACGTGCGCCGTACGGTGGACCTCGACCGGATCCCCGAGGTGGTCGCCTCGCGCGCCCACCAGGCCGTCGCCGCGGAGATCGCGGCGCGCTCGATCACCGCCGTGCGGGACCGGGACGGATTGCTGCCCCTCGGGCCCGAGCGCGCGCAGCGCGTGCTCAGCATCGTCTACACGGACGACTTCGACCCGCTGGCCGGCCGCGTCTTCCAGCGCGCGCTGGCCGCGCGCCTCCCCCACGTGCAGGCGGTCTCCCTCGACGCGCGCGTCACGCCCGCGCGTCTCGACTCCCTGCTCGTGGCGGCGGACAGCGCCGACGTCGTCCTCTTCTCGCCGTTCATCCGCGTCGTCGCCTCGAAGGGGGACATCGCCATCGCACCCCACGTGGCGGAGTTCGCGAACCGCGTGGCCGCGCGCCGGCCGACCGTGGTCACCTCGTTCGGCAACCCGTACGTGCTCGCGCAGCTCCCCGACGTGGGCACCTACGTCCTCGCGTGGGGGTCCCAGCGCGTGCTGCAGGAAGCCGCCGCCCGCGCCCTCACCGGCGAGGCGCCCATCACGGGCACTCTCCCGATCTCCATTCCGCCGACCCACGCGCTCGGGAGCGGTCTCCGGATCGAGCAAACGGCGGCCTCCGGGGATCAGCAATGACCCGCACCCGGGCATGGCCCGCTCTCTGCGCCGGGACGCTCCTCGCGGCTTGCGCCCCGGCCGCCCCGGCCCCGCAGCCGCCTGCCGCCACGGCGGCGGACGCGCCTGCCGGGGAGGCGGCGGGTTCCTTGGCCGGCCGCGAGCTGCGGCTCGTCGAGCCCGAGCTGGTCGGCATGGATTCACGCAAGGTGGCGGAGCTGGATTCGATCATCCTGCGCGCCATCCTGGATGGCGCCACGCCGGGCGCGGCGCTCGCCGTGGGCCGCCACGGCCGGCTCGTGCGGCTACGGGGCTACGGCTCGCTGGACTGGCGCGCCGGCTTCGCGCCGGCCACCGACTCCTCGATCTACGACCTGGCATCGCTGACCAAGGTCGTCGGGACGACCACGGCCGCGATGATCCTCGTCGAGGAAGGCAAGCTGGACCTGGACGCGCCCGTCTCGCGCTACCTGCCCGAGTGGCCGGCGCGAGGCGACAAGCGGCACGTCACGATCCGGCACTTGCTGACCCACACGTCCGGCCTGCCGGCCTACGCGCCGCTCTGGCGCGAGCTGCGCGGCCGCGAGGCCTACGCCCGGCGCATCGGCGGCATGGGCCTCGACGTTCCGCCGGGCACCCGGACGGTCTACAGCGACTTCGGCTTCCTGCTGCTCGGCCTCATCATCGAACGGCAAAGCGGGCAGACGCTGGACGTGTTCCTGCGCGAGCGAGTCTTCGAGCCGCTCGGCATGAGGGACACCGGCTTCAACCCGCGCTCCTGGGACGAAAGCCCCGTGGCGGCCACCGGCCACGGCGATGGCGCTCCGGACCGGGCCGGCGGCGGCGACATCCTCGCGCGCATCGCCCCCACGGAGGAGGACACCTTCTTCCGGCACACGCACGTGCACGGCATCGTGCACGACGAGAACGCCTACGCGCTCGGCGGCGTGGCCGGCCACGCCGGGCTGTTCTCCTCCGCCCGCGACCTGGCAGTGTGCGCGCAGATGATGCTGAACGGCGGCGAGCACGGGGGCGTCCGCATCCTGGACTCCGCCACCATCGCCCGGTTCACCCGCCGGCAGGGGGAGGCCTCCAGCCGCGCGCTCGGCTGGGACACGCCGTCCGGCGGCGCGAGCGCCGGCACAGGCTTCAGCCCGCGCTCCTTCGGGCATACCGGCTTCACGGGCACCAGCATCTGGATCGATCCCGAGCGCGACCTGTTCGTCGTGCTCCTCACGAACCGCGTGAACCCCACGCGCAACAACAACAAGCACATCGCGCTGCGCAGGGCCGTGCACGAGACCGTCCTGCTCGCGATCACCGACATGCCAGTGGCCGGCCGTACGGGGGGAGGGGAGCCGTGATGCCCCCCGCCGCGTGCACCCGGGCCGGCGTGGCCGCATGACCTCGGACCATCGAGTACCCTTATGCTGCATCACAACGAACGCGTTCCCGTCGTGATCGTCGAAGAATACGAGGACATCGCGCGTCTCATTGCGGACCGCATCGCCACGCTGATCCGCACCAAGCGCGCGGCGGGCGAGCCCGCAGTCCTCGGTCTGGCCACGGGCTCCACGCCCATCGGCATCTACCGCGAGCTCATCCGCCTGCACCGCGAGGAGGGCCTCGACTTCTCGAACGTCATCACGTTCAACCTCGACGAGTACTTCCCCATGCAGCCGGACAGCATTCACAGCTATCACCGGTACATGTGGGAGAACTTCTTCGAGCACGTGAACGTCCGCCCGGAGAACGTGCACATCCCCCGGGGCGACATCCCGCGTTCGCAGGTGGACGCCTACTGCCGCGAGTACGAGGCCGCCATCGAGCGCGCCGGCGGGATCGATTTCCAGATCCTCGGCATCGGCAAGACCGGCCACATCGGCTTCAACGAGCCGGGCTCCGGCGTGGACTCGCGCACCCGGCTCGTCACGCTCGACACGGTCACGCGCAAGGACGCGGCGGCCGACTTCTTCGGCGAGGAGAACGTGCCGCGCGAGGCGATCACCATGGGCGTCGCCACGATCCTCGAGGCCCACGAGATCGCGCTGATCGCCACCGGCGAGCACAAGGCCTCCATCGTCCGCCGCGCCGTCGAGGGCGAGATTTCGCCGGACGTCGCCGCCACCTATCTGCAGGAGCACCCCAACGCCACCTTCTACGTGGACGGGGCGGCCGCGAGCGAGCTCACGCGGATCCGCACGCCCTGGCTCATCCGCGAGGTCGAGTGGACGCCCGAGCTGACGGACCGCGCCGTCATCTGGCTCTCCAACGAGACCCAGACGCCCATCCTCAAGCTCTCCAGCACGGATTACCGCGAGAACTACCTGAGCTCGCTGCTGGCCCCGTACCCGTCGGTGGACGTGCTCAACAAGACGGTGTTCTCCCGGCTGGCCGCGAAGATCTGCGACAACCCGCGCCTGCCCCACGGCCAGCGCATCATCGTCTTCAGCCCGCACCCGGACGATGACGTGATCAGCATGGGCGGCACGCTGCGCAAGCTGCACGAGAACGAGAACCACCTCGTCGTCGCCTACATGACCTCCGGCAACATCGCCGTTTTCGACCACGAGGTGCGGCGCTACCTGGACTTCGTCGCGCGCTTCCACCGCGAGGTCGCGCCCGTGCCGGATGGCCGGCTCGACGAGCTGATCAGCCGCATCGAGGGCGCGCTCGCCCGCAAGAGGCCGGGCGAGGTGGACATCCCCGAGGTGCAGGACATCAAGCGCGAGATCCGCGAGGCCGAGGCCGTCAGCGCCGTCGAGTCCCTCGGGATCCCCCGCAGCGCCTGCCGCTTCCTCAACCTGCCGTTCTACCAGACCGGCAAGGTCCGCAAGGACCCGGTCGGGCCGGCGGACATCCGCATCATCCGCGAGCTGTTCGAGGAGGTCCGGCCAGAGGTCATCTACGTCGCCGGCGACCTCTCCGACCCGCACGGCACACACCGCCAGTGCAAGGAGGCGATCGAGAAGGCGCTGCTCGAGTACGAGGGGCCCCAGCCCGAAGTCTGGCTGTACCGCGGTGCCTGGCAGGAATGGCCCGTCCACGAGGCGGACGTGCTCGTGCCCCTCTCGCGCGAGGAGCTGCGCCGCAAGATCCTCGCGATCTTCAAGCACCAGTCGCAGAAGGACGTGGCGCCGTTCCCCGGACCCTACGACGAGCGCGAGTTCTGGCAGCGGGTGGACGCCCGCAACACCAACACCGCCCGGGACATGGACCGTCTCGGGCTCCCCGAGTTCCACGCCATGGAGGCCTTCGTCGTGGTGAGACCCGCCGCGCGGCAGCCCCGCATCCCGATCCCCGCCGCCGAGCCGGAGGTCTCGCCTCTGCTCGCGGTCGAGCTCGAGTAGGCCGACATGAGCGAGTTCACCGCGCTCGACGGCGTCGTCGTCATCGCCTACATCGTGGGCGTCACGGCCCTGGGCACGTGGCTCGGACGCCGGCAGAAGGATGCACGGGACTACTTCCTGGGCGACCGGTCCATCCCCTGGTGGGCCGTCTGCTTCTCCGTCGTCGCCACGGAGACCAGCGCGCTCACGTTCATCAGCGTGCCGGCCACCGCGTACCAGTCCGACCTCTGGATGCTCCAGCTCACGGTCGGCTACCTGATCGGCCGCATCGGCATCGCGGCCGTCCTCCTGCCGGGCTACTTCCGCGGTGAGCTCGTCACCGCCTACGCGCTCCTCGAGCAGCGCTTCGGCCTCCTCGCCCGCCGCTTCGCCTCGATCATTTTCATGGTCACCCGGGCGCTCGCGGATGGCGTCCGCATCTTCGCCACCGCCATCCCCATCAAGCTGATCACCGGGCTCCCGTACTGGGAGGCGATCCTCATCACCGGCGTCTTCACGGTCCTGTACACGTATTACGGCGGGCTTCGGGCGGTCGTGTGGGTGGACGTCATCCAGATGTTCATCTACATCTTCGGCGGGCTCGCGGCGCTCTACGTGCTGCTGGGCGTCGTGCCCGGCGGCTGGGACGGCGTTGCGGCTGCCGCCGCCGAGGCCGGCAAGCTCACCATCCTGCACACCGAGGGCGGCTTCGCCAGCCCGCGATGGGTCCTCACCGGCCTCGTGGGCGGCGCCTTCCTCTCCATGGCCTCGCACGGCGTGGACCACCTGATCGTGCAACGCCTGCTCGCTTCGCCCTCGCTCCGCGACGCGCGCAGGGCGCTGGTCACGAGCGGCGTCATCGTCATCGCGCAGTTCGCGCTCTTCCTCCTCGTCGGCGTCGGGCTCTTCGCCTTCTATCAGGGCCGGTCCTTCGCCACGCCGGACGAGATCTTCCCCGCCTTCATCGTCGAGCAGCTCCCGCCAGGCGTGACCGGCCTCGTCATCGCGGGCCTGCTCGCCGCCGCCATGTCCACGGTCGCCTCCTCCCTCAACTCGCTGGCATCCGCCACGACGCACGACATCTACGCGCCGCTCTCCGGCCGCGGGCACGACCAGGAGCACCTCATGAGAGCGGGGAAGGCCTTCACGCTGCTCTGGGCCGGCATCCTGATCGGCGGCGCCGTGCTCTTCCAGTTCGCGTCGCAGGGCACGCCCATCGTCGTCATCGCCCTCCAGATCGCCTCGTTCACCTACGGCGGGCTGCTCGGCGGCTTCCTGCTCGGCGTGCTCTCCCGCCGTGCGGACCAGCGCGATGCGATCGCCGGCATGGCCACCGCGATCGTGATCATGACCGCGCTCTGGGCGGCGCAGCAGTTCCGCGCCATGCCGCGCGTCGTGGACACGCTCTGGTTCGCCCTGATCGGCTCCGTCATCACGCTCACGGTCGGCATGGCCAGCGCGGCCGCGCGGGGCGGCCGTGCGGCCGGCGCGCCTGCCGGTGCCCCGGCAGGAGACGGGGCCGGAACCACCACCAGCCGCTCCTGATGGGCCCCCGCCCTCGCCCTGGCCCTGGCCCGGTTTACCTTGGCCTCGATGGCGGCGGCACGCGTACGACCGTCCTCGCGACGGACGCGGCCGGCGCCGAGCTGGCGCGGGTCGAGGGGGAGGCGGGGATCGTGGACGCGAGGGAGCCTGCGGCCCGCGCCGCCGTGCTGGCCGAGCTGACCCTGCGCGCGCTCCAGCGCGCCGGGGCCGGGCCCCCTGCCGCCGCGCTCTGCTGCGCCCTCGCCGGCGCCGGCCGGGAATCGGAACGGCGCGCGGTCCGCGCGGCGCTCGAGCCGCTCGGCATCGCGCGCGCCATCCGCATCGTGGGCGATGGCGAAGCAGCGTTCCACGACGCGTTCGGCGCCGGGCCGGGCATCCTGCTCATCGCCGGCACCGGCTCCATCGCGTGGGGCCGCGCGGCCGATGGCCGGACGGCGCGCGCGGGCGGCTGGGGCCAGGCGCTCGGCGATGAGGGCAGCGGCTACGCCCTCGGCATCGCCGGGCTGCGCGCCGTCGCCCGGGCGCACGACGGTCGCGGGCCGGACACCGCCCTGACGGGGGTGCTCCTGGCCGCGACCGGCGTGGGCGCTCCGGAGGAGCTGATCGGCTGGGTGGCGCGCGCGGACAAGGCGGCCGTCGCGGCGCTGGCCCCACGCGTGGCCGGGGCGGCCGCGGCGGGCGACGGGGTGGCGGCCGGGATCGTCGAGCAGGCCGCCCGGGAGCTGGCGGCGCACGTGGCCGCGCTGCACGAGCGGCTCGGGCCGTGGCATGGCCCGGTCCCGGTCGCGTTCTCCGGCGGCCTGCTCGCGCCCGGCGGGCCGCTGCGGGCCGTGGTGGCGGCCGAGATCTGCAGGCTGGGCGCGGGCCTGCGGCTCCGCGATGAGCGGGTCGATGCCGCGCGCGGAGCGGCGGCGCTGGCGCGGGGTGGGCTGGCCGGTTGACGGTTGACGGCGCGCCGCCCCCGTCCGGGGAGGACGTTCGTCCCGCGCCCTCCCGACGGGGCGGGCGGTCGTCCCCCCCCCGCGTCCCGGCCCCGCTGTCACAACCTGCCAGGGTCACGCGTTGATAGGACAGCGTCGTGAGCGGGATCGGGCAGCGGCGGCGTTGTGGCTTCGCTGCGCCCCGGCCGCGCGAGGCGGGCCCGGTCCCACGAGAGCCCTTGACAGGAAAGCGACGGCGCCGTAGTTGTTGGCGCAACCCGACCATGACGCAGGGGAGCCGCTGGCGGCCCAGGTCGCGGGCGGTCCTGATGCCTAGATAAGCGATCGCGGCACGTTTATCGGAACTCGTTTCGGGAACGAGAATTCCGTGCCATTCGTTCGAACGTCTGTTCGCCCCCCATTTCGTCGCCTTTCGATTCTCGGGGACCCGTGTGCCCGGGCGCTGCACACCCGTAGCGGCGTCCGGGGGGTGAGGTCAGTGGTCCGTCACCCGCATCTCCTCAAGGAGGAAACCGTGACGCATCGTTACTCCCTGGCCGGCGCGGTCGCCGCGTTGCTGCTGGCGTTCGGCGCGTTCGCCCCGCCCGTCCATGCCCAGACCGGAAAGATCACCGGACTCGTGACGGACCAGCAATCGGGCGAGCCCTTGGCCGGCGTGCAGGTGACCATCGAGGAGTTGAGGCGCAGCACGCTCACGGGCGAGAACGGCCGCTACTTCATGATCAACATCCCGCCCGGCACGTACACCGTCGTGGCGCAGGTCATCGGCTACGCGACGGTGCGCAAGGAGAACATCGCGGTCAGCATCGACGTGACGCGCACGGTGGACTTCGAGCTGCCGAGCGAGGCGCTGGCGGTCGCGGGGGTCGTGGTCGAGGCCGAGCGCGTGCCGCTGATCGAGACCTCTTCGGCGGGCAGCGCGACCACCCTCACCACCACGGAGATCAACGCGTTGCCCGTCACGAGCGTCGAGGGTGCGCTGGCGCTGAAGCAGGGCTTCCTCCAGGTCCCGCAGAACACGGACATCATCGCGTTCACGGACACGCGGCGGAACGCCGTCGAGCCGCTCCAGATCCGCGGCGGCCGGGTCGGCGAGACGCTCACGCTGATCGACGGCATCCCCGTCAACAACTTCGTTTTCGGCGGGCCGGGGATCACCGTGAACCGCAAGTACGTGCAGCAGATCGAGTACCAGCGCGGCGGCCTGGAGCCGCAGTACGGCAACGCGCTCTCCGGGATCGTGAACATCGTGACCAAGGAGGGAGCGCGCGAGCTCGAGGGGTCGTTCGAGTACCAGACATCGGCCGTGGGCGGCGCCATGGGCAACCGCCACGACGAGCTGCTCGGCTACAGTCTGTTCGAAGGCCACCTCAGCGGCCCGGTGCCCGGCACGGGGGAGCGGCTGCGCTTCGTCTTCGCGGGGCGGGGCAAGTACTCGGCCGACCAGGTGCACGAGTACGATGATGACGTCTTCCGGCCGGACCAGGCGCAGACGGGCCTGAACACGCCGCACCCGCTGGACATCATTGCGGGCTGGAGGGCGGACGGCTTCGACAGCGAGAGCGACATCTTCGCCAAGCTGACGTTCGAGGCGACGCCGATGGCCAAGCTGAGCTTCTCGGTGCTCGACTACTACCGCCAGCGCCAGCCGTACGACTTCGCCTACCTGCTGACGGGCTTCAACCCGTCGGATGAGTGCGTCAAGCTCGGCGTGGCGCGTGACGTCTGCGACGCCTACTACGGCACGGCGGCGCAGACGCCGCAGGGGTACGGCCGCTACGAGTTCATCTCGCGCGCGTCCATCCGGCTGGATCGCCGCCTCTACACGCTGAAGTGGGACCACACGATGAACCGGACCCGCTACACGGTGGTGGGCGGCCTCTTCGACCAGGAGCGCCTCACGTGCAACTTCCTGGACGGCGTCTGCCTCGAGGACCGCTTCGCCGACATCAACTTCACCGGCCGGTTCGTCGCCCCCGGGATCACGGCGTTCCACCCGGCCGCGGGCACCGACGAGTTCTACGGCGGCGAGAAGCTCAGGACCTTCGTGGCGCGCGCCGATATCGAGTCGCAGGTCACGGACCATCACAACATCCAGGCCGGCGTCTACTACGAGCACCACGACCTGGATTACCACGAGGTCCGCAACCGCGGCACCAACGACGTGATCGCGGTGCCGACCGACTACGAGGCGAAGCCCTGGAACGCCGCCGTCTACGTGCAGGACGAGATCGAGTACGACTTCCTGACGCTGCGCTTCGGGTTCCGCTTCGATTACGGCCGGGCGGGCGGGCTCTTCTTCGCGGACCCGCTCGACCCGACGAACGGCACGACGGCGCGCGACGTCTGCGAGAACCCGGGGGCGTTCCAGAACGTGAGGGTCCGCGTTCCCAACGAATCCGGAACGGGCACGACGGTGACCCAGATGTCGGCGGACCCGAACTGGACGTGGGAGACCTGCTCGGACCCGGCCAAGCGGGACGTGCTCGCGGAGGCCACGCGCATCGCGAGCCATGACGACTTCGCCGAGTCGTCGCTGCGGACGCAGTTCTCGCCGCGGGTGCAGCTCTCGTTCCCGGTGACCGAGACGTCCAACTTCTTCTTCAACTTCGGCCGCTACTCGCAGAACCCGCTGCTCAACAACATCTACCAGGGCACGGGGATCGGCACGCCGCAGGAGGGCGTGCCGGGCGGGCCGCGCATCTTCTCCACCTCCTACACGGTGGACTGGATCGGGAACCCGCACCTGCTGGTGGAGCGCACGGACGCGTACGAGATCGGGTTCCAGGCGGCGATCAACGACGAGTACTCGTTCCAGACGGCGTTCTTCACGAAGGACCAGTTCGGGCTGACGGGACTCGAGGAGGGCGGCCGCGACGTCACCGATCCGGGTGCCACCTACGGCACCAACATTCCGCGCTACTTCGTCCTCGTCAACAAGGACTTCCAGACGGTGCGCGGGTTCGAGATCGGCCTGCGGCGTCGGCTCAGCGGGTACTGGGGCTTCGACCTGAACTACACGTACTCGCGGGCGATGACGAACGCGGCCGCGCCGGAGCGCGAGGCGCAGAGCCAGATCGAGGAGAACGACCCGCTGGCGCGGCGCGAGTTCCCGTCGTCGATCGACCGGCCGCACGTCTTCAACGGCGTGCTGCGCTTCAGCGTCGGCCGCGAGACGCCGGACATCCCGTTCGGGGACTGGCTGCGGCACACGATGCTGGCCATGACGATCCGCGCCGCGAGCGGCTTCCCGTACACGCCGACCAAGTCGTTCTCGGGAACGGGCGACAACAGCCAGCTCGCACGCAACTCGGCGCGAGGCCCGGCGACGTTCCAGATCGACCTGCTGGCGCGCAAGGAGTGGGAGGTGGCGAACATCCGCTACGGCGTGTTCGCGCGGATCGTCAACCTCACGGATCGCATCAACTGCATTCAGGTCTACGTCTCCTCGGGCAACTGCATCGCGGGCACGGTGGACCAGAACCGCGAGCGGCACGGCAATCAGGTCGGCGAGGGGACCAACTCCACGTTCTTCGATCGGCCGTACTACATCGGCGAGCGCCGCAGCATCAACGCGGGCGTGACCATCAACTTCTGAGCCAGTCTTCGACGCGGGGGGCGGGCGGCGGCCGGAGCACGCCGCCGGCCCGGCCCGCGCCAACGGCGAGGCCACTCGAATCTGGGAGACCATGATGACTCGCTACATGCGTTCGACCGGGACACGCGCCGCCTGGCCAGGGCTCGTGTTCGTGGTGGCGGCGGGCGTCCTCGTGGCGACAGCACGCGATGCCGCGGCGCAGCAGACGCTCGGCGGCTACCCCGTCCAGAGGGCGGAATTCGTGTCGGCCGGCGGGGACCCGAACACGCCTGACCTCGATCTGCGCGCGCGTCGCTCGCCGTTCAATCTCGGCGCGCAGAACGACGTCGCGTTCACGGGCATGCGCATGTCCGGGACGTTCAACTACTTCATGTCGAACGGCGGGCCGGGCGATTACAACTACGACCCCGGCTTCCTCGGCTACCTGCTCATGCGGGGGCGGTGGATCCACAACTTCTTCGAGATCACGTTCATGGCCGGTACGCCCCGGAGCACGTACGTGAAGTACAGGGACGTGATCCAGAGCCTCAACAACATCGCGAACGAGGACGGCTACTCGGCCACGATGAACGGCATCCTCCTGTCGGGGATGCAGAACTTCGCCGCCGCCGATGGCACCCTCGGCGCGCTCTTCTCCGGCGTGTCGAGCACCGAGGACGGGAGCTGCCGGGACCACTCGACCACGCTGGGCGGACAGCTCGAGTCGGGCGTGGCGCTGCTCGCCGGCAGCAACTGCCTCGAGACCTGGCCCAGCGCCGGCTGGCAGGGCAGCCCCATGATCACGGCTGAGGGGTGGGCGGAGTACTTCAACCGGGAGGGCCACGCCTTCCGGTTCGACTGGTGGAACGTGCCGGAGGACCTGCACGCGTCCGGCTTCATCGGCAACTTCCAGACGTACGGGCGCATCAGCGACTTCTACGCCGAGCGGCTGGCCGACTACGGCAGCGTGATCCCCGGCGGCAGCGGCGACCCGGTCAAGGAAGGTTACCCGCTGGGGCTGGAGCTGGATTTCGACGCGTTCTCCTTCACGCTCCCGTCCGTGGCGAACGCCGTCTTCTGGCAGGCGAAGATCACGAATGCGTCCGAGAAGGTCTACGGCGTCGGCATCGACTACGACTCGCTCTACATCGGCTTCTCGCCACAGCCGTCGAACAACGCCGACTTCCAGGCCAGCGCCACGTACTACGAGCCGCAGAACGGCTCGATTCGCTGGGTGAACAACGGCGTGCACCCCAACTGCAACGGGGCGCAGGCCCCCTCGGGCGTGTCAGCGTGCCTCGACGACCCGGAAGCCGGGTTCTACTGGGGGGCCACGCAGATGATCATCCTCAAGTCCCCGATCGGTGACCTGAGGAACAAGCTCTTCACGAGGCCCGGCTCGCCGTTCTACGATCCGACCCACCCGGCCGCGGGCGACACGATCACGTTCAACCACGGCCACATCTGCGGCTACGGCGGCTGCGCCGCGACGACGCTGCTGACCGGCCGAGACCGCCGGCGCTTCGGCATGCTCTCCTCCACGGAAGTGAACGTGCTGGACGGGCGGAGCCCGGGCGCGCTGGCGGCGGGGGAGTACTGGCGCACGTTCCACAACAAGGACTTCCCGGCGCGGACGGGCTTCAACCGCTACGTGCCGGGGAACTGGACGTACAGCAACCGGCCGCCGGGCGCGCCGCTCGGCCCCGACACGCTGTACCTCGACAGTTGCTCGGGCGTGGACATGGGGCCGGAAGAGGCGTGCGTGGTGACCTGGTCGGACACGCTGCCCGGCGGGCTGAACAACCGCTACGGCAACGTGCAGGTCGTCGGCATCGGCCCGTTCCCGCTCAAGGCCGGCGAGTCCGTGGGCGTGACGATCGCCATCATGGGCGCGCCGGACTCGATCGGGATCGAGGATCTCCAGAAGTCCGTGATCGACCTCTACATGAACTTCTGGCTCAGCCCGCAGCCGCCCGCCACGGCGGACGGGTCCGTGACTCTGCCGGACGGCCAGGTCCACCGGAACGAGGCGCTCGCCATTGTCGCGAGCGACGTCACCGGGGGCAGCATCAACGACGCGGAAGTGACGTTGTTCCTGAACGACGGCCCCGAGAGCTGGGTGGACCCGTTCCTGATCGACTACTACAAGAAGCTGGTGAACGCGACGCCGGGGACGGCGCTCGCCACGCTTCGCGACCTGAACCCGTGGCTCGCGGACAGCGTGTACGCCCGGGCGTTCGACAACCTCGAGGCGATCTACATCTACAAGTCGTGCAATGGTGGGACGTCGTGGACGGATGACGAGGACTGCGTCGGGGACGAGGCCGTGGACGAGCGGGGCAACCCGGTGGCCAACGGCTGGCGGCCGGCGCAGATCCTGACGGCCAGCCCGGAGGGGACGCTGCCGAACCTCTGGACGGACGACGACGTCCGGCCCGGCGTGACGTACCTCTACTCGATCTCGGCGCTGTCGAGGGGCGCGGAGTGGTCGGTGCTCAACGTGACCGCGAGCGGCGACACCGTTCCGATGACGGTGCAGATCGCGCCGAGGCTGCTCGCGCCGCTCGCCACGTCCACCAGCGAGCCGAACGTGGCGAGCATCTACGTGCCGGCCACCGTGGTTGCGGGCGGCGCGCGCGCGACCGCGGCGTTCCCGGCTGAAGGGCAGGTCGGGCCGGCCCGCGTGCCGTATCACCCGATCAGCGCGCGCGTGGCCGGTGAGCCGGCGTCCGCGGCCACGTACCGCGTCGTCTTCGGCGATGGATTCACGATTCGCCGGGGCAGCGACGGGGTGGTCGTCGAGGTGGAGCGCGCATCGGGGACGGAGACGTTCAGCCACTCGAACCCGGACATCGTCACGGTCCACTACACGGCGAACGACACGGTCTCCACGAGCACCTCGGGCGGCACGACCACCACGACGATCACGAACACGCTGGGGATCGTCGTCGTCCGGAGCGACGGCGCGCCGCTGCTGGTGTCGACGGAGCTGACGGGTGACGCTGCGACGCCGGGCGAGTTCATCGCGCGCAGCGACTTCCCGAACTTCACCCTCTCGGTGGACGCGACGCTGGGCGGCCAGTTCAACAACACGTTCTACCTGGACGGCGCCTCCGGCGACACGCTGGAGGAGAACGCGGCGCCGAGCGTCGAGTGGAGCGAGAACGCGTCGGTCCGGCGCGGACCGACGGGCGTTGCATCGGGCGAGTACCACCTGGAGTGGAAGGACCGCCCGTACGGCCCGCAGGCGCCGGTCCGGATCAACTTCGGGAGCCCGACGGCGACCAGT
>DASVDH010000030.1:0-26624 GCA_036381195.1 Longimicrobiales bacterium | reverse complement strand
ATCGCCTCCAGCATCGGGAGCGCGCAGTCGGTGCCCCCGAACGGAAGGTCGCTGATCTGCCGGACCACGTCGTCCAGCCGCTGCCGCGGCGAGATCGAAAGCGTGCTCAGCCCGCTCCCGATCCCTGGCCACCGGGACGCGTAGCGCCCCTGCGTGAACGCCGTGAACACGTGCTCCGGCTCCGTGGCCGCCGTGACCAGCGCCATTGCGGCCGAGGCCGCACGGCAGGAGAGATACGGCATGCCGTGGATCGGCGCGACCATCGAGCCCGAGACGTCGAGCGCCAGCATGATGCGCCGCCCTGCCCTCGGCGCATTCCGGAACGCCAGGTAGAACGCGGCGTCCAGCGCGTCGACGACCTGCGGCACCGGCTGCCACGTGCCGCTGCCCCGCGCGCCACGCCCCTGTGCATACGTCGCGAGCGCGGCGAGCACGGCCAGGGGGTGGACGCGTGCGGCGCCGAGCGCGTCCGCGTCCGTGATGCGCTCCGCGACCTTGCGCGCCGCGGCCGAGAGCGGCGTCAGCAGCCCGACCCTCGTCATGACGCCCAGGTTGCGGATCAGCGCGGTCATGGGCATGCGCTCGAGCAACGCCTCCCACACGACGGCGTGGCGCAGCAGCTCGGTCGGCACCATCTCGCGCACGAGGGCGTGCTCCGCGATGGTCGCCGCCGCCTGGTCCGGCGTGGCCCGGACGAGGAAATGCACCGCCTCGAGCAGCACGCGAACCTCCGGCTCCGCGCCATCGGCCCGATCCAGCGCCTCCCAGCCCTTCACGGCGAAGCGGAAGAGCAGATCGTGCGTGGGCGTGGGCGGCGCCGGGTGCGCGAGCCGCAGTGCGTCCCGGTGCGCCCAGCCGTCGCGCGACGGGTACTTGAGGATCTGGTAGGCGACGTCGCGCGGCGGCTTCGCGGTGTACCACGCCGCCACCGCGCGCCGCACGCCCCGGCCCCAGCCGCGGAACGCCTGGACGTACCCGAGCCAGCGGAACAGGTGCGTGGCGGTACGGGCGACGGCGGGCAGCGCCGCGAACGCGGCAGTACGCGTCACCTCATCGCCGAGGCCCGCGGCCATCGCGAGCACGAACAGCGCCGGGTCGTTCTTCGGCGCGCGGCCCGCCGTGCTGATCTCGACGACGCGGCGGACCACGCGCGGCCCGTCCTCCTCGATCAGCGCCGCGACGGTCCACGCGTTGTCGATCGTCAGTTCGCGCTCCTGCACGTAGTACGTCCCACCCTCGCTGCCGAGCACGAGGAACCGGTCGAGCCGGTCCCACGCGCCGACCGGCCAGGCGTGGCCGCCGGCCGAGTTCGGCACCTGCGTGGTGCCCGGGATCGGCTCGCTCTGCGGCGTGACCAGCTTGCGCGGGCGAGTCGCGAAGTGGCGCGTGTAGTCCGTCATGGCTCGCCTCCTGGGTCGAGGGTGGACGGTTGCTTTGCGTGGCGACGACGTCTGCCGCCACGGCTGTCTGTCCCGCGCCATCGAAGGCGCGCGGGTGCGCGCGGATGAGGGCACGCGGCCGGGGCTCTCCGCGTTCAATGCGATAACCCGACCGCTTCGACCCACGCGCGAGCGTGGATGGGCGGATGAAGCGTTGCGGCTCGGACCGGGGCTCGCGGTACATCCCCCGGATTTCCTGCGGAGCGATAACCGAACCGCGTCGACCCACCCATCGAGGAGGACCGGCGGGATTCGAACCCGCGTCGCTGTGTCCCGATAACCCTCGGCCTTCGGCCCGCAGCATTGCGGGCGAGGGATCGGCAAAGGGACATGCACAGTGCTCTGGCCACTAAGCTACGGTCCTCGCGTTGCGGCGCCCGCAGGCCGCCGGCGGCGCGGTAAGGCGATCGGTCGCGGGCAAAGGGAGTCGCGTGTTCTCTTGCCCGGACGTCACGCCCGCCGGCCACCGGGGCGCTGCGTGCGCGTCGCGTCCTGTTGTCCAACGCCACTGCTGCGGGGCGGAAAACCGAACGCCCCACCCGGCTCGCAGCGCAGGTGGGGCGTTCCTTCGTCCGCTCCCGTGATCGGAGAGGAATTGGCGCCTACGGCGCTGCACCTCCCCGCGTTCCTGCGCTTTGTGTGCTCGCGGCCAGCAAGTCGTTGCCGCGCGTGGAGCCGCTGATTCCGACGGCGACCGAGGGCGCGATCATGACCGCGCAGGCAACGGCGACTCGACCGAGCTCGCTAGCCGACGACGTGACCGGCCACCGTCGCGGCGCGAACGCGCGCGACCGGCGTGCCTCTGACCCGTGCGCCGTGCACCGACACACCTCCGCCCCGCCGGCGTGCGCCGCCGGCCGGACTCCTTGCATCTCGCCGTCGCTGCAATGATGCAGCGAGGCGATGCGGTGTGCGTGGTGGACGTCGATCATTGCTGTTCCGGTCGCTCCAGCGGGACCGTGCCGCGGTCCCCTCCAGCAGTTGCTGGAAAAACAGAATCGCGCCGCCGATGCGAGTGATCCGCGGCGCCTGTGGCGCCTGCGGCCGGTGCGGGCCTCTCTCGCGAGAGGGTCGCCCGGGTCGGGTTGCATCGGGACGCGACTCCCTGAGGCGCAAGAGGATAAACGCGGGCGGGTGAGTTGTCAAGGGGGTTGGGGGCATGGTGGCCGATTGGCCCTCGCCGCATCACATTCCCGGGCGAGGCGGCAACGCGACGGCGCATCGCCTCCTGCGCAGGCGCTGCCCGCAGCCGCCCCCGCCTTGCATCCCTCACCCCGTCGCCCGATCTTCCGACACACGGCGGAGCCGTCCACAGCGGCACACGCCGCCCGCCGACCCGCCGCCCTGCACTCCCTTCCTCCCGGAGCGGACGCATGGCTCCACTCCTCGAACTCCACGTCAACGGCCGACTGCACCGCGTCCAGGCGGATCCCGCGAAGAGTCTGCTCGCGGTGCTCCGCGAGGACCTCGACCTCACCGGCGCCAAGTACGGCTGCGGCGAGGGCCAGTGCGGCGCGTGTACCGTGCTGGTGGACGGCCGCGCCGTACGGTCGTGCATCACGCCGGTCGGCAGCATCGGCGCGCGGCCGGTGCTCACCATCGAAGGGCTCGCGGACGGCGACGCCCTGCATCCGCTGCAGCAGGCGTTTCTCGACGAGGGCGCGATGCAGTGCGGCTACTGCACGCCGGGCATGATCATGGCCGCGCTGGATCTGCTAGGGCGCACATCATCGCCCGCGGAGGACGAGGTGCGCCGCGCGCTCGAGGGCAACGTCTGCCGCTGCGGCACGTACGCGCGCATCGTCCGCGCCGTCCTGCGCGCGGCCGGCACGACCACGGAGGCGAGCAATGGCTGAGGCGAGGATCGAGCCCGACCGCTACGAGCTGAGAGAGCCGCCGCGCTACCGCTTCGCGCTCAGCCGCCGCCAGTTCCTCGGTACGGTCGGCGCGGGCGTGGTCGTGCTGGTCGTGGCGCGCGACGGCCTCTCGCTCGGCGAGCCGGAGCCCGGCGAGGCGGGCATGCTGCGCGCCGCCGCGGACCCGATCGGTGCGTGGCTGCACATCGGCGAGGACGGCGCGGTGACGGTGTTCACGGGGAAGGTCGAGGTGGGGCAGGACATCCGTACGTCGCTGACGCAGGCGGTCGCCGAGGAGCTGGACGTGCCGCCCGCGAGCATCACGCTCATCATGGGCGACACGGACCGCGTGCCGTACGACGCGGGAACGTTCGGCAGCCGCTCGACGCCGCAGATGGGCACGCAGCTCCGGCGCGCCGCCGCGGCCGCGCGCGCCACGCTCATCCGTCTCGCCGCCGAGCGCTGGGAGGTGGACGACGTCGCGCAGCTCGCGCTCGCGGCTGGCCGCGTGGTCCACCGCGTGTCAGGCCGCAGCGCGGGCATCGGCGAGCTGACCGGCGGGCGCAAGCTGGTCGAGGCGATCACCGCCGACCAGCCGCTCGAACCCGCGACGCGCTGGACCGTCGCAGGCACGCCGCTGCCCAAGGTCAAGGGCCCGGCCATCGTGACGGGCCGGCACCGCTACACCTCGGACCTGCGGCTGCCGGGCATGCTGGTCGGCAAGGTGCTGCGGCCGCCGTCGTTCGGCGCGCGGCTGGCGTCGCTGGACACGAGCGCCGCGGAGGCGATGGAGGGTGTCGTCGCTGTTCGCGACGGCGAGTTCGCGGGCGTCGCCGCGCCGGACGAGGCCACGGCGACGCGCGCGCTCGCGGCGCTCCGCGCGCAGTGGGAGGCGGCGTCGTCGCAGGCGTCGCACCGCAGCGTGTTCGAGCACCTGCGGCGGACGGCATCCAGCCCGGCGAACGGCCGTGGCCGCCCCGCTGCCCGCGGCGACATCGAGGCCGGCCTCGCCGTGGCGGACGAGCGGCTCGAGGCGAGCTACACCGCGGCGTACATCGCGCACGTGCCGCTCGAGCCGCGCGCGGCGCTGGCGCAGTGGGAGGGCGGCAAGCTGACCGTGTGGACCGGCACGCAGCGGCCGTTCGCCGTGCGCGCAGAGCTGGCGCGCGCGTTCCGCATCGGGGAGGAGCGCGTGCGCGTGATCGTGCCGGACACGGGCTCCGCGTACGGCGGCAAGCACACTGGAGAAGCCGCGCTGGAGGCAGCGCGGCTCGCGAAGGCGGCACAGCGTCCCGTGCGGCTGGTGTGGACCCGCGAGGAGGAGTTCACGTGGGCGTACTTCCGGCCGGCGGGCGTCGTGGACGTCAGGAGCGGCGTTCGGCGGGACGGCAGGCTGACCGCGTGGGACTTCCACAACTACAACTCCGGCTCCGCCGGCAGCCGCACGCCCTACGAGGTGGCGAACGCTCGCATGCTGTTCCACCGCGCGGACTCGCCGCTGCGCCAGGGCTCGTACCGCGCGCTGGCCGCGACGTTCAACAACTTCGCGCGCGAGACGCACATGGACGAGCTGGCCGCGCGCCTGGGCATGGACCCGCTCGCGTTCCGGCTGAAGAACATGCGCGACGAGCGGCTGCGCGCGGTGCTCGAGGCCGCGGCCGAGCGCTTCGGCTGGAGCCGCTGGCAGCCCGGACCCGGCTGCGGCATCGGCCTCGCGTGCGGTGTCGAAAAGGGCGGCTACGTCGCGACGTGCGCGGAAGTCGCGGTGGACCGGGCCAGCGGGCAGGTGCGCGTGCTCCGGATCGTCGAGGCATTCGAGTGCGGCGCGATCGTAAACCCGGATGGGCTGCGCAACCAGGTGGAGGGCGCGATCATCATGGGGCTCGGCGGCGCGCTGTGGGAGGCGGTCGAGTTCGAGGACGGGCGCATCCTGAACCCGCGGCTCTCGCAATATCGCGTGCCGCGGTTCACCGATGTGCCTCCCATCGACGTCGTGCTCCTGGACCGCAAGGACCTGCCATCCGCGGGCGCGGGCGAGACGCCCATCATCGCGGTCGCGCCCGCGATCGGCAACGCGATCTTCCGCGCGGCCGGCGTGCGGCTGCGCTCGCTCCCGCTCGTGCCGTACGGGCTGCGGGCCGCAGGGCATCTGTAGCCCGGGGTGAGCGCGGCGAGGTCGGCGGCCTTCGGGCGACCCTGTCGGCCCGGGCAGCGGATCTTCAGGGTGCGGCACGGGTCCGTCCGGCACGGGTCCGTCCGGTACAGGTCCGTCCACCCGTCCCGCACGTCACCGCGCGCCCCGTGCGACCGCCAGCATGCCCCTGCCCGCGAGCAGCATCGCGGCAGCCCCCAGCAGCGCGGCCGCCGGCTTCGCGTCGCGGCTGGACCTCGCGAGCGCGATTGCGCCCAGGCCCAGCGCCGCGGCCGCCGGCAGCGACGTTGCCGCCGGGTGCCCGACCGCCCATTGGTAGTAGCTGCGCCGCTTCTCGCGCTCCGCGAAGGCGCCGCGCGCGCCGCCGTCGTGGGCGACCGGCGCAAACAGGTTGCTCGGCGCATCCGCGCCCTTCGGCCGGTCCGTACGCTGCGCCTGGAACGCCGTGCGCTCGAGGTAGAGGTCGACGAGGCGCGGGCTGATCCGCTGCGCGACCGACAGCACGTTGCCCCAGCCGCCGACGAACACGTCGCGCGGCCGGGTCTCTGCGGCGCGCAGGATCGCCTCGGCCGCGACCTCGGGCGCGTAGGCGGGCGGGATCGGCTGCGGCTCCACGCCCAGGTAGGTCTTCGCCTTCGCGAACAGTGGCGTGTCCATCGAGCTGGGCTTGACCAGCGTGACGTGCACCCGCGATCGCCGCTTCATCAGCTCGACGCGGAGGGCGTCGAGCCAGCCGTTCAACGCGTGCTTCGCCGCGCAGTATGCGCCCTGGAGCGGCACGCCGCGGTCCGAGAGCGCGCTGCCGAGGCAGATCAGCGTGCCGCCGGTCTTCTCGAGGTGGGGCAGTGCTGCCCGCGCGCCATGGACGCAGCCGAAGAAGATCACGTCCACGACACGGCGGAACTCGTCGAGCGGGACCTGATCGAAGGTGCCGTACACGCTCACGCCCGCGTTGTTGATCCAGGTGTCGATGCGGCCGTACTCCTCGGCCGCACGGCGGGCCAGATGCTCCATCTGCGCGGGGTCCGTCACGTCGGCGGGCACGGCGATCGCGTCTCCGCCCACGGCGCGGATCCCGGCGATCGCCTGCTCGAGGTCCTGCTCGTTCCTCGCCGCCAGGACCACCTTCGCCCCGCGGCGCGCCGCCTCCCTCACCGTCACGAGCCCGATGCCGCTGGAGGCGCCGGTGATCACGATGACCTGGTCGCGGATCGGCTTTCTCATGCCGCCTCCTCCATTCCGAGCGCCACGCGCAGCGCGCGCGCCGTCCGCCCGGGCGCGTGCTCGAGCAGCGCCGCCTTCAGCCTCTCGCTCAGATGCTCCTCGCCCGGCCGCAGGTCCTGTGGCGGGGCGGACTCCGTGACGAATAGCAGACCTTCCCGGTCGATCACCTCCCACGCGGTGCTCCCGTCCTGCTGGCGCTCGAAGCGGAGGGAGACGGCCGCATCACCCACGCGCAGCCGCCGGACCGTGAGCGCGGGCAGCCACTCGGGCAGCCGCGGCCGCACGATGGCGAGCGTGCGCGCGGGGGCGAACGGGTAGAGCCCGAGCAGGATCTGCACGAACTGGACGGTCGCGCCCGCGCTCCAGGCCTGCGGGCTGTTGGCGTTGGGGTAGAGCGTCGGGAACGGCGCGTCCTCCCGCGAGTGGCCGCCGAGCGCCTCAGGCAGGCGGTAGCCCTGGAAGTACGCGGCGGCGGCGAACTGCGCCGTGATGACGCGCTCCGCGTGCTCGTCCAGGCCGTAGCGCTTCATGCCGAGCGCGAACGTCGCGTTCTCGACGGTCCAGACGGAGCCGAGGTGGTAGGAAAACGGGTTGTAGCTCGGGTGCCGCGTCGAGAGCGTGCGCACGCCCCAGCCGCTGAACATGTCGGGCGCGAGCAGCCGGTCCGCGACGGCCCGCGCGCGGTCGGGGCGCACGATGCCCGCGCCCAGCGCGTGGCCGGGGTTGCTCGCGATCGAGCGGACCTGCCGCTTCTCGCCGTCGAGCGCCAGCGCGTAGAAGCGTGCGTCCTCCATCCAGAACGCCTGCTCGAACCGCTCGCGCACCCGCGCGGCCCGCGCCAGGAACTCCTGCGCCCGATCCTCCTCGCCCGACGCGAGCAGGATCTCCGCCATCCGCTGGAGCGCGATGTAGTGGAACGCCTGCTCCTCGACGGTCGCGATCGGCCCCTCGACCAGCGAGCCGTCGGCGTGGCGGATCCCCTCGTCCGAGTCCTTCCAGCCCTGGTTGCGGAGCCCGCGGGGCGAGCGGCGCTCGTACTCGAGGAAGCCGTCGCCGTCGCGGTCGCCGTAGCGCGCGGCCCACTCGAGCGAGCGCAGCGCGGCATCGCGGTAGCGGCGGAGCAGCGCATCGTCGCCCGTCCAGTGCCACGCCTCGGAGAGCAGGAGCAGGAACATCGAGGGCGTGGTCTGCGTGCCGTAGTACGCGTCGGTAGGCCGGATGCCGAGGTCGGAGAGCGGGCCGCGGTGCATCTCGTGGATCAGCTTGCCCGGCTCCGCGTCGCGCCAGGCCAGGTCCTCCGTGGCCTGGGTCCGTGCCACCATCTCGAGCGCGCCGCGCGCGAACTCCGCGGCCAGCATCACGCCCTGCCAGGATGCGGTCAGCACGTCCCGGCCGAAGAGGGCGACGTACGCGGGGAGGCCGGCGTTCACGACCCAGTGAGCCGGCGTGTCTTCGATGTCCTGGTTGCGCAGGCAGTACAGGTCATCCGCCGCCTGGTCGAACGCCGGCC
This sequence comes from Longimicrobiales bacterium, assembly GCA_036381195.1. Taxonomy (GTDB): domain Bacteria; phylum Gemmatimonadota; class Gemmatimonadetes; order Longimicrobiales; family RSA9; genus RSA9. The sequence continues at coordinate 18,443 of DASVDH010000030.1, read as the reverse complement.
CCACGACCGGGTGCGCGCCCTCCAGCCGCGGCCGCTCGCGGCGCCAGCGCTCGCGCGCGCGGTCGCGCGCGGTGCCGCGGAGGGAGGCCCAACCCGGGGACTCCTCGAGCGGCGTGCGCCAGCGCCCGTCCACGAGCGAGTCGTAGCGCAGCCGGAGACGCCAGACGCCGCGGGGGCCGAGGTCGATCCGGAAGCGGAGGCGACGCTCGTCGCGCTCCGGCTCCGAGTCCGACATGGCGACGCGGACGCGCAGCGCGCGATGCAACGTGCGTCCCGCATGCTCCGCGTTGTAATCGAAGGTGAGGCAGCGCGACGCGGCATCCCAGCCGACGTCGCACACGCCCCGTTGCTCGCGCTCGGTGCCGACCTCCTGGATGTCCACGAAGTCCGCGCCCAGCTCGAGAACGAGTTCCGTCCGCGCCCGTGCCATGCTATGATTGATGAGGCGGATGCGCTCCTCCATCCCGGGCCCGATGCGGCGAAGGATCGCGAGCTCGAAGGTGTCCTGCGGGAGCAGCGGACCCGCGGGCGTGCCGCCGGCGCGCGGCACGCGCAGGTGCGCTTGCCAGCGGTCGCACTCGAGCACGCCGCTCGCGTTGACGAGCGGCGTCCGGCCATCGAGCGTCACGCGCCAGTGTGAGAGGATGCGCGTCTCGTAGTCCCACAGCCCCTCGCGGCCGACCCCGTTCAACGAGCCGTCCGGGTTCGTGACGAGCACGGTGTAGCCCGAGTGGACGGCCTGCCACGGCTGGTGGGCGTTCAGCGCGATGGCCGTGTGGCGCGGAGCGGCGGGGCCGGCTCGCGCGAGTGCCATGCCGTCCTCCGGTGCGGCGCGGGTTGCTTCACTGGGGGGAGGCGGGCAAGACGGGGGCCAGGGCCGCGTCCCGGGACCCGCTCCGCGACCCACGGGCCCGGCCGGCGCCCCGCCCACCCGGTACGCAGCTTGCCCTGGCGCCACCGCCGCTGGCCGCCGATCCCGACGTCGGAAGGAGGAGCACCCGTGTCACCCATCCCCGCCAGCCGCTCGCGCATCGCTCCGGGGCCCATGCTCGCCGCAGCCCTCACGCTCTTTCTGGCGGCGGCGCCAGCCGCCGCCCAGTCGCTGCTCCAGCGCACGCCCAACCTGACGGGCGGCTGGGTCGCGACGCCGGGCACGCTGGTGCTGGACGCCTTCAACCGCTACCGGAGCGTGGACGGTCTCGAGCTGGCCGGCTTGCCCACGGTCATCGCGGCGTACGGCCTACCCGGGAACCTGCTGGCTGGTGCGACGTTCGCCACGCAGTCGCCGGTCGTGATCGGGCAGTCCACCGAGCTCGAGCCGTTCGTGCGCTGGGCGCCGATGCTGGAGCGGCCGGACCGGCCGTTGCAGCTCGCGGCGATGGTCGCGCTGAACACCGCGTCGGTCAGCGTTGATGGCGAGGTGGAGGCGGCGTATCGGCGAGGCGGGACGCGCCTGCTCGGCGCGCTGCGCCTGTTCCTCGACGGGTACTCGGACGGGCTCGCGCTCGCGCCGGCGGCCGGCGTCGTCTGGCAGCCGTTGCGAGGACGCGTGCCGGTCGCGCTGGCCGCGGACCTCGGCGCGCTGCTGGGCGAGGACCGGGGCGAGACGCTGGTGTGGTCGGCGGGCGTGAGCGCGGGGCTGCCGGTCTCGACGGCGACCGCAGCGTTGTACGTGACCAACGCGACGTCGGGGACGCTCGAGGGCCGCTCGCTTGGGTTCTCGCGCGTGCGCTTCGGGTTGCAGCTCACGGTCGAGTCGCCGATCGGCGAGCAGCTCGGCGTCTTCGTGCCGCGCGCGGTCGCGGCGCACGCGGTGCAGCCGGCGCCGCCGGAGGAGGAGGATACGGCTCGGGAGGAGCGCCGCGTCGTGCGCGTCGACGTCCGCGAGTTCGCGTTCATCGAGCAGCGGCTCGAGATCGCGCGCGGCACGACGGTCGAATGGGTGAACCGCGACGCCGTGGTGCACACCGCGACGTCGGACGACGGCTCATGGAACTCCGGCGCGATCGAGCCGGGCGCGAGCTGGAGCGCGACGTTCAACGAGCCGGGCATCTACTCCTACCACTGCGGCCCGCACCCGTACATGCGTGGCACGATCAGGGTGCGGTGAGGCGCGGGCCGGCGACGGCGCGCCCGGCGCGGCGCGCTGTCAGCCAGGCCTCTGCCCGCCGCCGCGTCCCCCAATGTTCACACTAAGTTATCCGATCGGGCCGGGAGATCTTCGGGTTCCCCTCGGGTTGCGCCTCCGTAGGGTTTCAGCAGATTGTCAAGCAAATTCCTATCAACTCTCCCAAAACCAGGAGGCGCTCATGGCCAGGCTGCTCCCGGCCGCCCCGGCCCTCGCCGCCATCGTGCTCGCGGCGTGCGCGGACGTGCCCACCGGCTCCGTGGATCCGGCGTCGACCCCGTCGTTCTCGCACAACGGCAACTCGCCTGCGGTGCAGGTCTTCCGCGTCAAGCTGGATGAGCTGAACGGGTCCGGCGTGCGCGGGACGGCGACGCTGCTCGTGAAGAATGGGGAGCTGGTCGTCACGCTGAACGCCGTGGACCATGCGCCGTCGCAACTCCACCCGCAGCACATCCACGGGTTCGATCCGGGCGTGGAGTCCACGTGCCCGACGGCCGCGCATGACACCGACGGCGACGGCGTGATCACCTTCGCCGAAGGCGCCCCGGCATTCGGGCCGGTGCAGGTGGACCTCCAGCCGTACCCGACCCCGGCCAACGCGGCCGGCTCGATCAGCTACAGGGGGGTGTTCACCCCGTCCTTCGCTCCATCGGACCTGCCGGACAAGACGATGGTGCTGCACGGCGATTTCTCCAACGGCGCCTACGTCGCCTCGCTGCCGGTGGCGTGCGGGCAGGTGGAGCCGGTGAACTGAGGGAGCGGCGGTCGGGGCCCGCCGGGGCCAGGCTCTCCGCGACGAGCCCCCGGCCATTCACGCTGGCACGCTCCTCGTCTTCGGCCGGCTCGGCCGGCGGCCGGGCGCGGGGCTCCGGCGGGGCACCATCGTGGCGGTCTCCGTTTCGGTGCGGCGCGGAAGGACGCCGCCCGGCGCCAAGCGTCCTTCCGGCCCTCGCCGACCCGGCCGCCGCGCGCTTGCTGCACCGACCTCCGGCCGGATGTTCCGCGGACCGCCGCGGTGCCGGGCCGGGTAGGATCCGCCATGGTTGGACGACGACATCAGACCACGGCGCGCCGCGCCCGCCCGGGCTTTCGGGCAGCCGCATGATCGCGCCGCGCAACCCGCTGGACGATGCGTTCCCGCTGGGCGACGGCACCGCGGACACGGACGCGGTGGTGCAGTGCCCGTACTGTGGCGAGGCGGTGGAGATCGCGCTCGACCCGGGCAGCGGCGCGCGGCAGGAGTACGTCGAAGACTGCCCGGTCTGCTGCAACCCCTGGGTCGTCGAGGTGAGGTACGGGCCGGACGGCGCGGCGGAGGTGCGAATCGAGGGGCAGGACTGACGCGATCTCGTTCCGCTCACGCCGCTGCTTGGCTCCCACCCTCCTGACCCCCATCCCTCTCCGGGCCCGGCGGCGGCTGCTGCCGTTCCGGCCGCGTCGCGTTCGCCTCGCCCTCCCCCTGCGGGATCCAGATCCGCTCGAGCACGGGCAGCATGCCCGCCAGCGGGATCGCGAGAATGACGCCGAGCACGCCCAGCAGCTTCCCACCCATCAGGATCGCGATCAGCGTGAGGACGGGCGGCACGTTCAGCCGCCCGCTGAGCACCCGCGGCTGGATGAGGTTGTTCTCGATCTGCTGGTAGACGACCACGGCAGCCACCACGACGAGCGCGATCGTCAGGCCGCGCGTGGCCAGCGCGACGGTCGCGGGGATCACGTTGGCGAGCGTGGCGCCGATGTTGGGGATCGCGTCCAGGAAGAAGGCGAGGGCGGCGAACACGGCCGCGTACGGCACGTCCAGCACGGTCAGCAGCAGGAACGTGAACACCGCGAAGATCGAGGACACGATCGTCTGGCCGATGAAGTAGGCGCGGATCACCTCGGCCGTGCCGTCCATTGACGCCTCGACGCGCGCGCGGTACTCGCGCGGCGTGAGCCGGAGCACCGCGGCGCGCACCCGGTCGCCATCGATCAGGAAGTACAGCGCGAGCGTCAGCAGGAGAACGCCGGCGAAGATGACGGAAGCCACGCCGAAGCCGAACTCGAGCGCGCCGGACAGCAGCTCGGCGGGGTTGCGCCGCAGCCGTTCGATCGCGTTCACGATGGCGTTGTAGATCTCGGGGCTGCCCGACAGCCGCGCGCGCAGGTCCTCGGCCGTGCTCGGCAGGTTCTCGAGGAACGCGCTGAGCTCCATCACCAGCGGCGGGATGGTGATGGCGAGCACGCCGCCCACGACCAGCAGGACGCCGACCAGCGAGAGCAGCGCGGCCAGCCCGCGCTTGACTCCCTTGCGCTCCAGCCAGTTCACGAACACGGAGAGCACGACCGCGATCAGCACGGCGAGCGGGATCATCACGAGCACCTCGCCCAGCGACGCGATCAGCCACATCGCCGCGAGCGTCAGCAGCGCCGCGATCACGATCCTGGCGAGCGTGCGCCCGGAGATGTCGATGCGCGCGTTCACGCGCGGCACGTCCGGAGGCGGCGTTGCCTCGGCGGCCTCGTCCTCCGGGATCTGCCTGGCTGACATGGCCGGTCCGTCCTCCTGCAACGTGGCGTCCGCGCCGGGACCGAGGACGCGCCGTTCCCGACGCCCTGCCCCACCGGAGAGCCTCCGCGGGGTGCCCTCCGCACAGGGCCTCCCGCAATTGTCCGGCCCGTCCGGCGCCACGCGCCGTTCTCCGCTCGGCCCCGCGCCGGGGCCTGCCTGCCTGCCTCTCCGACTCTACACTGGCGTGCTCGTACACGTGAACGAGGACGTGCACGTACACGTACACGTACACGTCCTCGTACTCGTGCACCCCCTCAGTCGCTCGACCCGTGCCTACCGTGCGGACGAGGCGTGGCGCGGTGGCCTCGAGGGCCTCGCCACGGCGGCCGGAGAGGTGGGCTCGGGGCGTGCGGCAAGGGCGGCCGGCGCCGGCGCGGGGCGTCCCCGCTGCTCCCATTGCGCGCCAAGGTAGAAGAACGGGCTGAGGATGGCGCCGGCCATTTCGGCAATGACCAGGCCCCGCGGGAACGCGCCGGGCCGGACGAGCCGCCGGAGGATCCAGCGGCCCAGCCAGTCACGAAACGCGAACCGCAGGATGGCGTGCCGCGGCACGGTCCGCTTCCGGAAGCACGTGATGAGGTAGGCGCCGAAGCCGCGGCCGTTGTCGAAGAGCTGACGCCTCAGCGCCGGCAACGTGGGACGATGGCGATGCCAGACGAGTGCAGTGGGGCGGTAGGCAACCGCGTGACCCGAGGCGACGATGCGATGCAGCATCTCGATATCCCCGCCGGTACCTGCCAGCGTCCCGGCATCCAGCGCCACGTCGAAGCCGCCGAGCGCATCGAAGATACGCTTGCGGTACGCCATGTTCGCGCCGCAGCCGATGCCGCTCGCCCAGAGCAACTGTGCGTTGCGCATCTCGCTGCGACGGAACGTACGCTGACGCGTCCTTTGGGACAGCCCGCCGTACTCGAGCTCGAAGAGTCGCTCCGCCGCGGTATCGAGCGTGAGCGGTGCGACGAGTCCGGTCACCGCCATGAGCTCCGGGTCGGCGAACGCAGCGGCGACCTCGCGCAGCCATCCCGGGTCCACGCGCACGTCATCATCGGTGAAGGCGACGATGTCGTATCGTGCGGCCCGGATTCCGCGGTTGCGCGCCCGGTCGAGGCCCGGCACGTCCTCACGCACGTAACGCACGCCCAGGTCGGCCGCGAGGCGTGCAGTTCTCTCGTCGCTCGGCGCGTTGTCGACGACGATCACCTCGTACTCGGGGTAGTCCAGCTCGAGCAGCGTCCGCAGGCAGCCGGCCAGCATCTCGGTCCGGTCGCGGGTGCACACGACGACCGTGATCGGAGGGCAGAAACCCTCCCGCTGCGCGCCATCGGCCTCGTTGGCGTCGGTGTAGCCCAGCAGAGCCGGCCACGACCCGGGCCCGAACTGCTCCGATATCGCTTTGCGCAACTCGGTCGCCGGAATCCTCCGATCGCTCGGGCTCGGGATGGTCATCCAGCCGAGTGGGCGCCCCCGAACGCGGACGAGCACGCGAGCGGCGCCGTAGCCGCGGGGGACCTCCAGGTCATGCACTCCCCGAGACAGATCCGATTCCGCGACGAAGAGCGGAGCATCGAGCGGGCCTTCTCGCCGGGCCGTTGCGAGCTCGCTCACCGGTGCGCGCGGACTGGTGGCGAGCGCCTCGATGGCCTTCGCGTTCAAGAGCGGGACGCCGAGATGCCGGGCAAGGAGCGGGCGGAGATGCCGTCCGCGGAGCCGCTCCGCGCCGGGGACCGGCGGGATCTGACCGATGAGGACGTCACCGTACCAGACGCGCACGGCGGCGGGGCGCTCGACGTCCAGCCTCCGCTCCGCTTCCGCAAACCCCGGGCGGAGATCGATGTCCAGCGCGGACTCCGTGCTTCCCGCGCCGGAGCCGTGCGCCAGGAACCGGGCCAGCTCGGCCTGGCTCCCCAACGCGTCCGCCACCCCCCGCCAGTACCAGTAGCGCTGGGTCGCGCCGCTCAACCTTCGCCAGGCACGGCGTAGCCGGAGCCACTCCAGGACGTCGAGCACCCGCCGGGCGAGGCGAGCAAGGGAATCACCGATCGCTGGCGCGCGGAAGGCGAGGGCTCGCACGGCGTTTTCGACCGGCCGCGGAGCCAGTCCGCGGTGCGCCAGTGGCAGCGTTGGCAGCAGCTCTGGGTGGAGCCGGCCCATCAGGACATCACCATTTCCGTCTTCCCGCGCGCGTCGGTATGTCCGATCCAGATCCGTCCGGTTGTGATGCCACGCCGCGGCGTCCGCGACGTAGGTCAGCCTGGCGCCCGCCTTCACGAGCCGGATCCCGAACTCCCAATCCTCGTGCGAGGGATCTGGGAAGGCGGCATCGAACCCGCCGACCCGCAGGAATAGCGTCCGGCGCAGGGACAGGTTGCCCGTCAAAACATCCCGATACGTGAAACGATGCCCGGGCTCCGCGATGGCGGTGAACAGATCGGACCACCAGCGTCGGAAGAGTGTGCCCACGAAGTCCTGTCGCCCGGGGGCGAACGGCGGATAGGGCCCGATCGCCACGACATCCGCACTGCCCTCATGGCTGCGCAGGTGAGCGGCGACGAGACCGGGCGCCGACTCGATGTCGTCATCGATGAACAGCAGGATCTCTCCGGCCGCAGCAGCGGCGCCGGCGTTGCGCGCGGTAGCCGGGCCGCTGTGCGGCAGCTCCACGCAGCGCAGCCGGTACGGCGGGCGATACTCGCGGAGCCACGTCGTCGTGTCGTCGGTGCAGCCGTCCGCCACGACGATCACCTCCATCGCCTCCGCAGGCACGGTCTGTCGCGCGAGCGCATCGAGCGTTCGACGCAAGGCCTCGCAGCGATTCCGCGTCGGGATCACGATGCTCACTGCCGGGGGGTTGCGGTTCACGAGATCACCTCCAGCCGGCGCAGCGCGCGCCGCGCCATGACGTATGCCCACGGCCCCGCCAGACAGCCGCGGAGCTCGGCGAGGATCAGGTCGAGCGGAACCGAGCCCGGCCTGCGCAGCAGCGATCGGAACAAGTTCGGCAGTTGCGTGTGCAGCAGCCAGCTCAGCGCGAGCTTCGGCACGATGAACTCTCGGTCCGCGAACAGGAGATGCGTCCATGCGGCGTACACGCCTGTCCCGTACCCGCGCAGCACCTGCCTCAGCTCGGTCCAGGTGCGCCGATGACGGTGCCAACTGAGTGCGGATGGGTCATACACGATGCGGTAGCCGGCGGCCAGGGCCCGCATGAAGAACTCGTAGTCCGAGCCGGTCCGCGACCGCGTGCCGCACCCGAGTGCCTCGTTGAACGGGCCGATGAGGTCCGGGGCGGCGCGGCGCACCGCCATGTTCGCCGAGGTGCCGGCACGCCACGCCGAGAGTGGGTTGACGTCCGCGCCGTCGAAGACCGTGCGCACGAAGCCCCGTCCGAACGGGCTGTACCGTTCGAACCAGCGCTGCGCCTCGGTCTCCAGCTCGTAGGGCATCGTGAGTCCGGTGACGCAAAGCACCAGCGGATCGTTGAAGTTGCGGAGCAACGCCGGAAGCCACCCCGGATCGGGCATGGCGTCATCATCGGAGAAGGCAACGATGTCGTGGCTCGCTTCGCGCAACGCCCGGTTCCTCGCAGCGCTTTCACCGGGCCGGTCCTCCCGCACGTATCGCGCGAAGCCGCTGGCTTCGACGATCTGCCGCGATTCGTCCGTCGAAGGCACGTTGTCGACGACCAGCACCTCGTGGCCATCGCGTGCGAACACGGCGAGCGCGTCCAGGCATCGGCGCAGGTCGTCCGGGCGGTCGCGGGTGCAGACCGCGACGGTCGCTGGCTCGATGGGTGCGCGCGCCGGCGTCTCTAGCTCCAGGAACGCCTCGAGCCAGCGTTCCCAGAGGGGCCAGCCCCAGGCGTCGAACACGGAACGCCGGATCTCCTCCGCGGAGACGCGCCCGTTCACCACCGGCAGCACGACCTGGTGGACCGGGCGCCCGCGGAACCGAACCAGGACCAGCGCGTGATCGTATCGATCGAGCCCTTCCGCACCGCTACCGCGCTCGAGATCGAAATCCAGTACGACGGCCGCCATTGTCACGCCTCCGGGTGCACGAGCAGCCGATCGAGCGCGGAGGCACGATTGTCGAACTCCGGCGCGCGCTCGGCGTGGGACATGCTTGTCAGATAGGCGTCCACTACCTCGTTCGCCTCGCCCCGCATCCGTACCCGGCCCGCATCGAGCCAGATGGCCTCCGAGGCCTGGCTGCGAACGAGGTCGAGATCGTGCGAGGCCATGATGACGGCCGCCCCGCGATTCAGGTGCTCGGCGATCCGGTCGTGGCAGCGCGCCCGAAAGGCCTGATCGCCGACGGCCAGGACCTCGTCCAGGAGGAGGATGTCCGGATCTGAGGCCATGGCGATCGAGAAGGCGAGCCGCGCGAGCATGCCGGACGAGTAGTACTTGATCGGGATGTGGATGTGGTCACCAATCTCGGCGAACTCCACGATCTCCGGGAAGCGCGCCCTCGTCTCCTCCCGGCTCATCCCGAGGATGCTGCCGTAGAGGTGGACGTTCTCGGCGCCGGTCAGCTCGGGGTGGAGCCCGGTGCCCAGCTCGATGACCGCCGCGATCCTGCCGCGCGTCCGGATCTCGCCCTCCGACGGCGCGTAGATGCCCGCGATGAGGCGCAGGATCGTGCTCTTGCCGGAGCCGTTGCCGCCGATGATGGAAACCCTGTCGCCCCGCCCGGCCCGCAGATCGAATCCGCTCAGGCGGAACGCCGGCGCCTGCCGCGGCGCCGTCCGCCCGCCCACGGCACGGATGAACCATTCCCGGAGCGAAAGGGCCTGCGCCGGATAGCGGAACTCCTTGCCGACGTTGCGGCACTCCACCCGCGGGACCATCGCGTCAGGCGACCTCGACGCAGAGAGGCTTGTACCGCCTGAAGATCATGTATCCTCCCGCACAGCTCGCGAGCGCGAGAGCCGTGACCCAGCCCAGCAATCCGCCCGCCGGGAACCGCCCGTCGAAGAGAACGGCGTGGTAGAGGGAGAGCAGCCCCGCAAACGGGTTCAGCATGTACAGGCCACGCACGGACTCCGGCACCATGTCCGGCGAATAGAAGACGGGGGACAGGTAGAAGGCCACCATGATGACGAGCGGCAATGCGTGCTGGACATCGCGGAACAACACAGAAAGCACCGCGATCGGCGCCATCAGGCCCACCACGAGGACGAACTGCAACAGGAACAGGACCGGCAGGACCAGGAAGCTGCCGGGCACGGCCTGGTGGTGGAAAACGCCAAGCACCACCAGGGTCAGCCCGACCTCGATCACGAACTCGACGTGCTTCGCAGTCGATGCGCTCAGCAACAGGATCTCGCTCGGGAACGCGGCGCTCCGGCTGAGACTCGCATGCTGCTGCAACACGTAGGTTGCCGAGGAGAGGCATTGTTGGGCGCAGTTCCAGACGAAATAGCCGCTCAGCAGGAAGGCCCAATAGTGCTCGATCGGCACCCTGATCACGTGCCGGAACACGGCGATCAACACGGCCAGCATCAGGAGCGGATTGAGCAGCGTCCAGACGAAGCCCAGAACGGACGAGTGATACTTGGCAGCGAGGTCGCGGGCGACGAGGCTACGGTACAGGTCTCGGAACCGCCACACCTCCTTCGCGCTGCCTCGCGAGCGGGGCGTGATCACCCGGACGGTATCCAACGTTCTCATGAGAACGCTCACGGCTGTGGCGCTGCCGCGCGGTGAGCTATGGCCCGTGCCGCCGGGGGTAGACCGAGGGACGCGATCGGAGCCGCCGCCGGGCGGTGCCCTCCGTGCTCGAGCCGCCGCCGCAGTGCGATCCGCCGCGCCCGGCCGTATGCCGCCAGGCCGGCCCAACACTCCGCCCATACGCGGAGCAGCGCGCGGGCAGGCAGCGGGTCGCGTCCAATTCCGCGCGCGGCCAGGCGCACCCCCGGCTTCAACAGGCGCCAACACAGGAAGGCCAGCAATTCGGCCCTGGTCCTGCCCGACGCCTGACGTGTGCTCTTTGTCAGGAACGCAAGCAAAGCGCGCTGATGGCCCGCGATCTGCTCGACGGCGCTCGAAATGCTCTCACGGTGCTCGTGCCAGGCCAATGCATCGGGCTCGTAGACGAGCTCGTGGCCGGCCCTGAGCATCCGCCAGATGATGTCGAGGTCGCCGCCGCCGGGGAGGACGTCCCCGAGATCGAGCGCCTCGTCGAAGCCGCCGAGCTGTCGGGCGTAGTCGCGTCTGACGGCGAGGCTCGCGCCGTTCCCGACGCTCACGGCCCAGGCAACGAGCGGCGCGGGGAACCCGTGCAGCCGGCGCCGGGCATCGGCGGGAAGGCGGATGCGCCGGTCGCCCCGGCCGTAGCCGCCGTTCGCCTCGAACAGCCGTTGGCCGGCAGTTCGCACGGCGAGCGCTTCGACTCGCCCCGTACACACGCCGAGCGCAGGCGCACTCTCGAACGCTGCCCGGATCGCGCCGACCCAGCCGGGCGACGCGACTGCATCGTCATCCAGAAACGCGACGATGTCGCCGCTCGCCTCGGCGAGCGCCCGGTTGCGCGCAAAATCCAGCCCGGGGACCGGCTCGACGACGTACCGGGCGGCCGGACACACGCGCGCGACGGCTCGCTCCGCGGCGTCGTCCGGGGGCGCGTTGTCGATGACGAGGATCTCCGAGGCCGGGACCCGCTGCGCGCACAGCGATTCGAGTGCGCGTGCAAGCTGGTCCGGCCGCGCGCGCGTGCAGATCGCCGCGGTCACCCTCAGCTCGTCCGCCGCCGTCCCCTCCGGCCCGGTAGCGGCCGAGGTCGGATGCCCATTACGCGCTGTCAGAGTGTCTCCCTCCCGTCAGGCCCAACGCGGCCGTGTCTCGATCGATTCGGGCACGTGGCGCGACCGGAGCCAACGGATGCCGCCGACCACCATGCCCACGGTATACGCGACTCGGGCCGCGAGCACCGCGGGCAGCATGGCGCACGGCTCGAAGACTCCCACGCGGAGCCAGGAAGCCACGATGTAGAGCGCCTGCAAGACCGCGGATGCCGGCGCGAACGCGATCAGCACGCGCGGATGCCCATACAGCCACGCCATCCTCGCCGCGCCCGTGGCCGCCTTGCTCTCGATCGCGCTGTAACCCCAGCGGTAGCTCCGCCCGAGCAGGTTCCCGAAGCCCGGGCGATTCCGGTGCAGCGCCACAGCGGCCGGCTCGAAGTAGATCCGCACTCCGCGCCGGACGAGCTCCGCCTGCCACCGCAGCTCCTCGTGCGCGAAGGCGACGGGGTGGCGCTCGTCGAAGCCGGAGGTCGAGAGAAACAGGTCGCGCCGCACGCTGATGTTCGCCGGCGGATGGCTGGCCACGTAGCCGGCCGGGCGGCGGGAGTGAACGTGGTACCAGCCGCAGAAGTAGTCGCAGCGGGCCGAGAACGGGAGACCGTTCGGGAGGTCCAGCGCGCCGCCCACGATCACCTCGCCTCTGTCGTGCGCGTCGAGCAGCGACCGCAGCCAGCCGTCGACCGGTACGCAGTCCGCGTCGAGGAAGACCAGGATCTCCCCGCGCGCCGCCCGCGCTCCGAGATTGCGCGCCGCAGCCGGGTTGCCCGCGGCCGAGGCGGGAACGACCAGCGTCCGGGCCCCGGCCGCACGGGCCTGCGCCGCCGTGTCGTCCGTCGATGCGTCATCGACGACGATCACCTCCACCTCCACGCCGGGCCGCCGCTGTGCGAGGCTCGCGCGGACGATGCCGCCGATCGACGCCCCGGCGTTCCTCGCCGGGATGATGACCGACACCGTCCGAGCCTTCATTGGCGGCTCGGGCCGCGCGGGTGCAGCATGCGGACGATCGAGTCCCTGCGGAGCGGGACACCGCGCCGCGTGCTCCACGCCGCACTCCTGTTCAGCTCGCGCGGCTCGACCTGGTCTCACGGGCGCAGATGCGGTCATACAGGTCCTGTACCGAGCGCACGAAGACATCCTGCCCCAGATAGCGCTGCGCATACGCGCGTGCTGCAGCGGCCAGCCGCTCGGCGAGCGCAGGGTCGAGCAACACATCGCGAATGCCGCTCGCGAGGCCCTCGGCGTTGGCAGGCACCAGCCTCGCCCGTTCCGGCGTCAGAATGCTGCGATGGGCGGGGATGTCGGTGGCCACGATCGGACGGCCCGCCGCAAGGTAGTCGAAGATCTTCAGCGGCAAGTTCTGACCGTACGCACGTGGCGACACCAGCACATCCGCCATCGCGAGAAGGGCGGGGACTCGCTCCCGCGGTTGCCTGGGAAGCAAGCGCAACCGCCCGTCCAGGTTGAGCTCCGCCGCCTTACGTTCCACGGTGCTGCAGTCGTTCGGACTGCTGCCGATGCAGACGAACACTGCATCCGGAACCGAGCGACAGACCGCCGGGATGGCGGAGAGGAGAGCGGGGAGTCCCTGGTAGTCCTCGAACGTGCCGGCATAGACGACCAGCCGCGCGTGTTCCGGAACGCGCAGCTCGGCCCGCAGTCGCTCCACCTGCCATCGTTCGACTTTGCATGGCTCGCTCGCGTACACCCATTCCCCGACGTGCGCCCGCGGAGCGGCGGCACGAACCCGCACGGCAAGGCCCGCACTGCTCATCACCGCCGAAACGCTGCGCAGCAGCCACCGTTCACAAGCGTCCAGCGCCATGCGCACCACCGGGATTCGGAAAAGCCGACGCTGCGCGAGTTGCTCCGGCAGGCTCGACTGCATGTCGTAGATGACCGGGATGCCGGCACGCCGGCCGAGGAGCAGGGCCGCGAAGGCGGCCTCCTCGACCGCGTGGATGCACCGATAGCGCTGCGCGCGCAGCCGGCGGCGTAGCGCGATCGTGAGCTCTGCATCCAGGACTAGCTTGCGGAACGAGAAGCCGATCGGAACCGTGCGGATGCGGAACCGATTCGGGATGCGGAACACCCTTACCCCAGGAAGCCGAATCTCGCGGCCGACGGGGTAGGTTAGCAGATCTACGCTGTACCCGAGCCGGCCGAGCGCCCCGAGCAGTTGATACACGGCGATCGGAGTACCACGGTCTTCGAGAAACGGTTCCGGCGCAACGACAAGGATCGGCTGCCCAGCCACGCTCGCGTGCACCTCGTCCCCGGCGACCGTGGTTCCACGGCCATGCCGGCTTCAAGATCGGTCCCACGGCGACTCGCGGTACCGCGGCCTTCCATTGGCGACCACAGCGCGCGGTCATCGGTCGCCGCCGTACTACGGCACGCCTGATCGGCCTGGCAGCCTCGCCGTGTGGCCGTCTGGATCCGGCTCTCGTGATCGTGATGCGTGTTCGAGGTGATGCGTCACCCCAGCGCAAGAAGCGTTCCCTCACAGTCCGCTGCCGGGAGGGCTACGCCACGGCGGGAATCGCCCGATGTACTGCGCCGGTTCAACACTGGGAGGGCCAGAGACAGCACTATCCTTGTCCGTGACCCGAAGGCACCCGACTGCGGCAGGACGGTCCAGTCCCGTCGGGCGTGGGACAAGGGGCGGCGCGCCGGCCGCCCACCGTTCCGGCCGCGTGCGATGATGCTGGCCTCGGCGAGTCGTTGCACGAAGGACACAGCCGCCGCGGGCACAGATTCGACTCGTGCGAGAAAGGTGTCGCGCTCGCGCACGGACAGTGCGGCAGCGCATCATCACTCCGGCAGTGGCGGCCTCCGCCAGAGAACGCCTTGCGTGAGCAGCTGTCGCCATGGCCGCGCAACGCGGCGTGGTGCGGTGACGGACCCGGACCATGGCCTCACCCCGCCGGTCCGTCTCGCCGGTCCCGAGTCGCACCGCAAGGCGGTTCCGACAAGGGTTGGATGGTTCAATCTTGAACCATCTCGCCCGAAGTGGAACGCGATCCTCTCGACCGGGATCCCAACCGCCACACCACCGCCCGCACGGCGATGAGCATGGCGCACGGCCGGCCGCGCCCCGCGGCGCCGCGCGTTCCCCCGGGCCTTCCGCAGTTGTCCGGCCCGGCCGGGTCGGTGGGCGGAGCACCGCCCGCACGGGCCGGCCGGCACCGGCTCACCTCGCCATCTCCGGGGTAGACCTCGCTGCGACCCATCGAACGAGAGAGGTCACCCAACGCCATGCCCCTCACCTACGGTAGCTACCTGCGGCTCGACGAGCTGCTCTCGCTCCAGACCCCGGTCTCCGAGGGGCCGGAGCACGACGAGATGCTGTTCATCGTCATCCACCAGGTCTACGAGCTGTGGTTCAAGGAGATCCTGCACGAGCTGGATCACCTCCAGGACCTGCTCGCGGCCGATGACACCCCGCGCGCCCTGCACACGCTCAAGCGCGTGCTCACCATCCTCAAGGTGCTGGTCGCGCAGATCGACGTGCTCGAGACCATGACGCCGCTCGAGTTCCTCTCGTTCCGCGACCGCCTCGAGTCCGGCAGCGGGTTCCAGTCCTTCCAGTTCCGCGCGCTCGAGTTCGCGCTCGGGCAGAAGCGTGAGGGCGCGGTCAGACACTACCCGGAGGACAGCCCGGCGCGCCGGTTCCTGGAGGCGCGGTACCGTCGCCCCTCGATCTGGGACTCGTTCCTCCACTACCTCGCGCGCCGCGGCTACGACGTGCCGCGGTCGCAGCTCGAGCGCGATGTCACGCAGCCCGTCGAGCCGTCGCCCGAGCTCCAGCGCGTCCTGATCCATGTCTACCGCAACGACCCGGCGGTCACCGGGGTGTGCGAGCGGCTCGTCGACCTGGATGAGGGCCTGCAGGAGTGGCGCTACCGCCACGTGAAGATGGTCGAGCGCACCATCGGCACGAAGCGGGGGACCGGCGGCAGCACCGGCGCGGAGTACCTGCGCGGCACGCTGTTCCGGCCGGCGTTCCCGGACCTGTGGGCGATCCGCACCGAGCTGTGAGGTCGCCCGCTGCCGGGCGGCTGCGCGATCGCGCGCCGGCGCCGCGCATGCGCGACCCGCGCGGCCACCTGCGGAACGCGCCACGCGCCGGGACCCAACCAGGGGATCGCCCATGCGCCTGACTCCCGAGCAGCTCTACCGCTCCCCCAACGCGCTCGCGCCGCACTACAGCCGCTTCGACGTCGCGAGCCGGCTGCTGCTCACCGGCCACTCGCACCAGGCCTGGCCGGACCGCGGGTTCGACGGCCAGGTGCAGGCCTGGCTCGATGCTGCCCGCTACGTGGACGACAAGTGGGAGCACGCGTTCGCGCGCGCTGAGCGTGTGCGCCGCGGCTACGCTCGCCTGCTCGGGGACGACGACGGCGACATCGCGCTCGGCGCGAACACGCACGAGCTCGTCACCCGCCTGCTCTCCGCGCTGCCGCTGCGCGAGCGGCCGCGGCTCGTCACGACGACCGGCGAGTTCCACTCCCTGCGCCGCCAGCTCGACCGGCTGGCCGAGGAGGGGATCGAGGTCGTGCGCGTGCCTCGCGACCCGGTGGACGGGCTCGCGGAGCGGCTCGCCGCCGCCGTGGACGCGCGCACGGCCGCCGCGTTCGTCTCCTCCGTTCTCTACGCCGACGCCCGCATCGTGCCGGGGCTCGCAGCCGTGGCGGACGCGTGCCGGCGGGAGGGCGCGGCGTTGCTCGTGGACGCGTATCACCACCTGAACGTCGTCCCGTTCTCGATCCGTGCCATGGGGCTCGAAGACGCGTTTGTCACCGGCGCCGGCTACAAGTACTGCCAGCTCGGCGAGGGCAACGCGTTCCTGCGCATCCCGCCGGGCCGCGAGCTGCGGCCGATCATCACGGGTTGGTTCAGCGAGTTCTCGCTGCTCACGGCCGGCGGGCGCGAGCCGCAGGTGCCCTACGGCCCCGGCCCCGACCGCTTCGCCGGCGCGACGTACGACCCGACCAGCCACTACCGCGCGGCCGAGGTCTTCGACTTCTTCGAGGAGCACGGCCTCACGCCCGAGCTGCTGCGCGAGATCAGCCAGCACCAGATCGCGCGGCTCGCGACCGCCTTCGACGCCGCGGACCTGGACCCGGCGCTCATCACGCGGGACCGCGCCACCCCGCTCGACGCGTTCGGCGCCTTCCTCGCGCTCCGGTCCCCGCATGCCGGCGAGCTCGTGCGCCGCCTCCGCGAGCACGGCGTATACGCCGACAGCCGCGGCGACGTGCTGCGGCTCGGGCCGGCGCCCTACCTCAGCGATCGCCAGCTCGACGACGCCACGGCCGCACTCGTCGAGAGCGTGCGCTCACTGCGGGGCTGAGGGCGCCGCGCTGCGACGGACGGCGCGCCGCGGGCGCCGCGCCCGCGGGCGACCCGGCCGTGCGGCGACGAGGCCGCCGCCCGCCCCAGTGCAGTGTCCCCGCGCGCACGCCCGGCGCCTTCCGGGGTATCCGTTGCCCGCAACCCCGAACGCGAGGCGCGATGAGCACACCCCAGTTCATTTACGTGATGAAGGGCCTCCGGAAGGTCGTTCCGCCGGGGCGGGAGGTCCTGAAGGGGATCTGGCTGTCCTTCTACCCCGGCGCGAAGATCGGCGTGGTCGGCCCGAACGGCGCGGGCAAGAGCACCCTGCTCCGCATCATGGCCGGCGTGGACACGGACTTCCAGGGCGAGGCGTGGGCGGCGAAGGGGACGCGCATCGGCTACCTGCCGCAGGAGCCGCTGCTCGACCCGAACCTCGACGTGCGCGGCAACGTCGAGCAGGCCGTGGCCTACGCGCGCGACCTGCTGCGCCGGTTCGACGAGGTCAACGCGAAGTTCGCGGAGCCGATGTCGGACGATGAGATGGCCGCGCTGCTCGACGAGCAGGCGAAGCTCCAGGACGCGATCGAGGCCGCGGGCGCCTGGGACCTGGACCGCAAGATCGAGATCGCGATGGACGCGCTGCGGCTGCCGCCGCCCGACGCGGACGTGACGAAGCTCTCCGGCGGCGAGCGGCGCCGCGTCGCGCTCTGCCGCGTGCTGCTCGAGGAGCCGGACCTGCTGCTGCTCGACGAGCCGACGAACCACCTGGATGCGGAATCCGTCGCGTGGCTCGAGCGGCACCTGGCGGAGTTCAAGGGCACGGTCGTCGCCATCACGCACGACCGCTACTTCCTCGACAACGTGGCGAAGTGGATCCTGGAGCTCGACCGGGGCGAAGGGATCCCGTGGGAGGGGAACTACTCGTCGTGGCTGGAGCAGAAGCGCGAGCGCCTGCGGCTGGAGGAGAAGCAGCAGACCGCGCGCATGCGCACGCTGGAGCGCGAGCTCGAGTGGATCCGTATGGCGCCGCGCGCGCGGCAGGCCAAGAGCAAGGCGCGGATCAACGCGTACGAGCAGATGCTGAACGAGGACGTGCGCGAGCAGATCACCCGCGCGGAGATCGTGATCCCGGCCGGCCCCCGGCTCGGCGATGACGTGGTCGTGGCGGAAGGGCTGACCAAGGCGTACGGCGACCGCGTGCTGTTCGAGGATCTCACGTTCCGGCTGCCGCGCGGCGGCATCGTCGGCGTGATCGGCGCCAACGGCACCGGCAAGACGACGCTGCTGCGGCTGATCACCGGCCAGGAGCAGCCGGATGCCGGCACGCTGAAGCTCGGCTCCACCGTCAAGCTGGCCTACGTGGACCAGACTCGCGAAGCGGTGGATCCGGAGAAGACGATCTGGCAGGAGATCTCCGGCGGCGAAGACGAGATCGAGCTGGGCAAGGCCCGCGTCAACTCGCGCGCCTACTGCTCCTGGTTCGGCTTCAAGGGCGCGGACCAGCAGAAGAAGGTGGGCGTCCTCTCCGGCGGCGAGCGCAACCGCGTGCACCTGGCGAAGCTGCTCCGTTCCGGCGGCAACCTGATCCTGCTCGACGAGCCGACCAACGACCTCGACGT
>DASVDH010000029.1:0-11532 GCA_036381195.1 Longimicrobiales bacterium | reverse complement strand
CGCGCCCGCCGCCGGGACGACCCGCCGCACGCGGATTACTCGCACCGGCGCAGGTTGCATCAGCCGGCGCGCCTGCCGCGCGAGGATCCCTTCCCGCCGGGGCTCGACATCGTCGAGATCGCGGTCGCGGACAACGGCCCGGGGATTCCAGCCGACCTCATCGGTCAGGTTTTCGAGCCCTTCGTGACCACGAAGGAACCCGGCAAGGGAACGGGCCTCGGGCTCGCCGTCTGCGCCCGCCTCATCGACGCCATGGGCGGCACGATCCGGGCGGAGAGTCCTCCCCACGGCGGCGCCGTCTTCACCATCATTCTCCCCGCCGCGGCGCAGCCGGTGCACGCATGAGCCGCGAGCGGCCGGCGCTGCTGGGGGCCGGCTCGCCCCGCACGCCGTGTCGGGCTCCGCCCCCTTGTCGCGCGGCGTGGCGACGCCGTAAATTGACGCCACCCGCTCCCCGGAACCGGCGCGTCATCGTTCGACCCCGCGGCGCCGCGCCCGCCCCAGATCCGGCTCGCGCGCCGTTGTCCAGCTCTCCGACCATGACCGTTCTGATCATCGACGACGAGCCAGGGCTCCGCCAGACGGTGTCTCTCATCCTTTCGGGCGAGGGATACGAGGTCCACGCCGCGAGCGACGGCGAGGAGGGACTCGCGCGCGCCCTCGAGCTGCGGCCGGACATCATCCTTTGCGACGTCCGCATGCCGCGGCTGCCGGGCCTCGAGTTCCTCAAGCGCTACCGCGCGCAGGACGGCACCGGCCTGGTCATCGTCATGACCGCCTACGGCAGCACCGAGCTCGCCATCGAGGCCATGAAGGCCGGCGCGTACGACTACCTCCCCAAGCCGTTCAGCGCCGACCAGCTCGTGCTCACCCTCAAGAAGGCGGAGGAGCGGGAGGCGCTCCGCCGCGAGGTCGGCCGCCTCCGCGATGAGGTCCGCATCGAGCGCCGCTACAGCGAGATCATCGCCAAGTCCGCCGCGATGCGCGAGGCGCTCGAGATCGCCAGCAAGGTCGCCCGCCACCCATCGCCCGTCCTCGTCACGGGTGAGAGCGGCACCGGCAAGGAGCTCATCGCGCGCCTCATCCACAACGAGAGCGACCGCGCCAACGAGGCGTTCGTCCCGGTCAACTGCGGCGCGATCCCGGAGAACCTGCTCGAATCCGAGCTGTTCGGCTACACGCGCGGCGCGTTCACCGGCGCGGAGCGGGACCGGCCGGGCCTCTTCGAGGCCGCCAACGGCGGCACGCTGTTCCTGGACGAGATCGGCGACATGCCGATGACGCTCCAGGTCAAGCTGCTCCGCGTGCTCCAGGAGGGCGAAGTCCGCCGTCTGGGCGAGAACCGCGCGCGCGCCGTGGACGTGCGGCTCGTCACCGCCACGAACAAGGACCTCGAGGAGGAGATCCGGCAGAACCGGTTCCGGCGCGACCTCTTCTACC
Organism: Longimicrobiales bacterium; assembly: GCA_036381195.1. Lineage (GTDB taxonomy): Bacteria > Gemmatimonadota > Gemmatimonadetes > Longimicrobiales > RSA9 > RSA9. The sequence continues at coordinate 10,092 of DASVDH010000029.1, read as the reverse complement.
GCATTGCCGTCGTTCCCATCCACCTCGTGCCCCTGCGCCAGCGCCGGGAGGAGATCCCGCTCCTGGCGCAGCACTTCATCGAGATGTACAACCGCAAGCTCCGGCTCGATGTCCGCGGCATCGAACCGGATGCGATGCGCCTGCTCCTCGATTACCCCTGGCCCGGCAACGTGCGGGAGCTCGAGAACACCATCGAGCGCGCGCTGGTCCTCACCGATGGGCCGAAGATCACCGCGGCAGACCTGCCCGCCAACATCCGCATGCCGGTGCCCGCTCTCGATGGCTTCGAGCTGTCCGAGGACGAGCTGTCCGTCAAGAAGCACAACGCGGTGCTCGAGCGGCGCCTGATCCGCAAGGCCCTCGAGCGCACCGGCGGCAACAAGACCCGCGCCGCGCAGCTCCTGGAGCTCAGCTCCCGCGCGTTGCTCTACAAGATCCGGGACTACGGGCTCGAGTAGGATCCGGCGCGGCGCGTGGAGCGCGCGCTCCGCTCGTTCCCGAACCGCTATCGCATCGCCCCAGCGCCCGGGTTAGCGTGGGGCCATGCTCCGCGAACCCGGCCGCTCCGGCTTCACTCTGCTCGAGCTCGCCATCGCGCTGGCGCTCGTGGCCGCCCTCCTCGGCGCCGGCGCCATCGCGTTCTCCCGGCTGCTCGACCGCTACGCCGTGCGCGCGGCCCGGGACGCGCTCGCCGCCGGCTTCGCCCACGCGCGCGCCGCCGCCATCGCGCACGGCGGCGCCTCCCTCGTGGTCGAGCTCCCCGCCGCCCGGTTCCGCGTCGACGCCGCGGGCGCGCCGCCGGCTGCACCCCTGGACCTGCACGCCCAATACCGCGTCACGCTCAGTGCGGATGGGCTGCCGGCGGATTCGCTGGTCTTCCGCTTCGATGCCCTCGGCATCGGCCGCATGACGAGTCGCACCTTCCGCATTCGCCGCGGGCACGCCGAGGCGGGGCTCACGGTGGCCGCGTACGGGAGGATCCGCAGGTGGTGACGCGCGGCTTCACGCTCGTCGAGGTGATCGTCTCCCTCGTGCTGGTCGGCATCTGCGCGCTCGGCATCACCGCCGCGGCCATCCTCGCCGGCCACACGCTCGGTGCCGCCCACGCCAGGTCCGGCGCGGCCCTGCTCCTCGCCTCCATCGCGGACTCGCTGCTCCTCGAGCCGGCGCCGGCGCCCGGCACCCGGGTCGAGGGGCGCTACCGCGTGAGCTGGACGGTCGCGCCCGTTCACGGCGGCTCGCGCATCGAGCTCTCCGCGTCCTACCGCGATGGCCGCGGCAGCCACAGCGTCCCTCTCGTCTTGCTCCACGTCCCGCCGCCCCACCGCATCGGAGGCCGCCCGTGAGGGGGTTCTCGCTGCTCGAGCTGCTCCTGACGCTGGCGCTCGGGGGGATCGTGGCCAGCGCGCTGTTCGGCCTGCTGCACGGCCAGGAGCGGCTCGCGCGCGCCCAGGCGGACAGCGTCACCGCCGCCGAGGCGCTCCGCGTCTCCGCGGCCATCCTCGGCGGCGAGCTGCGCTTGCTGGCGCCCGCCGAGGACCTCGCGCTCGCCACGCCGGAATCGGTCGCCGTGCGCGCGTTCCGCGGGTTCGGCGTGGTGTGCGGCAGCATCGGCGGAGAGATCCTCGTCCGCCGGCGCGGCCTGCGCGCCCCCGATCCGGCGAAGGACTCCGTCCTGCTGGTCCGGCCGGACTCCCCCGCCACGCCCGTCCCGCTCCTCGGCGCGGCGCCCGCGCCCGCCGCTTGCGCCGCGGCGGCGGGCGAGGAGGTGGAGCGCTGGGCGCTCGGCGCCGAGGCGCTCCCGGCCGCGGGATCCCCGCTCCTGCTCTACGAGGCCGGGACCTACGCGCTCACCGGCGCGGCCCTCCGGTACCGGCGAGGCGAAGGGGGCCGTCAGCCGCTGACGGTCGCGTGGCTGGACGACGCGGCCAGCGGTTTTGAGCTGCGAGACGCCGCGGGCGGCCCCGCCGCGAATCCGGCGGAGGCCGCCGCCATCGTCGCCCGGGTCACGGCCACCGTGCCCACCGGCCGGTCCCCGGGCCGCCGCCACGTGCTGCGAGTGTTCCTCGCGCTCCTGAACGGGGCCGTGCCCGGAGAGGCTCCGTGATCCGACCCCGACACGCACGGCCGCCGTCGCGCTCGCTGCTGGCGATGTGGCGCGCCCAGACCGCGGCTCCCCACGCCGCGCCGCACACCGGCCGCGCTGGTCCCTGGCGCGGCCGGCGGCCGCACGGACGGCCGCGGCCGGCGCGCGGCCTGGCCGTCGCGCTGGTCGCGCTGGAGGGTCGCCGCGGGTTCACCCTCCTGCTCGCCCTCCTCGTGCTCCTCGCCCTCGGCACGCTCGGCACGGGCCTGCTCTTCGTCAGCACGCAGGAGGCGCGCGTCGCCACCGCGCTCGTGCACACGGCCCGCGCCCGTGCCGGCGCGGAATCCGCGGCACGCGCCGCGCTGGCCGGCTGGCGCACCTCCGACTACCGCGCGCTCGAATCCGGCGCTCCCCACGCGGTGCAGGCCGCTGCCGGCACGCTCGCGCCCGACGTCGCCTACGACGCTCGCGTGGAACGCCTGGCGGCAGGGCTCTTCATGATCCGCGGCGAGGCCCGTTCGGGCCCGGAGGCCGGCCCCGGCGCGCGCGCCTCGGTCGGGCTCCTCGTCCGGGGCCTCCTGCCCGCCGAATTCGCGCCCGAGCTGGCGGCGGCGCTTTCCGCCGCAGGACCCGTCGAGGTGTTGCCCGGCGGTGTCGTGGATGGCACCGGCGCCGCCGGCCCGCCAGAGGGCTGGAGCCCGGCCTTCTGCCCGCCGGACCCCGTGCTCGGGCTCCCGCCCGGCCCCCGGCCGGGGGTCCTCCTGCCGGACAACGCGCCCGCCCCTGCCGGCGCAGTGCAGGGCGTGCCGCCGGTCGCACGGGAGCCCGGCCTTGCCGACTCGGCCGCGCTCGCCGGGCTTGGCCGCCTCGGGCTCGCGGACCTGGCGGCGCTCGCCGACCGGACGGAGGCCGGCTCCGTGGCCGCCACGCCGCGTACGGTGGACGGCGAGTGCGACGTCGGCGCACCGGGCAACTGGGGCGACCCCGCCGACCCGGCCGCGCCTTGCGGCGGCTACCTCCCGCTGATCTTCGCGCCCGCGGACCTCGCCCTCTCGGGAGCGGGCCAGGGCGTGCTCGTCGTCCAGGGCGACCTCGTGCTCGCGCCCGGCGCCGCCTTCCACGGCGCCGTGCTCGTCACCGGGCGGATGACGGTGGGCGCGGGCGCGGTCGTGAGCGGCGCCGTCCGGGCAGGCGAGGCCTCCGTCGCCGGTGCCGTCCGCTTCGACGCGTGCGCCCTCGGGCGCGCGCTCGGAAGCGCCCCGGGGCTCGACCGGCCGCTCCGGCCCGCGGGCCGGTCCTGGGTGCCCGTCTTCTGAGCCGGACGGCGGCAAAATTGTCCCGATGCTCGAACTCTTTTCCCGCGGCGACGCGCCTGTTTGGCGGCCAACTCGTTGCGGCAGAACGAGCTAGATCCGGGCACGGATCTCGTATCCTCCACGCGTGACTGGCCGCCCCGCGGCGCGGCTCGCGCCACGGATGGGCGGCAGAGCCCAGGCACGACAACGACGAGCAACGCCATGCCGCGCCGGACCGCCGGGTTCACCGGCATCGAGATGCTGATCGTGCTCATCATCGCCGGGGTCCTGCTGGCCATGGCGGTGCCGGCGCTCGGCCGCGCCCGGGCACGGCAGGGGGCGCTGAACGCGCGGGATGCGCTCGTCATGCTGGGGGCGCGGGCGCGCGCCGTCGCGATCGAGCACGGCGACGTGGCGGAGCTGAGGGTGGACGCGGTCACGGACCGCGCGTGGATCCAGCACGCCGGAAGCACGATGGACGCCGTGGATTACTCGGGTGAGTTCGACGCGGATGTGCGGATCTCCAGTGGGAGCGCCGCCCTCTGCGTGCGCTACAACGCGCGCGGGTTGGGCAGCTCCTGCGGCGGCCCGACGTTGCCGGACACCGTGACGTTCGCGCGCGGCTCGTACAGGGCCCGGGCGGTGGTGCAGTTCCTCGGACAGGTGTCGAAGCGATGAAGTCCTGGATTCGAAGCGAGGGCGGGTTCTCGATCGTCGAGCTGATGGTCGCGCTCGTCATCCTCACCGTCGGCCTGCTGTCCCTGGCGGCCACGACCGGCTACGTCTCGACCCAGGTGCGTACGGGCGACCTCCGCACGGAGCGTGCTGCCGCGCTGCAGCAGGTCATCGAGAACCTCCGCGCGACGCCGTTCGCGAACCTCGCCTCCGTGGCGGAAGCCCAGGCGATCACCGTCGGCGACTTCCGTTTCTGGTGGACGGTCAACAGGACGGGCAGCTATCTCGCGGAGGTCGAGATCTACAGCAGGGCCGTGCGTCCGCTGCCGGGCGCCTCGGGCCACGGCGCGGTCGCCCCGGACACCTTCTCCTTCAGCATTGTCATGCCATGAGCAGCGTCCGCCGCTCGACCGGCGGCTTCACGTTGGTGGAGCTGCTCGTGGTCGTCGTGATCGGCGCCCTGATCCTGGGCGCGACCTACCAGGTGCTGGCGGTCCAGGAGCGCAGCTACCGGCAGCAGAGCGCCGTCATCAACACGCAGCAGACGATGCGGGACGCCGTGGCGGTGCTGGAGAGCGAGCTGCGCGAGATCAGTCCCGGCGGCGGCGATCTGCTGATGATGACGCCGGACTCGCTCAGGTTTCGGGCGTACCGCGCCGCCGGCTTCATCTGCAGCTTCGACGAGGCCGGGCAGCGCATCGCCGTGCAGGAGGTGCCGGGGGTGATGCCGGGGGGCAACACGGCGTTCAGGGCGGGAGACTCGCTCCTGTACTTCATCGAGGGCCTGAGGCAGACCGGAGCGGACGACGCTTGGGGTTCGGTGCTCATCAGCACTCCGCCGCCGGACCCCAACGGAAGCTGCGGCTCCTGGGGTGGAGGCGCGGGGACCATCCTCAACGTCCCCGGCTTCCCCTTCAGCAGCGGGGCCGTCCTTGTCGGAGCGCCCGTGCGCTCGTTCCAGGTCCTCACGTACGGCCTGTACGACGTCGGCGGCGAGCCGATGCTCGCCCGCCACACCGCAACGGGCAGCCTGGTGCCGGTGATCGGCCCTCTCGCTCCCAGCGGCCAGGGCCCCGTGTTCCGATACTTCGACGCCAACGGCAACCCGACGACGAATCCGGGCCTCGTCGCACGCATCGAGATCGTCGTGCGCGGGCGCACCGAGGGCACCGGCGTGCCGGGACAGACGCATTACAGCGATTCGCTCGTGACGCAGCTTTTCTTGCGCAACAACTAGTGGACCGAGGCGAGGCGTGCTGGGCGTTCGAGCAGAAGCAGGAGCTGACATGAGTCGCGTACAGAGCCGCGAGCAGGGGTTCGCCCTGGCAGCCACCATCCTGGCGCTGGTCCTGGTCGGCGCGCTCGTGACCGGCGGGTTCTTCGCCGCGTCTCAGGAGCACCACATCGGCACCAGCACGCAATTCAGCAAGGAGGCGTTCTATTACGCCGAGCGTGGACTCAACGACGCGCTCGGCTCGTACACCCGTGGCTTCCTCGAGGCGCAGATGCCCAACGTCCCCGATTCCCTGCCGGTGCAGGGCGTGTTGGGGCCGGTCAGCATCACGAGCAACGGCCAGCCCGTCGGCGACTACGCGCTGCGAATCAGGCGACTCGATTCGCTGCTCTACTTCATCCAGTCCACGGGGCGGGTGCTCGAGGGCGGGCGCTATGGCGGCGCCACGCGCACCCTCGGCGTCCTGGCCCGCGCGGTCAACATGAACCTTCCGGAGAACCGCGCGCTCCACATCTTCGGCCAGGTTTCGATCGGCGGCACATCCGAAGTGGATGGAAGGGACTCACGACCGGACGCATGGAGCGCGAATTGCCCGCCGCTCCTCGATCCGGTCCCGGGGATCGTCACGAGGGACGCGAGTCAGGTGGCTGTCTCCGGCTCCGGCGAGATCTTCGGCGAGCCGAAAATCCTGGAAGATCCGGGGATCGGAACGGGCGACTTCGCGAACTTCGGCGACATGACGTTCGACGACCTGGCCGCGCTGGCCGTGGCCGACGGCAAGGTCATCCCGCCGGGAGCGGAGGTCAACAACACCGGCCCCGTACTGACCGGGGACGGCCGCTGCGACATGAGCAACCTGTACAACTGGGGCGAGCCGTTCAACAACCAGCACCCGTGCTACAACTATTTCCCGATCATCTACGCCCAGGGCGACCTGCACCTGACGGGCGCCACCTATGGCCAGGGCATCCTGCTCGTCGAAGGCGATCTCGAGATGGGCGGCGGCTTCCAGTTCTTCGGCATCACGATCATCAGGGGGAGGCTCAAGACGACCGGCCGGGGCGGGCACCTCAACGGCATCACGCTGGTCCAGAGCGGCGGTTCGCTCGACTCGGACTGGGAGAGCATCGCCCGCGGCAACTCGGAGGTCAACTTCTCGAGCTGCGCGATCCAGCGCGCGCTCGACAACAATCCCTGGACTTCGCGGCTCGTTCCCATCGCGCAGCGGAGCTGGATGGATCTGTCGGCCGCGTCCGGCGGCTGACGCGCGGCCGCACCACACCGGGGGCGGCGCCACACGCGAGGCGGACGCCGCCCCTCAACGACTCTACGACCGGGCAAGACACACATGGGCATCTTCGGCAGGAACCGGATATCCGCCGGCCTCGACATCGGTAGCGGGTTCATCAAGCTGGTCGCCGTTGACCACTCGAAGAGCGAGCCCGAGATCGTGAAGGTCGCCATGAGTCCGCTGGTCCAGGACGCGATCGTGGACGGCGAGATCATGGATCCGCTGCTCGTCACCTCCACGATCCGCTCGGTCGTGGAGAGTGCGGGGCTGAAGGTCCGGGATGTCGTCGCCGCCGTCGGCGGCCACGACGTCATCATCAAGAAGATCCAGATGGACCGCATGAGCGAGGCGAACGCGCGCGAGGTCATCCGCTGGGAGGCCGAGCAGCACGTGCCGTTCGACATGGAGAGCGTGCAGCTCGACTTCCAGATCCTGGATCCGGAGGGCGACTCGCCCCAGATGTCCGTCCTGCTGGTGGCGGCCAAGCGCGAGCTCATCGAGAACCGCATGAGCTTGCTGGCGGATGCGGGCCTCTCGGCCGCGATCATCGATGTCGAGTCGTTCGCCCTCCACAACGCGTTCGGCCGCAATTATCCGAACATCGACAGCGGCATGGTGGCGCTCGTCAACATCGGGCACGAGACCACCAACGTGAATGTGCTCGACGACGGCGTGCCCGTCCTGGTCCGCGACATCCCGTTCGGCTCGCGCCGCCTGCGCGAGGTGCTCCAGCGCGAGCGCGGCCTGCCCGCGGAGCAAGCGGAGGAGGTCGTCCAGGGCCGTTTCGGCGGGAACGGCCAGGGCGGCGACCTCCGTGCGTTCGTCGCAGAGCGCGCGGAGGAGCTCGCCATCGGGATCGAGCGGGCCGCGGCCGTCGTCACGGCCCAATCCGGTGGCCAGGGGATCGGCCGCGTGTTCCTCTCGGGCGGAGCCGCGCGTGTCCCGGGCGTCGTCGAGGCGATCGGGAACCGGCTCGGCGTCCGGACCGAGGTCGCCAACCCGCTCGAGCGAATCGCGGTGCGCTCCGAGGTGGCCGACTCCGTCCCGCTCGATGAGGTCGCGCCGATGCTCATGCTCTCCGTCGGGCTGGCCCTCCGGCGGCCCAAGTGAACCGTGCCGAGGTGACCGTGATCGAAGTCAACCTGAATCCGGGCGCGACTCGCCGTCCCACTCGCCGCAAGCGCGGGCTCTCGCTGGGCGGCGCGCGCAAGCTGGCCGCCGCCGCCGGGATGCGGCAGCCGATCGGCCGTTGGGGCCTGTTCTCTGTTCTCGGCTGGGTCCTGCTCGTCGCCGGCGTCGGCTGGATGTTCATGAGCGCCCGCGCCCGCAAGGACGAGCTCGAGATCGCGATCGAGCGCGCGGTCCGCGACTCCGCGCACTACGCGGCCGTGATCGCGACGACCGAACGCCTCACCGCCCGGCGTGACAGCATCGTGACACGCCTCCGGCTCATCCAGGAGATCGATGCCGGCCGCTACATCTGGCCGCATATCCTGGACGAGGTGGGACGCGCGCTGCCGGCGTACACCTGGCTCACCGGGCTGTCGCAGATCGAGGCGGGGCCGCCCGTCGCGTTCCGCATCGAGGGACGCGCGGGCAACACCTTCGCCCTCACGCAGTTCATGAAGGATCTCGAGGCGTCCGGCTTCATCCGCGGCGTCCGCCTCGCCTCCACGCAGCTCATCCGCGAGCAGGACAAGGTCGTGCAGGCCTTCATCCTGGAGGCGACATACGAAGAGCCGTCGCCGGACCGCATCGAGACCGTTCCCCTCTTCGCGGCGGAGCGTTGACCATGGCACTGCTGCCCAGCGACCCCAAGGCCCAGAAGCAGTTGCTGCTCGGCGTCCTCCCGCTCGCCATCCTCGTCCTCTACTGGTACTTCGTGCACGGAAAGGCGAAGGAGGAGATCGCAGCCGCCGAGCAGCGGCTGGAGACGTTGGAGACCAAGAACGCCGCCGCGCGGGCCATCGCGGCCCGCGGTGGGCCCGAGCTCGAGAAGAAGCTGGCCATGTACGAGGAGCACATGGCCCGACTCGAGGAGCTCATCCCCCGCGGCGAGGAGGTTCCCGAGCTCCTCCACGCAATGGAGCTGCGCGCCCGCGAATCCGCGGTGGACCTCGCGCTGCTGAGGCCCGAGGCAGAGACGCCGATGGATTACTACTCCAAGCAGACCTACGCGATGAGCGTGATCGGCGTCTATCACGACGTCGGCCGCTTCCTCGCCGCCATCGGCTCGCTGCCGCGGATCGTCACCCCCGTGGACCTCAGGCTCACGCCGCGCAAGGAGACGGACAACGAAGGGCGGCTCAAGCTCGAAGCGCAGTTCAAGATCCAGACGTACATCCTTCCGGCGCGGGCGCCGGTTGAGCGGAGGTCCGATGCGACGACTTGACCCGTTCGCGCCGATCTTCGCGGCGCTGCTGCTCTGCGCAGGCACGTCGCCACTCGTGGCGCAGAATGCGCAGAATCCGCAGGCCGCCCGCCGCGACTCGGCCGGGGCACGGCCCCCAACGAATGGCGAGATCGACCTCGTGTTCGAGCGAGAGGTCTTCCTCTATCCGGCGACCAACCGTCGCGATCCGTTCTCGCCGCTCAGCGTCACCGAGGGACCACGCTTCGAGGAGCTCACCCTGCGCGGCATCATCCATTCTCCCGTGCCGGGCCAGAGCGTCGCGCTCCTGACCGGCCCGGGCGACCGCAGCTACCGCGTGCGCCGCGGCGACACCGTGGGCAACGCCCGCGTCCTCGACGTCGGGCCCCGGCGGGTCCTCTTCGCGGTCAACAACTTTGGCGTGGTCCGGCAGGAAGTCCTGGAACTGAAGCGTAAGGAACCGGAAGGAGCGTAGGGATGAGCCCTCTCATGGCGCTCTGGATGGCCGTCCTCGCCCCCCTGACAGCCGTCAGGGGCGTGAGTGTCGCGCCGGTCGGAGACCGTACCGAGATCATCATCACGGTGGACGGCCAGGTCTCGGTGAAAGACTTCACCCTCGACAATCCGGCCCGGCTGGTCCTGGACATCGAAGGGGCCAGGTACGCGCTGCCCCGGGAGCGGTTCGTCGGCATCGACCGGGGCGGCATCCGCTCCCTCCGGGCGAGCCAGTTCCGGGCCTCGATCGTGCGCGTGGTCTTCGACCTGAGTCAGCCCGTCCAGTACACCGTGCAACGGGAGGACGGCGAGATCCGGGTGAGCTTCCCCAATCCGGCCGGCGCCTTCGAGCCGTGGCACGCGGGCGCCGTCATGGCGGCGGCCGCGCAGCCGAACGGAGCCGCACGCGCCGCGCCGCCGGTCGCGCGGGTCGCGGCCCCCACGACGGCCGCTCCCGGCGCCGCTCCGGCTCCGCAGCTCGTGGCCGCCGCGCGCGAGCCGTACTCCGCAGCGAGCGGGCCCTACGGCCGCAGGGCCGCGCAGCAGAGTCAGCAGCCCCGGATCACCGTGCACTTCCAGGACTCTCCCATCGTGGACGTGCTCGTCACGTTCGCCGAGTTCTCGGGCCGCAGCATCGTTCCGGGC
>DASVDH010000028.1:0-7098 GCA_036381195.1 Longimicrobiales bacterium | reverse complement strand
CTATCGGCACAACTCCAGTCCTGGCGGAACCCACGGACGCGCGCTGCGGCGGCCGCGCAGGCAGGGCGCCATGCTACCTCAGCCCACCTGACCGGAAACTGAAGATCGCGCCCGCGACCACGCGGCCCCTCGGTGTAGGAGCGGCTTTCCAGCCGCGATCTTCGCGCCGCACGCGTTCGCGACGACGCACGCCCTCGCGGCGACGCATCGGGGCCGCGATCTTCGCGCCGCGAACTCTCGCGACGAGGCGTCGGGCCCGGACATGCAGACCCCCTTCCAGGACGCTCGCGCGCAGGGATGCGCGCGCGAGGCTACAGGGATGTATTCACGCCGTTCCTGGAAGGGGGTCTGCATGGCCGGGCCCCTGCGCGGACGCCGGCTCTTCGATCTTCGTCAAGGGCACCGCAAGCGGCGCGGCTCGCATGTGCCCCTTCCAGCACCGCCGTGAACCCCTCCCTGGGGGCTCGCGCGCGCACATCCCTGTGCGCGAGCGTGCTGGAAGGGGCACATGCGATCCACGCCGCGAGACGTTGGCGCGGCGTTCGGCGGTGCGAAGATCGCGGGCCCGAGACCTCGTCGCGGGAGCGATAGCGTGCGCGGTGAAGATCGCGGCTGGAAAGCCGCTCCTACCTGGCTGTCATGCGTACCAGCACCTTCCGGGGCGACGGCTCCGTTTGGCGGCGAGAAGAGCGCGGTCAGCGGACGGTCATCGTCGCGACGGTGCAGCCGACGGCGAAGATGGGGATGGGCGCGTAGAACAGCAGCTCGCCCGTCGCGCCCTCCGTGGCGCCAGCCACCGCGATGAACGTGCGGATCTCGAACCCGCCCTGCCCCGCGTCGCGCAGCACCTCCTCGTCGCTGTACGCGAGCAGGCGCTCGCGGTCGTTGGCGAGGAAGCGCTCGAGGAAGTCGCGGTCCCACGCCTCGTTGATGGTCCCCGAGTCCGGCGTTGCCGGCCAGTGCGAGATGCCGCCCGTGCCGACGAGCGCGATGCGCTCCGGCTGCTCGTCGCACGCGCGGCGCAGCGCCCGGCCGAACTCGTACGCGCGGTGCAGCGGAGTGAGCGGCGGACCCTGGCAGTTGATGTTGGCGGGGATCACCGCCAGGTCGTAGCGCGGCGTGAGGAAATGCAGCGGCACCATGATGCCGTGGTCGAACTTCCATTCCTCCGCGTACGCCACGTCCACGTCGCGCATCACCGAGGCGATCAGCCGCCGCGACAGATCGGGGTTGCCCGGCACCTTGCGGCGCGCGATGCCGAGCCACTGCTCGTCCTCGATGGGGCCCTCGTAGCGCTCGGCCATGCCGATGCAATACGCGGGCATGTTGTTCATGAAGAAGTTGGCGAAGTGCTCGGCCGCGACCACGATGAGCGCGTCGGGCCTCGTCGCCTCGAGACGCTCGCGCAGCTCGCCGAGCTTCGCGTAGAACGTGTCGCGGACCTGCGGGTCCGCGCGCTGCGCCCGTCCCGTGATGCCGGGCGCGTGGCTGCACACCCCTGCGAACACCAGGCTCATCGGCGGTGGGCCAGCAGCGAATAGAGCCCGGCGCGCACGGGGCCGTGCTTGCGCACGCCCTCGCGCATGGCGGCCAGATATTCGTCCCAGCTCTGACCGATCAGCGCCGAGTAATGCATGAGGATCTGGCCGTTCACCCCCATCACGTACAGCAGGCCGATGTCGCCGTCGAGGATGGCCCGCCGCTCCTCCTCCGTGAGCTCGTACTCCTCGAGCACGGCCTCGCGGTCGGCCTCGAACCGCCGCCGCACCTGCGGGTCGCGGTTCAGCTGATAGAGCAGCTTCTGCACGTAGTAGAGGCTCATCGCCCCAGCGTCGGCACGCGGTGCGTGTCGAACGCCACGCACACGTTCTTGGTTTCCATGTAGAAGTCGAAGCTGTAATCGCCGCCGTCGCGGCCGATGCCGCTCGCCTTCATGCCGCCGAAGGGCGCGGGCAGGTGGCGGTTGTTCTCGGAGTTCACCCACACCATGCCGGCGTCGAGCCCGGCCGCGAGCCGGTGCGCGCGGCCCACGTCGCGCGTCCAGAGATAGGCGGCGAGCCCGTAGCGGACCGCGTTCGCGATCTCGAGCGCCTCCGCCTCGCCGTCGAACGGGATCGCCGTCAGCACCGGGCCGAAGATCTCCTCCTGCGCCACGCGCGAGCGCGGGTCCCGCGCGGCGAACACCGTCGGCTCCACGTAGTTGCCGCCCGGCCCGCGCAGGCCGCCCGTGAGCACCTCGATCCCCTCGCGGCGCGCGATGTCGAAGTAGCTCTGCACCTTGTCGGCGTGCACGGGATGGATCAGGGGCCCGAGCTCGGTCTGCGGATCGAGCGGATGGCCCACCTTGACGCGCTTCGCGCGCTCCACCACCCGGCCGACGAACTCGTCGTAGATGCCGCGCTCGACGAGCAGCCGGCTCGACGACGTGCAGCGCTCGCCGTTCAGGCTGAAGATCATGAACACGACGGCGTCGAGGGCGCGGCCGAGATCCGCGTCGGCGAACACGATGACGGGGTTCTTGCCGCCGAGCTCGAAGTGCACGCGCTTCAGCGTCGGCGCGCCCTGCGCCATGATCAGGCTGCCGGTCGCCGACTCGCCCACGAACGCCACGGCCTTGATGGCCTCGTGCTCGGTGAGCGCCTTGCCGGCCGTCTCGCCCAAGCCGTGCACCGTGTTCAGCACCCCGGCCGGGAGGCCCGCGTCCGCGCAGATCTCGGCGAGCAGCGCCGCCGTGAGCGGGCTCCACTCGGCGGGCTTGTGGACCACCGTGCAGCCGGCCGCGAGCGCCGGCGCGATCTTCCAGGTGGCCAGCATGAACGGCGTGTTCCACGGGGTGATGGCCGCCACCGGCCCGATGGGCTGGCGCAGCGTGTAGTTCACGTGCTCCGCGGCCGGCAGCGACAGGCCGTTCGCCGCCTCGGGGGCCTTGTCGGCGAAGAAGCGGAAGTTGTCGGCGCCGCGCTTCGCGGCCGCGGACATGAAGCGGAGCGGCTGCCCCGTGTCCACCGACTCGACGAGCGCGATCTCCTCCGCCCGCGCCTCGATGGCGTCCGCGATGGTGTGCAGCAGCGCGCGCCGCCGTGCCCCCGGCACCCGCCGCCACTCCGGGAACGCGCGCTCCGCGGCCCGCGCGGCGCGCTCCACGTCGGCCGGGCCGCCGGCGGCCACGCGGGCGATCACGCGGCCGTCGATGGGGCTCGAGTCGTCGAACGTCTCGCCGGTTACGGGCTCGGCCGCGCCGTCGATGAAGTGGCCGACCGGTTGCGCCGCGAAGCGGGCCAAGTGCCGCTCGGCCTTGGCGACGTTGTCCTCGAGCGGCGTCACGTGCTCGCCTCCGCCGCGCCCGCCCGGCGCGCCACGTGCTCGTGCAGGTTGTTCTTCTTGTAGTTGAGCTGCGGGTGGAACTCCTGGATGTTGAACGAGATCGCGAGCGGCATCCGCCGGTAGAGCTCGTCGAGGTGCGCCGTGAGCGCCGCGAACAGCTCCCGGCCCGCCCGCTCGCGCACGTCCAGAGGCCGGCCGTGGCCGATCATGGCCGTCACGTGCACGAAGCCGTTGTCCGGATGGCAGTCCGCGATCCGGTAATGGTCCGCCCGGTGCGCCCGCACGCGCAGCCCGCCCAGCGGGAACACGCCGGTGTCGAGGGCCGCGCTGCGCAGCGCGTCGAGCAGCCCGTCGAGGTCGAGCCGCTCCTCGAGGTTGGCCGAGTATTCGATGATCAGATGGGGCACGGGGATGCGTGAAACGTGGCGGCAACGAGGGCGCCATGGTGAAATTCCGCCAAGACCCTGTCAATTGCGGCCGCCCGAAGGCCTCGGTGGACTGGGAAGGGGCGCCCGTCGTGGGCGCGATTCGATGGGTTGAGACGCACCCGCGGGGGCGCACGATGACCGGCCTGGCAAGACTGCGCGGCTCCATTCCGCCGCTGATCACGCCCTTCGCCGACGGCGAGGTGGACTACGACGCGTACGCGCGCCTGGTGGACTATCAAGTTCAGCAGGGCTCCCACGGCATCCTCGTGAACGGCACCACGGCCGAGCCGTCGACGCTCACGCTCGAGGAGCGCAACCGGCTGGTGACGCTCGCCGTGCAGGCGGCCGCGGGGCGCGTGCCCGTGGTCGCGGCCACGGGCTCGCAATCGCTGGCCGAGACGCTCGCGCTCACCAGGCATGCCGTGGCGGCGGGCGTGGACGCGCTGCTGATCGTGACCCCGTACTACATCCGTCCGCCGCAGCGGGGGCTCGTCGAGTACTACCTCGCGGTGGCGGCGACGCACGACATCCCCTGGATGATCTACCACATCCCGGGCCGCACGGCCGTCGGCGTGACCCTCGACACCTTGAAGGCCGTGCGGGAGCGGTCGCCCCACTTCGTGGGGATCAAGCACGCCGTGAACGACCTGGGCTTCGCCTCCGAGTGCCTGCACGCCTTCGGCGAGGACTTCAAGGTCTTCGTGGGCCTCGAGGAGCTGTCGTTTCCCATGATGGCCGTGGGCGCCTGCGGGCTCATGAACGCCGTGGGCAACCTCTGCCCCGCGGTGCTGGCCGAGCTCTGCGAGGCGGTGTGGAGCAGCGACCTGCGGGCGGCCCGGGCGCTGCACGACCGGCTGCTCGAGATCAACAAGGCCGTGTTCTTCGACACCAACCCGATCCCCATCAAGTACATGATGCGGCGGCTCGGGATCATCGAGCGCAACGAGCACCGCTTGCCGATGGCCCCGGCCACGCCCGAGCTCGCCGCGCGGCTCGACCAGGTGCTCGAGCGCGCCGGGCTCCTCGGCTGACATGCGGCTCGTGAGCTTTGCGGCCGGCGGCCGCGCGAGCTTCGGCGCGGTGGTCGGCGACGGCGTGGTCGACCTCGGCGGCCGCATCGAGGGCGCGCGCACGCTGCGCGAGCTCATCGCGCGAGGCGGCCTCGCCGCGGCGGCGGACCTCGCGGCGCGGCGGCGCTCGCCCGACATCGCGCTCGCCGACATCGACTATCTGCCCACCGTCCCGGACGCCGGCAAGCTGATCTGCATCGGCATCAACTACGGCCGCCGCGACGCGGAGTACAAGGACTCGCCGCCGGCCGAGGAGCGGCCTCGCTACCCGAGCGTCTTCATGCGCACCCGCGAGAGCCTCGTGGGCCACGGCCGGCCGATCCTCCGCCCCCTTGAGTCGGAGCAGCTCGACTACGAGGGCGAGATCGCGCTCGTCATCGGCGAGCCCGGCCGGCGCATCCCCGAGGAGCGGGCCTGGCGCCACGTGGCCGGGCTCACGCTCATGAACGAGGGCTCGGTGCGCGACTGGCTGCGCCACGCCAAGTTCAACGTCACGCCGGGCAAGAACTTCGCCCGCTCCGGCAGCATGGGACCATGGCTCGTGACGGCCGACGAGATCCCCGAGGAGGCGGAGCTGCACCTCACGACGCGCGTGAACGGCGAGGTGCGGCAGGACGACACGACGGCGAACCTGATCTTCCCGTTCCGCCGCCTCATCGCCTATGTCTCCACCTTCATGCCGCTCGAGGCCGGCGACGTGATCGCCACCGGCACGCCCACGGGTGCCGGCGCCCGCTTCGACCCGCCGCGGTATCTCGAGCCCGGCGACGTCGTCGAGGTGCACGTGCCCGAGATCGGCACGTTGTCGAACCGCGTGGAGCAGGAGGGCGGCGGCCCGTAGACGGGCGCCGCGGAGTCGTGGGTCGGGAGCGCCGGTCTTCCTGCAGCCAAACGAAGAGTCGCCCTCGAGATGGGTTCCTGCACGAAATGGCCGGGTAGGAGCGGCTTTCCAGCCGCGATCTTCGCGGGCGCAAGCGTAGCCGCGTTGCCGGTCGCAACGCCTCGCCGCGAGAGCGCGCAAAGAGGCGCGGCCGTTCCTACGGGCTTCTTGCGGCGGCAACCGTCTCCGGACCTGACGATCGCGGGGAGGCGAGTATTGCATAGAGGCGTCCGCCGCTGACGCCAACCGGCGCGGCGCATCGACCGCAACGGCACCCACGCGCTCGAGCTTCGCCCCAGCGACTCGATGGTGCTGCACTACTTGGCGGTGGTCGCGATGCTCGACGGCCACGCCGGTGCGGTGGACGCGGCGCGCGGATCCGCTTGCCCTGCTGCTCCTGCGCCTCAACGCCTGGGCGGACCCGGTCCTCGACGAGCCGGCGGACGCTCCGGGCGCGGCTCGGCTGCACCCGCGAGCCGGAACGGGCCTCTGCCCGGGCGTCGTTGTTGTTCCGCGCCGCGGCGCGGCGCATCCTACGGTCCGCCGGCCGTCAGCCAGGAGGAGAACCCGCGTGACCGAGCACCGCAAAGAGCCGAACGCACCCACCGAAGCCGACGCGGTCGCACCGCGCCCGGAGCCGCTGCGAATCGACCGCCGCCGCTTCTTCCGTGCCGCGGCCGCGCTCGGGGGCCTGAGCGCGACGTCGGCGCTCGCGCAGCCGCGGGCCGCGGACGGATCTTCGAGCGCCGCGCCGTCACGCAGCGCCGCGGAGCGGCTCGAGACGCAGACGCGCGACGCGCTGCGCTGGCAGGGCCCCGACCCGGCCAACTGGGTGCGCCCCCGTCGCGGCGTCGAAGCCGATCACAACGTCGTCATCGTCGGCGGCGGGCAGAGCGGCCTGTCGATCGCTTACGGCCTGCGGCGCAAGGGCATCGGCCGCGTCGCGGTCATCGATCAGGCGCCGCCGGGCGGCGCCGGCATCTGGCGCACGATCGCGCGCATGCATCAGCTGCGCACGCCGAAGACGCTGATGCCGGGCCCCGAAGCGGGAAACGTCGCGCTGAGCTTCCGCGCCTGGTACGAAACGCTGAACGGCTCCGCGGCGTTCGACGCGCTCGATCGAATTCCGAGGCTGACGTGGGCCGATTACCTCGATTGGTTCCAGCGAGCCACGGACACGAACGTGCGCTATCGCACCCGGCTGCTCGAGATCGAGCCGCAAGGCGGCGTGCTGCGCCTGCACTTGGAGTCCGACGGCGCGCGGCGCATCGAGACGACGCGCAAGCTCGTGCTCGCGAACGGCTACGCGGGCGCCGGCGGTCCCAACGTGCCGGAGTTCATGCGCGCGCTGCCGCCGGCCGTCTGGACGCACACGACCGGCCGCATTCCCGTCGAG
>DASVDH010000027.1:0-47480 GCA_036381195.1 Longimicrobiales bacterium | reverse complement strand
CGACATCCGCGAACGTGGCCTCGCCCCGGTCGGCGATGACCCCGAGCACGAAGCGCATGAGCGCGTCGAAGCTGTCCGGCAGCCGGCTGCGCACGTCGTCGCCGCAACCCGCCTCGATCGCGCGGACGAGGCGGCCGACGTCCGGGTCGCGGCGGTGGCTCTTCTCGATCAGCGCGATCCCCCGGCCGGCCGCGACCTGATGCGGCCGCGCCGCGCGGCCCAGCATGTTCAGCACCTCGCCGCTCGGCAGCAGCACCCGCCGGCCGACGCCGCGGACGGAGTCGAAGCGGAAGACGTCGCGCACCACCACGAGTCCGGCGGGGAGGTTGACGCCGGCCGCGAGCGTCGGCGTCGCGGTGAGCAGCCGCAGCGCACGGTCACGGTACGCCGCCTCGATGCGCCGCCGCACGGGCTTCGCCAGCCCCGCGTGATGGTACGCGACGCCGGAGGGGATGAGGGACGCCAGGTGCTCGAGCGCCGGGTCGTCCTTGAGCAACTCTTCCGCCACGTGGTCCAGGCGGCGGCGCTGCTCCGCCGGCAGCGCCGCCGCGACCACCTCCGCCAGCTCGCGCGCCATCTTCTCCGCCGCGGGCCGCGAGGCGCAGAACACCAGCGCCTGCTGGCGGGCGACCTGCTCCGCGAGCACGTTTTCCAGCTCCGCGCGCAGGTCTTCCGCCCAGCGGGACTCGAGCTCGAGCGGCACCGGCCGGTCCTGCGGCCCGCCCTCGATGAAGCGCAACCCGAGCCACCCGGCGAGCTCCGCTCCGTTGCCCACCACCGCCGAGAGCGCACACAGGCCGCGTGCGCGGCCCACGGCCAGGAGCCGGGCGAACAGCCCCTCGACGACAGGGCCGCGATCGTCATCGGCGATGAGGTGGACCTCGTCGGCGACGACGATTCCGGGCCGGAAGCCCGGCCGCGCGAGCAGCGCGCCGAAGCTCTCGTAGGTGGCGACGACGACGTCGGCGGACTCGGGCGCCAGCGCATCGCGATGCTCGCCCGTCACGATGCGCAGGCGCACATCGGTGCCGGCGAAGAGCTGCGCGAAGTCGTCGTGGATCTCGGCGGCGAGGGCGCGGAAGGGGACCAGGTAGGCGTGGACGCCGGGCTCGCCGCGCATCACGGCACGGCGGATGACCTCGCGTCCGATGTAGGACTTGCCAGTTCCGGTCGGCGCGACGATGAGCGCGTTGCCGTCGTCCAGGACACCGGCACGCGCGGCGCGGTCGTAGAGCGGAAAGTGCTGGGCGGGTTCGAGCGGGCACATGGGCCGATCCTTCGGTCGGATGCGGTGGCGAGAGGGCTCCGGGCCCTCTCCCGCCTCCGCGCGCCTCGCCCCCCATGGGCCCGGCCCGAATGTGGACGCGGCGGTGCCGCGCCGACGATGAATCTAACGAAGGGGTGAACCGCGGGACCAGTGGGGGGGTGGTGCTACTGTGCCCCCGGCCGCGGTGGACACACCCACGTACGCGAACCAGCCGGGCGGTCCGCGAGTCCACGTTCAGCCAGGCCGGCGCGCTCGTCGCAGCGACACGGCTCGTCCAGGTCGCGGGCGCCGGTCGCCCCGGTCTTTCGCGGAGTGTCGAGGCGAGTAGAATGCGCATCATGAGGACGCCGGTCCGTTCGCGATGCCGCGACGCGGGCGGTCGCGCTGTCGGGCCGCCGTCCGACGACACGCGACTCGCGTTCTGGACGCTGCCATTGGAGGCAAAGGCGTTCGAGATCCTCTACTGAAGTCTGCGCCGATGGATCGAGCTCGCGGTGCTCGTAGCCTCTATGGTGGGCCGCTTCATGTGTGATCAGCTCCTTCGGCAGACCCTGTTCGAATCAATTCCTTGATGGCGATTATTGCGTCACCATCGAGCGCATTGGCTGCGGCTCCGTCGTACAGGATGCTGTCCTCCGGGGTCTTCAGTATCCCCCGGCATCGTGTGCACAGCCTGCCAGGGCACCGAGTTCACTGCATTCCTGAAGTGAATCAGCCTTCAGGTCCTGGATCGCCTCGGAAAGACCTGGGCAATCCGCTGTTTGCTGCGGAGTGCACTGGATTCCCGACAGCGGGCGCACACGCCCAGCCCGCGGGCGCGCACGCCGCCCCGCCGGCACGCCCCGCGTCCGCGCGCTCGACGCACCCCGCCTCGCCCGGTGTCAGTCGCCCGTGCTAGCGTAACTGCCAACGCGACGCGAGGAGGCATCGCATGGGCTTCTACCTCCGCAAGAGCTTCCGCCTGGGGCCGGTGCGGCTCAACCTGTCGAAGAGCGGGCTCGGCGCATCGATCGGCGTGACCGGCGCGCGCATCGGCATCACGCCGCGCGGCCGTGCCTACGTCCACGCCGGGCGCGGCGGGCTGTACTTCCGCCAGTCGCTGGGCGGCGGCCGCGCGGGCGCACGCAGCGCAGGCCCGGTCGCGCCGCTCGCCGCCGCCGGCGCGCCGATCACGCTCTACGAGGAGACCGGCGTCACCTACGAGCCGCCGGACGGACCCGGCGACGTCGCCATCACGCGCCTCCGGGTCGAGTCGCGGCCGCGGCCGCGGCTCTGGCCGTACTGGCTCGTCATCGCCGGGCTGACGCTGCTCGGTGCGGCGTTCGCCGATGCCGACGGCGCCGCCCGCGCGGCCCTGCTCATCATCGGCGCGGGCCTGCTGCTGGCCGCGGCGCTGGCGCTCCACCGCGCCCGTCGCGCGGCGCGCGCGGCGGAGCGGGTGCGTGCCGCGCTGCTGCCGGCGGTCGCCGGCGCGCGCCCGTTCGCCCCTGACGAGCTCGCGGCTGCGCGCGCGGCGCTCGCTGACCCCGCGCTCGGCGAACGCGCGCTGCGGGCGGCGCTCGAGGAGGCGTGCCTCGATGCGGCGCGCCGCATCGTCGAGGACGGCGGCGTCACGCGCGACGAGCTG
This sequence comes from Longimicrobiales bacterium, assembly GCA_036381195.1. Classification (GTDB taxonomy): domain Bacteria; phylum Gemmatimonadota; class Gemmatimonadetes; order Longimicrobiales; family RSA9; genus RSA9. The sequence continues at coordinate 44,586 of DASVDH010000027.1, read as the reverse complement.
CGGCTGCTCGAGCAGCTCGAGACGGAGCTCGGGCTCGACCCGGGCTTCGCGCGCGCCGCGCGCGCGGACGCGCTACGCGGCGTCTGGCTCCAGGTCGTCGCCGACCACGAGGTCACGGACGCGGAGGAGGCCACGCTCGCGGAGCTGCGGCGCGCGCTGCGCGTCGCGGAGGACGACGTCGCCTCGGAGCTCGCCATCGTGCGCCGGCTCGCCGGGCTGCGCCGCATCCGCGAGGGCGAGCTGCCCGTGGTCGAGCCGGGCGTCCCGCTGCCCGAGGGCGAGGCCTGCCATTACGCCGACGAGGCGCGGCTGCTCAAGGAGCGCAACCTGCGGCGGTTCCAGCGGGCGAGGCAGGTGTATCGCGTGCGCGGCCTCGTCATGGAGCGAGAGGGCCGGCTGCTCATCACGAGCCGCCGGCTGCTCTTCATCGACGCGGGCAGCACGTCCGTCCCGCTGGACCGCATCCTGGACGTGGACGTGGACCTGGATCGCAACCTGCTCGTGATCACGCGGGACGGCGCCAAGACGCCGATGCTGCTCACCACGCCAGACGCCGCACGTGCCGGCGCGGTCCTCGCGCGCGCGGCGGGGCTGTGATGCGCGGACGGGCACCGGTAAAATCCGCGGCGGGGTCACGACGGCGACGCCTCACCGCCGCCGGCATCTCGCCCGTCCAGGCGCGCCGCGTAGCGCCGGTCGCTGGGCGCGAGCGGCAGCGCCCGCAGCTCCTCGCGCGTGACCCACGCGAGCGCCGCGTGCTCTCGGCACACGGGCTCGCCATCGATGCGCACCCGCAGGAAGTCGATCACGAACTCGGAGCCGGGATCGCGCACGGAGAGCTCGACGTCTCCGACCTCGACGACGCGCACGCCCAGCTCCTCCGCCAGCTCCCGCGCCGCGGCGTCGAAGTCGCTCTCGCCCTCCTCGACCTTGCCGCCCGGGAACTCCCACAGCCCGCCGTGGCGCTTGTGCGCCGGGCGCCGGCAGACCAGGACCCGGCCGTTTCGCTCGATCACGGCAGCGAGGACGCGGACCATCGCGGTACTCTCTCCGGCAGTGTGCCGAAGCGCGCGCCTGCCCGCAGCAGGCGACGGACGAACCCGACGAGGATACGGTGCGCGGCCGGCTTCGACCAGGGAGGCGCCGGCTCATGCGCGGAGCGGCGAACACGGCCGTCAGCACCGAGATCGGCCGCGCGAAGGTTCCGCTCCGAGCCGCGGGCGGACCGCGGCCCGTGCTCCTCCAGGCACCGGAATGGTACAACCTTGTACCATCCGCGAGTGATGGTTCAACCTTGAACCATCCGGGAGTTGGGGAGCTCAACGCTGAGTCGTCCCAGCGCCGGGGAGCTCCACTCTGAGCCATCCCAGCTCCGGGGAGCTCGCTCGACGACACGGCGATGCTGCGGGACCCGTCTCGCATCCGGCGCGCTCCCGCCGCACGCGCCGGCAACGGCGCACGGGACGAGCACGAGCGCCGCGGGGCGAACTCGCCGATGCGCCGCACTTCGCGCGACCACCGGTCGCCTCACTCTTTCGCGGAGCGTCGAGGCGAGTAGATTGTCTATCATACGGACACCGGTCCGCTTTTCAGCATTCCGGCAACCACGCCCATGCCCGCCCTCCCCGCCGACCTGGACCAGCGCGTGCGCCTCGCGGCGTTCCGCTTCCTCGAGGAGCAGACCGCGGTGCACGGCGAGGTGCTGCCGCGCCCGGTGCTCGCGGAGGGGTTCGTGTTCGAGGGGCGGCGCGTCCCGCTCATCGGGCCGCAGGGCATCTTCCGGCCCGCCGTGCTGCCGGACATGCCGATCAGCATCACGACCGTGCCGCCCAAGCAAGGCGAGCCGCCGCCGTACGACGACCAGCTCCGTCCGGACGGGCTGCTCTCCTACCGCTACCGCGGCACCGATCCGGATCACCCGGACAACGTCGGCCTGCGGCTCGCGCTGCGCCGCCACGCCCCGCTGGTCTACCACTACGGCATCGTGCCGGGACGCTACCTCTCGATCTGGCCGGTCTACATCGTGGGAGACGACCCGGCGCGCCTCACCTTCACCGTCGCGGTGGACGATGCGCGCCTCGCGCGCGAGGTCCTGCCGGAGTGGGGCGACGAGGTGCGGCGCGCGTACGTCGCGCGCGTGACGCTCCAGCGGCTGCACCAGCACTCGTTCCGCGAGCGCGTGCTGCGCGCGTACCGCGAGCAGTGCGCCGTATGCCGGCTGCGCCACGCGGAGCTGCTCGAGGCTGCCCACATCATCGGCGACCGCGAGGGCGGCGAGCCCGTGGTGCAGAACGGCCTCGCGCTCTGCAAGCTGCACCACGCGGCGTTCGATCGGCACATCCTGGGCGTGCGGCCGGACCTGGTCATCGAGATCCGCCGCGACATCCTGGAGGAGGTCGACGGCCCCATGCTCGTCCACGGACTGCAACGCATGCAGGGCCGGCCGCTCCACGTGCCGCGCCCGCCCGCCCTGCGCCCTCGACGCGAGTTCCTCGAGGAGCGCTACGCGCGGTTCCGCAAGGCGGGCTGACGACAGTCTGCTCCCTCGACCCACCGCGACCCATGACCAACCACGCCCTCCTCCACCGCCTCCTCGCCGAGCGCAGGATCGCGCTCGAGCCCTCGCCGCTGCTCGACGCGCCGCCGCGCGCGCCGGCCACGCCGCGCGAGCGCCTGCGCGACCGCGTCGAGGGCATGCTGCTCGGCCTCGCGATCGGCGATGCGCTGGGCAACACCACGGAAGGCCAGGACCCCCGCGCGCGCCGCGAGGCACACGGCGGCGAGATCCGCGACTACCGGCCGAACCCGCGCGCGGGCGGGCGGCGCGTCGGCCTGCCGTCCGACGACACGCAGCTCGCGTTCTCGACGCTCCGCCGGCTGCTCACGGACGGGCGGCTCGACCCGGACGCGCTGCTGCGCGAGTTCGCGAGCCGCCCGATCTTCGGCATCGGCCGGACCGTGCGCACGGCGCTGGATCGCCACCGGCGGGGGCATCCGTGGTACGAGGCGGGCGTGCCCTCGGCGGGCAACGGCGCGCTGATGCGCATCGCACCCGTGCTCGTCCCGCACCTCGCGAGCCCCTCGCCCGAGCTGTGGGCGGACGCCGCGCTCGCGGCCATGATCACGCACAACGACCGCGGCTCGACGGCGGCATGCCTCGCCTTCGTCGCACTGCTCTGGGAGCTGCTCGATCGCGACGACGCGCCTGCGCCGGAGTGGTGGCTGGAGACCTTCATCGCCGCCGCGCGTGAGTTGGAAGGCGACGCCGCGTCCTACGCGGCGCGCGCGCCGCGCATCCCGTACGAGGGGCCGATCTGGCGGTTCGCTTACGAGCGGGTGCGCGAGGCGCTCACGGAAGAACGCGACGTCATCGACGCGGGCGAGGTGTGGCACTCGCGCGCCTACCTGCTCGAGACCGTGCCGTCCGTGCTCTACATCCTGTGCCGGCACGGGCACGACCCCGAGGAGGCGATCGTGCGCGCGGTCAACGACACGTGGGACAACGACACGGCTGCGGCGATCGTCGGCGCGGCGGTCGGGGCGCTGCACGGCCGGCGCGCGCTGGCCGAGCGCTGGATCACTGGCCTGCTCGGCCGCACGGCGGCTGATGACGACGGCGAGGTGTTCCGGCTGACGGAGGCGGCGGTGGAGCGGTGGGTGCGGTGAGCGCGTCTGCCGCGCGCCGGTGATGACGACGACGGAGCAGCCGGCCGCCTCGCCGCTCACCGCCCGCCGCGCGAGCGGATCAGCTCGGCGACGGCGGCGTGCCCGTTGTACTCGGCGAGCTGAGCGGGCGTATGCCCCCAGCGGCCGACGTTGGGGTTGGCGCGGGCGTTGAGGAGCAACCGGACGATCTCCAGGTGCCCGGCCCGCGCTGCCTGGAGCAGCGGCGGAACCTGCTCGGGGTGGCCGTTCGGGTTCGCGCCGCCGGCGAGCAGTCGGGCGACCACATCGGTGTAGCCGTAGTGGATCGCCACGGTGAGCGGGCTCCACTCCTTGTTGTCGCTGGGCTCGGGGTCGGCGCCGCCCGCGAGCAGGATGTCCACGATGGTCAGCTTGTCCTCGAGGGCGGCCTTGAGGAGTGCGGTCTGCCCGGCGTCGTCGCGGCTGTCGAGGCTCGCGCCATGCCGCACCAGGAGGTCCACCACGCGTACGTGGCCGCTGGCGGAGGCGAACATGAGCGCGGTCCGCCCGCGCCGGTCGCGTGCGTCGACGTCGGCGCCGGCCTCGAGCAGTGCGGCGGCGGCGGCCGCCTGCCCCGCCCTGGCCGCGCTGATCAGGGGCGTCGACCCGGCGTTCGTGCGCGCCTCGAGGTCGGCGCCGTTCCGTGCGAGGAGGCGGAGGAGCGCGACGTGGCCGGCCTCAGCCGCCACATGGATCGGAGCGAAGCCCTTGTCATCGCTGGCGTTCACGTCGGCGCCGGCGCGGATCAGGATCTCCGCGATCGCCGTGTCCCCGTTGTCCGGCTTCCACGACATCTGGTACAGCGGCGTCTGGAGCCAGGTGTTGCGTGCGTTCACGTCGGCGCCGCCCTGGAGGAGCAGCTCCATGACCTCCGGGTGCCGGTACTCGGCGGCGACGTGCAGTGGCGTGAAGCCCGACTTCGCGTTGCGGGAGTGAATGTCCGCGCCCGCCTCCAGCAGGATGCGGACGGCCTCGACGCGCCCTCGCTTGGCTGCGACGTAGAGCGGCGTGCGGTTGTCGAGGCTGCGCACTTCGGGATTGGCGCCGACGGCGAGCAGCGCACGCACGGTGGGCGCATGGCCGATGGCGGCGGCCAGGTGCAGCGGCGCCCAGCCGACGACTTCGCCGAACCCGCGACCCCCCGGCCGTAGTAGGAACGGCTCGGGTCGTCGAGCAGCGCAATCGCACGGTCGAAGTGGCGGGCGCTCGCCTCGTAGTCGCCGAGGCGGCCGAGCATCACGCCGAGCGCGTGGTGCGCATCGCCGTAGAGCGAGTCGAGGGCGACGGCGCGCGCGGCATCGTCCGCGGCGCGGCGGAGATCGCCGAGGTCGTGGAGCACCCAGGCGCGCCAGTGCAGCGTCAGCTCGTTCGCCGGGTCCAGCGCGACGGCCTGGTCGAATTCCTCCAGCGCCTCCCGCAGGCGGCCGTTCTGGTAGAGTGCGTAGCCGCGCACCGAGTGCGCGTGTGCGGCGGCGAGCTTCTCGGCGTCCTCCGTCGGCAGGTCCACGGCGACGTCCTCCGTCGGCAGGCCCGCGGCGACGCCGGCCCCGGCCCGGTACGCCGCGCCGACCACGCGCCAGGCCCGGTCCACTCGCCTGAGGCGGAGCTGCACCATCACCGACGCGTCCGGTCCCCGCACCCGGAGGACGTATCGCACGGAGTCGCGCTCCGGCTTCGTGCCGCCCCGGGGGAACCAGCCGACGACCGGGTCGCCGCCCACGACGCGCCTCAGCTCCGCGCTCTTCTCGATGTAGGCGACGGCGGCGCGGTACGGCGGCGCCGCTGCGAACCGCGACAGCCAGGCGGCGAAGTACAGGACGCAGAACGCGAGCAGCCCGGCGGCCGCCCGGACCCTGGCCGCCCGGCTCATGACGTCCCCCCCGGGCCGTGATGGCCCCTCCCCGGGCGCGGCCAGGCCACAGTGGCGCCGGAGCGCGCCGTAGAGGGCGACGTCGCCTTCGCGCGCATCGCCCAACGACACGCTGCCTCCATCCGCGAGCGACAGGACGACCCCTGCGCCGCCGTGCCGGCTGTCCATCAGGTCAACCGCGAGCTCGACGGCCGATACCTTCGCCACGGGGATGCGCCGCGTCCGGAACGGGTACTCGATCACGACCTCGTGCGGCGCCAGCCGGATGCGCCGCCACCCCCTGAGCCAGCCCGCACCCAGCGGTAGCGCGACCAGCCACACCAGGATCAGCACGCCGTCGAAGACCGCGATCGAGCCCGCGATCAGGATGAGCGCAACGACGGGCGGCAGGACCCGCACCGACCAGCGGCGCTGGAACGTCGTTCCCGACTCATGCGCGAGCGGATCGAATGCCGCGCCCGCCAGTTCGTCGCCACCACGGCCGCACCACGCGGCCGGCACCCGCGCCGCCAGCTCGGCCGCCAGCTCGTTGAAGCCGTCGAGCTGATACTCCAGGAGAAACACCCGCCGCTTGAGGTCCGAAACCTCGAGCCGCTGCAGCAGCGGGCGTTCGCGGACCCGGACGATCTCATCCCAGCGGAGCAGCTCCTGCCGGCCGCCCGGACCGAGGCAGAGCAGCCCCTCGGGGCTGACGGCGAACCGCTCGCGCAGCCGCAGCGCCACCGAAGCCCAGTGTAGCGCCAGCCCGCCAGAGACCAGCGCTCCCACGAAGGCGAGGTAGAGGTAGTCGAACGCGCCGGCCGTGAAGAACGGTACGGCCAGAGATGCCACGAAGGCGGCCGCGCAACCGGCCGCACAGGCCCAGAAGTTGACCCTGTGGATGACCGGGATCGCGTGGACGCGGCCGGGCGACGCGCGTGCCGCGAGCCCGGGGGCGGGCTGGGCGCGAGCGGGCTCCACTGAGTGTCTCCGTGTCGCGACGTTCGCTGAAACGGGATTCCGGACGGCGGCCGCCATCCGGCCGGGGAGGGATCGGGGCGCGGCAGCGGCCGCGGCCCTGCCTTGAAAGTTACGATCACCGGAAACCGGAGGCAATCGCTGCCCGGCTCGCGCTATCACCGCGGCTCGCCATCATCGCGCGGTGCCGCGCTGCCGGGCGGCGGCCGGTTGCCGCGCAACTCCTCCTCTGTCACCGGGGCTCGCCATCATCGCGCGGTGGCAGTAACCTCTCGAAGTACATCACCGGCGTCGGAACGGTGGACCGGTTCCACGAGCAGGAGGCGCCCGCCGTGATCTACTTCATGACGCCGCCCCGCCTGGACCGGCGACCTGCCTCACCGCCGTCGGATTCGCCCCAGCCCCACCAGCGGCCAGCCGCCCGCGGGGCCCATGAGGCCCGTCGGCTCCTCATCCACGGCGAGGTGCCAACGCAGGTAGTTGTCCAGGTACCGCGTCGCGACGCCGCGGAACCGCCGCAGCCAGACGTGCAGCCGCACTACTCTCGCCTCCGCCCGGGCCGTCGAGTCCAGCAGGAACGCGCCCTTGCGGGTCCCAGAGTGATGCCGTTCCGCCTGGTGATAGACCACGTCAGTCCGCGCACATGCGATGCCATACGCGCTGTACCGGCCCGCCGTGCTGACCAGCATGCACGGGCGGCCCAGCGCCGGTAACAGCCGCTTCCGCAACACCGCAGTCCTCGCGCGGCCCCGACCCGCGATCCCGCTCGTCGCACCACCCGCGCGGTCGCACCCCACCACCACGCATACCGGCGAGCGGTCGTCCTGGTACTGATGCCCGGGCGGTATCCCCCGGCGCCGCGGCATCCGCCCCGGTATCCGACGCCCCTTCTCGGAGTAGGGGAAGTATGTCTCGTGCAGTTCCACGATCCCCTGCGGCGCGGGATGCGTCGCACACTCGAGCACCGCGAGGATCCGGTGCCGCCAACGGAACGCCGTATCCTTGTTGATCCCCAGCCACTTCGCCGCTTCGCGAACGCTGATGCCCTCCAGCATCCGGCGCGCGTACTCGCCCCACAACTCCGCCCGCTTCGAGTAGGCGAGCGGCGTACGCGTCAAGTCGCTGAACGTGCGGCGGCACGCCTTGCAGCGGTAACGCTGGCGACCATGCGCGTATCCCCAGCGCTGAACCTGGCGGCTCTCGCAGTGCACGCACCACAGCCCCTCCGCGAACCGCGCTTCCCGGAGCGCGCCAATGTCCAGACGTCGTCCCCGCACCGTAGCGGGGACACGGCCGGCGGCGCATGAACGCCGGCGCGGCGAGCGGGTGGACCTGGTTGCGGGCCCGCGAACGGGCGGACGTGTGGAGATCATGCGCGACGATAACCACTGTCGCGGGTCACCTCCATGGCTGGATGGGACCGTGTCACGGAGCGATCCGGGCTCGAAGTACGGCTCTGCGGTTGGCCGTAAGCACGCCACGACGCGCTCGCGAGCGGCTCGCTCGAGCATGGCTCGATGGGACGCGAGGCCCCTTGGGCTGCGGCGATTTCGCTAGCGCGACAACGCGAGTGCCGCTCCCCGGAGTGACATCAGGCTCTGTCCGAGAGAGGTGTTGGTAGCCGCCGCGATAGGGGGCATGGGGGCCCGACCGGGCGTTCGGCATGGCGCTGCGCGGGTTTTCTCCACGTCGCCCGGTGAGAGAGAATCCGGTGCGTTCCCGACGAGATAGCTGGGCGCTCGTTGGAAGCACGCTGAATCCGGCCGAGCTCTCCACCAACACTTCCGCCGTACAGAGCCTGAGGTTAGGACGCAGCGAGCATCGCCCCCGGCAGCGCGGCGCCCGCCGCGCCGACGGCAGCCCCCGTACTTCATATGTTTCCGCCTGGGCCCGCCGCCGCGAACCGCGCCGCAACGACTCGGTCCGGGGCCAGGCTGCTGGTGTCCGGTCCGCCGTGGCGCGGCGCGCCACGCCCCCAGGTCGGTCGCTTCGCGGTCCGCCGGGCTCGGCGGTGTTCCCGCGGATCGAGGTGCTCGGGCCAGGGCGCTTGTGCCATCCGCAGATACCGCGTATGATGCCCCGTGGTCGCGACGCGCGGCGTCGGCCGGTCGAGCGCCGGCGCGCGCGGCCCGGCCTGACCCGCCCCGCTGCCCGCCGCGACCCGGGAGTCGCGCGGCAGTTGCCCTCCCGGCCGCCGCGCGGCTCCCGCCTCGAATCACCCTTCCAGTATCCCCGGAGGTGGATCATGAGCAGGAAGATCCTCATGCTGGTCGGCGACTACGCCGAGGACTACGAGGTCATGGTGCCGTTCCAGGCGCTCCAGGCCGTCGGCCACACCGTCCACGCGGTGTGCCCCGGCAAGAAGGCCGGGGAGATGGTGCGCACGGCGATCCACGACTTCGAGGGCGACCAGACGTACAGCGAGAAGCGTGGGCACGATTTCCGACTGAACGCGACGTTCGCGGACGTGCGGCCCGAGGAGTACGACGCACTGGCGATCGCGGGCGGCCGCGCGCCGGAGTACCTGCGGCTGGACGAGGGGGTGCTGCGTGTCGTGCGGCACTTCTTCGAGGCGGACAAGCCGGTCGCGGCGATCTGCCACGGCGCGCAGATCCTGACGGCGGCGGGCGTGATCCGCGGCCGCCGCGTGTCGGCGTATCCCGCGGTCGGGCCGGAGGTGCGGCTCGCGGGCGCGGAGTACGCGGACATTGCGATCGACCAGGCCGTGACGGACGGCAACCTGGTGACGGCGCCGGCGTGGCCCGCGCACCCGGCGTGGATCGCTCAGTTCCTCGAGGTGCTGGGCACGCGGATCGTGCACGAGGAGCCCGCCACCGCAGGCCGCTGACGCGCGGTAGCGGCCGCTGGCTGACGCGCGGCGGCGGCGGCCGCGGCAGCCAACGGGCGCCTGCACGCGCTCGCCATTGGCCGCCTCTGCACGCGGTTGCCATCGGGCGCCGTGCAGGCGCCCGATGTCGCGCCACGAGGCGAGCACTCCCTCGCGGCGGTGGGGTCCGGGCGGGGGGCGCAACGGCTGGCCGTTCGACTTCCACCCACAAGGCGGCCGCGCTGCAGGCCTTCGTGCGCCTCAGCTCGGCGGCCCCATCTGAGGTCTTCGTGCGCCTCAGCTCCGCGGCCCCAGCTCGCCCGGCACGATCGGCACCTCGATTCGCTCGTCCTCCCTCACGATCCCCAGCACGACCGGCCTGCCGATCCGCCCCTCGGTGAGCAGCCGGTGCAGCTCGTCGATGCCCGCGACGGCCTCGCCGTCCAGCGCAACGATCACGTCGCCGGGGCGGAGGCCGGCCTGCGCCGCGGGGCTGCCCGGCTCGACCGAGACGACGCGGATCCCGCCGCCCGGCATGCCGAGCGCGCGCAGCGCGGCGGGCTCCAGCGCGAGGTTCTGCCCAGCGACGCCGATGTACGCGCGGCGGATCCGGCCGTCGCGGATCAGCCGGCTCGCGACCCACGCCGCGGTGCTGATGCCCACCGCGAAGCAGATGCCCTGCGCGGGCAGGATCACGGCCGTGTTGACGCCCACCACGCGTCCGCGCGAGTCGACCAGCGGCCCGCCGGAGTTGCCGGGGTTGAGCGCGGCGTCGGTCTGGACCACGTCGTCGATCAGCCGCCCCGACGCGGTGCGGAACGAGCGGCCCAGCGCGCTCACCACGCCGGCCGTGACGGTGCTCTGGAAGCCGAGCGGGTTGCCGATCGCGATGACGAGCTGGCCGACCCGTAGCGTTCTGGAGTCGCCCAGCTCGGCGTACGGCAGCGAGGAGGCGTCCACGCGCAGCACGGCGACGTCGGTGTGCGGGTCGTCGCCGACGAGCGAGGCGGCCGCGCGGCGCCCGCCCTCCAGCTCGACGGCGATGCGAGACGCCCCCTGCACGACGTGGCTGTTGGTGAGCACGAAGCCGTCTGGCGTGAACAGGAAGCCGGAGCCGTGGCCGTCACGGTCCCGCTCGTGGCGGCGACCGTCCCGCCCGCGCACGGCGACGCGGCGGCCCACGTCCACGCGCACGACCGCCGGCCCGACGCGCTCGACGGCGTTCACGACGGCGCGCGAGTAGGCGTCGAGGATCTCGGCGTCGTCCGGTGTGCGCGAAGCCGCCGCGTCCCCGCCCGGGGGCGCGGCGGTCGAAAGCAGGCGCAGTGCGCGCATGGGGCTCGTCCGGTCGGTGGGAGAGATTTCACCTGTCTCATACCCGTCGGGGTTCCATGTGATGTCTGTCCGCTGTCGGAGCCCCGGGCTACATTTTCATCAACTGCGGTTGATCAGCCGCGGGCCGCCGCTTGCGTGTGCGGCCGCTGGAATCCACGCCGAGCACTCCGACGCGATGCTCCGCCTGCTGCATCTGGCAGACGTCCACCTGGGCGCATCCTTCAGCGCCTTCGGCCGCCTCGCCGCGAGCCGGCAGATCGCGGTGCTGGAGGCGTTCCGCAGCATCCCCGAGCTGGCGAAGCGCGAGGGCGCGCACGCTGTCCTGATCGCGGGCGACCTGTTCGACCGGCCGCAGCCGCCCGGCGCCGTGCTCGCGGCCGCACGCGAGACGCTCCGTCGCATGGTGGACGCGGGCTTGCACGTGTTCATCGTGCCCGGCAACCACGACCCCATCACGGTGCACCCGCACCCGTACCGCGAGTTGCCGCCGGGCGTCTGCTTCTTCACCGAGCCCGTGTTCGGCGCGCCCGTGTCCGTCGAGACGCCGGCGGGGCCGCTCAACGTCTACGGGATCGCATTCGATCCGGCGAAGGAGCGCGAGCCGCTGCGCACGTTCCGCCGCGCCGACCTGCCGGGCGCGCACGTCGTCCTGTTGCACGGCTCCGTGCAGGGCACGTCGCACTGGAGCGCCTCGCCCAACGTGCTGAAGCTGACGGCGGACGCGCTCTCGACGCTCGGCGTGGACTACATCGCGCTCGGCGACCACCACCGGCCGCGGCCCCCACACGAGTTCGACGCCGCGGGCTCCTTGCCCGCCTGCTACAGCGGCTCGTTCGCGGCCCTCGACCTGACGGAGACGGGGCCGAGGGGCTGCGTCGTGGCCGACATCGAGCCGGGCCGGCCACCCGTGGTGCGCCACGTGCCGTTCCCCATCCCGCGCGTCGAGGACGTGGGCGAGGTGGATGTGAGCGCGCTCGAGAGCGATGCGGCGGTTGCGGACGCCGTCGCCGCGGCGCTGGCGGCCGCGCTCGCGGCGGGCGACGCGCGCGGCGCCCGTGCGGCGGCGGGTCGGCCGGGCAGCGGAGAGACCGCAGGCGAGGCGAGTGCCTCGCCTGCGAATTGGGGGACCGCGGGCGGCGAGGTGGCCGGTTCGTCGGCTGACGAGCCGTCAGCCGCGATCCCCGTCGCACGGCTGGTCGGCACGCCGGCCTTCCCGCTGGACCCGGACAGGGTGCGCGACTACCTGGCCGAGCGCTTCGGCCACGCGGGCGTGCGGGACGAGAGCCACTACTACGCCTCCGCACGCCTCGACGCGCTCGAGCAAACGGACACCGTCGCGGGCCACGTGGTCCGCCTCGGGCGACGTCGCATCGCCAGCGCCGCGACGGATGCCGAGCGACGCGTCGCCGAGCGCGCGCTGCGCATCGCCCTCTCCGCCCTGGAGGTGCGGTGATGCGTGGCGTGCGCTTCCACCGCGCCGAGCTGGATTACGGCTGCCATGCCGGCCGCGTGTTCGAGTTCCCCTCGGCCGGCGTGCCCGCGGTCGTCTTCGGGCCCAACGGCTCGGGCAAGAGCACGCTGCTCGAGGCGCTGGTCCGCGTGCTGTTCGGGTTCAACCGGCGGCACGCCAGGGATCGGGCGCGGCTCGAGCGCCGCCGCCCCTGGGCCGCGGACGGGTGCCGCGCGGCCCTCGTCCTCGTGGATGGAGACGGCGCGCGCTGGCGGATCGACCGGAGCTTCGCGGATGCCCGCGTGCGCATCGAACGCCTGGACCCGCCGGGCGACGCGTGGGAGGGAGAAGGAAACCCGGCGGCGGGGAACCAGGACGCGCGTGAGTACCGGCGTCGCCTGAGCGCGATCATCGGGTTCGCCGACATCGAGCCCTACGTGTCCACTGCCTGCATCGAGCAGGGTGCGCTGCGTGCGACCCGCCCCGGCGACCACCTCCTCCAGCTCGCGACCGGTGGGCACCGGGACGTGGAGCGCGCGAGGGAAAAGCTGAAGCAGGCGCACCGCGAGCTCACCTCGCGCGCGATCGCGCCCGGCGACTCGGCGGCGCACAAGGCGCGCCGGCTCGAGGAGCTGGAGCAGCAGGTTCGCGACGCGCAGGAGGCGCTCCAGCGAGCGGAAGCTGCAGAAGCGGCGCGCGCCCCGCTGCTGCGCGAGCGAGAACAGGCCGCGACGCGTGCCGCGGAGATCGAGGCGCAGATCGGGCTGCTCGAGGGCGCCCAGGGTCCGCTCGCGGAGCTCGACGCGCTCGAGGCGAAGCAGCAGGCGGCGCGCGCGCGGCTCGGTGCGCTGGAGCGGGCCGAACGCTCCCTGCACGATGCGCTGGTCGAGCACGCCGACGCGGATGCCGCGTGGCGCGAGTTCGCTGCGAAGCCTCTCTACCCGTCCGATTTCCCCGAACGGCTCGCGCGGCTGGACCCGCTCTGGCGGCAGCGCGACGTGCTCCGGACGATGTACGACGAGGGCGAGGCAGCGCTCCGGGCGGCGCGGCCACCGGCGGTCGCGAAGCTCGGTGTCGTCGCACTGATCGTGTTGGTGGCGGCCGGCGCCGGGCTGCTCGTGACCGGACGCGCAGTCGCCGGCCTCATCCTGCTGCTGGCGGGCGCGGCTACCTTCATCGCGGCGCTGCTCGCGCGGCGGCGCGCGGCGGAGCGGCACGAGGCCCTGGCGCAGCAGGTCGCCGGGCTGCGCAAGCAGATGACGGACACAGCGGCCGAGATCGCGCGCGCGCTCGAGGGCATCCCGGATGCCGACACGCTGACTGCCGCCACGGCGCCGGACCGGCGCGTGCGCTTCGACCGGCAGCGCGACGCGCTTCAGCGAGTGCGGCGCGCGGCCGAGCGGCTGCGCGCGGCGCTCGACGCCGCCTCCGCCGCGGCCAGCGAGGATGTCGGTGCGACGGACGCCGAGCGCGCTGGCGGGATGCTGAGCGACGTGGCGTGGCGCGTGCTCGAACGCATCCGCGTGATGGCGGATGCCGTGCGTCGCGAGCTCGCGGAGCTCTCGTTCCGACTCGAGCAGGCAGGGGCGATGGCCATCCGTCTGCCGGACGGCGTGCCCGCGGAGCACGCCGCGATCCTCGACGCGCTGGCCGAGCGCAGGGCCGAGCTGCACGCGTTGCGCGCGCGTGTGTCGGAGCTGGACCGCCGGCTACTCGAGCTGGCGACGGCCCCGGAGAGCGCCGTGGCGATTCGCGACCGGCTCCAGGCGCTCGAGGCGGAGCGCGCGGAGGTCGAGGTCGCGGCCGCCGCGTACGCAGCGGCGTACGTGCTGCTGGGCGACGCGTACGCCGAGTTCCGCCACAGGGATCAGGAGCGGCTCGTCGGCCTCATCTCCACACGGCTCCTGGGCATTACGCGCGCCCGCCTCGGGCCGCTCGAAGTGGGCGGCCCGCTGGCCGACGCGCGGGTGCGCGCGTTCGGCCGCTCGGTCCCCATCGAATCCCCGCCGCTGAGCTACGGCGAGCGGCACGCCGCGGCGCTCGCGATTCGCATGGGCGCTGCGGATTTCCTGGCCGTGAACGGCATCGTGCCGCCGCTGCTCGTGGACGAGCCCTTCGCGTACCTCGACCCGGAGCACGCCGCGTACGCATGGGAGCTGCTCCTGCGCATCGCTGAAGATCGGCAGGTCATCGTCGCGACACAGGACCGACTCGTGCTCGAGCACCTGGGTGTGGAGCCGGCTGTGGTGCTTGGGGGCTGAGCCGAGGCGGCCGTCGACCTGGGCACCGCGCTCGTCGCCGCCTCGGCGCATGTCGCCGCCTCGGTGCATGCGGCCGCTTCGGCGCGTGCCCCTGCCTCGGCACGTGCACCCGCCTCGGCACGTGCCTCCGCTTCGAAGCCGCCGCGACCCCAGCAGCATCGATCCGCCGGCCGGCCCGGGCAGCCCGGTCGGCTCCACGTCCACCGCGAGGTGCCAGCGCAGGTAGTGCTCCAGGTAGCGGGTGGCGACGCCGCGAAAACGGAGCAACCAGGCGCGTAGCCGTGCCGCGCGTGCGCGCGCACGGTCGGTCGAGTCCAGCAGGAACGCGCGCGAGCCGGGCGTGCCGGAGTTTCGTCCCACCCGCCGGTACAGCACGCCCGTGCGCGCGCACGCGATACCGTACGGGCTGAACGGGCCGGCTTCGCCCACGATCGTGCACGGCCGCACGAGCAGCGGGAGCAACCAGCTCCTCAGCACCGCACTCGAGGGTCGGTGCAGGCCTGCGACCCCGCTCGCTGCCCCGCCCGCGCGGTCGCACGCCACGATCGCGCACACCGATGGGACGCCCTCGCGGTGCTGGTGGCCGGGCTTGAACCCCCGGCGCCGGGGCAGCCGGCCCGACACCCGCCGGCCCTTCTCCGAGTAAGGGAATCTCACCTCCTCCAGCTCGACGATCCCGCCAGGCCCCGGGCGTGTGGCCGGCTCCAGTTGCGCGAGCAGGCGGTGGCGCCACCGAAACGCCGTGTCCTTGCTGATGCCGAGCCGCCTCGCCGCTTCACGCACACTGATCCCTTCGCGCATGGCCTCGGCGTACGCGCCCCACAGCTCCACATGCTTGGAGTAGGCGAGCGGCGTGCCGGTGAGGTCGCTCGAAGTGCGGCCGCAGATCCTGCAACGGTAACGCTGGCGCCCCGATGCTCGGCCCCACCGCTGCACCTGCCGGCTGCCGCAGCGCACGCAGTGGAGCCCGCCGGCGAACCGCGCCTCGCGGAAAGCCGCGAGGGTCAGTTCACGGTGTCGACCTGCGCCGTCGCGCACTGCACCGCTATGCGCTACACCGCCACGCGGTGCGTCGCCATTCGCTGCGGCGTCGCGCGCTGCGCCCCCGTGCGGTGCACCGTGGCGCGTTGCACCGTCCCGCCGCGGCCGGCGCAGCGCGCCTGCAAGCGTACGTGCCGCTGCCTGCGCGGTCGCGGAGCCAGACGGAGGCGTGCGTTCCATGCCCCACGATGACCTTGAGGATGGCGCAACTCCATAGCTGGTTGGGACGTGGCGTCCCCGAGCGCCGCGGCGCGGCCTCGCGGCCTCGGGGAGCCTTGCGCCTCCACATCAACCTGTCGCTCTGTCTGCGCGAAATGTTGGCGGACGATACTGTGCCCGCCCCCTTCTCTCTCCGTCGTGCCGTTGTCGTGCTCCACTCAGATCCGCGATCAGGGCTGTCCCCGACGTGCGGATGCGGCTTCGGCGGCCGATCGGAGGCGTCATTGCGGAGGGCACCTTGCCAACACTTTGCGCGGACAGAGCCCCCATTGATGGTTGGAGTGGAAGGCGTTGGGGGTTCTCGAAAATCGGGCCGCCGCGCCTACATTGATTGCGCGATTCGATGATGCGCCGCCGCAAGGGGCGAGGAGGTGTGAGAATACCGCGAACGGGCGAGGAGAATGCGGTGAGGCATGCTACGCCCGGAACGGCACGGCCGACCGCGGGCGGGCGCTGCCGAATGTGTGGCGCTCACGCGCTGGCCGCCCGGCTGGCGATCCCCCGCCGCGCTCCCCCTACCGCGCCAGGACGATCCGCTCCACCACCATCCGTGCGTAGTCCTGGTCCCACCGAAAGGCGTTCTTCTTCGCCTCCACGTGCACCTTGCTGGTGTTCGCGGACTGCGGCTCGATGTCCACGTCCACGTCCAGGTCGCCGTTGGTGCCGCGGATATCGATCTCGCCGCCGTCCCCGTCCCCGTAATCGCGCTCGGTGATGCGGATGCCGAGGTCCGCGAACACCTGTTCGGTGGTCTGCGCGACCTGTGAGGGCGTGCCCTCCACGACGCTGGACGCGCCGCGCGATTCGAGGTAGACGCCCGCCGCCGCGCCGGCGCCGCCCACGGCGAGGGCGGCGCACCCCGTGACCGCGGCAACGAGCGCGGCGAGCGCGACCAGCCGCCAGATCGTCCTCCCCGCCATTTGCTGACTCCTGCCCGGCTGCCCGGCGCGCCCGCGGCCGCGAACGCCGCCTGCCGCCCCTCCGCCTTCATGGTCCGCGCCAGCACCGCCGCCGGCGCGCCGGCGGCCGGGCCAGTCTGCGCCAGCGCCCCGGACGTGCGCGCAGGGCGCAGGGAACGCCGCGCGCCGGCCGCAGGGAAACGCTGCGCGCCGGCCGAGCGGCGATATCGGTCAGCGCGCACCGGATCGGCGGACGTGCGCGCGGGCTGTGGGGAACCGCCGCGCGCTGGCGAGGGTTCGCCTCCACCGGGAGCAGGCGATCGCACCGCGAATCGGAGGAAGGCATGACGACGATGGGATCGGATGAGCGTGTCGTTCTCGTGGTCGGCGCGACGGGCAGGCAGGGCGGCGCGGTCGCGCGCCACCTGCTGCGGCGGGGCGGGTTCCACGTGCGTGCGCTGACGCGCGACCTGAGCAAGCCAGCGGCGCGCGCGCTCGCGGATGCAGGCGCAGAGATCGTTCACGGCGACCTGGACCGGCCCGAGACGCTGCGCCCCGCCCTCGAGGGCGCATCCGGCGTGTTCTCGGTGCAGAACTTCTGGGAGGCCGGCTATGATCGCGAGATCCGACAGGGCATTGCCATCGCGGAGGCGGCGCGCGATGCGGGCGTCCAGCACTTCGTCTACAGCTCGGTCGGCAGCGCGCATCGCGGCACCGGGCTAGCGCACTTCGAGAGCAAGTGGCGGATCGAGCAGCGGATCCGCGAGCTGGGCCTGCCTTACACCATCCTCCGGCCGGTCTTCCTCATGGAGAACTGGGCGAGGATGCGTGACGGGATCCGCGGCGGAACGCTGAGCACGCCGCTCTCGCCCGGCCGCCGGCTCCAGCAGATCGCGGTGGATGACATCGGCGCCTTCGCCGCGCTCGCGTTCGCCGAGCCCGGCCGGTGGCTCGGCCGCGAGCTCGACATCGCCGGGGACGAGCCTACGATGGAGCAGACAGCGGAGACGTTCGGCCGCGTCCTGGGCCGCGAGGTCCGCTACGCCCAGGTCCCGTGGGACGAGTTCGCCCGCCGGGCCGGCGAGGAGGCGGCCAAGATGTGGCGCTGGTTCGAGGACGCCGGCTACGAGGCGGATATCGCGGCGCTGCGCGAGCTGCACCCCGGACTGCGCAGGCTCGAGCAACATCTGCGCGAGAGCCCGATCTGGTCGCAAGCCGCGGCCGGGTGATGGGGGCACCATCGCGGGCCTGAACGCGCGCGGGCCGGCCCCGCACACGCGGAGCCGGCCCGGCTGATCACGTCGCTCCTCCGATCCGAGCCGCGGATGGGAAGACGCCTCTTCCGAGGCGGATCAGAAGACGACGCCCGCTCCGAGCGAGAAGACGGCCTTCGAGTCCTCCACGGTCGTCTTCGTGACGCCGCCGTTCAGGAAGAAGCGCTGCATCTGGAACGTGACGCCGAGCAGCGCACCGAACTCGGTCTCACTCTCGCTCACGGCATCAGGGAGGAGATCCGAGTCGACCGTCATCCGCATCCACAGGAGCTGCGGAATGGCGTGCGGGATCACCGTGATGGTCGGGCTCGCCTGGAAGCTGTACCCGATGCCCGCACCCACGGGCACGGTCAGCGTGGAGAGCGTCGTGCCCGACTCGGACATCCGGCTGTAGCCGGCGCCCGCAACGGGGCAGACCGACACGCCCGTCAGCGGCAGCTCGTACGCGGCGTCAGCGGCGAACGAGTGCATGTTGACGTCCCCCGCGTCCGGCGAGGTCAGCGTGTAGCCGGCGCCGACCGAAAGGGGGCCCATCGCGTTGTAGCGGAGCCCCGCGCCGTAGCTCTTGGCGCCCTCGGGGAAGCCGATGCTCCCCGAAAGGGCCGTCCCGCCCGAGGCGGCCGGCGAGCCGACGCAGGCCTGTGCGGCAGCCGCCGCCGGCACGGCCAGCAGGCCGCCAAGGATCAGCGTGAACGTACGGATGTGCATGCGTCGCATGGTCAACCTCTTGTTGGGGTCCAGGGTCCCGCCCGGCCGCGCGCATGCGTGCCGCGACAGGGCGGTTTTCCGGGGAGACCGGGCTGAATCCTCGTTGCGCATTTTCCGGCGCGCCCACCTCCAGCGGGAGCGCCGCGCTCGTCTCTACGAGAACGCCGCGTTCACGTCGACGAGAGCGCCCACTCGACCGCCTTGCCGGCTGATTCCTCGCTGCGCGCCCCCGGGCGCGCCCACCGGCTGCGCTGTCCCGCCAGCCGCAGACGCGTGCTGCCAGAGGCCGCGGTCCTGGCGGTTCGGTACCGTTTCGGGAGAGAGGTTCGGGAAGGAACCACGGGAAGACTACAAGAAGATAACGGCGTGCCCGGCCGGTCCACAAGCCCTGGCGGTCGAGGCGCCGGAAACACGCCGTGCCCCCCGTCCCGGTCAGGTCACGGAGCCCGCGGGCGAGACAGTCTGGTGGCTGGCGCGCCGGAAAGACACGGGACCCGACGACACCGCCACGCGGGGGAGGGGCACGGACCGGGCCGGAGCCTGGCGATGGGGCTGGCGCTGGCGCCTCGCCGCCCTATCTTCCCAGGCACCTCCCCGGCGCGCCAGCGCCTCTCTCCCCCGCCCGCGCGGCCACGGCCCCGTTCCACGACAGCGCGCCCGGATGCCGACAGAACGCAGGACCATCACGCAGGTGCTGGCGCAGCACAAGGACGCCCTGGTGGCGGTGCCCGGTGTGCTGGGGGCCGCCATCGGCACGTGGGAGCGCGAGCCCTGCATCGTCGTGTTCGTGCACCGCGAGACGCCTGAGATCCGACGGCGCATCCCGCCCAGTCTCGGGGGCTTCCCGGTGAAGGTCGAGGAGGCGGAGCGGCTGGGGCTCCCGCGCCGCGGCGCATAGCGCCGGCGGGTCGGCGCCGCGCAGCAGGTCGGCGCCGCGCCGCAGCTCGGCGCCTGCCGGTCCTGGCTTCAGCCCGTCGATCGCCGCTCCGGCAGGACCCCTACTCGACACGCCGGCGCACCTGCGACCGGCCAGTCCAGGTGCTCAGCCCGTCGATCGCCGCTCCAGCAGCGCCTCCGTCTCCAGGATCTGGGGCCCGTTCTCCGTACAGACGGCGTAACGCGACGGGTAGAGCGAGACGCCGGCGAACTCGCCGCGCGTGTTCACGATGTAGAAGTTGACGTTGAAGTTCGGCAGGCCGCGCTCGTCGAGGAGCCGCGGCTCCACCGTGTTCCTCTGGATGCGCCGGCACGCCTCGATCCCGGCATCCTTCGGGCTCCGGCCCCGCCGCATCTCCTCGACGATCAGGAACGAGCACAGCCCGAACAGGTTCGCCTCACCGCGGCCCGTGGAGCCGGCGGCGCCGACGTCGCCATCGACGTACAGCCCGGCCCCGAGGATCGGCGAGTCGCCCACGCGCCCGGGAATCTTCCAGGCCAGCCCGCTCGTGGTGGTCACGCCGCACACGTGCCCGGCCGCGTTCACGCCGTTGCAGTTGATCGTGCCGTACAGGTGCTCCGGATCGATGAGCCCTTCCGCGGCCATCGCCAGCGCCGCGCGCCAGCCCGCGTCCAGCCGCTCGGCGTACTCTCGAATGGCGCGGACGTCCCGCCCTGCCCCGCCGGCCGGCGGCCGGGCAGGGGGCGGGTAGTGCCCGGGATCCGTGCGGCGCTTCCACTCGAGCCACAGCTCGCGCGAGCGCGGCGTGTTCAGGTCGTCCTCGATGGTGAAGCCCATCATGCGCGCGAAGTCCCGCGCCCCGCGACCCACGAGCAGGTGATGGTCCGTGATGTCCATCACCTTCTGCGCCACGAGCGACGGCGTGCGCACGCCCTCGAGCGCGGCCACGCCGCCCGCGCGCTTCCGCGGGCCGTGCATGCAGCACGAGTCGAGCTGCACCACGCCATCCGCGTTCGGCAGCCCGCCGTACCCCACGCTCGTGTCCTCGGGGTCGAGCTCGACGATGTTCACGCCCGCGATCACGGCATCCAGCACGTCCGCACCTTCCGTGATCATGCGGAACGCCCGCTCGACCGCCGTCTCCGTGCCGCCGTTGCGGTAGCGGTGCCCGTTCGCGGACGAAACGACGACCGGCCGCGCCGCGCGCACGTGCACGGCCGGCGCCCGGCCCGCCGCAAAGAGCGGGTGCGCTCCCGAAAGCCCCACGGATGCCGCTGCGCCCGTCAGCGCGCTCGTGACCAGGAACTCCCGGCGGCTCAGCCTGTCGCTCATCGGACCATCTCTCCACCTGGGGGATCGTTGCCCGTTGCACCACCACCCCCGCAGAGGGCCCCACGCGCCGACGGATATTGCGGCGCGGGCGCACCCGGGACAAGGCGGCGAGCCGGCGCGTAGACGTGGTGCCGCCGCGCGCACACGCCGCGCGCGCAGCGCGCGGGCACCGTCGCTGATCCCGTCCAGCGGGGTGGCGAGCCGCTCGAACGCGCGCTCGTCGCCGTCGCCGAGGTCCAGCGCGCGCCGCCGGGGTGGACGGAGGGCGCCTGTCGTGCCCGGATTGGCATGCCGAGATGCGCCGGCAGCACCCACGATTCGGGACGCGCGCGGCGGCCCGGGGTGCCCGCGCCTCGCGAAAAAATGGCACCGCGCCCTGTGTTTTCGCGGCGGCCCGCGCCAACCGACCGACCACCGCATTCCGCTCCGCACCTACCTTGGGCTCTGTCCGTGAGAAGTGTTGGTCAGCGACCGCCGCCGGCGGGTCGTTCTGCAGGAACCGCGCGGAACCCTCCAGGGGACCGCCGCGGAGGCGAGGGCGGCGCCAGCGCGCATGCAGGTCCGGAAAACCATTGAGCCCCACTGCGATTCGGCCTGCGACCGCTGCAGCATCACGTACCAACACTTCCTGCGTACAGAGCCCGAGGTGCCCGGACCACGAGGGAGCCGGGCGGTTCGGGGCGGAAAAACCCGGCCCAAACCGCCGTGGACCGGTCGGAACCGACCTGAACCGGTCGGAACCAGCCCCGCATCGATCCGCGGCCGCATCGAGCCGGGCGCCGCCGGCTGGCCAGGCGCCGCACGAGGCGGATGCCGGCGCCCACGGGCGCGCTCAACGCAGCCGCCGCGGCGGCCGCGCAAGACACGACTCCGACCTACGCGAGTGCCCCCGAGCATGCAATTCTGACCGGCCCACCACGCCGGGCGCCGCGGCCCGTGTGCCGCGCGGGCGCCCGCCCGGCTCTGCGATTGCCGCCGCGATGCGCGCGCGCGTCGCGCGGTGCGCCCGGCACAGTGGTTTGCCGACAGCGGGCCGGCGTGCGAGATTCAGCGCGGCGGCGCCGGCCCGACGCCGCGCGAACGAGACTCCCGGCGCGGGCGGCCGGCGAAGGGGAAGGCGAGGCGTGGCGAAGCAGAGGCGCCGGCCGGGCCGCGGTGAGCGAACCGGCCCGCGAGAAGTACTCCCTCCGAGGATGCCGATGTCCCCCAACCCGCACGCGGATGGGACCGAGAACCGCCGCGCCACCCACTCCGCAGCCACCCCGTCCCCACAACCGCCCGACCCGCGGCGGAACCCGGGGTGGGATTGGGGCGCCCGCAGGGATGCGCCCGCGAGCGCCGGCGACGCGCCCGCGAGCGCCGGCGACCCGTCCGCGAGCGCCGGCGACGCGCCCGCGAGCGCCGGCGATGCGCCCACGAGCGGCGGCGACGCGCCGACCACTCCAGGCGCCGCGATTCCGGCGGCCGGCAGCATCTCGCCCGCCGGCGGCACCTCGCCCCCCGACCGCACCGCGCCGCGGCACGCCCAAGATGCGGGGGACACATGGTTTCACCGGCGGCACGCTGCCGCGCACGGGCTGCGCGTCGCGTACTTCTGCGCCGAGTTCGGCGTGACGGAGGCGCTGCCCATCTACGCGGGCGGGCTGGGCGTGCTCGCCAGCGATTACCTCCGGGCGGCGAGCGACCTGGGCCTGCCGGTCGTGGGCGTCGGGCTGCTCTACCGCGAGGGCTACTTCACGCAGCGGATGGACAGCGCGGGCTGGCAGGCCGAGCAGTACCCGCGCGTGGATCCGGACTCGCTCCCGCTGACGCTCGAGCGCCGGGCGGACGGCGAGCCCCTCGTCGTTTACTCCCCGTTCCTCGACCACCGCGTCTACGCGCAGGTCTGGCGCGCCGACGTGGGCGGCGTCCCGCTCTACTTGCTGGACACGGACATCCCGCGCAACCGCCCCGAGGACCGCGGCATCACGGACCGGCTGTACGGCGGCGACGGCGAGCACCGGCTGCGCCAGGAGATCGTGCTCGGGATCTGCGGCATGCGCGGGCTCGCCGCGCTCGGCCGCGCGCCCACGGTGCTGCACCTCAACGAGGGGCACGCCGCGTTCGCCGCGGTCGAGCGCGTGCGCCAGGCCATCGGCTCGCGGCACGGCCTGTTCCGCGAGGCCGCCGAGCGCCTGCGCGATGGCGTGGTCTTCACCACGCACACGTCCGTGCCCGCCGGCCACGATACCTTTCCGCCCGACCTGATGGAGCGCTACCTGGGCGGCTACGTCTGGGAGATGCGGGAGCCGTGGGACCGCTTCCTCGCGCTCGGCCGCTGGGACCCTGCGAACCCGTACGAGCCGTTCAACATGACGCTGCTCGCGCTGCGGCTCGCCGGCCACAGCAACGGCGTGAGCCGGTTGCACGCCGCGGTCTCGCGCCGCATGTTACGCGGCGCATGGCCGGAGCTGCAGGAAGAAGAGGTGCCCATCACCCACATCACCAACGGCATCCACATCGCCACGTGGGTCGCGCCACCCATGGCCCGGCTCTACGACGCGCACCTCGGGCCCGGCTGGCGCGATCAGGCGGACGACTTCCACTGGCACGCCGCGCTGCACCTGCCCGCCGACGCGCTGTGGGCCGCACGCCGCGAGCAGCGCGCCGCACTCGTCGGCCGCGTCCGCGAGCGACTCGCCGTGCAGTGCGCGCGCAGGGGCGAGGATGCGAGCTGGACGGCGCGGGCACTGGACCCGGACGTGCTGACGATCGGCTTCGCGCGCCGCTTCGTCACGTACAAACGCGCGACGCTGCTGCTCACCGACGAGGCGCGACTCGAGCGCATGATCGCGGAGGGCAGCGTGCAGTTCGTCTTCGCGGGCAAAGCGCACCCGCACGACCATTCGGGCCGCGAACTGCTGCACTGCATCGTCCAGTTCGCGGCGCGGCCCGAGATGCGCGAGCGCTTCGTCTTCCTCGAGGACTACGACCTCGCGCTCGCGCACGAGCTCGTCGCCGGCGCGGACGTGTGGCTGAACGTGCCGCGCCGGCCCCGCGAGGCCAGCGGCACCAGCGGGATGAAGGCCGCGGCCAACGGCGCGCTCAACCTCAGCATCGCGGACGGCTGGTGGGCCGAGGCATGGGCCGAGCACAACGCGCTGCCTCACCCCATCGGCTGGTGCATCGAGACGGAGCCCGCCGGCGACGACTGGGAGCAGGATCGCCGCGACGCCGGCGAGCTGTACCGCATCCTGGAGTCCGAGGTCATCCCACTGTTCTACCGCCGCGTCGGCGACGCGCCGCCGCTCGAGTGGTGCGAGCGCGTGCGCGCGTCCATCCGCCAACTCCTGCCCTACTTCAACACGCACCGGATGATCGCCGAGTACACGGAGCGGTTCTACATCGCGCACGGGGCCGCCACGCAGCCGGACGCACCGCCGTCCGATGCGGCCATCGCCGCGGGTTGAGGCGCCCATGACTCCACCAGCAGGCCCGGGGCCCGGGCGGACCGACGCGAGCGGCGCGCCGAAGCACGAGCGCACGTCGCAGTTCCTGCTCGCCCCGTTCGAGCGGCGGGTGCTGCCGCGGATCGCGAGGGCATTGCCCGCACGCGTGATGCCGGATCACCTCACCGCGCTCGGGCTGCTCGCGTCCACGCTCATCGCGGCGGCGTACCTCCTCTCGCGCCGCGACGAGGCCTGGCTGTGGGCGGCCAGCGCGCTGCTCGTCGTGCAGTGGTTCGGCGACAGTCTGGACGGCACGCTCGCGCGCGTGCGCCGCACCAAGCGGCCGCGCTACGGCTACTACCTCGACCACATCACGGACGCGTACTCGACCAGCATCATCGGCCTCGGCCTCGGGCTCTCCGACTTCATGCTCACCGCGGTCGCGCTTGCCGTCGTCGTCGTGTACCTGATGATGTCCATCAACGTATACCTCGAGACGTACGTGTTCGGCGAGTTCAGCTTCAGCTACGGCAAGCTCGGGCCGACCGAGGTCCGCGTGCTCCTGATCCTGCTGAACACCGTCGCGCTGCTGTGGCGGCCCGTACTCTTCGAGGTCGGCGGCATCCCGGTGACCGGGTTCGACATCGCGGGCACGGCCGCAGCGCTCGCGATGCTGGTGCTGCTGCTGGGCCGCGTGGCCCGCAACCTGCGCACGCTCGGCCGGCTCGAGCCGCCGGGGCAGCGCACGAATCCATGATCCTCGCCCTCATCCTCGCCGCCGCCATTTCCGCCGCCGCGTTCCGCGCCCGCGCGCTCTCGGCCGACGGCGCGCTCGCCGCGGTCGTCGTCGGCACGATCGTGCTCGGCATGGGCGGCGCGGCGTGGGCGATCCTGCTGCTCGCGTTCTTCGTCTCGTCCAGCGCGCTCACGCGCTGGCGCGCGGCGGCCAAGGCCGCGGCAGGCGAGGAGGTGGTGAAGGGCGGGCGTCGCGACGCGGTGCAGGTGCTCGCGAACGGCGGCATCGCGACGCTGCTCGCCGCGCTCTCCGCGCTGCGACCGGACCTCGCGCTGTTCCCCGCGTTCGCCGGCGCGATCGCCGCAGCCACCGCGGACACCTGGGCGACGGAGGTCGGGCTGCTCAGCCGCTCGGCGCCGCGGCTCATCACGACGGGCCGCAGGGTTCCGGCCGGCACGTCGGGCGGCGTGACGCCGCTCGGCACGGCGGCGGCGCTCGCGGGCGGCGTATTCATCGGCACGCTGGCCGCGGCGCTCGTGCTCCTCGGCTGGGCCGCTTCGCCGCAATCGGTGGGCGACGTCATGGGGGCCGCGTCACCGGCGCAACGCACCGGGGCGGGCACGGCCGCGCGCATCGCGTTTGCGGTGCCGGCCGCCGCACTCCTCGCCGCGCTCTTCGACAGCCTGCTCGGCGCGACCGTGCAGGCGGCCTACCGCTGCCCGCGCTGCGATGCGCCGACGGAACGGCGCGTGCACCGCTGCGGCACGCGCACCACGCGCACGCGCGGGCTCGCGTGGATCAATAACGATGCCGTGAACCTCGCCGCGACGGCGGTCGGCGCGGCAGTGGCGTGGTGCGTGGGGTAGGTAGGTTGATCTCGGTAACGCAACGCAGCGGCGAGCGGGAGGCGGCGCGCAGACGGCGCGGCGGGCGCTACTCCAGCGCCTGCACCTCCTCCGCGATCGCGCCCGCGTCCGGCTCGCCGACGTAGCGCACGCGCACCCGCACGCGCCCGTCGCGCCACTGCTCCAGCTCGTCCAGCGACGCCGCACGCTTGCGCACCACGAACAGGTAGCCGCGCCCGCCGCCGTCGTCCTCGACCCGGATCCGGTCATCCTGCACGATCGTGATCCGCCCGTAGACCTCGGGCAGCCGGCGCTCGTTGTACGTCCGCCGCACGTCGTCAAGCCTCCACGCGCCATCAATCCGCCGCACGCCGCTCCCACGGTGCTTCGCCCTCGCCGCCGAGACCGCCCTCGCCCGCAGTCTCGGAGCCTTCTCCTCTCCCCCCGCCGGGCGACTGATCGAGGGGACGCAGCGCCCCCGCTCCGGCCTGGGGCCCAGTCCCTTCCCCCGCCCTCGCCCGGGCGGCGGCGGCAGGGTGGGATGGCGCCCCCGCCCCGGCCCGGGGCACGGGCTGAGGCCGGGGTGGCGAGGCAAACGCCCACGTGTCCTCCGGCGTGTCCGCGGACACCTGTCCCTCGTGCGCGGTCAGCAGCCGCAGCGCGAGCCCGCCCGCCAGCGTCAGCCCGGCGGCGAGCAGCCCCTGCCGCGAGCGCCGCCGGCGCCCGCGCGCGCGGCGCTGCTCCCAGCGCTCCCGTTCGCGACGTCGCCGCTGCTTCCCCACCGGCGCGAAGCCGCGCACGAGCTCGAGCGCGAGCGGCGCGATCATGCCCGCGCCGAGCATCAGCGCGCGCGTCGTCTTCACCACGTTGGATTCGCGGCGCGACGACGGCGGCTTGCTCGCCTCCTCCCGGTCCGCGGACTCGAGCATCAGCTCCGCGCCGAGCGCGAGCGCCGCGGCGCGCGAGAGCCGCCGCCGCGCCGCCGGCGACGCCGAGTCCGCCGCGTTCACGGCGAACGAGACCGCGGCCAGCCCGCTCGCCGCGCCGGACGTCAGGAACAGCGGGCCGAGCAGCGACCTGCGCTGCGCCCACGTCGGCGTCGCGGTCGCGGCCAGCAGCACGCCGGTGTAGCCGCCGGCGAACAGCGCGAGCGGCAGGCCGGCGAGGTGCACGGCGCGGCCGAGCCAACCGCTGGACAGCCGACCGAGCCGCGAGCGTTCGTCCAGCACGTCCTCCGCGAACTGGAGCGCCGTGGCAGCGCCGGTCAGCGTGCCGAATGCGCTGAGCCCCCACGCGCCGAGGCTCATCGGCGAACGCGCGCGTACGATGCGTAGCATGTTGAGGAACCGCTCCGGCCGGCCCAGGTCCGCGATCAGCAGCCCCATCCCTGCCAGCGTGCCGCCCGCCGCGATGTACCTGCCCGCGCGCACGACGCCGCGGTCGTTCGTGCCCGCCACATCCTCCGCCGCTGCGGCCAGCCAGCTCCCGGCCGCGATGCCGCCGACCCAGAAGTAGACCGGGATGTAGTACCACTCCCACGGCGCCTTCTTGACCGGCGGCACGCCCTGGTAGCTCTCCGCCTCGCGGCCCGCGAGCTGGCCCTCACGCCGCACGTCCAGCACCTGCGCGTCCACCTGCCCGGGCGCCGGCTCGACCAGCCCGATGCGCGCCTGCCCGTAAGGCGTCTCCGTCTGCGGCACGCTCATCGATTCACCTCCCGATGCGGAACGCGAGCCGCACGCAGCGCATCCGCGCCGCGCCGCCGGCCCGCTCTGCTGCGACCCCCTTCCTGCCGCGACTCACCGCCCGGATCGAAATGCCAGCATCGTGGCCGCCGCGAGCGCCGCGCCCGCGAGCGCGACGGTGAGGAGACCCGCCGCCGCGTTGGTCGACGGCCGCTTCGCGACCGCCGGCAGGTTGTAGACCTCGGGCCGGTCGATCAGCAGGAAGAACGCGTTCAGCCCGCCGAGGGCCGACGTGTCGCAGTCGTCCTCGAGGATGCCGCCCGAGCCGTAGAGGTACGCGGGGACGCCGCGCGCCCGCAGCTCCGCGACGCGCACGCTCGCCCGCTCGATCAGCTCGTCCACCGGGCCGAACTGGATCGAGTCCGTCGGGCAGGTCTTCGCGCACGCCGGCTCGAGCCCGTCCTTCAGCCGGTCGTAGCACAGCGTGCACTTGTGCGCCTTTCCCGTGCCCTGCTTGTCGACCTCGATGACGCCGAACGGGCACGCGGCCTGGCAGTAGCCGCAGCCGTTGCACACGTCCTGCTGCACCAGCACGGTGTCGAACTCGGTGCGGATGATCGAGCCGGTCGGGCACGCCTCCAGGCACGGCGCGTTCACGCAGTGCTTGCACACGTCCGACATGAACAGCCAGCGCTGCCCGGGCTTCGCCCACTGCTCGCTCGTGGTCAGGTTGCCCCACGGCTCGAACTCGGCGGGCAGGTTCAACCGCAGCTCCTGCGCGCCGAACCGGTGCAGTGCGCGCGGCTCCTCGCGCCGCGCCGTCTGCTGCGGGCCCAGCGCATCGAAGCGCGACTCGTCGAACTGCTCGACGAAGTGCACGTGCCGCCACGTCGTGGCCGAGAGGTCGCGCGTGTTGTCGTACGAGACGGCGGTGAAGTGGAAGCCCTCCGCAGGCAGGTTGTTCCACTGCTTGCACGCAACCTCGCACGCCTTGCAGCCGATGCAGAGGGTGGTGTCCGTGAAGAAGCCGTACGCGCGGCCGGGCGTGATCATCATCCCCGCCGTCCGCTGCGCCTCCTGCACCTGCGGCCTCGGGCCGCCATCCCATGGGGGCGACGTCCCGGCCTCCGGCTCCATCGCGCCGATCCACGGCTTGCGCGCCGGCCGCTCGTACGGCGTGGTCACGGCGCCGGGCTCGCCCGCCGCCCGCGTCGGCGTGATGCCCGGCTGCTCGCGGAGGCGCGCGATGTAGTCGTCCGCGGGCGAGGTCATGGCGCGCCTCCGTCGGGCTGGCGGGCAGCGCCGGCATCGATCGCTTCGCCGCGCAAGCTGCTCGCGACGTCGTCGCCCACACCCCGCGGGCCATCACCGGCGCGCGCGTGCACCGCTGCCCGCCCGCGCCGGATGTCACACGTCAGCACCTTGCCCTCATGGATCGAGACGTTGGGGTCTGCGACCAGCGGGACCAGGTCGTTCGAGGCGTCGCCGCGCACCGTGCCCGCGTAGCCGAAGTGCCACGGGAACCCGATCTGGTAGATCCTGCGGCCGGCAACCTCGAGCGGCTTCAGCCGCCACGTCACCAGCGCCCGCGCCTCCGCCTCGCCTCGTGCGGTGACCACGGTCACCCAGTCGCCCGGTCGGATGCCCTTCTCCTCGGCGAGCTCGGGCGGCAGCTCGACGAACGCGGCGGGCTGCAGCTCGCTCAGCCACGCGTGCCAGCGCGTCATGCCGCCGGCCGTGTGGTGCTCGGTCAGCCGGTACGTGGTCAGCACGTACGGGTAGTCCGGGGCCGCCACGCCGTGGTACGGGTTGCCCTCGACGTCCCAGCGCTTCACGACCGGGCTGCGGTCCTGCTCCGGGTGGAGCAGGTTGTGCACGGGCGTCTCCCACGGCTCGTAGTGCGTGGGCAGCGGCCCGTCCTTCATGCCGAACGGGAAGAAGACCCACGCCTTGCCCCATGGCTTGAGCACGAAGGGCGAGTCGCCGGCGTGGCGCTCGAGCCCCGCGGCCTCCGGGTCGCCCGGGTCGTCCGGCCGCTTCTCCGGGTCGAAGTCGGGCTGGTCGCCGAGCCCGGTCCAGCGCCGCTGGCCGTCATCCCACCAGATGTACTTCTTGCGTTCGGACCACGGCCTACCCTGCGGGTCCGCGGAGCAGCGGTTGTAGAGCATGCGGACGTCGTTGGGCCAGGACCACCCCCATGTGCGTGCGATCCAGCCGTCGCCCTTCTCGCGCCGCCGCGCCAGGTTGTGGCCCGGGTGCACGCCGCAGTAGATCCAGCAGCCGCACGCGGTCGAGCCGTCGTCCTTCAGCTCGCGGTAGCTCTCGACCTGCCTGCGCTCCTCCCACGTGGGTGCCCAGTGGTAGCCGCTGACCTCGCGCAGCACGGTCTCGACATCGGGCTCGCCCTTCGGGCCGGTCGTCGGGTAGTCCCACGTCAGCGCCTGGATCGGCCGGTCCCGCTGCTCCTGCGAGTCCGCGTACAGCTCCTTGATGCGCCGGCCCAGGTGCACCATGAACCACGCGTCGGAGCGCGCGTCGCCCGGCGGCTCCACGGCGCGGTCGTGCCACTGCACCAGCCGCTGCGTGTTCGTGAACGAGCCGTCCTTCTCCGGCACGGTCGCGGCGGGGAACAGGAAGACCTCGGTGCCGATCTCCTCCGTCCTGAGCTTGCCGCTCTTCACCTCCGGCGAGTCCTTCCAGAACGTCGCGCTCTCGATGGGGAACATGTCCCGCACGACGAGCCACTTCAGCTTCGCCAGCGCCTCGCGCTGGAACCCCGCGTTCTGCCCGCCGACCGCGGGGTTCTGGCCCATGAGGAACAGCCCCTCGACGCGGCCCTGGTGCATCTCGACGAACATCGGCAGGTGCGAGTGGTCGCCCGTGATGCGCGGCAGGAGCTGGTAGCCGAACTCGTTCTCCGGCGTCGCCTGCTCGCCGAAGTACGCCTTGAGCAGTGACACGAGGTACGTCCGCGTGTTCGCCCACAGGCCGCCCTCGCCCCCTTCGTTCTCGATGTAGAGGTCGAGCGTGGCGTCCATCGGCAGGAACGTCGGCATGTGCAGGTAGCCGGGGAGCAGGTCGTAGAGGGTGGGGATGTCCGTGGAGCCCTGGATCGTGGCGTGGCCGCGCAGCGCCTGGATGCCGCCGCCCGGCCGGCCGATGTTGCCCAGCAGCAGTTGCAGGATGGCCGCGCACGCGATGACCTGCGGGCCGTTGGTGTGCTGCGTCCAGCCGACCGCGTACGCAATCGCGCTGGTCCGCTCGCGGCCCGAGTTCGCGAGCAGCGCCTCCGCGACGGCCATGAACCGCTCGCGCGGCACGCCGCACACGCGCTCGACCATTTCCGGCGTGTACGGCGCGAAGTGGCGCTTCAGGATCTGGAACACGCAGCGCGGGTGCTCGAGCGAGAAGTCCGTCTGCGGCGGGCCGTCCGTGATCCTGCCGGCACGCGGGCCCAGCGCCTCCGTGGTCTTCAGCCCGCCGATGTCCTGCTCCTGCTCGCCGCCGACCACCACGCGCCGCTGCCCCTCGTACTGCCAGCTCGCGGGGTCGTAGCGCCGGTTCGCGTCATCCCAGCCGGAGAACCGGCCGCCCAGCTCCGCGACGTCCTCGAAGTCCCCCGTGACGATGTCCGGCGCGTTGGTGTAGTGCGTGACGTACTCCTTGAAGAACGGGTCCGTGTTCCAGCGCTCGCTGCTCAGTACGTGGTTGATCAGCCCGCCCAGGAACGCGACGTCCGAGCCTGCGCGCAGCGGGACGTACAGCGTGGAGCACGCGGACGTGCGCGTGAAGCGGGGATCGACGTGGATGATCGTCGCGCCGCGCTCGCGCGCCCGCATCACGAAGCGGAACCCCACCGGGTGCGCCTCGGCGAAGTTCGAGCCCATGATCAGGATGCAGTCCGCGTTGGCCAGGTCCATCTGGAACGTCGTCGCGCCTCCGCGGCCCATCGGCGTCCCCAGACCGGGGACGGTGGACGAGTGTCATATGCGGGCCTGGTTTTCGACGAAGACGACCCCCGTGCCGACGCAGAATTTCTTGATCAGGTAGTTCTCCTCGTTGTCCAGCGCCGCGCCGCCCAGGAAGCCGATCGCCGTGGTGTGGCGCGCCGGCCCCTCGGTCTCGCCATCGCGGTGCGTCTCGACCCACGTGCGGTCCCGCGTCTCCTTGAAGAGCTGCGCGACGCGCTCCATGGCCTCGTCCAGGTCCATCTCCTCCCACTCGGCGGCGTACGGCCGCCGGTGCAGCACCTTCGTCAGCCGGTTCGGGTTGACCGTGTACTGGAACGTGCTCGCGCCCTTGGGGCACAGCGTGCCCTCGTTGATCGGGCTCTCCGGGTTGCCCTCGATGTCCACGATCCGGCCATCCTGCACATGGATCAGCGTGCCGCAGCCGACGGCGCAGTACGGGCAGACGCTGGGAACCGTCCTGACGTCGCGCAGGCGGGAGTGCAGCCGGCGGGTGCGGTCGCTCACCGCGGCGCCGTCCATGCCGAGCTGCGCGAGCTGTCTGGCGACGGGCCAGCGCGAGACGGCATCCGCGATGCGATCCAGTGTGCGGCGCGCCATGGGAGTCCTCCGCTCCGGCGATGATGGAGGAGCGCCCGCCGCGCGTGCGCGCGACGGGCGCCATCACAGCCAGGGACGCGCGCACTCGCCGCCCCCCGGCCGGGCTGCTCGGTGGAAACCGGCGCGGGGTGCAAGTCCTGCGCCAGGCAGGGCGCGGCCCGGCGGCGCGCCCGGCGTCATCCGCGCGTGAACCGACCGCGGCAGGGTCGTACAGGAGGCACCCGCCCGATCGGCCGCCATTCACTGCGACCATGACGTGGAGCGGCCGCGCCTTTGACGAGGGCGAACGCGAGCCCGCCATCCGGCCAGGGATGCGCGGGCTTGCCGGCTGGCGGCGGCGCGGCCGCGCGAGCAAGTGCACCGGGGCATGTGCGTTGCGAGGCGCCCTCCCGCGTCTCCGACCGACCCGACCCGATGCCGGGGGCGAGCGTTCGGCTCGCCTCCGGCGCTCGCAATGGACGAGGCGCAGGGGGAGGCCGAGCGGCGGGTGGGCCGCCGGCCCGGCGAACATTGGCCGTTCGATGATTGCTCCATGCCGGGCGAAACGAGGACGGTAGGCGCATGCCACAGGACGTGTTCAGCCGGGCCTGGCAGGAGATCGCCGCGCGCCCCAGCGGCCCCCTGGCCTTCCGGTTCTACCTCCAGCCGGCGATGGCGATCTACCTCGCCGCGCGCGACGGGCTCAGGGACGCTCGGGCCGGCAACCCGCCGTACTTCTGGTCCCTCTTCACGACACGCGGGCACCGCAAGGAGCTGCTCCGTACCGGCTGGCGATCGATCCGCAAAGTCGTTCTGCTGGCGTTGGCGCTGGACGTCATCTATCAGGTCATCGTCCTGCGCGGACTGCGCCCGCTCGAGGCGGTCTTCATTGCCCTCGTGCTGGCCGTGCTTCCGTACCTGCTGCTTCGGGGCGTCGTGACCCGGGTCGCACGGCGCTGGATCGGCCCCGGGGCACGGCGGATGCGTCGGGCCGCCTGAGCAACGATCTCGCGCCAGGGCGCGACCTGCCAGCACGAGGACCGCCATGCGAACAGCGGGCAGCCGACCCGCGGCGAGACGCCGGGCTCCGTTGCCACGCAACGCGATCATCGCCGCCGCAGCGCTCGGGCTGGTGCTGGCGGGCGGCGAAGCGCATGCCCAGGCCGGCGGAGGAAAGGCGGCAGACGACGCCTGGACCGTGCTCTGGCCGATCTATCTCTGGGCATCGGGCATCGAGGGCCGTGCGGGCGTCGCCGGCAACGTGATCGAACTCGATGTCGGGTTCCGGGACCTGGTCGAGAACCTGGACGGCGCGCTGTTCCTGCCGCTCGAGCTGCGCAAGGGGCGCTGGGCAGCCGTGCTGGAGGTCATCGCGATCCGGCTGGGCGACCAGCGGGCCTTTGCGGGCCTGCTTTTCGATCGCGCGGATTTGGAGAGCGACCAGACGCTCATCGAGCTCTCGCCACGCTACCGTCTCACGCGCCCGGGCGCACTCACGCTCGAAGCGCTTGCGGGCCTGCGGCTCTGGCACCTCAGCACGACCATCACCCTCCACCCCGCGAACCCGGCACTCCCGGAGCTGACGCTGGGGACGGGCAAGCTGTGGGCCGACCCGATCGTCGGGGCGCGCGCGCTGGCGCGGCCGGGAGGGCGCTGGCGGCTCAGCGCACGCGGCGATCTCGGCGGGTTCGGCATCGGCTCCGAGTTCACCTGGCAGCTCATCGGACTGGCCGGCTACGAGGTCGCGTCCGGCACCACTCTGCTGGCCGGCTACCGGCAGCTCGACGTCGACTTCGAGGATGACGACGATGGGTTCGTCTACGACACGGGCACGGGCGGGTGGGTCGTCGGCGTGATGATCCGGCTCTGAGGCCGGCACGTGACACACGAGAGGGCCTGAGATGAGGGAAGCACGAGAACGCATGCCCGACGGAGCGCCGGCCGCGGGCCCGCACGCGCGGGGCGGGCTGGAGGAATCGAGGCTCCCGCCGATCCCGGCGGTCGACGAGTCGAAACCCGGCCAGGCCTCCGTCCAGCTCTCGCAGCACCGCACCCGATTGTCGACGCACCGTACGGCGCTGTCGGAGCAGCGGACCGAGATGTCCATGCGCCGCACGGAGCTGTCGTTTCAGCGCACACGGATGAGCGCCGAGCGCACGCTCATGTCGGTGATCCGCACCTCGCTGTCGCTGATCGGCTTCGGCTTCACGATCTTCCAGATCTTCGAGAAGCTCCGCGAGCGCGGAGTGCTGGCCAACGTGGCGCCGCTGCGCAACTTCGGCATCGCGCTGGTCGCGCTCGGCATCGTGGTGCTGATCGGCGGGATCGCCTACCACGCGCAGTTCATGTACCGCCTGCGCGGCGAGCGGAGCCAGCTGATCGAGCAGCACCTGATTCACGGCGAAGCGCCCTTCCCTGTGTCCTTCACCCTGTTCGCTTCCGTGCTCCTGCTGGTTCTCGGCATCGCGACGATCATCAGCATGGTCTTCAGCATCGGTCCGTTCGGCTGACGGGGGACGCATGCCTCGCGCGCGTCCCATCCGGCGGTGGCCGCGCGGGTCGGCGGCGCTGAACAGGAGGGGCTGACCGGACATGCGAGAGTTCCTGGCCACGGCGACGGACTTCGCGGTCCCCTTGATCGACACGATTGCACTGGTCGTCATCGCGATCGGTACGGCCGAGGCCCTCGTTCGCGGCATCCGCGCGATGCTGCTCTCGCGGTCCACCCGCGTCGAGCGAGAGGTCTGGCTCGGATACGCACGCTGGTTGGTGGCCGGCCTGACGTTCCAGCTCGCGGCGGACATCATCGAGACAGCCGTCGCCCCGACCTGGGACGACATCGGGCGCGTGGCGGCCATCGCGCTGATCCGGACGTTTCTGGACTTCACGCTCGAACGCGAGGTCTCGGCGCGGGAGCATCCGGAGTGAGCGCGGTGGTCCGGAACCCTGCTGCGTGAATCGCGAGCCGCACCCGCACGCATCCACGCGTCCAGCAACGGCCAGTGCCGACAGGTGGCCCACGCCCAAAGGCGCAGAAGGCCGATCGAGCGGTCGAGGATGGCACGGGCAGTGCATCGCCCCCGGGCCTCGCGTCAGGAGTCTCCGGCAAACCAGGATCACGGGACGCCCCCGGCCGGGCGGCATGCCATGGCCGAGGGCGTCGTCGATCTCCGGGCGTTCGCGCGGCGGATCGCGAGACGCTGCACGGGCGGCGCTGCAACGCGCTCGCCGCGCGGGGACGGGAACGGATGGATGACGTTCCGAAACCGATGCGCGGGGCGGGTTCTCTGATGACGCCACGTCGCGCACGGGAGGAAGCCATGGCCAGGGAGTTCAGGGGCAAGATCAGCCTCGACGTCCGCGACTCGAAGCCCGACTGGGGGCCGTTCCTCCAGCCGCAGGCGCCCGAGGGCGCGCCCAACGTCCTCATGATCGTCTGGGACGATGTCGGCTACGGCGCGATGGAGGTGCACGGCGGCCCGATCGAGACACCGACGATGCGCCGCATCGCGGATGCCGGGATCCGCTACTCGAACTTCCACACCACCGCGCTGTGCTCGCCCACGCGCTCGTCCCTGCTCACCGGGCGCAACGCCACGAGCAACAACATGGCGTGCATCACCGAGGCGGCGCAGGGGTTCCCGGGCTTCTCGGCGCGGATCCCGTTCGAGAACGGCACCATCGCCGAGGTCCTCAACGAGCGCGGTTGGAACACCTACGCCATCGGCAAGTGGCACCTCACGCCCAGCGAGGAGTGCGACATGTCGGCCTGGAAGGCGCGGTGGCCGCTGGGCCGCGGGTTCGAGCGGTTCTACGGGTTCCTGGGCGGCGAGACGAGCCAGTGGTATCCCGACCTCGTCTACGACAACCATCGCATCGATCCGCCGGCCAAACCGGAGGACGGCTACCACCTGTCAAAGGACCTGGTCGACAAGGCGATCAGCTTCATCCGTGACTCGAGATCGGTCGCGCCCGACAAGCCGTGGTTCATGTACTTCTGCCCGGGCTGCGCCCACGCGCCGCACCACGTGTGGAAGGAGTGGGCGGACCGGTACAAGGGCCGCTTCGACATGGGATACGAGGCGATCCGCCCCGAGATTCTCAAGAGGCAGAAGGAACTGGGTCTGCTGCCGGCCGACACCGAGCTCTCGCCCATCAACCCGCACGGCGAACCGGACCGCGAGGGGCCGGCCGGCCAGCCGTGGCCGGAGGTGGATGTCGTGCGGCCCTGGGACTCGCTCAGCGCTGACGAGCGCAGGCTGTTCGCGCGCATGGCGGAGGTCTACGCCGGCTACGTCTCCTACACGGACCACGAGATCGGCCGGCTGATCGACTACCTCGAGGAGTCGGGGCAGCTCGACAACACGATCATCGTGGCCGTCTCCGACAACGGCGCCAGCGGCGAGGGCGGACCCAACGGCTCGTTCAACGAGAACAAGTTCTTCAACAACGTCCCAGACGACGTCAAGGAGAACCTCGCGCGCATCGACGACCTGGGTGGACCGAAGTCCTACAACCACTACAACACCGGGTGGGCGTGGGCGTTCGACACGCCGTTCCCGTACTGGAAGCGCTTCGCGGGCTACGAAGGCGGTACCGCCGACCTGTGCATCGTCTCGTGGCCCAGGGGCATTGCCGCACGCGGCGAGGTGCGCCACCAGTACCTGCACGCGGTCGACATCGTGCCCACCATCTACGAGATGCTCGGCGTGCAAGCGCCCAGGGTACTGAAGGGCTACACGCAGAGCCCAATCGAGGGCCAGAGCTTCGCGGCCACGTTCAGGGACGCCAACGCCCCCGGGCGGACGACCCAGTTCTACTCGATGCTCGGGCAGCGCGCCATCTATCACGATGGGTGGCTCGCGTGCACGCTCCACCCGCCGCTCTCGGGCTGGGGCCACTTCGACGAGGACGAGTGGGAGCTGTACCACCTGGCCGAGGACCGCTCGCAATTGAAGAACCGCGCACGGGATGAACCCGAACGGCTGGAGAAGCTGAAGAAGCTGTGGTTCGAGCAGGCCAAACTCTACAAGGGTCTGCCGCTCGATGACCGGACCGCCGCCGAGATCCTCGGGACGCCGCGGCCGCAGCCGGGCAAGCCGCGCGACCGCTACATCTACTACCCCGACACGGCGGAGGTGGGCGAGGAGGTCGCCGTCAACATCCGCGGCCGGTCCTACACGATCGCCGCGGGCGTGGTCCTCGAGTCTGCCGACGCGAAGGGCGTGCTGTTCGCGCAGGGCGGCTTCGGCGGGGGGCACAGTCTCTACGTGAAAGACGGCCAGCTCCACTACGTCTACAACTGGCTCGGCGAGCGCATCCAGAAGGTCTCGTCCACGAACGGTCTGACCAGGGGCAAGCACGTGCTCAGCGCCGAGTTCCAGAGGACCGGCGAGGACGAGAAGACGCACAGCGCAAAGGGGAAGCTCACCCTGTACATCGACGACCAGCCCGTCGGCGAAGCCGACATCATGACCCAGCCGGGCCACTTCTCGCTCGCGGGCGACGGACTGTGCGTCGGAAGGGACAGCGGGTCCAGCGTCTCCCCCGACTACAGCCCGCCGTTCGAGTTCGAGGGCGGGACGATCGACCGTGTGGTCATTGACGTGACGGGCGCCCCCTTCGTCGACCACGAGAAGGAGGTGCAGCGCTACCTGACCCGGGACTGAGGTCGGCGGACGTCGGGCTCGCGCGGCGCGGCCTCATGCCGCGCGATGCTCGGCCGATCCGACGGGCGCCGGCCCGCCGCGAGCAGGCCGACGTGCGGCACGCCCTCATGCCGCGCGATGCTCGGCCGGCATCAGGGCTCCGGCTGCCCGGATCGCCGAGCGCCGATGGGCGGTGGCCGAGGCGCTGCAGAGAGATCCATGAATCACCCGCTCCGCACCGAACCGTCGCGTGGAGAGTCCGCGCGGACGGCGCCCGAGGGAATGGTCTGGATCCCGGGTGGCACGTTCCTCATGGGCTCCGACCGACACTACCGCGAGGAGCGGCCGGCCCACCGCGTGAGCGTGGACGGCTTCTGGATGGACGCGCACGCCGTGACGAACGACGAGTTCGCACGCTTCGTCGCCGCGACCGGCTACGTCACCGTCGCCGAGCGCGCGCCGGACCCCGCGGACTACCCGGGCGCGAAGCCGGAGCTGCTCGTGCCCGGTTCCGCGGTGTTCCGCAAGCCCGCGCGGCGCGTGGACCTGCGCAACCCGTACGAGTGGTGGGCGTACGTCCCCGGCGCGGACTGGCGGCACCCGCGCGGCCCGGACAGCTCCATCGAAGGCCTCGGCGACCACCCCGTCGTGCACGTCGCCTACGAGGACGCGGAAGCGTACGCGCGCTGGGCCGGCAAGGACCTGCCCACGGAGGCCGAGTGGGAGTTCGCCGCGCGCGGCGGGCTCGACGGCGCGACCTACGCCTGGGGCAACGAGTTCATTCCGGGCGGGCGCATCATGGCGAACACCTGGCAGGGCGAGTTCCCGGTCCAGAACCTCGTGCTGGACGGCTTCGAGTGGACCGCGCCCGTGGGCTCGTTCCCGCCCAACGGCTACGGCCTCTACGAGATGACCGGCAACGTCTGGGAGTGGACGCGCGACTGGTACCGAGAGTATGGCGACGTCGCCCGTTCCTGCTGCGCGAGCACGAAGCCGCGCGGCGGCGAACGCGACGCGAGCTCCGACCCGCGCACGCCGGACAGCCGCATCCCCCGCAAGGTGATCAAGGGCGGTTCCTACCTGTGTGCGCCGAACTACTGCCGGCGCTACCGCCCGGCTGCCCGCATCGCGCAGCCCGTGGACACCTCCACCTGCCACCTCGGATTCCGGTGCGTCGTGCGGCCGTGATGCGACGGCCGCGGCGGCACGGTACGCGGCTTGCCCGCTATGTCGTTGGGAAAGTTCGAGTTCCAGTCGGGAGGAGGGGCGGATGACGGCACAGGAATCGAGCGGGATCGGTGCGGCGAAGGCGCTCGCGGGCGTGTCGGCGGCGGTGCTCGCGACGGCGCTGATCGGAAACGTGCTCACCCGCGGGCGGCCGCAGACCATGCGCTGGTACCGGCGGCTGGAGAAGCCGGGCTTCACGCCTCCGGGCGCGGTCTTTCCGATGGTGTGGACGGCGCTGTACGCACTGATCGCGGCGTCCGCGTGGCGAGTCGCGCAGCGCCCGGCGTCGCCGCAACGAAACCGCGCGCTCGGGCTCTGGCTGGTGCAACTGGCGCTGAACGCGGCGTGGACGCCGCTCTTCTTCGGCGCGCGCCGGCCGGCGGCGGCGCTGGCGGACATCGGACTGCTGCTCCCCGCGATCGGCGCGTACACCGCGGCCAGCGCGAGGGTCGACCGGCCCGCGGCCTGGATGATGGCGCCGTACCTCGGCTGGGTCGGCTTCGCGTCCGCCATCAACGCGGAGATCGTGCGCCGCAACCGGTAGCGGGCACCGTTGACCCGGGCGCCCGCCGCCCGTAGGTTGGTCGCCGTGCGTGAAACGGGGGGATACAGCCGGCGGGGGCGGATGCCAGTGGCGTTCCGCCCCCGCTGGTTTTTCTCATCGGGTCGGCAGGGGAAGGATCGGGGGGCGACGCGGCCGCGAGCGATTCGGGCCTGCCGCCTCCATCCACTCCACGCGACAGCACCGGAGGACGCCGCCATGCCCGAGACCCTCCTCCCCGTCGACCTGGACGCCGCGCCTGCCGACCAGCCGGCGCCGCTGCACAACCGCTGGCACCCGGACATCCCGCCCGTCGCCTCCGTGCGGCCGGGCGCGGTCTTCCGCGTCGAGTGCCTGGACTGGACCGGCGGACAGATCGGGAACGACGACAGCGCGAACGACGTGCGCGACGTCGACCTGCTCCAGGTCCACTATCTCAGCGGCCCGATCCGCGTCGAGGGCGTGCAGCCGGGCGACCTGCTCGTCGTGGACATCCTGGATGTGGGTCCGCTGCGCGGCATGCCGTGGGGCTTCACTGGCATCTTCGCGCGCGAGAACGGCGGTGGCTTCCTGACGGATTACTTCCCGGAGGCGTGCAAGGCGATCTGGGACCTCGAGGGCATCTACGCACGCTCGCGCCATGTGCCGGGCGTCCGGTTCGCCGGCATCACGCACCCCGGGCTGATCGGCACCGCGCCGTCGCAGGAACTGCTCGATCGCTGGAACCGCCGCGAGCGCGAGCTGATCTCGCGGGCCCCGGAGCGCGTCCCCCCGCTCGCGCTGCCGCCCGACCCGGCCTCCGCCCTGCTCGGCCAGGTGAGGGGCGCGGCGTTCGACCGGCTCGCGCGAGAGGCCGCGCGCACGGTGCCCGGCCGCGAGAACGGCGGCAACTGCGACATCAAAAACCTCTCGCGCGGCTCCCGCATCTACTTCCCGGTCTTCGTCCCCGGAGCCAACCTCTCGATGGGCGACATCCACTTCTCGCAGGGCGACGGCGAGATCACGTTCTGCGGCGCGATCGAGATGGCCGGCTACGTCGACGTGCACGTGGACGTGATCAAGGACGGGATGAACCGCTACCCCAACGCGAACCCGATCTTCGAGCCCGGCCCCGTCGAGCCGCGCTACTCGCGCTACCTGGTCTTCGAGGGGATCTCGGTGCGGGAGGATGGCGAGCAGACCTATCTGGACGCGCACGTGGCGTACCGGCGCGCGTGCCTCAACGCCATCGAGTACCTGACACAGTTCGGTTACACGGACGAGCAGGCCTACATCATCCTGGGCACCGCGCCGGTCGAGGGGCGCATCAGCGGCATCGTGGACATCCCGAACGCGGTCTGCACGCTGTACGTGCCGATGGAGATCTTCGAGTTCGACATCCGGCCCTCGCCGGACGGGCCGCGCGTCGAGGATCGCGGGCAGGTTGCGGTGACGGGGTAGCGCGCCGGCGCGCGGGCGCGGCCTGGCCTGTGGCGCGGCGGTCGCGCGCCGGCCGGTGCCGTTGCGCCCGCGCACCGGCCTGCGCCGCGGCGGTCCCGCGCGGAGCCCGGGCCCGCACCGGGGCCGCGTGCCTCACGGCGGCGTCCGGGGCCACCTCGCGGCGGGTGCCGGTGCCGCATCGGCGCGCGGGCGCGGCGCCCGACCGGCGCCGCATTGGCGTCCGGCCGCGGCACCCGACCGGCGCCCGGGCACGGCACCGCGCCGTGCCGTTCCCGCTCCACGCGCCGATGGTACAATATTGTACCATCTGCGCTTCGGCGAGGCACGCAGTTCCGCGCTCATCGCGGCGGGGCTCGGGGGAATGCTACGGGCATGGCGGGCTGGACGCGCATCGGGGGCGCCAGCCGCGCTACCGGAGCGATGGTCCCGTTGCAGTCCCGCCGAGGCGAACGCGGCTACGCCGCAGGCGGCGTCTCCCGAACGTCAGCCCGCCAACCCGCCAGGCCGCTCGATGCATGGCGCCTCCGGGCAGGGCTGAATGCTACGAGAAGATGCCGCTCACGATCTCGACCAGCGCTTCGAACACGCTCGCCGCCGCATCGCCGATCGCGCCGGCCACGCCGCCGGCCGCTTCGGCCGCACTGCCGGCCGCCTCCCCCAGCGCTGACGGCGCGTGCGCCAGCGCCTCCGCCGTGCCGGCCACCACGTGCCCGGCCGCGTGCGCGCCGTAGAACACGACATCCGGCATGAACAGCAGCGCGTCCGCGAGCGCGTCCGCACCGGCGAGCTCGGACGCGCCAGCGCCGTCGGAGCCGGCGGCCACCGCCGGCTCCTTCCGCCGCCCCATCGCCCGCCCACGCTCGAGCGTCCAGATCGAGGCGAGCTCGTGGTGGTCGAACCACACGCCCTTGCAGCGCTTGCAGACGTCGAGCGTGAGATCGGCGTGGCGGGTGCGCTCCATCGGCTGGTCGCACTGGGGACAGCGGAGCTGGACCCTCTGCCCGCACGCGGGGCAGCGCACGGCATCGGGATCGATGTGTGCATGGCACGAATGGCAGCGCGCGGGGCTCACATCGTCCCGCTGCGGCAGCCGCGCCCACAGCGCGGCCGGCCGCCGGCCTCGCAGCAGTTGCACCTCGCCGGCCTCGAACCAGATGCCGCCGCAGCGGTCGCAGTAGTCGAGCACCAGCTCGCTGCCCTGGCCAACACGCACCTTCTGCATCTTCACGGCGAGGCAGGCGGGGCAGGGCAGGCGAGTCTCGGTCCGGGTCATTCGAGCAGCCCCCTGGCGCTGGATTTGTGCGGCAGTGACGCGACGTCGCGGAACGTGTAGACCAGCATGCCGGAGTCCGTGACCTCGATCTCGGCGAGGCCGCCGACCATGAGCGCGTCGAGGACCTGCTTCGCGTCGTCGGCGTCCACGGCGAGCTCGGTCACGACTTCCACCACGGTCAGTCTGCCGCCGTGCCGCCCGGCGAGGCGCAGGACCTCGGCCTCGAGCGTCTGGCGGCGGAGCTCCTCGCGGCGCCGCGCGAGCCGGCGGCGCGCGCCGGGTCGCGCGATCAGCGCGACGCCGCCGAACGCCGGCAGCCCGACGCCGATCAGCACCGCGACCAGCGTCGCGGGTGCGGACGCGTCCACGTCCGCGCGCAGGAACCCCACGAGCATGAACAGCGCGAGCAACAGCAGCCCGCCGCCGCCGAACCACCTGCCCACGGCCGACCCTCCTCGTTGCTCGGTAGCCCGGTGCCGCAGCGTGCGACGCGCCGCGCGCGGCGCCGACCTTGGCAGTCGCCGGGGTCACCCGCCCGCTGCCGGCCGGTCACGCCCGCTGCCGGCCGGTCACGTCCGCTGCGTGCTGGGCCGTACGAGCGGCTCAGCCCTTCTGTTCCGCGAGCGCCAGGATGTTGCGGACGGAGCGCCAGTTGCGCGCCGTGCCCTGCACGCCGAGCGACTTCTCGATGCGCGCGAAGAGCTTCGAGCGGCCGACCCCCTCGGGCGCGTGGAGGTAGAAGACCCTGCCCTTCAAGGCGAACCGCTCGCTCGGCTTCCGCAACCGCTCGAGCGTGTCCAGGTCGGGGCTTGCCGGCACTTCCGCCAGGAACGTCAGGTGCAGCGACTTCGGCGCCGCCTCCGCTTCCGGGAAGGGGTTCGCCGCGATCGCCGCCGCCAGCTCCTTCGGCGTCAGGATGATCACGCGCGGCGCGAAGCCGTAGCGCTCCTCGATCGCACCCGTGATGCGTCGCTCGAGCCGCGGCAC
Source organism: Longimicrobiales bacterium (assembly GCA_036381195.1). Lineage (GTDB taxonomy): Bacteria > Gemmatimonadota > Gemmatimonadetes > Longimicrobiales > RSA9 > RSA9. Next base: position 1,474 of record DASVDH010000027.1, on the reverse strand, counting down.
AGCGGTCCGCTCGCTGCGGAACACGGCGTTGCCGCTCTGGATGTACGTCTGCACGTCCTCGAGGCCCAGCTCCTCGAGGAGCGCGACCAGCTCCTTCATCGGGAACGTGTAGTCGCCGCCCAGGCCGCGGATCAACGCGATGTAGGTCTGCATCGGCGATGTCGTTGCTGGTTGCGTGAGCTCCGGGCGGGCGCGGCCGCGTAGCCCGCGAGCGTGCCCGCGGCAAACAGTGGCGCGTGTTGAGCGGGAGGCAGGGTCGTCGGCTTCGCGCGTGGCGTCATCGGCAGCCGCGGTCAGCGCGATGCACCCAGCTCGGCGCCGCAGCGGACGCAGTAACGAATGCGCCCCCTTCCGGGGGAAACCTGGTACCGCTTGCCGCAGCGGTCCCAGAACCGTACCGCGCGGGCGGCGAAGTACCCCGCAAGGCTCAGTATGACCACGGCCACGGGCGTGATCGGCTGTCAGCCGGACGCGAGGACGACCACCAACGCCATCACAGCCCCGTTGAGCACGCCGAGCCGCACGGTGTACGTGCGCTTGGTCGCCACCTCCTGCTTTCGCAGCCACAGCACGTCGATGCCGGCGATCACGAGCCAGACTACGACGTAGCCCAGGAACAGCAGGCCATGGTAGGCTTCCGCGACCATGCCGGCGGCCCCATTGTGCGTTGCCAGACGACCACGCAAGGCGGGCGTCCGTGCGGGCCGCGCGCGGCCCCGTCGTCACGCCCCGCCATACAGCGCCGTGCTCAGGTACTTCATCCCCGAGTCCACCGCGATGGTCACGACAGTGTGCCCGGCCCCCAGCCGCTCGGCGATGCGCAGCGCGGCAGCGACGTTCGCGCCGGTCGAGGTGCCGGCGAAGATCGCCTCCTCACGCGCGAGCCGCCTCGCCATCGCCATCGCTTCCTCGCTCGAGACCGTCAGGATCTCGTCCGCGAGCCCGTCCTGCCACAGCGGCATCACGAAGCCGGGGCCGACGCCCTCGATCCTGTGCGACCCGCTCGGCCCGCCGGAGAGCACGGCGGACTCGGCCGGCTCGACGGCGATGATGCGCACGCGCGCGTCGTGCGCGCGCAGGCGGGTCGAGATGCCGCGCAGCGAGCCGGCGGTGCCGACGCACTGTACGAACGCGTCCACGCGTCCGCCGGTCTGCTCCAGGATCTCCTCGGCCATGCGCTCGTAGGCGGGCAGTACGTCCGCGTTGTTCAACTGGTCGGTCCAGTAGCTGCCGGGAGCAGCGGCGAGTTTCCTCGCCGTCTCGATCATCTCGAGCGTGAGCTCCTTCGTCGTGCCCCCGGTCGGGCTGGGGATGAGCGTGAGCTGCGCGCCCAGCGCCGCCATGTGGTCGCGCTTCTCCTTGCTGAACGCGTCCGACGTGACGATGTGGAGCGGGATGCGTTTGGCGGCGCACACGAACGCGAGCGAGACGCCGGTGCTGCCGCCCGTGTACTCGACGACCGAACCGCCCGGGC